>JBBITF010000001.1:0-127588 GCA_037440925.1 Chloroflexota bacterium
GCTATTCGCGTGGCCTATGACGAACTCCAAGTCCTCAAGGCTGCGTAACATCAGTTACTTAATCTGACATTGTCAAGATAGTTACGCTTCGTGCATTGTGAGGAGAGTGTTGGATTGCCAGC
The DNA here is from genome assembly GCA_037440925.1 of Chloroflexota bacterium. Lineage (GTDB taxonomy): Bacteria > Chloroflexota > Anaerolineae > Anaerolineales > Villigracilaceae > JAABUE01. The sequence continues at coordinate 123 of JBBITF010000001.1, forward strand.
ATGATCAAAGGTGCACTTATGGGGCTTATAATTGTGGCATGGCTGATCAGACTATCCGCGTTTGGGAACTCGTTTCTGACCAGGCAAATGAATTGCATTTGCCCGACATGTCTAGTTTGGATGCCGTTACGCGCCAGTTACCAGATGGCTTTTACAGTACCTTCCGCACATATAACGAAGGGCGGTGTGTGGTGGGGTTGCGGGCGCATCTGGCACGCTTGTATGCGCCAGCCCAAGAACGAGGGCTGCGACCTGCTTGTAGCGAGGGCGCATTGCGGCAGGCCATGAACGACCTGTTGAAAGACTATCGCCCGCAGGAAGCGCGTGTACGCATTGCGTTAGATGAGACAGGCGGACGAGTTTTCCTGGCAATTCAGCCGCTGACGTTGCTGCCGGCAGAGGTGTACCAGCGCGGCGTGCGCGTAGCCATTATGTATAACAAAAATCGTAAAACGCCAACGCTCAAGACGACCGCTTTCATTGCTGAAAGCCAGGCCGAACGCGCTATTTTGGCCGAACGATCTATCTTTGAAGGCCTGCTTACAAAAGGTGATCGCATCCTGGAAGGCATAACCAGCAATTTCTTTTATGTCTGGGATGGAGCGCTGGGTACGGTGGGCAGGGGGATATTGCGCGGCGTTACCCGCGCACAAATTTTGCGCCTCGCGCGCCAGGACTTGAGACTGCCTGTCCGCTACCGCGCTTTACGGATAGGCGAAGTCCCTGCCATTCAAGAAGCCTTCATTTGTAGCAGTTCGCGCGGCATCGTTCCGGTGACGCAGGTGGACGAGGTCAGAATCGGCTGCGGGTCGGTCGGGCAGGTGACGGGGAGTCTGATGCGCGCTTACGAGCAAGATGTCCTGCGGCGCGCTGAGGCTATTGTCTAGCCTTTTTCACTGTTTTACGGAACGCAATAGCATACCTGTTGGTTGCCAAAATAGAAACAGACGGTTTGGCCGGTGCAGACTTCTGGCTGGCCTTTGGGTTGGAATGTCAGGCAGGAGCCAGGTTCATTACCGTTGGGGGTAAAGCCAACTGCAATACGACAGGCGTTGTCCAGTTCAGCCAGGCCCTTGATGGGATAGAAGTTTTCTAACTCAATCAACGCTGCGCCGGCCTGTTCATGAGTCATGTGGTCGTTGAAGTCGAATTGAGCCGGGTCGAGAGTCTCATTGCCGGCCCAAGCGCCGATCATGTACGAATTATCGCTACCCAGCAGGGAGCGTTTGACGGCCATTTCCACCATTACGGCGCTATCAGGCGAGAGACGCGCCCAGGCCAAATCGGGGTCGCTGCCTTGACCGTTTTCAACCAGCAAAGTTTCATAACCGTTGCCGTTGCCGTTTTTATCTGCGTTGACGGCAAGCGAGCCGCCGACATCCTGATTGGCGTCGAACCATGCTTGCACCCCTGCGACGCTCCATTCTTTGGAGGCCGGCTGGGAGACCAGCACTAGCCATTCGCCGCGCCCGTCCAGGTCGCTGTCTATTTCGAAGGCATACCTGCCTGTCAGTTGGCCGTTGTCGTCTGTGCCTTTCAACGTGATAACGGCGTAAATCCAGTTTTCATCTTCGTAGAAAGCAGTGTCCACGATATCCAGATAAGGATAATATTTGTCCATTGTGTTGGCGTTGAAGGGGCGCTCGTAGCGGCCAAAGGTGAAGCGGTCGCCGCCAGGAGCGCGTTTTTGGGCGGCTGTGGGGGAGGAATCGTGATCGCCAGCCTGGTTTCGGCGCTCCGATGGCAGATTGACGGGAATGTCTTTATGCTCGATGGCGGTGGCTGTAGCCGTAGGAGGCGAGGCCGGCGTCGTTTTGGGCGCCGTAGTCGGCATGTCAGTCGCCACTTGCTCGGTGGCCGGTACAGCCCCATTAAAGTTGCAGGCCAGGACGAGGGTCAAGGCTATTGCTCCTACAAACACAGATTGGATGGTTTGATGTTTCATGGTCTTTTCTCCAAGTTAGGGTTAAAGGCAACTCATTGGCAACTTTCATTGTATTCATCTTGTTTTGGGTATTCAACACCCCTTTTGTCAGGGATCGTAACTATTCAGCAGGCCCTAACAGCCTGTCGGAGAAGACTTGAAAATTGCCCTATTGCTCCGTTGGATTGCCAAATCCAACGGTTTACAACGTAATTTTGTCCAGTTAGGCCTGGATTTGGCAATCCAGGCCAGCAACAGGCAATACCCATTCTGGGTACTTTCCAGGTCAGCGATGCCTGAATAGTTACCAGGGATCTTTCTTGCTCGGTTATAATGGCAAGGTATGGACAATGTTTACTTGGATTACGCCGCTACCACGCCGGTGGATGCCCGCGTTTTGGAAGCGATGCTGCCCTTCTTTGCCGTTTCTTTCGGCAACCCCTCGTCTGTTCACCGTTATGGACAGCGCGCCGAGGCGGCTGTGGAGGCGGCCCGCGAAAGCGTAGCCGCCTGTCTGCGTTGCCGTCCCGACGAAGTTATTTTTACCTCCTGCGGTTCTGAGTCGGATAATTTGGCTTTGCGTGGCGCGGCGCAGGCTGTTTTCGAGCAGACAGGCCGCAGACAGATTCTGACCTCGCGCGCCGAGCATCACGCTGTCAGCAAGACAGCCGAACAATTGGCCGCGCATTATGGCTTCCAGTTGACCTGGCTGGAGGTGGACGCGTATGGCATGGTCAGGCCGGAGACGGTCGAAGAAGCGATTGGAGAGCAGACGGCGCTGGTTTCGGTCATGCTGGCAAACAATGAGATTGGCACGCTCAATCCGGTGCGCGAAATTGCAGACATTTGTCATCGGCGGGGAGCGCTTTTTCACACAGACGCGGTGCAGGGCGCAGCCTATTTGCCGCTGGATGTAAACGATTTAGACGCCGATTTGATCTCTTTGGGCGGACATAAGTTTTATGGGCCAAAAGGCGTGGGCGCTTTGTATGTTCGTAAGGGGACGCCTTTGCTGCCCCATCTCACCGGCGGCGGGCAGGAGTTTGGCTTGCGGGCCGGCACCTCGAATGTGCCGTACATTGTCGGTTTTGCCGAGGCGCTGCATCTGGCAGGGAATGAGCGCCAGGCGCGCATTCAGCATCTACAGCCACTGCGCGATCATATCATTGGGCGGGTATTGGAAGAAATTCCCAACGCTCGACTGACCGGTCATCCAGAACAACGGCTTCCCAATCATGCTTCGTTTGTCTTCAAGGATGTAGATGGTAACTTGCTCTTGCAATTGTTGGATGCAGCCGGGTTCGCCTGTTCGTCTGGTTCTGCTTGCAAGACCGGCAATCCTGAGCCGAGCGAAGTGCTTACGGCGCTGGGGCTTTCCCGCGATTGGGCGCTTGGCTCCCTGCGGGTAACGCTTGGCAAGGACTCTACGCCCGATCAAATAGACGCTTTTCTCGAAATCCTCCCCTCCCTTGTCGAGAAAGCGCGCCGGCTGAAATGATTCCCCTATGACCAAAGTCGTCGTTGCCATGTCTGGCGGTGTAGATTCTTCTGTTGCGACAGCCTTGCTGGTGGAGCAAGGTTACGACGTAACAGGGATGATGCTGCGCCTGTGGTCGGAGCCCGGCAAAGAGGACTTAAACCGCTGCTGTACGCCTGATTCGATGGCTATGGCGCGCCGCGTGGCTGCCAAGTTGGATATTCCCTTCTATGTCGTAGATGCCAGGGAGACGTTTCGGCAGACGGTGGTGCAGTATTTTTTGGATGGTTATACCGCCGGTTTGACGCCTAATCCCTGCCTGTTGTGTAACCGTCAAATTCGCTGGACGTTCCTGCTGGAACGTGCGCTGGCGATGGGGGCGGATTTTCTGGCAACCGGGCATTATGCCAGGGTAGTGTCAGACGAATCAGGGCGGGTGAAATTGTTGAGCGCCGTAGACGAGGGCAAGGATCAATCTTACGTGTTGCACATGTTGACGCAGGAAAAATTACGGCGAGCGCTTTTTCCTTTAGGGGAATATTGGAAGTCAGAGGTGCGCCAAAAGGCAGAAGCAATGGGCTTGCCGGTCTACAAGCGCCCTGACAGTCAGGATTTGTGTTTCCTCGCGGGGGAGGATTATCGCGCTTTTCTTCGGCGCCATGCGCCTGAGGCCACTCTGCCAGGCGATATTGTGAATCGGAAAGGCGAATTGCTGGGCCGTCACAGCGGCTTGGCAAACTATACCATTGGTCAACGTAAGGGATTGGAGCTGCGTTCCCCTGTGCCGTTGTATGTTTTGAGCAAAGACGCCTCTACCAATACGCTTGTTGTGGGAGAAATACATGAGTTGGGCGCTGGGGGCCTGCTTGCCGGTGATGTGAACTGGATTTCTGGTTTGGCTCCTGCGGGCATTTTTCGCGCCAAAGTCAAGATTCGCTATACGGCTCAGCCGGCTGCGGCTGAAGTCAGGCCGCTCGATAACGGTCGGCAAGCAGAGGTGCGGTTCGATGCGCCCCAACGCGACATCACAGCCGGGCAATCGGCGGTGTTTTATGTTGGAGAAGAAGTAGTAGGGGGCGGGACAATTCTTTCGTCTTTCGCGTAGCCATTTTGACTATTTGTAATGCTGACTTGCATGTCTCGCTGTGGTGAACCCAGCAGTTGTACTGCTGGGCGTCAGTGCATGGCATCCGTTTTACGATGCTTGCTTGCGCATCCCATCCTTTTTGACCGTGTTATAACAACCAGTCAATTGTTGTTATTGATAACTGCCTGCCCGTGATGAAGAATGGTTGACTGTACTGCAAAAACCATTAACCGCCGAGAGCGCGGAGCGCGCAGGGTTGAAAATTTGCAAAACCCGCATCAAGAGCGCCTTTTCTTTGCGGAATCGGTAAACAATCTCAGCGTTCTCTGCGCGCTCTGCGGCGCAAATACCTTTTTGCAGTGGAGTCATTCTTTGAAAAGCCCTGTTGCCTGTCTGAGCGCTCTTGACAACGGGCTTTCAATATACAAGGAGGTCGAACGATGCGAACGCGCGTAGTGGTAACGGGTTTGGGCTGTGTCAGCCCGCTAGGAAATTCGGTCGGAGAGACCTGGCAGGCGCTTGTGGCGGGCAAGTCTGGCGCGGCTTATATCACCAGGTTCGATACCAGCCGTCACAAAACAAAATTTGCCGCCGAGGTCAAAGGCTTCGATGGCGCTGCTTTGTTTGGCGCCCGTGAGGCCCGTAAAATGGACCTGTTTACCCAATATGCGTTGGCCGCTGCTCTCGAGGCGTTAGCCCAGTCCAGTTTGATCGTCCAGGAAAGCAACCGCGATCGTGTCGGCGTCCTGATTGGCTCTGGAATTGGCGGCATTTGTACGCTGTTGGAGCAGGTCGAAGTTCTACGTGAGCGCGGGCCAGAGCGTGTCAGTCCTTTTTTGATTCCGATGATGATTGCCGATAGCGCCGCCGCTACGATTGCCATTCGGATTGGCGCGCGCGGTCCGAACATGTCGCTGGCGACTGCCTGCGCTTCTGGCACAAATGCTATTGGAGAGGCGGCAGAAATCATTCGACGGGGCGCAGCCGATGTGATGATTGCCGGCGCTTCTGAGGCGGCCATTGTTGCGGCTGCTATGGGCGGTTTGAACGTGATGGGCGCGCTTTCTACCCGCAATGATGAACCTGCGCGCGCCTCGCGCCCCTTCGACAAAGACCGCGACGGTTTCCTGATGGGCGAAGGCGCCGGCGTTCTGATTTTGGAAAGGCTAGAACATGCGCAAGCGCGCGGTGCAAACATTTTGTGTGAATTTACGGGCTATGGTACGTCGGATGATGCCTATCATATATCGGCGCCCGATGAGAACGGCGCCGGCGCCGCGCTTTCGATGCGGTATGCCCTTGAAGAGGCTGGTTTACAAACCACACAGATTGGCTACATCAATGCACATGGTACATCCACCCCTTTGAACGATAAAAGTGAAACCGCTGCCATCAAGCAAGTGTTCGGAGAGCAAGCATACCAGATTCCCATCTCCTCGACAAAATCCATGACCGGCCATCTTCTGGGCGCTTCTGGAGCGGTGGAGGCAGTGATATGCGTCAAAGTATTGCAAGAAAACCTGTTGCCGCCCACAATTAACTACGAAACCCCTGACCCAGACTGCGACCTGGATTATGTCCCCAATCGAGCGCGTAAGGCCAGCCCCGAAAATATCATGTCCAACTCATTTGGATTTGGCGGCCACAATGCCACGCTCATTCTAAGTAAATATCAGGATTGAAAAACCATGCCATACGCACATATTACCGGTTGGGGCATGGCTGTTCCGGAGCCAGTCCTGACCAATGCTGATTTGTCCAAGATGGTGGACACCAATGATGAATGGATTCGCGAACGCACCGGCATTCGCCAGCGGCACATTGCGCGCGAAAACCAATCTACTGCCAGCCTGGCGGCTGAGGCCGCGCTTGCGGCCCTGCATGTGGCTAACCTGAAACCCACCGACCTTGACCTGATTATTTGCTCCACCTCCACGCCGGAGCATATCTTCCCGGCGACTGCTTGCCTAGTGCAAGATCAAATCGGCGCTGCCCGCGCTGGGGCGTTTGATTTGCTGGCGGCTTGCACTGGCTTTATATATGCGCTTCACATGGCGGCTCAGTCCATCCGCAGTGGGGCAATCAAGAATGCGCTGGTGATTGGCTCGGAGACGCTCTCGCGCTTCGTCAATTGGCAAGACCGCAATACGTGTATCCTGTTTGGCGACGGCGCCGGCGCGTTCGTCTTGCAGGCCAGCCAAATGCCAGGAGGGATTCAATCGGCGGTGTTGCGCGCCGACGGTTCGGGGGGTAACTTGCTGATTTTGCAGGGCGGCGGCAGCAAGCACCCCGCTACCCAGGCAACCGTGCAGGCCGGTCAACACTACATCGAAATGGACGGTAAAGAGGTTTTTCGTTTTGCTACGCGCGTCATGGCGCAGGCTACTCGTGAGGCAATCGCAGGCGCCGGTTGGAGACTAGAAGAAGCCAGATGGATTATTCCGCATCAGGCTAACATTCGTATCATCGAAGCGGCGGCGCGCGGCTTGAAATTGCCGATGGAGCGATTTATTGTCAACCTGGAGCGTTACGGTAACACCTCCACGGCCTCTATCCCCATCGCCACTGTGGAAGCGGTACAAGATGGCAGGTTGAAGCCTGGTGACAAGATCGTCTTCGTCGGCTTTGGCGCCGGCCTGACCTGGGGCGCCCTAACAGCAGAATGGAGCGGCCCCCTGCCGACTGAAAAGAAAGTCTATCCCTCGCGCTATCGCATTTGGGCGCGCTTACGCTCATTCTGGCGGCGAGTGGCGCGCTTTATCGAAGGCCTCATCTGGGGTCGCCTTTCCTAAGATATAGTCAATTTTGCGTGATTGTGGTACGATATTTCTAAACTTACAAAAGGAGAAAGTTATGGCTTGGAAACCGGGTTTGCCCGAATTGCTCATTATTCTGGTTGTTGTCTTGCTTCTCTTTGGACCGGGACGTATTGCCAAGATTGCCGGTGAACTAGGCAAAGGCATTCGCTCCTTCAAGGAGGGGGTTGGCAGTCAAGAGGAGAAGACCGAGAAACCCCAAGACGACACAGCCCAAAAATAAGGGTCAATGGGCGCGCCAGGAGTTGCTCGTTGATTTGCTGTGTTGCCCTGTTGTGATGACGCTTCAATCGTCCCCATTATCGAAGGCACCCCCCTCCATTTGGAGGGGGTGTTTGTTATGGCAGTTCAATGAGCATATTGGTGCGAAAGCCGGCGGCTTTGTCGCGATATTCGCGCTCGAAACCGATTAGCCCGCCCACCAGGATGGCCAGGCCAAGTTTAAGCAAATCTTCTGTCGAGAAAATCATTACACCTCCAAATCAAAGTAAAAGGGCAAGTTGTTCGACTTCCGTGACGGGCTGGCGGCAAATGAATTGCTCGCACAAATAGACTGTGGCCTTGCCCGGCAGAGGCGGTCTGTCTCTCAATAAAGCGGGGGCGGCAGCGGAGGGGGGAAACGCGGACGCGGCTACTACCAGGTTGGGGCGATATTCCGCGCGCAAGAAGCGGATCAGCGCCTGGAAATCTTTCCCCTCCGCTTCTCCCAGGACCGCGGCCTGCTTCCCGTTTCCCAGGGCGAAATCTGCCGCCGAGAGCCAGCGCCCAAAGGCCGTGGGGTAGCGCAACGCCGCCTCGGCTACCTCCCTGAGGGATTGCTCTGCCAGGTCGTGGTAGCGGCCATTCCCGCTGAGGGCGGTCAGTTTGAGCAGGGCCTCGCAGGCCAGCGAGCCGCCGCAGGGCGTGGCGTTGTCTTGTAAGTCTTTGGGGCGCAGAAACAGCCTCTCTCCATCGGCGGGGGTATCAAAGAAGCCGCCTCGCGGGTCGCTGAAGCGTGTAATCATTTCCTCAGTCAGTTCTAAGGCGGCGCTGTACCAGCGTTCCTGGAAATCGGTTTGGTAGAGTTCGAACAAGCCGAGAATCAGAGCGGCGTAATCTTCCAGGAAGACCTGTTGAGTGGTTTTTCCATCTCTCCAGGAGCGCCGCAACTGGCCTTGTGGGCGTAGCGCCGAGAGCAGGAATTCCGCGTTGCGCGTAGCCATTTCATAATATGTTTCTTGAAGTAGAGAATGCGCTGGCACGATTACCCGTGCTGCTTCGGCCAGCGTCGCCAGCATCAGGCCGTTCCAGGCGGTTAGGATTTTGTCGTCGGTGGCCGGACGAGGCCGCCTGCTGCGGGCGGCAAGCAGCACGGAATGGCACTCGGCTAATTTAACGGGAACAGTTTGCGGGTCGAACCCGAAGCGGGCTGCCAGGGTGGAATCGTCCAGGGCGCGCTGGAGTACGGTTTTTCCCTCCCAATTGCCTTGTTCGGTTATTCCATAAGCCGCTTCAAACAATTCGCTTTTGTCCAATAAATGGCTCCTGATCTCTTCCTTCGTCCACACGTAGAATTTCCCTTCCACTCCTTCTGAATCGGCGTCTATGGAAGAATAGAAACCGCCGTCTGGGTGGGTCATCTCACGGGCTATGAAGGTGAGCGTTTCGGTCAGCACCTGGTAGAAGGCCGCTTGGCCGGTAATTTGCCAGGCGTGCAGGTAAGCGCGCGCCAGTTGAGCGTTGTCGTAGAGCATTTTCTCGAAGTGCGGCACGCGCCAGAAGTTGTCGGTGGAGTAACGCGCAAAACCGCCGCCGACCACGTCATACATGCCGCCGCGCGCCATGCTGTGCAAGGCGTGGACGGCCGGCTGGAGGGCTTGGGGGTTGCCCGCGCAATGACGACGCAACAGGAATTCGACACTCATCGGTTGAGGAAACTTGGGCGCGCTTCCCCAGCCGCCATAGCCCCAGTCGTAGGCCTGGCGCAGGCTTTCGACGGCCTGGTCGAGGTGCTGAGGGCTGAGCGCAAGTTGGTAGCGGCTCAAGGCGGTTTGCTGTTGGATGTGGGCAACGACTTGCCCAGCCGAGTGAAGCGCCTTTTCGCGTTCGCTTTGCCATATCGTTGCCAGCGCTTGCAGCACTTCGCGGAAAGACGGCAGGTTGTAGCGGCGTGCCGGCGGGAAGTAGGTGCCGGCGTAAAACGGCTGCAAATCAGGGGTGAGAAAGACCGACATCGGCCAACCGCCAGAGCCGGTCAGGGCTACTGTGGCGTTCATGTACAGGCTGTCCAGGTCGGGGCGTTCCTCGCGGTCAACTTTGATGCTGACGAAATGTTCGTTCAAGAAGGCGGCTGTGGCCTCATCTTCGAATGATTCATGCGCCATGACGTGACACCAGTGACAGGCGGCATACCCAATGCTCAGGAAGATGGGTTTGTCTTCTTGTTTGGCCTTTTCGAGCGCTCGCTCGCCCCAAGGGTACCAATTAACGGGGTTGTGGGCGTGCTGGAGCAGATAGGGGGAGGTTTCATGAATGAGTTGGTTGGGCATTTTGGTATACCAATATTACAGGGAAAAGAATAGGAGGATATTTTACGCGATTTTTGGTATCTATTCAGGCACATTGCCCCCACTGTTCCCGTGAAATAAATCCCCTCTTTTCACGAATACACGAATGACAAGACCTCGATTCGGGCATTCGTGGCCCAATTCGTGAATGGTTTACGGTGCGACCGCAAATTCCGTTAGAACCAGGAAATTCCATACCCGAAATTTACCTTCATCGCACATCCTTTACGCATGAACAAAGGAGGAATGGCAAGATTTCGTGCTATACTCAGATTTTGTACCATTTCAAAATGGAGGACGAGTAATTCATGCACTCTCGACGCGCTCTTCTCTACATGCCCGGCGATGACTGGAAGAAAATCACCAAGGCCCTCACCCTGGGGGTGGACTGCATCTGTATGGACATGGAAGACGGCGTGGCCCTGGGGCAGAAAGCCGAGGCCCGCGCCACGATTGCCAGGGCTTTGCAGGAATTGGACTTCGGCAAAAGCGAGAAACTGGCGCGCATCAATGCAGTCGGTTCGGGATTGGAAAGGGATGACATCCAGGCGGTCCTGCCCTATCGCCCGGATGGGATCGTGATCCCCAAGGTCGAATCGTACGAACAAATCGAATGGGGCAGCGCGCTGATTGCAGCGGCGGAGGCGGAATATGGCTGGCAGCCCGGCTCGATCCGCATGTTGGTGGGCGTGGAAACCGCCAGGGGAATCCTGAACCTGAAAGAGATCGCCTCCCATCCCCGGCTGGATGCCATCATCTTTGGCGGCGAAGATTTTGCCGCCTCTATTGGCGCTACGCGCACTGCGGAGGCAATTGAGTTGTTGTATGCACGCCAGGCAGTGGTGATTGCTTGTGCCGCCTACGGCTTGCAGGCCATTGACATCGTCACCATTGACTTCAAGAATCTCGACCTCGTCCGCGCCGAGGCGGAGTTTGGGGCGCGGCTCGGCTATAGCGGCAAACAGGTCATCCACCCGGCGCAGGTCGAGCCGGTGCAGGCGGCCTTCACACCCGATGAGCAAGCCATCGCGCAGGCCAAACGCATCGTCGCGGGCTTCGAGGCCAGTCAAGAAGAGGGCAAAGGCGCGTTTGCCCTGGATGGCAAGATGATTGACATGCCATTGCACAAGAACGCCCAAAAAGTTCTCGAACGAGCCAGAGCGGCAGGAAGGGTCTTATGACATCATCATTCTCTCGAACGGCTGTGATGAACGTAGAGGAAGGCGAGGAAATCGTGGGCGGATGGGTTACGGCCCACATCCCGCAAGTAGGCGTCTATAAACTGCTTGCTAAAAAGCGCAAGGATGGCGTTATCGAGTGGGTGCATTTCATCCAGCGCGATAATGGCGCAAAGGAGCGCATGATGCGTGGCGAAGTGGAGAGCCGTGAAAAACTCGATGAGGTCATCGAGATCGCCAATAAAAATCTCAGCCGGCTTTTTGGCGTGAAATTGCAGGCTGTGGATTATGACATGTACACCCTGGATGGGAAGAAAGTCTCGGACAAAATCCACTAAGGGAAACTATCTTGCTCCCCATCATCTACGGTCTCTTTGCTGCGGTCGGCTGGGGCGCTGCTGATTTCACCGGCGGGCTGGCTTCTCGTCGCACGGGTGCGTATCGAACCGTCTTATATGGCGAGATGGTTGGACTGGTTTTCATCATCAGCGCGGTCATCGCTACAAAAGAAGAGCGTCCGGCTTGGGAGGCGCTCGTTCTGGCCGGAGCGGCCGGCGCCATTGGCACGACCGGCTTGTTGATGCTTTACCATGCGCTCGCGATGGGCAAAATGAGCATCGCTACGCCCGTCTCGGCGTTGATGGCCGCCTCCATTCCCGCTTTGGCGGGAATGCTGATTCAAGGCTTCCCAGGCTGGTTGACTTTTTTCGGCTTTGGGCTGTCGCTGGCGGCCATCTGGTTGATTTCGCGCGAAGAAGGGAACAACAACCGTATCCTTTTTCACATCCGCGAGTTGCGCTTGCCTCTGTTGGCGGGCATCGGTTTTGGCACATATTTCATCTTGATGCATCAGGCGGCGCAAACTGCCCTGTTCTGGCCGATGCTGGCCTCTCGCAGCGGCGGGATGTGGATTATGCTGCTGTACATTGCCCTACGCCGGGATACCTGGCGAGTGGTCGGCGGCGCCTGGCCTTACATTATCCTGAATAGCCTGCTGGACGCCGGCGGCAATGCCATGTATTTGCTTGCCGCTCGAAGCGGACGGATGGACGTGGCCGCCGTGTTGAGCTCCTTGTACCCTGCCGGCACCGTGTTGTTGGCTGCTCTTCTCCTTCGGGAGCGCGTGGTGCGCTCGCAAGCCATCGGCATCCTGCTGGCGCTGGCTGCCATCGTTTTCCTGACCCTCTGATGCTTACTACTCCCATCCTCCTTGGCCTGCTCTCCGCGCTCGCCTGGGGCGCAGGCGACTTCAACGGCGGGCTGGCCGTCAAGCGCAGCAACCCCTATGGCGTGATCGCGGTCGCGCACAGCCTCAGCCTGCTTCTGCTCCTCATCTTGGTTCCCCTCCTCGGCGAACCCCTTCCCCCGCTGCATGACTGGCTGTGGGGCGGCGCATCTGGGTTGGCGGGCGCCGTCGGCTTGCTATTGCTTTATCGCGCCCTGGCAGAAGGACGCATGAGCGTCGCCGCGCCGGTCTCGGCGCTGATGGCTGCTGCCCTGCCCGTCATGGTCGGCCTGCTGACAGAGGGCCTGCCCGCGCCTTGGACGCTGATCGGCTTTGCGCTGGCGCTGGTGGCCGTCTGGCTGGTCTCGGGCGGCGAGGGACTGGTCATCCGCTTCGATGACTTACGTCAACCTGCCATCGCGGGCATCGCCTTCGGGGCGTTTTTCATCTTCATCGAACGCGCCAGCCAGACCACCTTGATCTGGCCGCTGATTGCCGTGCGCATCGTGTCTACCAGCGCCATGCTGGGCTATGCCCTGCTCACCCGCCAGGACTGGATTCCCAAACGCGAGAGCCTCGTCCCGGTTCTCCTCAGCAGCCTGCTGGATACGCTGGGCAACGCCTTCTACGCCCTGTCCGCCCGCATTGGCCGCCTGGACGTGGCCGCCGTGCTGGGCGCGCTTTACCCCGGCGCAACCGTTCTGCTGGCCTGGGTGTTCCTTCATGAGCGCATCTCGCGCATCCAGGCTATCGGCATTGTGCTGGCGCTTTCGGCCATCATCATGTTTACGCTTTGAATTCTCAGGAGAACTGCATGGGAAAATTGGACAATCGCGTCGCCCTCATCACCGGCGCTACCTCCGGTATTGGCAAGGCAACCGCCATCTTGTTTGCGCAGGAAGGCGCTAAAGTTGTTTTTACGGGACGCAGGCGGGATCGCGGCGAGCAAGTGGCCTCCGCTATCTCGGCTTTGGGAGGCATCTGCCGCTTTTTCCAGGCGGATCATACCGACCCCGAGGCCTGCTCCCGCGTCGTCGAGCGTACCCTGGCCGAATTTGGGCGCATTGACGTCTTGTTCAACAACGCTGGCATTGTCACCCAAGGGACGGCGGAAACCGTCAGCGAAGAAGATTGGCAAGCCACGCTGGCCATCAACGTGACCGCCGTGTGGCGCATGAGCCGCCTGGTCATCCCCATCATGCGGCGGCAAGGGGGCGGGGTGATCGTCAACAACGCCTCCGACTGGGCGGTAGTGGGCGCAAAAGACGCGCTGCCTTACGCCGTCAGCAAGGGCGCGGTGGCGCAAATGACCAAAAGCATGGCGCTCGACCATGCGCACGAAAACATCCGCGTGAACGCCGTCTGCCCGGGCGATACCTTCGTGGAGAGGTGGGAGGAAAAAGGCTATTTCGAAGCGTCGAACCCGGTAACGCGGGAGCAGGCCCTGGCTGAGTCGGCTGCGTACCTTCCGCTGCGCCGCTTCGCCCAGCCGGAGGAGATCGCCCGCGTCGTCCTGTTCCTGGCGTGCGACGATTCGTCCTTCGTCACCGGTCATCTCTTGCTGGCCGATGGAGGCAATACGGCGCAGTAACGCGCCTCTCACCTGTCCAGCGGGATGTCGTGCAGCGAAATCTCGTCTTCCACCGGCTCCAGATGGGTGAAGACGACTGCGTCGCTGATGACCGCGCGGATGTCGCGCTCGATGTCCTCGGCGATGTGATGCGAGTCGTGGACGGTCCACTCGCCTGGCACCAGGACATGCAGTGAGACGAAACGGCGCGAGGCGCCCTGGCGGGTGCGCAAGGCGTGAAATTCGACCCCTTGTCCGCGGTATTGCGCCAGCACGTTCTCGATCTTTTGTTGGTCTTGTGGAGAAAGCGAAGCATCCATCAGGCCGGCTACCGAACGGCGCAGCAGGTGGACGCTGGTGAAGATGATGTTGGCGGCCACCCCCAGCGCCACCAACGGATCGAGCGCCTGCCAGCCTGTCAACGCCACCGCTCCCACGCCGCAGATCACACCGGCAGAAGTCCATACATCTGTCATCAGGTGCTGGCCGTCGGCTTCGAGTGTGATGGAACGATGCTTTTTGCCGGCTGAAATCAGCGTGCGCGCCACAATGAAATTGAGCAGCGCTGCAAGGAATGAGATTCCCAGGCCGATGCCCAATTTTTCCAGAGGAACGGGATGAAACAGGCGCTGGATGGCGGTCCAGGCGATGCCACCGGCGGCAACTAAGATGAGGAGACCTTCGACGCTGCTGGAAAAGAACTCTGCCTTGTCATGTCCGTACAGGTGGCTTTCGTCGGGCGGGCGCGCGGCGATGGTCAGCATCCACAGCGCCACCCCGGCGGCGACCAGGTTGATGAGCGATTCCAGGGCGTCCGATAGGAAACCGACCGAACCGGTCAACAGGTAAGCGCCGCTCTTTAGGACAATAATGGCAATGGAGGCCGCGATGGAAAGCCATGCAAAGCGGGTCAGGGCAGCGCGGTTGGTTTGAGAGGATGGAGGGAGGTGGTTCATCAATCCGAGTGCTTTACAAGTAAGGCGCGTTCATTTCCGCCAGTTTGTCCTTCAGTTCATTCAGCAATTCAGCAGCCGTCTCCCGCTTGGTGGAATACAAGTTGTTCATTTCTTCGGCATCGTTCTGAACGTCGTAGAGCTCGAGGCGGTCTTCGGCGTTCAATTCCTGGTAGCCAAAGAAATAAGTGAGTTTGTACTGGCCTTTGACGAGCGCAACCGTCGCCGTCGTGAGCGGCGCATATTGCGGGTTGGTGCGCGCCTGGAGGACGTAGATATTCCGCTGCGGGTCTGGAGGCTGCGGCGCAAAGGGCGGCAGGACGATCCCTTCGCTCCAGGGTGTCGGCGCCTGACCGGTCACATGCGCCAGGGTGGGGACAACGTCCACAGCGCTGGTATTCTCATACACATCGGTCCTTGTTTTGCGCCCCGGCTCGAAGATCATCAGCGGTATGCGGATCACCGGCTGGTAGAGAACAGGCGTGAAATGCCCCTGAATGCCGCGCTCGAACATTTCGCCATGATCCGAGGTCAGCACCAGCCAGGTATTTTCCAACAGGCCGGCCTTTTCCAGGTTGTCGTAGAAGCGGCCGAATTCCCGATCGGCGTAGAGGATGAATTCGTCGTAAGCCGTGCGCGCTGTCTTGAGTTCTTCGTAGTTGTAATCTTCTTCGCGCGAGAAGATGTCCATGGGTTTTGGGACGGGTTTCCAGCCATCTGTTGCAAAGCGTTGATAGAAATCACGATGGGTTTTGTAAGGAGCGTGCGGCGGCATGAAGTGGAAATATGCCAGGAAGGGCTGCGGTATTTTACCGAGTTGACCGCCGAGCCAGTCCACAGCGTATTCGAGCAAGAAATAGTTGTCGCTTTTGACGCTGGGGATGCCGCGCGGATAATAGGGCCGCAGATTGGCAATTTTCAATTCTTGGTAGGGTTCGTAGACGTGTGAAAGGAATAGCGAGTATGCATAACCTTCCTCTTGCCGTTTGATGGTGCGCACCCAACTGACGGTAGCAATATCTTCATCTTTGGCAAACAGGTCGGGGATGAAGCCATCTGTGGTCAGGAAAAGATTTTTGGAGGGAATGTAGTTGTCGAAGTTGCCCCCCACGGCTAATTGATTGAGCAAGTTGTTTGCCAGGGGGTTGTGGGAGTATGTAATACGATAATGATGGGGAAAGGCCGCAAAGAGGTTATGGCTGATAAAGTTCTCATCTACCGTGCCGTAATGAATAAATTGGCGATGTTTCCACGGCAGCATCCCCGAGAGCAGGGAGGCTGTCCCCGGCGTGGTAAAGTTTCCACCGGCATAATGATTGTGGTAAACCACCGCTCGCTCTGCCAGCCGGGCCAGGTTGGGCGTGGTTTCCCGCGGGTATCCATAGAGGGAGATGTCGTGGGCAGAAAAAGCATCCAGAACGACTACGATGACATTTTGGAAGGGTTGCGCGTCTAACACGCCGGTCAATTTTGGCGCAGCGACGCTCAAGGGCAACAGTCCGGCCAACTTCAGGAAGTCGCGCCGCGTGAGTTGTTTTTTCATTGTGTCTTTTGTTACCTCTAAAAGTTACGAAGAATGACAATGATCAGCCCCACTACGTCAAAAAATAAGTAAAGTGTCGTCAGTGTGGCAAGCCGCTCAAAGACTCCCCGTATGGCTCGGAAAAATGCTTGGGAACGTAGGATGAGCATTGTGGGGACAAAAACGGTCAAACCCACCAAAACCAGGCTGACGCCATACAAGACGCGAAGCGGATGCGCTTGCTTGACCAGAAAAGCAATGACAGATGAAGGAAGGCTGATTGGAATCAGGAAAAACAACGAAGTAATCACTGCCCACAAACTGGCCGTCAGAGCCATGTGTCCCATCACTGTCACCCGCCGCTCCGGATCCCAGGTTTTTGCGATGAGAAAACCGAGCAAGACGGCAATCAGAAAAATGACCAGGCTTTCGATGAAGGCAAACACCAGCCCATACGACATCACCCCCACGGCGTCCCAGGCGTTGGTGCGCTCGGTGACCCAGGAAAAATCCCGGAAGGCCAGGATGAAGGTCCAGACGTGAAGCGGAAAAGCGCAAATCAGGAAAAGGGACCACAATCCCTGCTTGGTATATTGTTTCATATTGTTTCCAATAAAAAATTCTGCATTTAGCGCCAATGCTGTTTAGATAGCGTTTCTGGAGTGCGAAATCTCTCGATTTCGCCCGAAGTCTTGAGACTTCGGAGTCCTTATCAAATGGTATTGCATTTAGCGCACCTATTATATCCGATTGTTGAAACGTCCCGAAGGCTTTAGAACCGAACCTTCGGGACGTTCGTTCAAGTTTTTAGGCTGTTTTTTTATAATCCTGCCGCTTTTCTCAGCGTGTCGGCTTTGTCGGTGCGTTCCCAGGGGAACAGAATATCGTCGCGGCCAAAGTGACCGTAGGCAGCGGTTTGCCGGTAGATGGGGCGACGCAGGTCCAGGTCGCGGATGATTGCGCCGGGGCGCAGGTCAAAATGTTGCAGAATCAAGTCGGCAATTTTTTCATCCGCAATTTCACCGGTGCCAAATGTTTCGACGTTGACGCTGAGCGGGTGCGCCACGCCGATGGCGTAAGCCACCTGAATTTCACAACGTTGGGCCAAGCCGGCAGCCACTACGTTTTTGGCAGCCCAGCGTGCAGCGTAAGCAGCCGAGCGGTCTACTTTTGTGGGGTCTTTGCCAGAGAAAGCGCCGCCGCCATGCCTGCCCATACCGCCATAGGTATCTACAATGATTTTGCGGCCAGTCACGCCTGCATCGCCTTGCGGCCCTCCAATGACGAAGCGTCCGGTGGGGTTGATATAGATTTTGATGTCTTTATCCACCATTTCGGCAGGCATGGATGGCAGGATAACATGCTCGGTGACGGCTCGACGGATTTCTTCTTGAGAAATTTCAGGCGCGTGTTGGGTGGAAATCAATACTGTATCTATGCGTCGCGGTTTGCCATAAGAATACTCAACCGTAACTTGACTTTTTCCATCCGGGCGCAGCCATTCGAGGGTGCCGTTCTTGCGCACTTCTGCCAGGCGGCGGGTCAGTTTGTGCGCTAAATAGATGGGCATGGGCATCAGCGTAGGCGTTTCGTTGCAGGCAAAGCCAAACATCATGCCCTGGTCGCCAGCGCCGATTGAATCCAATTCGGATTCCTCGCCGCTTTTGGCTTCCAGCGATTTGCTTACGCCCATATCAATATCCGGGCTTTGACTGGCAATGGCCGAAAGAACGCCGCAGGTATTCCCATCGAAACCTTTCTTGGCGCGGTCATAGCCAATTTCTATCACTACTTTGCGGACAAGTTCGTCAAAATTGACAACCGCCTTGGTGGTAATCTCGCCTAGCAACATGATATAGCCGGTTTTGGTAGCCGTTTCACACGCCACACGCGAGAAGGGGTCTTGCGCCAGGCAGGCGTCTAATACGGCGTCGCTAATCTGGTCGCACATTTTGTCAGGGTGGCCTTCCGTCACTGATTCGGAGGTAAACATCAGTTTAGGGGAAGTCATAAAGGTAGTACTCATGGGTTGTATCTCTCCAGGTAAATGAAATTGCCCCTTCAGGCTCAACGCAGAAAGGGCAATTTTCGTCATGCGAGGCTGCCCTCTCATCTTCCAGAAACTGCGATCTGCCGGAATTAGCACCTTTTCTACCGAAAGGTTGCTGAGGCTTCACAGGGCCGGTCCCTCCGCCTCTCTGGATAAGAGTGCCGTTTGGGGCTATGAAATTGTGGCGGCATGATACCACAGGAAAAAAGATGCGTCAATTGCGTTCTTCGAGTGCGGCGTTAATACAAATTGTTCATCCAATGGTTACGCGGTTGCGGCCGGCAGTCTTGCTTTGATACATCAACTTATCTGCCCGATCTATCAGGCTTTCGAGGGTATCGCCTGGGCGGGGGAATGTCCCGCCAATGGAGATAGTGACTTGCGGCGTTTGTTTTCCCGCTTGAACACTGGTTTGTTCGACTAAAAAGCGCAGTTTTTCAGCGATGTCGCGCAGAATATTCTCGCTGGTTACATTGAATACGATTGCCAGGAATTCTTCGCCTCCCCAACGTCCGCAGGTGTCTGTCTCGCGCAGGTTGAGGCGCAGTGTATTGGCAACGGCTCGCAAGACTTTGTCGCCGATAAGATGGCCGTACGTATCATTGAATACTTTGAAGTGGTCAATGTCTATGAAAAGCACGCCGAAAGGGATGTGGTTTTGCTGGTATTCTTGAAAGGCAGTTTTCAGTTTTAGTTCGATGTGTTTTCGGTTGCCGATCATCGTCAGCGCATCATAAACGACGGTCTGTTCGAGTTGACTGAGACGCCGTTTCATTTTCATGAGCGTTTGATTGTTGCTGAAAATTTCGACAGCGCCAATCACGCGGTTGCGCTTATCGAAGATGGGCGAGGTTCGTATCAACACTGGCACGCGATGCCCTTCAGCGTGACGCAAGAATACTTCTGCCTCGCGAGGTTTCCCATCTTGCATGGTGGCTTGCAAAGGGCAGCCATCAAAGCAAAGGCGTTTGCCGTTTTCAGTGATGTGTTGTAAAAGATTGTCGTAGCAGTGTTGGCCCACAACTTGTTTGGCTGAATAACCCGTGATGCGTTCTGCGCCTGAGTTCCAATAGGAAATCTTGCGCTCGCGGTCAACAAAATAGACCCCATCGTACAAGTTTTCTAACAGGTTTTTGAAGAACTCTTCTTTGAATTCCTTCAAGATCTTCACCTTAGATTAATCATAACATTTCTCGTTGAGATTTCAACTTACAGTTTCCCAACTATCTATTAAAGAAGCCAAGAGACCTTCATAAAGAAGGTCTCTTGGGCGTTTTCGGATGCCGGCTATGGATTGGCTTCCTTGTGCTGCCGCACTAACTCGCGCCGCAAAATCTTGCCTACGGTGGTCTTGGGCAATTCCTTGCGGAATTCGTAGTGAGTTGGCACTTTGTAGGGCGCCAGTTTCTCTTTACAGAAGGCTTTGATTTCCTCTTCGGTCGCGGTCTCGCCGGGTTTGAGCACAATCCAGGCCTTGACCGTCTCGCCGCGATATGCATCTGGGATGCCGGCCACGCCGCATTCTAGCACTTTGGGGTGCTGGATGATCACTTCTTCCACTTCGCGCGGCCAGACTTGGAAGCCGCCCGGTTTGATTAATTCCTTCTTGCGGTCCACAATGTAGAAATAGCCGTCCTCATCCATCTGGGCAATGTCGCCTGTAAATAGCCAGGTCTTGCCGTCTTTCAGTTTGCGCAGGGTGTTGGCGGTTTCTGTGGGCATGTTATGGTAGCCCTTCATGACTTGCGGGCCGCTGATGACCAATTCGCCAATTTCGCCGACGGGCAGTTCGGTCTCGCCGTCATCCAGGCTGATGATTTTGCAGTCCACGTCGGGCAGCGGCAGGCCAATAGAGCCGGTGCGGTTTTCGCCTAGCAAGGGGTTGCAGTGTGTAGCGGTGGGCGCCTCCGATAGGCCAAAGCCTTCGAACACTTTGCCGCCCGAGAGCGCCTCGAAGCGTTCTTTGGTCTCGCGCAATAGCGGCGCTGAGCCAGAAATACAGGCTTTGATGGAGGTGAGGTCATATTTGCCGGCGACGACATCCGGGTGATTGTTGAGGGCATTGTAGAGCGTTGGCACGCCTGGGAAGATGGTGGGGCGATATTTCTTGATATTTTCTAGCACATCTTTAAGGTCGCGGGCATTTGGAACCATAACCAGGCTGGCGCCAGAAGCCATTCCAAAATGCATTCCCGCCACCATGCCGTAAACATGGAAAAGCGGTATGGCCATCAAAACGGTTTCTTTCCCTTCTTCGAGATTGACCATCCAACTCTTGATTTGCAATGTGTCGGCCACAACATTGAAGTGCGAAGCGACCGCGCCTTTCGAAACGCCCGTTGTGCCGCCGGAATATTGGAATAAGGCCGTATCTTCGTGAGAAATTTCCAGTTTGGGGCGGGCCGAGGGTTCATACTTTGCAATCAGGTCTTGCATCCAATATTCGTTTTCACCCAGTCCGCCTTCGATGCGGAATCCACCTTTTTTCTCCTTGGCCAGGGTGAATAATAGGCGCAATACAGGCGGCAGGGCCTCTTTCAAATTGGTGACGATGAGTTTCTTGATCTTGGTTTTAGGTTGGGCGGCTTTGATGGTCTTGTAGAAGTTCGTCATGACGAACATAACTTCCACGCCCGCATCGTTGGCCTGATATTCGATTTCGGCTGGCGTGTAGAGTGGGTTGGTGGCTACAACTACGCCTCCAGCCTTGAGGATGGCAAAATAGGCCATGACAAATTGAGGCGTATTGGGCATGAAGATACCTACCCGGTCGCCTTTTTTGACCCCCATGTCGGCCAGTGCTCCTGCTAAGCGGTCGGTGATTTCGTTCATTTCTTTGTACGAAATCACTGCTCCTTTGAAGATGGTGCAGGGTTTGTCGGGATATTTGCGCGCTGACTCTTCCAAAAAGTGAAATAATGGCACTTTTGGATAGTCAATTGTGTGTGGGACGCCCTTGTCGTAATGGGCGAGCCAGGGACGGTTGCTCATGGCTTTCTCCTCCTTTGAAAACGAATTTAAGAAAGGCTATTCGGCCAGAGACGGTTGGCAGAATAGTTGACAAAGGTATTCTTAGTATATAACAAGATGGATTCAAAAGTCAATTTCTCTGAGAAGTAAATGATAAATGCAGTTTACTCGGCTTTAAGGATGTGTGTGATGATCGTGGCCCCTGAGCCGCCGATGTTTTGAGCCATGCCTATTTTGGCGTCCTCTACTTGGGTTGGTCCGCACTCGCCACGGAGCTGTTGCACAACTTCTACAACCTGGTACATACCGGTTGCCCCTACGGGATGGCCGCGTGCCTTCAACCCCCCGCGTGTACAAATGGGCAGTCGCCCTCCTGGTCTAATTTCGCCTTGTAATCCCAGACGCGGCCCTTGCCCTCGTTCTGCAAAGCCACATGCCTCTAGCGAAAGCGCAGACATGATCGAGAAAGCGTCGTGTAATTCGAACAAGTCAATTTCGTTGGGCGTCACGCCTGCCATATCATAGGCGCGGCGGGCAGAGACGTAGGCGGCTTGCAAAAAGAGGAGGTCCTTTCGGCTGTGAACGGCTATGGTATCGGTAGCAGACGCGGATGCGGCAAGAACGATGCGAGGCCGTCCCGGCAGGGAGGTCACTTTTTCGGCTGGGACGAGGACCGCCGCCGCGGCTCCGTCTCCAATGGGCGAAGCGTCCAGCAGGTTGATGGGGGTGGCTACCATGCTGGCTTTTTCGAATTGCTCCAGCGTAATTGCCTGATGCAGCCGCGCAAATGGGTTGTGCAGAGCATTGGCGTGGGCATTGATCGAAAAAGGAGCAAAGTCGGCATGTTTCCAACCGTATTGGTGCATGTAGCGGCGCATCACCAGGGCATTGATGCCCACAAAGGAAACGCCTTGCTCTACCTCGTAATCGCCGTCAGCGGCGGTGGCCAGGGCTGCGGTGACATCATGACCGGCCATATCGGTCATTTTTTCGACGCCTACTACCAGGGCCGATTCGACCTCCCCCGAAGCGACGGCTGTCAAACCGGCGCGCAATGCAGCCGCTCCAGAACCGCAAGCCGCTTCTATTTTGATCGCTTCGCATCCCCACAACCCAATCCAATCTGCAAGGAGGACGCCCAAGTGATTTTGTTTGTCTATCATGGGAGAGAGCATATTGCCGGTAAAGAGTGCATCCACTTTTTCGAGGCCGGCGTCTTGTAGGGCTGCAAAGGCCGCTTCTCCGCCTAAATCGCGCAGAGACTTGTCCCAATGCTCGTCTACTTTGGTTTGACCGATACCCAGGATGGCAATTTGTCGCATAAATGTCCTCTTCGGTGTATACTGGTTTTGTGTTCTTTGAGGGGAAGTCCTCCTGAATTTTTCCTGCAAAAGCCTATCTAACCCACAGGCCCTTCGTTGGACTCAGGGTGGGCCTTGAGGAGGATGTTGCCCTTTTTGAAGATTGAAAAAGTGTCAAAGTATCTGGTGTTATTGTATTCGAATGACCTTTCAGAGACTCTCAGATATGTCTTCAGCAGACTGGACGAACGCTTTGCTCGAAACCCTTTCCGCATCTGGTGAAGAGGGGCGCCTGACCGCGTTGTATTTGCGTGCGCGAGGGACGCGGATTGGTTTTTGGCGTGCGCGAAGCAACATAGGCGCCTTCTGGACGGTGTTTGGGCGCATTTACTTGAACTCCCGGCATTATACGCGAGCAACTTCCCTGAGAGATGCTTATTTGTTGAGTTTGATCGTTCATGAAGCCCGTCATTTGCAGCAGGGTGTTTTGACGGCTTTGTCGGTCTATGGAGAACTGGACGCTTGGCAGGCGGGCTTTCGCTTTTACAATGCGCTAACAGGTGAGTATCCGCCTCACCCTGCTGTGGCAGAACTCATGTCCCTGCCGTTGGGGTGGGAGCGAGCGGCGTTGAAGCGGGCACAGATGTTGATGCGCGCCTATGCCGGCAAGGGATACCGCGCGGATTGGCTGCCTCTTTATCCGCTGCCGTTGGAGATTCGTTATTGGCTGACAGGCAAGCCAGTATCATAAGGTATAATGATGATATTACAGAATGAAGTCCGCTTTATTGAGAGAATATTGGCGGAGAAACAAGAGGAGAAGATGGATATATATGGCAAAGAGGCATATTCTGTAGATGTCGGCGCGCGTTTGCGTCAGTTGCGCGAGGAACGCAATATGTCCATGCGTTCTTTGGCTACGACCAGCGGACTCTCTGCCAATGCGTTGAGCATGATTGAGCGCGGCAAGACTTCCCCTTCGGTTAGCACTTTGTATAAACTGGCAGATGCTTTAGGCGTGCCGGTCACTGCTTTCTTTGGCTCGCAGTCGCCCAGGCAGCAAGTGATTTTCACTCACGCCGAGGAACGTCCGCGTGTGCCGTTTGCACGCGGCGTATGGGAGGGACTGGGCGGGGAGCAGTTTGCGGGTCATGTTGAACCATTCATGCTGACCCTTGAAAGCGGTGTCAGCAGTGGGCCGGGCAGCATGACGCATAGCGGACACGAATTCGTCTTCTGTTTGCGCGGTCAATTGGAATACCTGGTGGAGCGACAAATTTATCTTTTAGGAACGGGCGACAGCCTCTTGTTTGCCGCGCACCTGAATCATCGTTGGCGTAATCCCGGCAATACCGTTACCAATGCGCTCATTGTTCTTTCCGGGTTTTCGGAAGAAGAACAGCCCCATGCAATGCACTGGAAGAAAAGCGAATAAAAAGCAACAGCCGTTCGTGTGCGGGGTGGCTGCTGCCAAATCTAACGCATTCTCCCATTAGCGCTTGGCGTTAGGTGTACATTCCCCAATCCAGCACCGATGGATCTTCCATCATCGAAAAGTCCCACGGTTCCATGCCCATTTCTACTGTGACGGGCTTGCCAAAAGCCTCGACCGCTTTTTGGCGGGTCATCTCCACCAGCGCCGGGCCATAGGGACAAAAAGGGGTGGTCAGAATCATTTTCAGGCGTGCTACTTCATTTTGGATTTCCACCTCGCGGATTAATCCCAACTGAATGATGTTCAATCCAATTTCAGGATCTACCACCTCAGATAGTTTTTCCCGCATCTTTTCGACCAGTTCAGGATGCGTATCGTGAATAGCCCAATGGATTTGGTGGCTTTCTTTGTCGCTCATGGCTGCCTCTGTTTAGATGAATTCTTCTCTGTTTTTATGGTTTGCACAACGTAGGTGCAGTGCGCGTTGCCGTTCAGAATACATTGCACTTTCTCGGCCGGTACCGCCAACATTTTGGAGATCAGGGTCTGGTCAACAGTACAGACTTCAGGATGGTTTTGTCCAATTTGCAAATAGGGACAGGTAATTTCGTGAATGCGATACTCGCCTTCTCCTTTTTCCCATTCTACTGTGAAGCCTTCTTCGGCCAGTAGGTCGCGGATAAGGTCCAAACGCTCTTCGATGCTCAATCCCTGCAACTGATCGGCGTATTCCTCCGCCAGCGAAACGGCCATTTCGCTGAACAGTTTGCTGACCATCGGCTTAGGCAGGGTGGATTTTAATTGGTCTAGCAGGCGTGAGGTCAGGCGCAGGTAGCGAGTTGGGAAGCGCTCGATGCCGTGTTCTGTCAGGGAATAGGTCAAGCGCGGACGTCCCACTCCGTGTCGTTCTTCCTGGGCCTCCACCAATCCTTCTACTTGCAGGTTGGTCAGGTGATGGCGGACAGAAATAGGGTTGATACCTACTGCCTCGGCCAGTTTGGTGATGGTTGAGCCAGGATGTTTGAGCAAAGTATGAAGAATACGCTCTTTCGTGCTTTTCATGGGTGGACTTCCACGTTATTGCAATAAAGTAATAAATAGAGTATATCAGTCCTCTTTTGTACTGTCAATATTATAGATAAATATCATAAATATTTGTTTTGAATGTGTTAGGCGCGTGTGGTCGAGCGTCTAACGATTGCCATACGCCTTGGGGGGCAAGGACATCAGGTAGACATACACGGCGCGCAGTTCATCATCCGTCATGTGGCGGTAGGATTGCCAGGGCATATAGGTTGGGTTCAGGAAGCGGCCATGCTTCTTGCCGGTCTTGATGATTTCGATGAAACCCTCTTCTCCCCAGCCTGGCAGTTGACCGCCTTCGCCAGAGGTGAGATTGGGCGCCGGCGGCCACTCAGGGGGGAAGCCGGGAATTTTGCCACCCGAAAGGGTTAGGCCATGACAAACTTTACATGACAGCGCCAGGTATTCTCCATATTCTGGCGTAACGCCTGGCGGCGGCGCGGCAGGGCGAGGAGCGTTGTGAGGAATCAATTCGGCCGGCAAGAAGGTGATTTGCCTGGCAATATTCATGACGACTCTGCCTGTGAAAGAGAGTTTGCTGGGGGGCATTTCGTTGTCTATAGGCGGCACACTGCGGATATAAGCCAACACCTTGCCCAGGTCTTCATCACTCAGATAGTAGAATTCGGTCGAGGGCATAAACAAAAGCGGGGTGCCGTCTGGACGAACGCCGTGCCTGATGGAACGCACCAGGTCGGTGTCGGTGCGCTGGTTTCCGATGCCGCCTTTGCCAGTCGTCAGGTTGGGCGTGATGACTTGGCCGATAGCCGGATTGTCCAGGTAAACCTTGCCTTGCAGTTGTTCGCCATGACAGGCCTCGCAGCCGCGATATTGAAAGATGCGCTTTCCCTCAGCCAGAGCAGCCGGATCGTTGGGCAAGGGAACGGTTTCTTCAGGGACGATATATACCTTTCTGAGACGCGTTTCCCCGAGAGCATACATGCCGGTTAGTACAATGAGTAAGATACCTGCCAGAGCCAGTGCAATGCGTGTCAGTGTCTTTTTCATTTCCTGTTTCTCCCGTTTTTAGATTGACTCCATACCAGCGCTTTTATAGGGCGCGTTTGCGTATGACGGTAGCGCAGCGCCGACCTTTGGGCGGTATCAGGCAATGCGTGGCGCTATGAAAGAGGGGTGAGATGCCGTCAGGCGTTATGGGGCCGGCAGGAAATCCCAGGGGTTGACTTTGAAGGAGGGGGTCATCAGTTCGAAGTGCAAATGCGGCCCAGAGGAACGCCCCGTGCTGCCGATGGCGCCAATCGCTTCGCCTTGCCCTACGCTTTGGCCACAGAAACGGTAGATGGCGCTCAGGTGGGCATACAGGGATTGCCAGCCGTTTCCATGATCTACGATAATCATGTTGCCGTAGCCGTAATTGTTCCAGCCAGAATAGACGATTACGCCAGCATCCACAGCGTAGACGCCCTCGCCCTCAGAACCGGCAATATCAATGCCCCAGTGATTGGATTTGGGCGAATAATCATATCCTGAAAGGTAATGTTTGTTTGTTGGCCAGACGAAAGCGCCATAGCCGACTGCTCCTCCGGTAACAGGATCGCAGGCGCCAGCGCCCAAGACGCGCGCAGTGGCTGGGTCTTCGCGTGTTACGCCCAATGGCGCGCTCCAGGAGATGAAATCCCTTTTGCCGCCAGGCACGAACAGCCAAGTGCCATCAGGAATGTTGGGTTGCGCATAGTCGCCAATCGTTGCCGGGTCGAGATTGTTGGCAGGGGCATTGACAATGTCTTCTGGAGTGACGCCAAAGAATTTTGCAAAGCCAATCAGTCCACCCTGATTTTCCTTTACCCATTCCCAATAGACGCCGTCTGATGGCATAATCTTCAACTCTTGCCCGGGTTGTAGCGCATGAGGGTCGTCTAACAGGACGTCGTAGTTGCCCCATAAGATGGTTTGGGGCTGCAGGCCGTATTTTTCGGCAATGCCAAACACGGTGTCGCCCGCTTGGACCACATATTTGACAATTTGCTGGCGCGGCCGGGAGGGGATGACCGTAAACGGTAGGGTCAGTCGTGGAATGCCTTCATAGGCGTTGTTTTCGGCCAAAGCGACTGCTTCAATGACAGCCACCGGCGTTGGCGTTAGATTTTGCGCTGCGGCAGCGTTGTTTTTGGGGGAGGAGGCGAAAAATGTTTGCGTCAGCCAGACGACGAGCGTAATGACCAACACGGATGAAATACTCGATCCAATATGCAATAGGGATTCACCCAATCCCATTTGAAGCAAGGCTTCTGCCCATCGAGAGAGTTTACTTTTCTGGTTGGCGGTAGATGTCTTTGTATATTCTTCTTGTATCTCTGGTGTGGCGGGTGAGTCCTCTGGGAATTCACGCTTCATGTAATCTCATTCTCCGTATCTATGAAAGCATGATAACATGCCCTGAAAAGCCGCGTCAAGCCAGCCTGGTAAACGCTTATCCTGCCTTAAGCCTGGTTTTTCGTGGCTATGGTTCCCATTGAGGCTGCCAGTCGGGTTCGGGGTCGTCTGTCAATTGGCGTTCATCGCTGCCGTCGGCGCGGATGATGTAGATGTCGGCTTGACCGCCGTTGCGCAGGGAGTTGTAGGCTACCCATTTCCCGTCGGATGAAAAGGCCGGGGAATTGTTGTTGCCTCCATAGGTCAAACGTTGAATGGTGTTGGCGGCCAGGTTCAGGAGGAAAATGTCTTTATCCCCTGGCGGCCCGGCCGAAACCAGCAGGGATTGGCCGTCGGGCGACCAATCCAGGCTGCCGGTGATGCCCAGCAGGCCGGTATGCAATTGGCGCGGCGGCTGATTGTCGTTTGCGTTGATGAGAAAGATGTCGTATTCGAACAGTTGGGTGGTGCTCATGGCGAAGGCGATGGTTTGGCCGTCGGGCGACCAGGCTGCGCCAACAATGGAAGTTGGGCCAGCGTATTTGGGACCTGCGTAGAGCAGGCGCAGGTTTTTGCCGCTGCGATCAACGATGTACAGTGAGGTTTGGCCTGTTTCCACGCGGTTGATGAATACCACCTGTTCACCGTCGGGGGAAAAATCGGGAGAAAAGGCGTTGCCAATTTCATCGGTCAACGGAAGGATGGAGGAGGCGCTGAGAACCATGAAGTACAAGTCGAAAGTACCCAAACTGCGGTTAGAGGCAAAAGCAATGGCGCCTCCCTGAGGAGAAAAAGCGGGGTAGTAATCGTTGGCAAACAGGTCTGTCAGGCGCAGTAATCCGCTGCCATCCTGATTGACCATGCACAGGTGATTATAGTCGCCGCGTGTGCAGGTAAATATGATGCGCCCGCCGTGCAGGCCGGTTGGCAGCGGGGCAGGGGTGTAGGTGGGCGGAGGCGGAGGGGTGGCCGGCAGAGTGCGCGTCGGCAAAGGAGTGAAAGTGGGTGGCAGGACGATTTCCTCTGGCGCGTAGGTAGGCACCAAAAAGAATAATAAAGCAATCAACCCAATCAAGATGAGGCTGATGGGCAGCCGCCGGCTTTGGTTTTTGCTAAAAATCTTTTTGGGGCGGTTGCGATGGAACATAGAATGTTTTCAGGGGCAGGTTTTGTAGGGATGGCAAGTCGGAGACTTGCCCTACTGCATTACAAAACCCAGGCCAGCATCAGGCCGAAGATGGCGATGACCAACCCTACGTGCAGGAACAGGTTGGATTGGGCTATCCAGTGCGGGTAGATGAACCATTGCAGGATGTAGTTGAAGATGATCAGGGTGATTCCGAGCAAGGGCAGCAGCCCTTTGCGATGTGCCAGATATTCCGAAAGAAAATCGAGTAATTTGGAAATCATATCGTCTCCTCTGCGGGGGGAAGGGGAACCTCCTCGGCGGCTAGAGCGGTTCCTTTGGCGGGAGCAAGCCAGGGCGTGAATTGAGCGAGCAGGCGGCCGGGCAGACGCCCTTGAATGTTCACGCCGCCGCGTCCATGTTCAATGCGTTCCACTTGTCCCATCTCATGAAAGAGTGATATGAGCGCGCCTTGCTGATAGGGCAGGTAAACTTCGATGGGTGTATACGTTTCGTACAATTCTTTTTGTACCCTGCTCAACAGGTCGGGAATGCCGCTTCCGTTCAAGGCAGATATGGCTACCGCTTTGGGGTAGCGGCTCAGCGTTTCCAGGGCTTGATCGGGGTGACGCAGACGGTCGAGTTTGTTCAGAACGGTGATGACAGGGATGTGGGCCGCGCCGATTTCCTCCAGGGTTTGTTGAACGGCCTGGAATTGGTTGAGGGCGTTGGGATGAGAAATATCTACCAGGTGCAGCAACAGGTCGGCTTGGGCAATTTCCTCCAGCGTGGCGCGGAAGGCTGCTACCAGTGTCGTGGGCAGTTTTTGAATGAAGCCGACGGTGTCGGTGAAGAGCGCCTGGTAGCCGCCGGGCAGTTCTACCCGCCGGGTGGTGGGGTCGAGGGTAGCAAATAGTTGGTTGGCAACATATACTTTGGCGCGCGCCAGGCGGTTGAGTAGGGTGGACTTGCCGGCGTTGGTGTATCCTACCAGGGCAACGATGGGCAGGCGAGCGCGTTTGCGCTGCGAGCGGTAGCGCTCGCGATGAGCGCGCACTTTTTCCAGTTGGCGTTTGAGATGGGCAATGCGCTCGCGGATTTGGCGGCGGTCTACTTCGAGTTGGGTTTCGCCGGGGCCGCGCAGTCCTACGCCGCCGCTAGAGCCAGCCCGCCCGCCTCCGCCGCCTGCCTGACGCGCCAGGTGCGTCCATTGACGAGTGAGGCGGGGCAGGTAGTATTCGTATTGCGCCAGTTCTACTTGTAACATGCCTTCGCTGGTGTGGGCGTGTTGGGCAAAGATGTCGAGGATAAGGGCTGTGCGGTCAAGGATGCGAATTTTGTTGCCCAGGGCTTTTTCTAATTCGCGTTGGTGACGCGGCGAGAGTTCATTGTCAAAGACAACTACTTGGGCAAGGGCCTCTTCGGCCAGCGCTTTCAGTTCTTCCACTTTGCCGGGGCCGATGTACGTTTCGACGTGCGGGCGGCTGAGTTTTTGTGTCAGTTCGCCGATTACTTCCAGGCCGGCAGTTTGGCAGAGCAGGCTGAGTTCGGTCAGCGAGTCTTCTACGCTCAACAGGCCGGGCTGCTGGTAGATTTCTACGCCTACCAGAAAGGCGCGCTCTATAAGCGGAGCGGTGGATTCAGGGGTTTTTTGAGCCATCGTGGTTTGTGGGGGGGAGTCTTCTCTCTTCCTTTGTTTCGGCTGGGGAGGGTTGCGATGGGGATTCCGACGGGAAAAGTTTTTCCAGTTTGGGATCGGCAGCGTCCTTGCGAATGGGCAGCAAGATATGGAAGGTGGAGCCAGGGCAGCGTTTTTCGTCGTAACCGGGCGATTCGGCCCAAATAGTGCCGCCATGCGCCTCGACGATGCCGCGCGCAATGGGCAGCCCCAGGCCGGGACCTCCGCCTTTGAATTTGGTCTTGCCGCTGGAATGCAGATTGGGTTGCCCCAGTTGCCCAAATTTCTCGAAGATGGTCGTCTGGTTTTCGGGGGCAATGCCGATGCCGGTATCGGCAATGGTCACTTCGATAAAGCCGGGCAGGGTGCGGCCGCTGACGGTGATTTTGCCTTTGTCGGGCGTAAATTTGATGGCGTTGGTGAGGAGGTTGCGAAAAGCCTGGTATAGCCGTTCACTATCAGCGTAGATCCATGTGCGGCTGCCGGGGAATCTTCGGATGTACAGTTTTTGCTTCCTGGCTTGCAGAGAGATAGACAAGTCATTGGCAAGCACGGTCAGGATGTGCAAGACAGTCGTCCGTTGCAGTTGCAGCGAGAGCAGATTATTGTCTATCAGAGATACGTCAATCATGTCGTCAATGATTTCATGCAAGCGGTGGACGCCTTTATTCATCCCGGCCAGTAAACTGTCGAACCGGGCCAGTTCGGGTTGTTCTACAGGAGAGGCAATCATTTCACGCAGCATGGCGGTATAGCCCTCAACCAGCGTGAGGGGGGTCTTCAGTTCATGCGCCGCTACCGAGATGAAATTGGATTTGGTGCGGTCGAGGCGTTCCAGTTGTTGCTGCACATTCAGAAGTTCGCGGGACATATAAGCCAGGCGATTTTCCATTTCTAGCCGCGCGGTTTTGTCCAACAAGTGCGTGTATATAGGAAGCAGGGTGGTCAACAGGCTGAGGGCTTCTCTTTCAGAAAGGTTCTCTTGCGCCAGTTCGTTGGTGACGCTGATCATGTGGCTCAACAGCAAGGTGACATTGTTTTTGCCTTCTTCCAAGTCAGAACGGGTGGGAGCGGCGGTCCACTCGGCCAGCAGGGGGTCTAGCCAAGCCGGGTTGCCGCTGGCAACGGCTTGCTGCATGAGGGTGAAGAATTGCTCGAGTTGCGCTTCAAAGTTTGTGCGCACCTCTGAACCGCGCGCGATGCTATGCGCTACGCGGTGAATCCAGGCCGGGCGAAGTTTTTCGAGCAATTGTTGTGCGTCCATGTGCTTATAGTGTAAGCGTTCTGCCGCTTTTTGGCAAATCTACATGGCTTACTTGTGTACTTGTGTACTTGTTTACTTGTGTACGTGTGTACTTATGTACTTTATGCTTAAACCCCTTTGGTTTCAACTTGTCCGTGTTAGGGTGAATAACGGCGCAGCAGCCATTCCTGCAATGTGCGGCCTACGGCTGCCAAACTCTCCGCTGAGACTTTATCGGGCGTGTCGGCGGTGGTATGCCAGTAGGGATAGTCGAAGTCAATGATGTCCACTGCGGGAATGCCGGCTTCCAAAAAAGGGGTATGGTCGTCGAGCATAGAGTATTTTGGTTGGGCAATGAAACGGTCGGCATATCCCAGGTCGGCGGCCGTTTTCCAAATTTCGTCTACTAGAGTTACATCGGAATTCTTCTCGATGTAGATTTGCTGGTCGGCGTCGCCAATCATATCTACGACGATTACTGCCTGTGGGCGCGTTTCGAGTTGCGCTACAAAAGCCCGCGAACCAAGCAGCCAGTCCCAGCCGGGGAGGTTGCCGTTGTCCTCGGCGTCGAAAAAGACCAGCCATAACGGCGGCGTCTCTTGGGGTAGAGAGCGCGCCAGTTCGAGGAGAACGGCTACGCCAGAGGCGCCGTCGTTTGCGCCTGGGACGGCTTCGCTGCGCTTGGCCGGGTCAGGGTCTTGGTCGGCAAACAGGCGCGTGTCATAATGTGCGGCCAGGATGACCTGCGGCGGCGCGTCTGTGCGCCAGGCGATGAGGTTTTGGATGGGATGTCCTAGCATTCGAGCGGATTGGATGCGCGAATCCCAGCCGGCTGCCGACAACTCGGCCCGCATCCATTCCAGGACCCGAGCCTGCCCGGCGGACCCGGGCGTGCGCGGCCCGAAAGCGACTTGCGTGTGTACGTCGGCCAGGGCGCGCTGTCCGTCAAAGATAACGGAAGCAGGCGGCGGCTGAGTCCAGAACGCAAAGACATACCAGCCCGTCACAGCGGCGAGCAGGAGTCCAATGAAGGCAAGGTAGAGGCTGATTCGTTTGTCTGTCATCTTTTTAGTTCAAGAAAGTTGTCTAATGCGGCTAGGGCGCGCTCGGCATAGGCCTGTCCGCGTTCGCGTTTGCCTATTTTCCCGATATGTTCCAACGGCGGCAGCAGGCCAAAGTTGGCTTTCATGGGTTGAAAATCTTTCATATCGGCTTGGGTGATGTAGCGGCACAGCGCGCCTAGCATGGTCTCGGGCGGCAATTCGAGCGGAGGACGGCCGGTGAGCAGGCGGGCGGCGTTGAGACCTGCCAGCAGGCCGGTGGCAATGTTGCCCATGTACCCTTCGACGCCGGTGATTTGGCCGGCAAAGAACAGGTCGCGTCGGGTTTTGTGTTGCAAGGTGGGGCGCAACAGTTTGGGGCTGGCCAGGAAGGTGTTGCGGTGCATCTGGCCGTAGCGCACAAATTCGGCCTGTTCCAGGCCGGGAATCAGGCGCAGAACGCGGCGTTGTTCGGAGAATTTCAAGTTGGTCTGGAATCCAACCAGGTTATAGAGATTACCCGCCAGGTTATCTTGCCGCAACTGGACGATGGCGTAGGGGCGGCGGCCGGTGCGCGGGTCGGTGAGGCCAACCGGCTGCATGGGACCGAAGGCCAGTGCGTCATGTCCGCGTTCAGCCAGGATTTCGATGGGGAGACAGCCCTCGAAGAAATGGCGCGCCCCGGCTTTCACGCCGTGGCGGATGTCGTTTTCGAAAGCGCGCAGTTCGATGCGTTCGGCTGTCAGTAAGGCGTTAACGAAGGTGTCGTATTCTTCTTTCGACAGAGGACAGTTGATGTAATCGCCTGCCTCTTGTTCGCTTTGCCCATAGCGCGAGGCGCGAAAGGCAATTTCCATGTTGATGCTATTGGCTTCTACGATGGGGGCAATGGCGTCGTAGAAATATAAGTGTTCTTCGCCGTTCATTTCGGCCAGGGCTTGTGAGAGGGATGGCGAGGTGAGCGGTCCAGAGGCAATGACGGCGGGAGTCTGCGGGATGTGGGTCATTTCCTGGCGGATGATTTCGATGTTGGGATGGCTTTCGATGCGCTCGGTAACGGTTCGCGCAAAGCGGTTGCGGTCTACGGCCAGGGCTGCGCCGGCAGGCAAGGCGGTGGCCTCGGCGCATTCCAGCAGCATGGAGTTCAGGCGGCGCAGTTCGTTTTTGAGCAGGCCAGAAGCGCGGTCGGGCAGGTTCGAGCCAAGCGAGTTGGAGCAAATCAGTTCGGCCAGGTCGGCAGTTTGATGCGCAGCGGTGTTGATTGCAGGGCGCATTTCGTATAGACGAACAGTAAGCCCTTGTTGGGCAGCCTGCCAAGCCGCTTCGCTGCCAGCCAGGCCGCCGCCAATGACGATGAGAAGAGGAGGGTTCATGTAAGGGATAATTGTACCATCCCGCCTGGCCGGACTCGTGTTGTATAATCAAGGTGGTGTGCGCTCAAAAGTTGTCAGCGGCGAGGAACATCCACAGATTGCGCAGAAAAATTGTAACTATTCAAGCATTTGCCAGGGCTAACAGTTCGTCGGAGAGAAGAAAAAATGACTGCCTGGCTGGCCTGGATTGCCTGTTGCTAGCCTGGAAAGTACCCAGAATGGGTATTGCCAAATCCAGGCCGAACTGGGCAAAATTACGTTGTAAACCGTTGGATTTGGCAATCCAACGGAGCAATAGGGCAATTTTCAAGTCTTCTCCGACAGGCTGTTAGAGCCTGCTGAATAGCTTGACAATGTTAGATTAAACATTTGTTCTGGTAAATCGCCCTCACCCCGGCCCTCTCCCGGCGGGAGAGGGGGCAAACCACTTGAATTTTCGCGTCATCCCCTCTCCCTTTGGGAGAGGGTTAGGGTGAGGGCCAATACTTACGCGAAAATCTAACATTGTCGAGGTAGGTAATCACGTTTTAGCAGTGCAGTCATTCAGGGTATCTTCTCAAGAGGAGGAGCAAGGCGGGTATTTTGGGCGTGCGCAGCACACCCAAAAACTCTCGCCTCCCGATTTGCTGAGATGATACAATCGGGTTTGTTGATGAAAGAATCTGGCGGCATAGTTCATCTTCTCAAAGAAGCGGCCCACATTACTAATGCGGTATGGGTGGCGCATTTGGAACGTCAGAGCGGCGCGTGGCGCTTTGTACATGTGTATCGTTTGAGCAAGGCTCGTATGGCAGCCTTGAGCGATTATCTGTCCAAAGGGGCGGTTGATGCCTGGTTGTGCGGCGCTCTAGGCAGCCGCTCTAGTCGTTCTCGTGAAGTATCCATGCTGTCGGAACTGGGTTGTCAGCGGTTGTTTGCCTATCCGGTTGGTAAGAGCGCCGATGTGCTGTTGGTAGGGGGCATGGAGCAGGACCGGCTGGCGCAGCGTGTTTGGAAACTGGCGGCCAGCGCATTGGCCGGCGAGGAGGTGCGAGAAGCCGAAGTGCTGCCGGTGGTCAGCGATGCGCTTGTCCCTTCACTGCAAGAAGGAGTGCCGTTCGATTTGCCTGCGGCGTTGGATAAGATTCTGGCCTTGATTGCTCAGCAAATTCCCTGCCAGGGTGCCTGGTTGGGGGTTCGGCGCGGCGATATTCTCGATTTGCGCTCTCATTGGCGGGCGCCGCAATGTAAGAATGTCTCGCTGGCCATAGAAGCCTATGATGCGTTGCGGGAAATCGGCTTGACTCATACTGGACTGCGCTTCGAGCGTGGACAGGCGGGCTGGGCGCTCATCCCCCAGATGGGTTTGAAGTCAACGACCGGCGCGTGGGGCTGTGTGCCGTTGGTGGTGGGGCGGCGGCTGATAGGGGCAATTGCTTTATGGCGTTTGCGGCCTTTTGCCGATCAAGAATGGAGGCAGTTTCAGGAGATGGTGGCGCGTTCTGCGCCGTCGGTTGAGGTCATTCTTACTGTTACCGAGTTGAGCGGTCATTTGCGGCGTTTAGGGTTATTGAACGATTTTGTGTTGACCGTTTCTTCGGGCCAAAACTTGAATCAGATTGCCCGCCGTGCCTTTGCGCTGGTGGCGCGCGCCTTTCAGACCGAGTCGATTCGGATGTATCTTTTGTCTACCGACGGGCGTATGATGCGCGAGTATTTGAACGACGGGGGGAAAGTGCTGCTTCAAGCCAGCAGCGTTGGCGGGCATCCGCTTGCGCCTTTTTTGAAGATCGGTCATATCCAATCTTTTGACCGCGAGTCGGCGCCGCAGGATTTACAAGCCATGATGGGAGCAGCCCAGGCCGTGATGTTGATCCCTTTGAAATATCGTGGACGCAACAACGGTTTGCTCGTGCTTGGGCAGGAGCGCGTAGACGAGTTCTCTGTGTATGATATTCACTCTTTGACGGTTCTTTCAGGCTATCTGGCCGGCCTGGTGGAATACAGCCGCTTACGCGAAGAAGCAGAAGGGCGCGCCAGAAATTTGGGCCTCATTCATGAAGTTGTGCAAGAAGTCATCGGGCTGGTCAATAAGCAGGAAGTGGTGCAGATTACGGCTGAGTTGTTGGTGCAGTATTTTGGATATGAATTTGTAGCTATTGTTTTGGTGGATCAATTTGGGGAAGCCTCTTTGTGTGGGGTAAGCGGTTCTCGCGCTCCTTCAGCGCAGGCCATTTTGCAGGAATTCACATTGCCTGTAAAAGAAGGGTTGAATGCAGTGCCGCAGCACGTGTTTCAAACGGGAGAAAGTTTATTGGTGAACGATGCAAGCCGCTCTACATTGTATCGTCCCTTTTTGGGTTGGAAGGCTGGTTCGGCGTTGTGCATTCCTCTGAAAGAGGGGGAGCGCGTGATTGGCTTGATGGATATCGAAAGCAGTGCGCAGAATGCTTTTGGGCAGAATGACCTGATGG
Source organism: Chloroflexota bacterium (assembly GCA_037440925.1). Taxonomy (GTDB): domain Bacteria; phylum Chloroflexota; class Anaerolineae; order Anaerolineales; family Villigracilaceae; genus JAABUE01. The sequence continues at coordinate 36,546 of JBBITF010000001.1, forward strand.
CGTTGGAATCTTTGGCGGGTATTTTGAGCAGTGTGCTTTCCAACGCCGATCAATATCAGCGGTTGCAGGAAAACGTGGCGCAATTGCGTCAGGTGCAACTCGAGTTGCAGACTCGCATACAGGCGCAGATGGATGCGGAGCGCAAACTGATTCAAGCCGAAAAGTTAGCGGCGGTGGGGGAAATGGCGGCTGGAATCGCCCATGAGTTGAATAATCCCTTGACGACGGTAACGGGCTTTACCGAGTTGGTGCTAGAAGAGTTGCCAGAAGGAGCCTACAACCGTTCTGATTTGGAAATGGTGTTGAAAGAAGCGCGGCGCGCACGTGATGTCGTCCGCAGGTTGCTTGATTTTTCACGCCGCAGTGAGAGCGAGCGAACGCGGGTAGATTTGAATCAGTTAGTCCATGATGCTCTTTCATTGGTTAGACACCTGATGCACACCAGCGGGGTGCAATTGGAGTTACAGTTAGCGGAAAAACTACCCTGGGTGTCGGTGGACCGCAATCAAATCAAACAAGTTTTCTTGAACTTGTTTCATAATGCTTTACAGGCCATGCCCAATGGCGGAACTTTGCGGGTGAAAACCTGTCTGGTTGAACGGGATAAACGGCAGTGGGTGGCCGCGGTAGTGAGTGATACCGGCTATGGAATTTCGGAAACCGACAAAGAGCGTATTTTCGAGCCATTTTTTACGACGCGCGCCCATCAGGGCGGAACGGGTTTGGGTTTGTCTGTGACCTATGGCATTGTTTCCGACCATGGCGGGTTCATTGAGGTTGAAAGCCAATTGGGTCAAGGAGCCAGTTTTACGGTGTGGTTGCCATTCTAGGGGTTTGGGGAGGTTTATGGCGGAGAAAATTCTCGTTCTGGACGATGAAGCAGGGATTACGTTATTATGTGATCGCCTGCTGAAAAAAGAGGGTTACCAGGTTTTTGCTTTTACCGCTGCCGAGCCGGCGATTACACATTTGCGCAAAAATCCGATTGACTTGCTCTTGGTAGATATTCGGATGCCCGATATTGATGGCTTTGAAGTCATTGATTTAGCCAAGCAGTTGCAGCCCGACGTGGCGGTCTTGGTGATGACCGGTTTTGGCACAGTGGAGACGGCTATTAAGGCGCTGCGCAAGGGCGTGGATGGTTTGCTGCTCAAGCCTTTCGAGAGGAGCGGTGAGTTGATTGAGGCTGTCAAGCAAGCCTTGGCCGACAGCCAAAGAAAGCGCGACGCGGCGCGCATTCAAGCCTTGCGGCCTTTGTTTGCTCTGACGGAATCTTTTTTCTCCGAGACCCGCCCAGATCCATTACTGGCTTTGATCACGCAGGCTATTCGCGGTCATCTGCGGTGTGCTTACGCGGGTTATTATGATTACGAAGGAGAGCGCTTACGGTTATTGTTGGGCGATGGCAAGGCGCTTGATCCGCAGCGCAGTGCGGCAGAGGCAGAACTATTGGCTCGCATCGAGGCCATGGGCGCCCCGGTTATGGTCAATGAAACGGGGCCTGGGCATCCTGATTTGCAGGCAAACTTGCTAAACTTTGGTCTGGGGGCGGCGCTTTTTGTGCCGGTGATGCGCTCTAAGGTGCGCAGTTGGTTCTTTGCCGGTCGAGAGGCTCATGATGTCCCTTTCCGAGAAGCCGATTTGGAAATGTTCCTCGTCTTTGCCAGCCAGGCCGCTATGGCGCTTGAAAATGCTCGCCTGTATGCCGAGTTGCGAGATTATGTTAGGCAAGTCGAAGAATCGCAGCAGGCTTTACTTCAGGCTGAAAAAATGGCGGCTGCCGGGCGTTTGACCGCCTCGATCGCGCACGAAGTCAATAACCCTTTGCAGGCGGTGCAAAATTGCCTGCACCTTGCTGGCCGCCAAGACCTGCCAGAAGAGCAGCGGACGGAATATTTCGAACTTGCTAAGTCAGAATTGAATCGCTTGATGTCTACGGTGCAGCGGATGTTGGATTTCTATCGCCCCGGCGCCATCTCTCCCAGTGAAGTGAACTTGCATGAGATTTTGCAGCATGTGGTCGGCCTCATGTCGCAGCAATTGGCCAAGCGCGGTATCGAAGTGCAGGTGGATATTCCTGCTTCCATGCCGCCTATCTATGCTGTGGGCAGCCAGATTCAACAGGTTTTTATCAACTTGATGTTGAATGCTTTCGATGCCATGACGGAGGGGGGACGCTTGCACATTCGGGCAGGTGTGATGAAGCGCGGCGTCGAGATTTTCTTTCAGGATAGTGGGCCGGGTGTGCCTCCAGATAAATTGGCGCATATCTTCGAACCCTTTTATAGCACCAAAGAAGGAGGGACAGGTTTGGGGTTGACAGTGAGTTACAATATCGTTACGGCGCATGGCGGTTCTCTAGAACTGGTTGCTAACAACAAACCGGGCGCGTGTTTTCGAGTCTATTTGCCATTTGGAGGAAAACAATGAAATTCCATATCCTGGTTGTAGATGATGAGCCTGTCTCTCGTAAGTCACTGACTGACATCCTGCGGTTGGAAGGCTACAGCGTTGCCTCCGCGCCAAATGGCCAGGCAGCAGTGGAATATGTGCGTACTCACCATGTTGATTTGATGATTGTAGACTTGCGTATGCCGGGCATGGATGGCTTGGAGGTGGTCAAGGTTGTCAATCAAATTGCCTCGGATACAGAAGTGATTGTGCTGACGGCTTACGGTTCTACAGAAACAGCCATTCAGGCATTACGGCTGAGAATTCATGACTATTTGTTGAAGCCCGCTCCTCCTGCTCAGATTTTGACCAGCGTCAAAAAAGGGTTGGAGAGGCGGTCCTTGCGTATGCGCGCAAAGGGCCTGGAGGCCGACGCCTCCGAAGTAGATGAGAATCTGGATTCCATTGCGTTGTCAGACGGGACGCTGGTAGATTTATCGCGTCGGCAAATCAAACGAGGGGAGATGTTGGTCAGTTTGACGCCTGCCGAAGGGCGATTGTTGCGCATCCTTTTGATGAATGAGGGAAAAGTATTTTCTCACCGAGAGCTGGTCTTGCTGGTTCAGGGCTATGACACTTCTCAGCGTGAAGCGCCAGAAATTTTGCGACCTTTGGTCAGTCGTTTGCGCCATAAGTTAGAGGCGTTCCCGGCGCTGTCTGAGCAGGTTGTTAGTATCAGGGGGACGGGCTATGTTTTCGAGACAAAGGACAGAATGAAGGGTTGAGCGTCAGCCCCAAAGGTGTTCGGGCGAAGCCAGGCAAGGGTTTGTTCCTGTGCCAAGCGCAAACGAAAGTTTGCGGCACAGCCGCACTATGGAGACGATCGTCAGGGCAGGTCTGGAGGATAACTTGTAGGAGGTCGCAGCCATCCCAGCCAGCCGCTTTTGGCGGGTCGGCGAGTAGTAGTAGGTTTATCGAAATAAATTAGGAGAATGCTTGTGATGAGGATGCCCGCGCCAATCCATTGCGCTGACGTCAAAGTTTCGCCGAGCCAGGCAATGCTAAGACCAATGGCAACCAGCAATTCCAGCAGCCCCAAGAGGGCTGTTTGCATTCCACCCAGATATTTGACGCCTTGGAACAATGCCAAACGAGATAGAAATGTCACCAATGTCAGCCCAATGACTGGATACCAGTTGGCATTCTCAGGCAGCGGCTGGTTCGATATGAGGAAAACTGGCATCACTACCAGGCTCATGGTCATCAAAGTATATAGGGTGACTGTGGGAGCCGGCGCATCATAGAGAACGCGTTGATTGATGGGCAGGTGAAGGGCATACAAGATGGAGGCAATCAGCATTTGGCCAACGCCGACTATATCAATGCCATCTGAATTGGAATAGGTTAATAAAAAGACGGCTATTGTAGCCAAGGCAATGCGGAAAAGGGTGAATTTGCTTGGAGGTTGAGAGTCCAATACCAGCCAAATTGCAACAAAAAGAGGGTAAAGGGCGTACAACAATTGTCCAAGGCTGGCATTGATGCGTGCCAGGGCGGAATAATACATAATCGAGCCAAGACCGTTGAACAGCCCTGCCAGGCCGCAGCCGATAAGACCGGCCGGGTAGATATATAGATACTTGGGCCGGAACAAGACTATGATGCCCAACAGCAAGAGAGAGGCCATGAATGTCCGTATTCCCACAACTGCCAGAGGCGGGAAGCCTACATTAATTGCCTGCTTGCCAAAAACAGGGGTAAAGCCAAGTAATGCTGCTGAGAACAGTACGGCCCGAACCCCCGTTTTACGTTTTTGCATGGGTTTTTCCCTCAGTCCAACAAGGCGCGGACTTCATCAAGGAATTCATCGTTGAGGAAGTCTCCTTTTTGCATCAACGACTGAATTTGACCTTCCAGGCGATTTTTTTCGGCAGGCGTAAGTTCTTTGGCCGAAGCGACAATAACCGGGATGTTTGCCGTTTCAGGGTTGCGTTTGAGGGTATCTATGACTGCAAACCCGTCCATTTCTGGCATGATGAGGTCCAGGATAATCAAATCTGGCTTTTCTTTTTCCACCAGAGCCAGAGCCGACTTTCCATTATCTGCCTCGAAGATGGTGAAATCGCCCTGGGATTGCAAGATACGTCGAATCAGGCGACGCGCATCCGGGCTATCATCTGCAATGGCAATACGCGGGAATCCCTCTGGGGCTACCCGGTTGAGCGCAGCCAGCAATCCATCTTGTTGCGGCGTTTCGCCACGGACGGGCGCTTCTATGTCCAAAGACCAATCTTCGCCAAGTAGCCACTGTTCAGCCGGCATGGTATGACCGGTACAGTTTACAACCACAGTGTCCGTTGGTTTGATGACGCCATTTCGCACCAATTTGAATAATCCAGCAAAGGCAACTGCTGCGGCAGGTTCTACCGATAAGCCCTCCATTTTAGCAATGACGTGCATTGCGCGGAAAGATTCTTCGTCGCTGACGCTCTCGAATATGCCGTGTGTTTCATCCACTTCCTGTTTCAGTAATCTATAGGTTCGGCCTGGGTCGCCTGTTGCTAGCGTCTCAATATGCGTTTGAGGCGAGGCGATGATCAGAGGAATTTCCAGTCCTTGTTTCCAACTGTTCACCATGGGTGCGCATCCGTCTACTTGGATGGCAGCGATGGCAGGCAATTTATCTACCAGGCCCATTTGGCGGAGTTCGCGAAAGCCTTTGGATACGCCAATGGGCCCCATTCCACCGCTTACCGATTGGATGTACCAATCTGGGGCGCGCCATGGAGGCAAGGCCCTATTGTTGTTTGCTAGAGGGTCGAGTTTTTGCGGCACTTGTTCTGCTATTTCGTAGGCAATCGTTTTCATGGCTTCTACAGAGGTGATCGTTCTTGCCCCCATGTCGTGATATAACCCTCGCTGACGAGCAAACTCTGACGCCATTTGCTTGGTCTGATCATAAGAGCCGGTCACTTTTACCACCTGGCTGCCATATAAGGCAATTTCACGCATTTTTACTGCTGGCACCAGACTGGTAACAAAGGCCCATAATTTAATGCCGGCGCGTGCTGCGTAAGCGGAGTAGGAAATGGCTACGTTGCCTGTCGAGGCTGCGACCAGTTCTGTAATGCCGGCTTCTTTGAGAGCCGCAATGGTGACAGCCGCCTGGCGGTCTTTGAAGGAAGCGGTCGGTCCCTGTCGCTCGTCCTTGATATAGATATTGGGGCAGCCAAGCATCAATCCCAAGTTGATAGCCTGAATCAAAGGCGTGCCGCCTTCTCCTAAACTCAGAGTGGTATTAGGGTTGCGAACAGGGAGCAATTCTTGATAGCGCCAAAGGTTGAAGGGGCGTTCACGTAACCGAGAAGTCCAGATTTTCTTTACAGCCTCCAGGTCATATTCTGCAACACGCCATTGGCTATTGCACTTTGGACAATTGGAAGTCGTTGGATGGAAGGGCGTCGCGTGATGACAATCCAGGCATCTGATTTGAAATGTCATTTTGCGACTTCCTCCAAGGTATAGGTCATTTTGTTCTTCAAAGCCATTTTCACTTTCTTATGCGTTTGAGTGCATTTTCGATTGTAGTAATCAATTCTCGCTCTTGCAGAGAACTTTTTTGTAACAGTCTTTGCCCAAAGCCTTTTAATTGGGCTTGTTGCTGTTCTGGCAGGTCACTGCTGCTCACAACTACTACCGGAATCTCTCTGTAATCCTTGTCTGCGCGCAGTCTTTCTAGAATGGTGAAACCGTCTACCTCTGGCATGAACAGGTCTAAAACAATGGCATGAGGCCTGCTGGTTTGAATAGCCTCCCAGCCTGCCCGGCCGCCCTCTGCCAGGATGGGTTTGTATCGGCCTTGATTAGAAATCATGGTGCCAATCAGGCGCAAATCGTTTGGGTCATCGTCTATGATAAGAACCTCGCGAATGCTTCCATCGTTATTCAGCCCATCTAAAGCAGAGAGCAGGTCGTCTTCAGAAATTGGCTTGACCAGATAATCCGTTGCTCCTAGGCTAATGCCCTTTTCTTCCTCGTCCAGGATGCTGCAAACAATTACAGGCACATTACGGGTTTCCGCATCGGATTTCAAGTCTTCTAAAACGCGCCAACCGTCATAGCCCGGCATCAGAATATCCAAAAGGATGGCAAACGGTTTCAACTGCTTGACTCTGTCCTTTGTTTTGCTGGGATCGTTGACGCTGATGACCTGGAAACCCTGGGGGTGCAGATAACGCTCGTAGAGTTTGACAACTTGCGGATCATCGTCTACGGTCAGGATTGTTTTAGGAGTATCTTGCGATACGATTGGCTCTTTTGCAAAGACAGGTATTGTAAAGTAGAAAGTGCTTCCCTGCCCAAGGGTGCTGTGAACGCCAATCCTCCCCTGGTGCATTTGCACTAAGTGATGACAAATGGACAGCCCCAGCCCCGAGCCGCCTACTTTGCGCGTCAAGGAAGCGTCTACTTGTGAAAACGGTTGGAATAATTTTGCCTGGTCTTCAAGGGAGATGCCCGGTCCTGTGTCAGTGACGCTCACCAGCACAAAGGGTTGAGCGCTGACTGTGCTTTTGTCGAGTTCGGCTTTGACAATAATTTCACCTTTTTCTGTGAATTTGGCGGCGTTGGAGAGCAGGTTGATCAAGACCTGCCGGATGCGCATGGGATCGGCGCGAACGGTGGGCAGACCGGGAGCAACCTCTTGCTTTAAGGCGATAGGTTTGTCTTTGACCAGGCCGGCGGCCGTAGACATGACACTGGTGATCAAGTCGCCGATGTTGACCTCGTCAAAGGCTAGGTCCATCTTGCCGGCCTCGATACGCGACAAGTCGAGGATGTCGTTGATGAGACCCAATAAATGTTGCCCAGCGTTGAAAATGGCAGTCAGGTCTTGTTGTTGCAATTCCGTAATGGGGCCATCTATACCTTTCAGGATGACGCGCGCGAACCCGATAATCGAGTTAAGCGGTGTGCGCAGTTCGTGGCTCATGTTTGCCAGGAACTGGCTTTTCAGGCGATCTACTTCCCGCATTTCTTGAACTGCTTGCTGGGCAATATTGTAGGAACGCGCATTGTCAATGCCAATGGCAATTTGGTCTGCCAGAAGTTGCAGGACGGCAATTTCGTCTTCTGAAAAGGCGTTAACTTCAGTGGATTGAATATCCAGAGCGCCAATGATGCGGCTACCGATGCGCAGAGGAATGGCAGCCTCGGCTTTTGTATGTGGAAGTAGAGGATTGGGTTTATGGATGGGGTCAAGAGCAACGTTGTTGATGACTACCGCAGCGCCAGTTTCGGTTGCCTGCCCAACAGTGGATTTAGAACCCACCGGCAAGGAGTGCTTGCGCTGCTTCATTTGCTCGCCCGCCTCGCCGGTGGCCTCTTCTAACACGGCGTTGAAGCCGGTCTCTTCCACGATGAAAATAGCGGCGTGATAATACCCAAAACGTTCTTTCACCAGGTTTACAGCGCGGGAGAAGATGGCTTTCAGGTCCAACGAAGAGGTGACCAGGCGTCCAATTTCAGCCGAAGCGGCCAGGTATTCATTTCGGCGTCGTAGCGCTTCTTCGCTTTGCTTGCGCTCTGTCATATCGGTTTGAACGGCCAAAAAGCCCTGTATTGCACCGTTTGAATCAATGATGGGGCTGTACGTTCCGCGTATTGGAAGGAGATGCCCATCTTTTGCGCGGTTGGTTATTTCGACGGTATACGTTTTTCCACTCAGCAGGGTTCTCCATAGATCTTCGTACTTTTCTTTTGGATATAGCCCTGATTTCAGCAAGCGAGGCGTTTGTCCGATTGCTTCTTCTGGGGCATATCCGTAGATTTTCTCGAATTCCTGATTGATATATTGAATGACGCCGTTGACATCTGTCAGAAATACGGCATTGTCGATATTTTCGATGCCCAACTTGAATTTAGCCAGGTCCTCCTCGGCTCTTTTACGCTCGGTGATGTCGCGCGCTACCCAGAAAACATGGTCTTCTGTCAATTTCGAGACGGTTGCATCGAACCAGTATTCTTGACCGTTGATGGTCAGCGGATATTCGATTTTTTGCGATTGCCCGCTGTCTAGCACCGTATGAATGGTGTGGAGGAAGGGTTGGTGTAGATTCTCGGGCAATATTTCTTGTATAGTGCGGCCAAGCATTTCTTGGCTGGGGCGGAACAAGTAGTTGGGGTTTGTTTCTGCGATGCGTATGTAGCGGCCGTGGCGGTCATATACGATGATGACATCTTGCATAGCAGAGAACAATGCCCGCAGTTCGGCCTCAGATTGCTGTATGCGTTGAAACAAACGGGCATTTTCGATGGCCACGCCAATCTGGCGGCCAATGGTGTGAGTCAGTTGAAGGATGCGATCAGGCACATTGGTAGGAGTATCGTTGAAGGCGCATAAGGTGCCTGTCACTTGCCCTTTGATTTCCAGGGGGACGCCTGCATACGACAATAAGCCGTTTGCGACCAAAGCCGAGGCGTCAACGGGCGAGCCGATGCGAACATCGGCAACCGAGAGTGGAGCCTGGAATTTGAAGACGTACTCGCACAAGGTGCCTTGTAGACCCACTGTTTGCAAAGTGGTCAACAAAGGCGATGGCAGGTTGCGGTGAACAACCAGGTGTAATTGATTAGAAGTCTCGTCTTTGAGCGAAACCAAACCGCTGTGAAAGCCCAGCAAATTGAGGACTTGTTCGAGCAAGGTGCTCAAAAGAGGCTCCAATTCCAGGGTTTGAGCGGATGCCAGGATAATCTGGTTGAGGGCGTTCAGCTCCTCGGCGCGCGAGCGGGTTTCCCGAAACAAGCGTGCATTTTCCATGGCCAGCGATAACTGGTCGGCGATTTGCTTGACCAGGAGCTGTTCTTCTGAACCCCAGATTCCGCTGCCTGTTTCGTCTACGGCTTTGAGTGTGGCCCAAGTGCGCTCGTCCATGCGAAAGGCGGTGGAGATGGTGGCGGCTGTGGCACCGGCCACTTTAACGGGGGCAGGCTGGGGGGTAGCCTGAAGCGTTCTCCCGATTCCGGTCAGCGTATCGGAGATTTCCTGTACAGATAGGATAGGCGTAGGCGCAGCCGGTCTCCCTTTCTCGCCGCTTCGTTCTGGACTTTTGGCTTGGGCGCCCGCTTCGTCGGTCTTTATCTTGTCGAAAAGTTGGTCAAGCCTTTTGTTGATCTTTTTCTTCGACATATTCCAGTAACTCCTGAGCGAGGACCCGATATTGTTGTGAACCGCGGCTGTTGGGCTTATATTGGGTGATAGGCAGGCCGGCAATGGGGCTTTCGCGCAGTTTAGTATCAATCTCGATCACCGTCTCAAACAGGCCTTTGCCAAAGGTGTTTTGGAGTTGTTCCTGGATGTTGCGGTGGGTGCGGTTTCTACGATCTAGCATGGTGATCAGGATGCGGTAGGCCAGGTCGGGGTTGCTTTCTTGCCGAATCCAGCGGATGATGCCCATCATATTGCGCAGGGCATAGGCAGAGAAGAATTCAGCCTGTGTAGGAATGATGAGCAAGTTGGCTGCGCTCAGGGCATTTTGGGTGATGGCGCCGAGGAAGGGTGGGCAGTCTAACAAGATAAAGCGGTAAGGAAGCGGCGCAGCCGTCTCGATTGCTTTGCGCAGAATGGCAGTGTAGTTGTTACGCATGGGCAGGTATTGTTCTGCGCTCTCAATGCCAGAATGCGCTGGAACGATGTCCAGGTTCTCGATGTCAGTTTTTTGAATGGCGCTCGTTAGGGAGACTCCTTCGACCAATACGTCGCCCGAAGTCAGGAGGGCCTGGTTGACTTCCAGGCCAACGGCCAGTGTCAAATTTGCTTGTGGGTCAAGGTCTATCAATAAAACATGTTGCCCAATTTCTGCCAGCGCTGCGCCAAGCGACAGCGTAGAGGTCGTTTTGGCTACGCCTCCTTTTTCATTAGCCATGGCGATTACATAGGTCATTTTGGCCCTCCCTGGTTAGTTTCATAGGGTTGGGTTGCTTTCATTCTGCCTCTGCTTTAGGTAAGACGTGGGGCAATAACTGTATTTGGGTGGCTCCAAGTGCGGCTTTGAGTTCTTCGAGCGCGATTTCTACCATACGCTCAGGCTCATTGACGCTTCGGATTTTGGTGGTGATGTCGGATACCAGCCGTTCTCGTTCGGCGCGACGGGTGGTTTCATCGAACAGGCGCGCGTTTTCTGCCGCAATGGCTACTCGTTCGGCCACTGCTTTGATCAGGTCCTGTTGCTCGGGCGTCAGTTCTTTGCCAGCCGGGATTTGGATGTTCAGGTCGCCGATTTTTTCGCCTCGGATTTGGAGCGGTACCGTGTGTATATGAATTTGTTCCTCGGCAGGCTGTTTTCTCTTTTCTTGAAGGATGCGCTGCCAATCTTCTGGGGTGGCAATATGTTGGATGCCATCGGCTGAGTAGAGGATGCCTGCCAATTTCTGTTCCTTGGGCAGTCTGCGCCAGGCCTGGCGAATGTATTGGCGGTAGACTGTCTCTGCCTCATCCAACGATTTGCGCGCTTGGTCGAACAAGCGGGCATTTTCGATGGCCAGGCTGACTTGGTCGGCTAGCAGTGAGAGGGTGCGAATGTCTTCTTCGTTAAAGGCGGCCGCTTCGGTGCTTTGTACATCGAGAGCGCCTACTACAATATTCCCTATTTTCAGCGGCAAGGCAATTTCTGAACGTGTTTTGGGCAGGTCGGGATTGTCAAAAAAGACCGCGTCTTTGCCGACATCCAACGCGATGCGCGGTTGACCAGAAGCGGTGGCATAGCCTACGATGCCTTGTTCGCCAACTTTCAATCTGTGTCCGCGCGCCAACATGCGCTGACCGCCTTCACTGTTCGATGCGCTCAGAACGGCATATTCTTTACGATCATCGAGCAGGAAGATGCCAACGTGGTAGTAACCAAACTCTTGGCTGATGACCTTGGCAATTTGGGGCAAGAGTTGATCCAGGGAGCGAATGGACGAAATAGCGTTGCTCACCAACGTAATGGCTTCGAATTGTTTTGCCCGTCGTTGGCTTTGTTGGTTCGCAAGAGCCAGGTCGCGTGTGCGTTCTTGTACCCTCCGTTCCAGCCCAAGGAGCGTTTCTTGCAATTGCAAGTACATGTTTTTGAGCGTGTTCGATAGAGCCGCAATTTCATCCCGGCCGCCAATGGATAGGACGGCGCGTTTGTCGAGGTAACCTTCTTCCATGGCGTTGGCCATTCTTTCTACTGCCGCCAATCTTTGGCTGATGGAACGGGCGATGGAATTCGAGATGAAGAAACCAAAGACTATGGCTAGTAAGAAGGAAGTGCCCAGTCGGAACATGACGTCTTGATAGCCAAGTTGTATCATCTCGTTGAGAGTGTCGTTCACAACATTATTGATTTCAATCAAACGTGTAACGGCAAAGCGCGCCTGGTTGAGCGCTTGGAGCGCCTCTTGACCGGCCTGTACATCCGGGCGGCCTGAATCAATGGAGGTTTGCAGGGTCTGTGAAACATCCTTGTACCGGTTGTAATGGTCGAGCAGTTCACTGAAGATAGCGTTTTCTTGCTCTTGTAGGCGCTCGATCTTTTGCATGATTTCGCGTTGCTGAGGATGGCGCATCCCGGCTGTAAAGGTTATCGGCACGGGAGCAAGCCAGTTGGCAGCGTAAGCATCGAGAAAAGGCTGAATGTGTTCCTCGGCTGCCTGGATCGTTTGGCGATGAACTTGCTGCTCGGATAGTAGGATGTCTTCATCTTGTAATGCCAGGATTGCCGCTTGGATGTCTGCCAGGTCAGCCTGGGCCTGACCAATCTTGGTCAATGGCAGCAAAACGCTTTCGTAATTGTTTTTGTGTTGGGTACGAACGGCTGCAATGCTGCGCATGGCCGTTAGGGCAACGCCGACCAATCCCAGCAGCATGACGAAGATGAGCGCATTCAACTTCCATTGCACCTTGAAATTTGCAAACAAGTCTTCTTGTGCTTCTAAGGACATTTGTGTTTGGGGTTTGAATTGAAAATCGCTCATTTCGATTACCTGTCAGTCTTTTGAGACTGTAAAGAAATGGAGATTTCAGAGCCGGGAATGGCGCGTCCTAATTCTTCTACCGCTGTACGCAGGATGTTTTTCAGGTTGATGGATTCTCCAATTTTTGCGGTAACTTCGCTAATGACTCTTTCGCGTAAGGCCCGGCGGCGGGCCTCTTCCAGTAAGTAAGCGCTTTCCAATGCCAAGGCGGCGCGCTCTGCTGCTGCCTGAATGAGAATCATTTCATCATGTTTCCAGGCGCGTTTGGGCTGTTTGGAGCGGATTTCGAGCACCCCTAAGATTTGTCCCCGCAAGGTTAGCGGAAGTCTGAGCAATCCTTTCTCGTTGTCTGCAAAGGAATGTATTGAGTTTTTGTCAAGAGGCGCTACGAGACCTTCTTTGTATAAATAGCCAGTTTTATCTATTTGGCGGGCAAACTGTTCCCATGATTGACCAAAATATTTTTGGTAGGCTTCTTCGGCTTTGCTCAAGGCTTGCTGGGTCTTTTCAAAGGAACGGACGTTTTCGATGGCCAAAGCCACCTGATCGGCCAAGGTTGAGATGACAGCGATGTCTTCTTGGGAAAAGGCATTGGTCTCTGTGCTTTGCACGTCTAGCACGCCAATCAGTTGTTCGCCAACCTTGAGCGGAACGGCCATTTCAGAGCGTGTTTCGGGTAGATCGGGATTGTTGAAGAAGATGGCGTCGGCGTCGGTGTCGAGAGCGATGCGCGGCGATTGGGCGCTGGCAACGAAACCAACGATGCTGCGTGGCTCAACCGCCAGTTTATGGCGACGAGCCAACATTTTTTGACCGCCTGCGCTGTTAGCGGCTACTAGAACTGCATTTTGCGCAGTTGCATCTAACAAGAAAATACCGGCATGGTAGTATCCAAATTGTTCGGAGATTTGCCGCGTTACCTCGGACAGAAGCAGATCCAAGTCGCGGATAGAAGCGGCCGCACGCGCCACCTCCGAAACGGCCTGGAATTGATTCGCGCGTCTTTGTAAAGCCGAGGTGCGTTCCTGCACACGTTCCTCAAGGGTGACAACCAATTCTTGTACTTTTGCAGACATCAAATTCAAAGTTTCTGCCAGGGCTGTCGTTTCATCTTTGGTGAACCTCGCTTTGATTTCTGCTTTAGCAGCCAGGTTGCCGCCGGCAATTTGGGAAGCCGTCTGTGTCAAATTTGCCAGCGGCGCTGTTAAGATGTTGCTGGAGATCCCTGAAACCAGTGTCGCAATTGCCAGGATGATGCCTAAAATGATCAGCACAGAGAGAAGCGTTGTGGCGGTTTCGCGTTCCAGCGCTTGAACGGCTGTCATGAAAGGTTTGCGTAGTTCATTGGTTGGCACGGCAATCCCCAGGCTGTAATTGACATTGGGTATGGGGCGGTAGGCAAAATATTTTTCGACCCCATTGACTTCGATTTTTTGCAGCCCGCGCTGCCCTTCGACCATTTTGACTACCACTTTGAACATCTCGAGTGAAACGGTGTCGGGCAGAGTATATTGGACGAGTTCCTCGTCCGATATATCGGTGGGAATTCCAAAATCGGCATATCCTTCTTTGGGCATGATAACGATACGACCTTCTCGATCAATCAAGAAGGCATAGCCCGTTTCGCCAGCCTGAATAGCCGAGACTGCCTGGGTAACGTTGGTCATCAGCACATCGGCGGCCAAGACTCCCCGAAACTTGTCAGAGGTGTCGTAAATAGGCGCGCTGCAGGTAATGACCAGCCCATGCAAGGCTGCATCTTGGTAAGGGATGGACCAGGTGATTTTTCGCGAGGAATTGGCTTCGGGCGTAGCAATCACAAACCAGGGCCGCCGAGTGACATCAAAATCTGGCGGTACGACGTTTGCCAGGTCTATATTGGGGTAGTACAGCGTTTCTTTGCCTGTGCCTCCAAAATACAAGGCAATGATATTTTGATTTTCTTTCAGGATGATGGGCGCAATCGTGTCCAATTGTTTGAGGGCGTTGATTTCGCTGACCAGGGCGCCGGTCAGACGTCCGTTTACTGGCAGAAAAATCGAGCCAACCTCGTCATTGGGATTGTCTAAACTGCCGCTTGGCAAGGCGAATAGAATTTCATTAGCGTTCCACAGCGAGCCGGAAACATAGATTCCCTCGCTTGCCTCTTTTTCTTGTAAGAGAAAAGTTTCTGTAGCAATGCGCGCTGTGTTCAAGTTCTTTTCGGTGGCATCGAAGAACGCGTTCAGGTCGGAGGCCCCTTCAGACAACAAACCATTTAGCCGATTTGCGGCTTCCTGTTCTACGCTTTTATCCAATTGTTCTGTCAGCAGGGCATTGAGAGATTGGGTGCGGGTTAACAGATAATAGCCTACCCAAACGATGGCCAATAACGTGACAATCAGATTAGCCATTGTCAGTTTGGTGCGTAAGGAAACAAAAACCTGGCGCGCTGTTTTCTGTTTAGAATTTTTGTTTTCTGGCCATCTTTCTTTCATAGATTAGACTCGATTCTTTCAGATTGCCTGAGCGAGCGATGGGTCATTTGGGTTCGTCGAAAGAATTTTGACGCTGACCTCGCAATCGTCCAATAAAGCGCCCAGGCTTTCTACGGTAGCGCGCAGAATAGCATCTACTTCTGGTTCGGTACTGATGCGGTTGGCGACATAGGTCATGGCGCGTTCCAATTCCGCGCGTCGTTGGGTATCTTGGTAGAGTCTCGCGCTTTCCAGGGCGGCGCCGATTTGATTTGCCAGCCTGGCTACGTCGGTTATTTCGTCTTGAGTCCAGCCGGGAGACTGTGGCTCTTTGACCAATCGTGCAACCCCAATTACTCGATTGCGTACCTGAATTGGCACCGCCAGGGTCTTTTTGTCCTTGCTCAAAACAGGTTCACCCGTTTGACTGGCTTGAATGGTTTCAGGTTGACGCAAGGGGGTCTTGCTTGGCGCCACCTCCCCATGCGCGTAACCAACATATCCCATATTGGAAGTTCCTCCCAGGATTTCTTGCCACCCTTTTTCGCTTCGTTCTGCATACGCTCGTCGGACGGTTTCGAGCGCCTTTTGGGTTTGTTCCAACAAGCGGGTGTTTTGCAGGGCAATTGCCAATTGATCTGCCAACACTTGCAAAGTGGGGATATCTCCCTCTGTAAAGGCGTTTGGTTCCTCACTTTGGATATCCAACACGCCCAGCGTTTGGCCGCTCGCGATAATGGGAAGGGCCATTTCAGAGCGCGTTGTAGGCAATTCTGGATTGTCGAAATAGACTGCATCCTGCCCGACGTCCAGCGCGATTCTTGCTTGACCCGAGCCTGCTACTGTTCCGACGATGCCTACTTCACCTATTTTCAACTTATGCCCTTGCGCTAGCAAACGCGCTCCGCCGGGGCTATTGGAAGCCTGCAGAATGGCATATTCATTGGCTTCGTCTACCAGGAAAATACCCACATGGTAGTAACCGAACCGTTCGCTAATCAGGCGGGTGGTTCTGCTCAATAATTCTTGTAATTCATATTGTGCTGCAACTGCTTTGCCTACCTGGACAGCGGCCTGAATTTGTGAAACCCGCCGCTCGAGCGTTTGGGTGCGTTCTGCAACTTGTTGTTCCAGGTTCGAAATCAATCCTTTCAATTGGCCGGCCACATCGTTGAAGGTGGCGGCAAGCAGTCCCATCTCGTCTGCTGTTTTGAGTTGGATGCGGGTATCCAGGTTGCCGCTTGCCAGTTGTTGAGCGCCTTCTGTCAAGGTCTCGAGGGGGGTTGTCAAATTCCTGCCTAGCATCCATCCCATTGTAACGATGATGGGAATGGACAACACGACAATCAAGGCGGCAGTCCTGAAGGCTTGTTGCTCTCTTTCAATGACTTTCGAGGCCGAGATGTCTATTCCTACGATGCCTTCGCGCTGCCCATTGGAGCGATAAAAGGGGGCATAGGCAGTCAGCCAGGTGCCCCATTTGTCGGTGTAAAAGTCAGGTTCTACAACCGGCTCTTGCAAAGTGGCAAAGGATTCACGCAGTAGAGGCCCAGCGTCGTCATAGACATCTCCCAGGTGAGAGATATCCTCTTCGCTTTCTTCTGCGTCCACGATGAACAGAATATTCTCATCGGCGTCTTGCCGCATGGTGTATACAAAGCGTATGTCTGTGCCAGAATCGCGAATGCGCTGCAGCGTCCTTTTCAACCTGAGATAGGTTTCATTCCCTTCCTGGCTTGGGTCGGTGAGCAGAGCATGTTCGTCGCCATCAATCTGCAAAGCGCCAATAGCGGCAATATCTTGCAATCGTTCTCGAATGTCCTGGCGTAACTGGGCGCGCGTGTTGGCAAAATAGGCCAGCGCGGTCAGCCCAACAAAAAAGATGGAAAGGAAAGAAAAGGCAAACGTGACCTTGATGCGTAAACTGATATAAGGGCGTTGGCGCTGCTCCATTGACTTACCCTCCTCCGAGGATAGGCTCGTTTTCCAGCGAATCGTCCTGGCCTGCTTGTAATTGCACTTCGGCTTCTTGCAGATCGAAGGCGCGTTGCAATTCGCGCGCCGATGTGCGTAACACCGTTTCTAAATCCAACGTTTCCCTGATTTGGTTGCTGATGCTGGCTACCACTTGTTCGCGCCAAGCGCTTTCGCGTGTCTTTTGAATGAGACGTGCGTTATCGAGCGCCAGGGCAGCCTGTACAGCAATTTCATTGGCTAGTTGACGTTCGTTGTTGCTCCAAGGGGGTTGATTGGGTTTTCGCTGCAAGGTGATTTTGCCTATGTTTGTTCCCCGAAACACAATGGGAACAACCAAGGTATGGCCTGCCTGGTCGGGAGAGACCCCTTGTTGTAACAGGGGCCGAATGCCCGTTGGCGAGTACTGATAAGCAGGCGTTTTGCGCTTGCTTTGTTCTTGCCAACTCAATTGTGCGCTTTCTCTGGAGATGCTTTCCAATTCACGGATGAGAGCCTGGCTTTCGGTGATCAGACGCACATTTTCGATTGCAACTGCGATTTGATCTGCCAGGGTTTGGAGGATATCCAAGTCGCTTTGGTGGAAGGCTTGTGGTTCTGTAGATTGTATGTCCAGTACGCCGATCAACTGGTTTCGCGCTATCAGGGGGATGGCAATCTCGGAGCGAGTTTCGGGGAGGTCTGGGTTGTCGAAATAAACGGTATCCGCTCCAACGTCCAGGGCGATGCGCGGTCTTTTTTCGGCGGCAACGAAGCCCACGATACCCTCAGCGCCAACTCGTAGGCGATGTCCACGCTCCAACATTCGTTTTCCTCCCTCGGAAGAGGCGGCTTGTAGGACAGCGTAATCCCCATTTTGTGTCGTCAAGAAAATGCCGGTATGATAATATCCAAACTCTTTGGAAATCAATTGCACCACATTCGGAAGCAAGATATCCAGGTTTTTGATTTCGGCCGCTTGCTGCGCAATGTAGGCGGCGGCGTTGAGTTGATCGGCTTTTTTTTCCAACTCTTCGGTTCGCTCAGCCACCCGCTGTTCCAATGTGGTGCGTTCTTGAGCAAGGCTGTTGATGGCCTGCTCCAGGTTTTGGCTCGATTCTATGAAGCCCTTTCGTAGTTGGCGTATACCAGCCACTACGATTACAGAAACGAGCAATTGCGTCGCAATGCCGCTGATCCAATCTGCCAGGTCGCCCGGATTGCTATTCAGGTCCATAATGTGGTAATGTCCGCCCAGGATGGCAATGGCACCAGTGGCGAGTGTGGCAATGCTGATGAGCAAAGAGAGTATCCCCGCTCTGGGCGAGAGGAGCAAGGTAGCGGCGGCAACAAACGTGAGTAAATAAATGTCTGCGTTGCTGTGGATGCCGTTTTCCAGCATCCCGCTGATGCCAATTGCCAGGATCAGGAACAGAAATACACTGGCGCGCACGGGGTAAGGAAATGGGAGGAAGATGGAGGCCAGCAAAATAACGTAACTTACAATATAGAGGAGAATCAATGTCTGATTGGGTGTGCTGAACAAAGCAGGAATGAGCGCAATCAGGCCAAAGATGGCAGCGCCAATCAGGAGAGGGCGCAAAAAACGCTCTCTCCATTCTTCTGGGGAATAAGGGGCTGCCGACAGGGTTTCAGCGGGTTTTTCGTTCATTGTGCTTAACGCTTTTCATTCTATCTCGGATAGTTCAATCGTGGCCTCGGCTGCATCCAGGGCGGTACCCAGTTCGCGGATGGTGGTTTGCAAAATACCTTCTATGGTGGAGGAAGCCCATATTTTTCCGCTGATATCGGTAATGGTTTTCTCTCGATTGGCAAGATTTTGGGTTTCCTCAAGCAGGCGCGCATTTTCGAGCGCCAGGGCAGCCTGCGTGGCAATGGCTTGCATCCAAGTTTGTTCTTCAGGGGTAGGGCTTTCTTCCATTTCGAGGTTAATTTTTCCAATGGGTTGATCGCGCAAAACAAGGGGAATCTCGATTATGTGTTCTTTGTTCAACTCTGTATCTTCGCCGATAGTGACAGTTGTCTCTTTTTGAGGCAGGTTTGTTTCTTGCCAGGCCTGTTGGAGGTATTGCCGCTGGAGGGTGCGTAACTCTTGCAGGTTTTGTTGGGTTTCTTGAAACAGGCGTGCATTTTCGAGAGCAATGGCAATCTGGTTGGCCATGCTTTGCAGGGTGTCAATTTCTTGCTGTCCGAAGGCGGCTTCTTTCGTGGAGTGTATATCCAATGCGCCAAGCGCCTTGTCTCCGATGAGCAGCGGCAAGATAATCTCAGAGCGCGTGAAAGGCAGGAGGGGATTTTGAAGAGTGTGGCTCTCTTTGCTGGCAATCAACGCTACTTGCGTTTCTCTACGTTTGATAGCGCGGCCAAGCATGGTCAAGTTGTTCACCTCCACGCGATATTGGCTGTTTTTCAGAGCGCGGCCCGCCTCACCGGTGGCTTCCTTAACTTCAGCCCAACGGTTGCTGGCATCCAATAAATAGATGGCTGTATGGTAATGTCCTAGTTGTTCTTCGACCAACTGGACAATTTTCTCCATTAATTTTTGTGGATCGAGCGTGGAAGTGGTAACCTGTCCCGTTTTATTTAGGACTTCCAATTGCGCCGTTCTTTCTTGCACTTGTTTTTCAAGGGTGGTCTGTAATTCATCCAGACGGGAAATCATGTGGTTGAAATAGATGGCAACCTGTCCAATTTCGTCAGATGCTAAAACCCGTGCGCGTTGTTTCAAGTCTCCTTGTTCTATTTTTTTGAATACCTCAAGCATTTCATTCAAGGGATGGCTGAGAGAAATCGAAAAAAGGAATACCAAAGCCAGCCCAAGGAAGGTTGCTAAGATGCTGACCAGGATAGACTGCCTTTGCATATCTGTTAATACTTGTGCAGAACCAATTTCCTCATACAGAGCCGTGAAAGTCTGGTGATAGCCAATAGGAGCAACCAGCAAGATGCTCAAGAGCACCATCGCCGGTACAACGAGATACATTCTTCTCGACAAAGTAAGCCCGCTTGCGCCGGCCAATTGAGCGTAGAAATCTGCGGGCAGCAGGGCAGACCTGGCAGGGATGAGAAGACGGTCAAGAATGCTGGTGCCGAGGGTGATAACGGTTAAAGCGCTAATTGTCACGCTAATAAGAATATAAATAAGCTGATCATAGGAGGCGTGAATTTGAAAGTACAGGTAAGATAAAAGCGGTATGCCGATTATTGAGATATTGAGAAGAGAAGCAGCAATCGCATACTTCCATACCCAGGCGCTGATTTGTTGCCAGGCTGCCAGTTGGCTGGCCGTTTTGTCTGGCAACGGTTTTCCTTTTTTGTGCAATTGCAACCCATGAAATGCGTCTTTATTGAGGAGGTACGAGAGCAACACAAGCAAGATACTACTCAACAAAGAGAGAAACCATGCTAATAGAATGAGGCGATTGAAATCTGCAATCGAAAACTCGGCGTTGATTTGGGCCAGATATATGGTGGGGAAAAAGACGATGAACGAGCCTGCTTGCGCCGTCAAAGTGGCAAGCAGCAAGTAGTATCCGCCTGACCATTTCAAGACCTGCTTTATAAAACGCTGGAAAAAGTCATCATAAGGCCATTTCATAATTATTTATCCTTGCTATGTTCAAGATGCAGCCTTGTTTTCAGCCTCGATTCCAACTTTGATTTGCACTTTGCGCGCATTGGCGGCGCGACTCAACTCGCCAGCAGCGGTCATCAAGATGGTATGAATATCCGTTGATTGACGGATTTTGCTGGTGATTTCATGCAGAAGCCGCTCACGCTCTGCTTGTTTGCGGATTTGTTCCAGGAGGCGCGCATTTGCAATGATGGCTGCCAGGCTGCCGGCCAGCGTCCCAAGCATTTCCTCATCGTTATCTGTATAGGCCGCCAACTGTTCACTCTCAACGTTCAAAACGCCCAGGAGTTCATTGCGAAAGAGGAGGGGGATGGCCATCTCGGAGCGCGTATTGGGGCTTAACTGAATGTAGCGTGCATCTCGGCTAACGTCGTCCAGACGAAGAGTTTGGCGGTGAGCGGCTACCCAGCCCGTAATGCCCGAACCAAAGGGAATCACTCGATTGGCTACTTCGTCGGAATAACCAACCCAGGCTTTCATGATGAGGTTTTTGCGTTCGGCATCGGTGATCAGAATCGAGACGCGGTCACCTCCCAGGCTGACCTGTAAACCATTGACGGCGCTCTTCAGGGCTTCATCCAGCGTGGTGCCTGAGGCCGCAGAAGCGGTGATGTGATGCAGTAAGCGGTGCTGGGAAAGGTGTTCTTGTGTTTCAGCAAACAATTCCGAGTTGTTGACTGCAATTGCCAATTGGTCGGCTAGAACCTGGAGCGTTTCGATATCGGATGTGCCAAAGGAGAAGGGGATGGCGCTTTGAACATCTAGCACGCCTAGCGTATGGTCGCCAATTTTCAGGGGGATGGCGGCCTCAGCGCGCGTATTCGGTAATAAAGGATTGGGAAGGTGGGTCACGTCTTTCGTAGTATCGTTGACGACTAGAGAAGCGCCCTCTCCAGCCACATAGCCGACGATGGATTTTGATCCAACAGCAAGTTTGTGTCCCATACGCTTCATCTGGGCGCCGGCCTCGCCGGTCGCTTCTCGTATCACGGCGTTTTTCCCTGCGCTGTCTACCAGAAAGACGGCCGCATGGTAATAATCGAAACGTTCTCGAATAAGATTGACTGCTTTCAAAAGTAGTTCATCCAGGTTCAAGGCGCTGCTGATATCGCGGGCAATCTGCGCAGCGGTTTGGATTTGGGAAATTTGACGGCGGCTGCGTTCCAGGCGCATACGGTTGTATAGGATTCCTGCCACTTGTTGCGCAAGCGCGGTCAAAGCGCTCAAATCTTCTGGGCGAAAGGCGCCCTCTTTTTCCAGGTCTTGTACGATGAATGCTCCGATGACCTGATCGTTCACGAGCAAAGGCATCCCCATCCACGATTTAGCCTCCTTTCCCACCTTTTTGGCGCCAAGCATGTCTGCTTGTTTTTCAACTTCGTTGAGCAAGAGAGGCCGTTTTGAATGAATGATGGTCGTCGTTAGGCCTTCGCCAAGCGGGAAAGTTTCGATAGCGCTGAGTTTTCCCTCTTCGTAGTGATAGGGAATTTGAATCGAGGCAGTTGTCTCATCGTAAAGGGCAATTGTGAAGGTGTAGTCTCCTATCAAGCGGATGACTTGGGTATGGATTTCGCGGAACAAGTCGGTTGGGTCGTTGGAGGCGCTTGCTTGACCAATCTTTGTTAGAGCTTCTCCTTGGAGAACCGACACGTCTGCGCGCTGGTTCCCCATTTCCTGCTCCAGGGCCATAGAGGTCAGATGGATGGCGCTCAGGCAGGGTTGAATGTTTTCTCTTGTAAACGGTTGTTCATCTCGGCTGCCCAATAGAACGATGCCGTACAGTTTGTCATTGGCTGGTATAGCCAGCAGGGCAATTTCTTGCAGATGGAAAAATTCAGCAAATTGTGAGATTCCCCCCAGAGTGGTTGTATGGTCAGGGATTCGATGAAATTTGACCTCGCCGTCGAGATGATTTTGCAGGAAAGCAAGATCGGCTTCAAGGGACTTCGGAATTTCGTTTGCGGCTTTGTTTTCAGTATCTGAACATGCAATCAATTCAAGGGATTGGTTACCAACCCTGAATATTGCTGAGAAAGGACACAAGCCGTTCAGCGTTTTCGAAAGTTCAAGCAGCGCACGGGGCAACAGCGGTGTGGTCACAACTAACTCAACTCCCATACTGATTCGCCGTTCAGAATCCGCCGAATTTGATCGGGGAAACGATCTGGGTCAAGCGGCTTGCCTAGAAAACCGTCGAAACCGGCCGCGCGGGCTTTGTTGAGCTGTTCTTCGCTTGCTTCTGCCGTAACTGCTACAATGGGTATGGCTTTCAAATGTTCAGAAGTGCGGATTTTTTTCAATGCGCCATAGCCGTCTTCGTAAGGCAAGCGAATATCCATCAGGATGAGGTCGAGACGGGGGAGCGTGTCGGCGTATTCAACCACTTCATAACCTGACGTTTTCCATTCACAGTGTATGCCCATATAGCCGAGTATTCGGGCAATGAGGACGAAGTTGGACACATTGTCCTCCACCACCAGAACAGTCACGTCCTTCGGAATAGCAGCCCTCTTGGACAGGGTATCAGAAGTCTTTGATTCTGGCTCTGCCATTTTATCTCCTCAAAAAGGCTTCGATTTGCTCGGTGAGCAAATCAATGTCTATAGGCTTTTGGATATACCCGTCGCATCCGGCTTCGAAGGATTTTTCGCGGTCGCCTCGCATGACATTTGCAGTAATGGCAATGATAGGGATGTCGCTCAGCCCGGGAATTTTCCTGATCTCGGTAGTCAACGTATAGCCATCTTTATCTGGCATGTTGATATCCATAAGAATCAAGTCTGGTTTGGAGGTTTCCAAGATTTTTAGCGCTTCTACGGCGTTGGCTGCCTCTATCATGTTGTATCCTGCGGCTGCCAGCACGCGCCTCACTAGCGTACGATTGTCGCGGTTGTCTTCGACACAAAGTATAGTGGTGTTGTTCGTCATTTGCTAAGCCTCCGCTTTGAATTTTACTTGTAGGTCGCTTTTGTTTTCATAACAGCAACCTTGCAAAACAAAGACACGGCTTCTCTGCAATCTGAAACCGTGCCTGTAAGCGGGTGATGGGATTCGAACCCACGAAATGGTAGCTTGGGAAGCTACTGCCTTACCACTTGGCGACACCCGCGCGACCATCGTCTTCGATGTGTTGTTTGTTTCAAGATAGCCTTTTTGTATTGAAAGCACACAACATCGTTCATTGATGCGCTAAGTATGCCTGTAAATTTTGTTCTCGTCAAGGCTGATTTTGTTTTTGTTAGGGAATTGTATACCTGCCTCCCTTGTGGGCAATCACCAGTAAAAATCACGGTTGACAATCATCTTTTATTTTGATAATATGTCTCCAAATTTATAGATGCACGGAGGTTTTCTATGTCGCAGCAAATCGAAAACGGTCTTATCACCATCAGCCCTCAGGCTGTAAGAGCGGTGAGCGATATTCTGGCAGAGAAGAAATTAGACGGTTATGCTTTGCGTATCTATGCTTCCGCGGGAGGTTGCTGTGGTATGAAATTGGGTATGGCGTTGGATAACCAAATTGCCGAAGAGGATATGACCATTGCAGCAGATGGCATTCATTTGGTGGTTGATCGCGTTTCGCTGGAGTATTTACAGGGAGCCGTAATTGATTTCATTGACGACCCGCAGCGCGGGACTGGCTTTACCATTGATGCTCCTCGTGCAAAGGCACAGGGCGGAGACTGCTCTTGTGGGAGTTCTTGCGATTGCAGCAATTGAGCTTTAGGCAGTAAAGAGAGAGAAATTTATCGCCCCCTGAGATATGAAAGCAAGACGCCCATTCCGCCGATGAATCCCAAGATGAAGATGATGAGTCCGGCAGGGAGGCGAGTGAAGCGGCTTGTATTCATCTCTGTGAACACAGGGGTTTCTCGTTTTGCCGGCGGCGTGAAAGTGGGCAGCCGGGTAGGTGTTTCTTGTACGATGAGCGCGGCTGCCAGGGTCGGGTTAATTGTAGGCGTGGAAAAGGGAGTGGGCGTCGGAGGCGCTTCGACAAGGGGCAGGCGTGATCCAGGCGAAATCCTGACATAGGGAGCATATACCCAGGCTTTTGAGCCAGGGATGCCAGGATAATGCACTTGTATCCAATCCTGGTTGGCAGTTCGTCCGAGCGCCGGAGCGCTTTGTCCGGCCAGCAGAATGCCCACTGCCGGGTAGATGAAAGAACTGGGGCCGGCATACACATTTACCTGTTTCAAATCTGCGTAGACGGTGACGAAAGGCCCGGCCGCTGTTCCGGTGACTGTGGGAATGGAACCGGTCGGTTGCTGAGCCTGAGCCGGGCGGGCTTGCGGTAGGGTCAGTCCTATTGCCAGTAACCCCAAGATAAAAAATAGAATGGAAGCCTTACCCTGAGAGGACATGTTGCCTGCTTTCGATTTCAGCGCCTCCGAAAAAAAGATGAAAGCGCAAACCCCAACAGCCCAGGGATTCCCATGATGAGAGCAATGGCTCCCAGCGGGTACCTGGCGAGAGGAGAGGCGCTTGGCGTTTCGGTATAAGTGGCAATCACCAGCGGCGGTGGAGGCGTAAAAGTCGGCAGGCGGGTCGCGGTTGGTTCCAGCGCGAAGGCCGCCATCAGGGTTGGATCTATGGTTGGCGTTGTCAGCGGTGTAGAGGTGGGGGGAGGTTCGACGATTTGCAGATTCCCGGAGGAAAGTGAAACCAATGAAGTATGCACCCAGCCTGTGCCGTTGGGACTAGCCGGAAAGACGATTTTGATCCAATCGCGGCCGGGCGATACCCCTAAGGCCGCAGCCGTTTCACCTGGCTGCATATGCCCAATGATGTCATATAGCACCGTGCTAGGCCCTGAGCGCACGTTGATTTGCTCACTATAGGTGACGGTAATGAAAACGTCGGAGGACGCCGGCGTTGCTTGTTGGGCCAGCGCGTGGCTCCCGCTCAAGACCGAAAGAGAAAGCGCCCCGCCTGCTAACAGCATTATCCAAAGAGAAAATCTGAACCAAATCTGTTGCATTTGCGTATATTGGGTTGAAGAAATCGAGAAGACGGCATCATCTCAATAATAAATTGAGGGGCTCGCTTCTCCCCTTCTTTTTTAGATACAGAAAGCGATTATAATCGAAAATATGGACAGGCGCATTTTTCACGGCAATCTTACTCCTACAGACATTGCAGAAGCCCTCTTGGCTGAGTTCAATCGAGGCAATTTTCGCGCTCAGGCGCTTGGCCGCAGTGATAAAGTGGCAGTTCAAATTGGCACTCGCTTGGGCGCTTCCTCTGGCGGGCAAACGGCGCTTACGGTTACGCTGCAAAAAGTGGCCGATGGTATCATGGTGGAAATGGGTCAGCAAGCCTGGCTAGGTGTGGCGGCCAGTTTGGGGCAAACTGCCTTTTCCTTGCTGCGCAACCCCTTGAATTTACTTGGGCGTTTGGACGACCTGGCGCAGGATATCGAAAGCCTGCAACTTGGCGAGAAGGTGTGGCAAGTTATCGCGCGCAGCGCTGCTGCCGCCGGCGCTTCTCATCAACTTTCTGAGCGACTTAGCCGAATTGCGTGTGAGTATTGTGGCACGGCTAATCCAATAGGAGAAGCGACTTGCATTGCTTGTGGTGCGCCGTTGGGCAACGCTCATCCTGAAACCTGCCCTTCTTGCGGCTTTGTGGTTTCTAGGCAAGAGGCCCGATGCCCAAACTGTGGGAGGGACCTGGAATAGCCACAATCCCTCACCCCCAGCCCCTCTCCCGGGGGAGAGGCGAGAAAACTCAGATGATTTTGTCGCTCACAAAATCCAGCAGAATCAGAAACTTTGAAAAGCCCTGAATAGCCAATTGGTAGGCTTGCATAAATTTCCTCTGCCCTCTATAATAGATAGTGGCAACCGTTCAGCCTAGCCCTCTTGTGCTGAGAGAGGAATACTTCCAAGCCGCCGCTTGGAAACCCTCTCCTTGTGAGAGAGGGGAGAGCGAAAATAACGCAATTTTGCGCCAGGCTGAATATACGATATGCAAACTCTATCCTGCTTCTAAAAGAGATGGCTGGTGATGAAATTGAACTTGGAACAAATCGAAAATCGTCTTCGCGATTTAGTCGAAGTCAAATTAATCGGCCTTCTTCCTGGCTCGACAGCCCCTCATCAAGCGATTCAAAAACTAGCCCAGGCCATGAAAGACAACCTGGTTCAAAGTGAAGATGGGAAGGAGGTGGCCCCCAATGTGTTTACATTGATCGTCCACCCCGACCAGGCTTTGATTTGGCAGCGTCCAGAGGTGTTGCAAATGCTCATCGCTTCTTTGAAAATAGTGGGAGACGAAGCGGGAGTTTATTTCGATGTGCCGCCAACAATTACCATCACCCAGAACCCTAATCAGGAGCAAAATACCCTGGAGGTGATTGCTTCTCGTCAGGTGGATGCAGTTGCAGATACAATTGGAATGACCCCGGTGCAACAGCCGGCGGCAAACTCTAATAGCGAAGCAGGGCCAGAAAATGCCTTCCTCATCGTAGAGGGTGTCAAGGTATTTCCGCTGACTCAGCCAGTTGTCAATATTGGCCGCCGCCTGGACAATCAATTGGTGATTGATGATCCGCGTATTTCGCGTAACCATGCTCAGTTGCGTGCCATCAAGGGCCGCTATGTCATTTTCGATTTGAACTCAACCGGCGGCACCTATGTCAATGGGCAAAAGGTCAGTCAATCGGTGTTGTATCCGGGAGATGTCATTTCCTTGGCGGGCGTAGCGCTGGTCTTTGGGCAGGATAACCCTCCCTCTCGCACGAAGATTCAGGATACTTCTCCCTTGCACTCCCCCGCACGGGACAGACCAACTGTTGTTTTAACTCGCCAAACTGGGAGTTTCAAAGACAACGAGCAAGAATGAGCGCTCCCGTTGTTCTTGCGCTGCGCGTGATGCTGGCGTTGTCCTTGTATGCGTTCTTGGGATGGGCGTTATGGGCAATGTGGCGCGATCTGTATGCCCGGGGCGGATTGTTGGCGGCGCGTAAGATTCCGAGCATTACGGTGCTGAGCGTAAGAGCCGATTCATCTCCTGACGCGAGATTCTTTTCACAAGCAGAGATTGTCATTGGACGCGATCAGCGCTGTGACATTGCCTTGCCAGACGAAACGGTCTCTCTTCGCCATGCCCGCCTTTCCTATCATCACGCTCAATGGTGGCTGGAAGACCTGGGTTCGACCAATGGCACGCGTTTGAATGGCCATCCCGTTGGCACGCCGACGGTGGTCATCCATGATGACCAGATAGAGTGCGGCAAAACCCGCTTGGCCATTCGTTTGGGGAGCGACCCGGCTAGCCCACCCACCCAAAAAATCCCCTCTGTGGAGAATGAACATGAATAAAGTGGCAACCCTTGGTATCATTGGCGGTTCGGGCTTGTATGACATGCAGGGCCTTCAAAACGCCCACGAAGTTCGTGTAGATACCCCTTTTGGCGAACCCAGTGCGCCTGTCATTGTGGGTGAACTTGAAGGCCAGTCAGTGGCGTTCCTGGCCAGGCATGGCATTGGGCATCACATCACCCCCTCTGAAGTCAACTATCGCGCCAATCTGTATGCCCTCAAAGAACTGGGCGTGGAACAGGTTGTCAGCATTTCGGCCTGCGGTTCGCTGCGTGAAGATTACGAACCTGGTCATATCGTCGTGCCTGATCAACTTTTCGATCAGACTAAGGGGCGGCAGCGCACCTTTTTTGGAGACGGGCTGGTGGCTCATGTGAGCGTGGCAGATCCTTTTTGCCCGCGTTTATCTGCCCAACTCGAACAGGCTGTTCAAGAAACGGGCGCCGTTGTTCATCGCGGCGGTTCCATGATTACTATCGAAGGCCCGCGCTTTTCCACGAAAGCCGAGTCCCATACATATCGTGCCTGGGGTATGTCGTTGATTGGCATGACCACTTCTCCTGAAGCATTCTTGGCGCGCGAGGCCGAGTTGTGTTATGCCGTCATGGCGCACGTCACTGACTATGATGTCTGGCATGTGAGCGAATCGCCGGTGACGGTCGAAATGGTCATCCAAACGCTCAACAAGAACACCGAAATCGCCCAAGCCGCTATCCGCAACCTGGCGCGCAGCCTCTCTGACTTGCGCGATTGCGAATGCGCTCAAGCGCTGTCCTCTGCGCTCATCACCCGTTCGGATGTGATTCCGCCGGCCACGCGCAAGAAACTTGATCTCCTCGTCGGTAAATATATCCACTAATTTTGAATGAACGAACGTTTAGAAAGTCGCTTGCTTGAACTGGCAGGCGTCTTTCTCATCATATTCTCCCTCATCTTGACCTTATCGCCAGCCGTTCGGGAACGTTCCTGGCAGGTAGATTATCGCTGGTTGCACTGGCTTGCTTTGGCGGCTTGTTCGATGGCCTTCTTTTTTGTGCGTCGGCTGTATGCGCGCTATTTGCCAGAACGTGATCCGTATTTATTACCCCTTGCCGCCCTATTGAGCGGTTGGGGATTGCTCACCGTATGGCGACTGACGCCAGAATTTGGACTGCGGCAAACGCTCTGGCTGCTCATGGTGTTGGGCTTATTTGCCCTGGCGCCCCGCTTCCTGCCCGACTTGGGGCCGCTGCGCCGTTACAAATACTTTCTTCTGGCCCTGGGTCTGGCGTTGACTGCTTTGACGATTTTCTTTGGCCGCAATCCCGCTGGTAGTGGGGCGCGTTTGTGGTTGGGCTGCTGCGGCATCTACTTCCAGCCCTCTGAGCCGCTCAAGTTGTTGTTTGTGGCTTATCTGGCTGCTTATCTGGCCGATCGGCTGCCTTTAGGCCGCCATCTCATCTCCTTGCTCTTTCCCACTTTGTTTGTCACCGCGCTGGCTTTACTCCTGTTGTTCGTCCAGCGTGACCTGGGTACGGCTTCCATTTTCATCCTCCTGTATGCCGTTCTGGTTTTTCTTGCTACGGGA
This sequence comes from Chloroflexota bacterium, assembly GCA_037440925.1. GTDB lineage: Bacteria > Chloroflexota > Anaerolineae > Anaerolineales > Villigracilaceae > JAABUE01. The sequence continues at coordinate 65,889 of JBBITF010000001.1, forward strand.
GAGGCACGCGCGTTGTTGGTCAGCATCGCTATCTTGACGCTGGCTGGCGGCAGCGGATATTTCTTGGTGGACCTGATTCGCTTGCGGCTGGATGTCTGGCTGAATCCCTGGGCCGACCCTAGCGGGCGTTCCTATCAAATTGTGCAGTCGTTGATTGCCATTGCAAATGGCGGCGTCAGCGGACGCGGCCCTGGTTTGGGCAGCCCCTCCCTGGTTCCAATTGCTCATTCTGACTTCATCTTTACGGCCATTGCTGAAGAGACCGGTTTGACAGGCGTCGTTGCCTTGCTCATCTTGATAGGGATGCTGGTCATGCGCAGTCTACGCATTGCGCTATATTCTGCTAACCACTTTCGGCGGCTGCTGGCTGCCGGCATTGGCGTCTATTTCAGCGTGCAGAGTTTGTTGATTGTGGGCGGCAATTTGCGCGTTCTCCCGCTGACCGGCGTGACTTTGCCCTTCGTATCCTATGGCGGCTCGTCTTTGTTGACAGCCTTTGCGGCCTTGTTCATGTTGTTGACGATTAGCAGCCAGGTAGAAGAGGATCCCGCTCCCCTGCCTCAACCTCGCCCTTACATTGTTGTTGGCGGGCTGGTGTGCCTGGCCTTGGTCGCTATGGGGTTGGCGGCGGGATGGTGGGCCCTTGTGCGCGCCCCCGGCCTGCTGGCTCGCACCGACAATGCGCGACGTTCCATTTCAGACCGCTATGTTTTGCGAGGCGCTTTGCTCGACCGCAACAACCAGCCGCTCAATTCGACTGCCGGGCAAATAGGCTCTCTGACGCGCGTCTACCATTACCCTGCTCTTGGCCCGATCGTTGGCTACACTCATCCGGTCTATGGGCAGGCCGGCCTGGAAGCCTCGCTGGATGATTATCTGCGCGGGTTGCAGGGCAATCCAGCCAGTTTGGTATGGTGGCATCATGTTTTATATGGCGCTCCGCCGCCAGGCCTGGACGTTCGCCTCAGCCTGGATCTTTCTCTGCAATCTCAGGCAGATGCTTTGCTGGGCGAGCATCGTGGCGCGCTTGTTTTGCTCAACGCTGCTACAGGAGAAATCCTGGCTATGGCCTCGCATCCCACTTTCGACCCGGCCCGACTCGATGAGCAAGGCCCGGCGCTGGCTCTCGACGAAAGCGCTCCGCTGCTCAACCGCGCCAGTTTAGGCCGTTACCCGGCTGGAGAGGCAACGCTACCCTTTCTCAACGCCTGGTCAGAGAAAACGGCTTCGCTCTCAGAGCAAGAAAAAGCGCAAGCGTATCAGGCGCTGGGTTTTTACACCGCGCCCCGCTTGCGGATGCCCTCGGCCTTGCCGAGCCGCTCTTCAGACGAATTGCATCTCAGTCCGCTGCAAATGGCGCTGGCGGCCGCTGCTTTGAGCGCTGATGGCCTGCGCCCGCCGCCGCGCATTGCCCTGGCTGTGAACACTTCTCAACAAGGATGGGTGGTGCTTCCGGCGCTGGATGAGTATGCCAGGGCGCTCGACTCGCAGGCCGCCCGCGCAATGGCGCAAGAACTGGCTTACCCTGGTCAGCCCATGTGGCAATTTTCGAGCATTGTAAAAGCAGAAAAGCCGCTCACCTGGCAATTGGCCGGCACTTTGCCCGACTGGAAGGGGACGCCGCTTGCGCTGACAGTCTTGTTGGAAGAAGAAAATCCGACCTTGGCGCGTGATATTGCGGTCGAGTTATTTCATCGCGCCTTGAATCCATAGCGCGGCTGTGCTGCAAACTTCAGTTTGCGCTTTGCCAAGCACTGTGGTTGTGATAGATTCTCAAGAGTAATACTGTAATGCGGCTGCTTCCCTACTCGCATTTCGATTTTTCTCCCAACCCGTCTTCTTGAATATCTACCCGCTTGCCTTCCAACAAGACGACAGTCTGATAGGCCTGTTCGTCGCCGGCCTCCAGGTCGTAGACTTGATATTCTCCAGGCGGGAAGCGTTCCTCGTTGTATGGCTCTTCGTATTTGTTGAGCAGTTCCACTTCCGGTGGCAGGACCAGCATACGATGCTTGGTGCAGTTGCGAATGAAGGCCGGTATAGCGGGTGAAACTGTGACAATCGGTAAATCTTCCGCCTCTCCGTTCACCAGCGAGTAAGTTGTTAAGATCGAGACCCAACCCGATTTGCCGGGCGCAGAAGGCAGGGGGACTTGTAACCAGCGGCTGACCGCATCGCGGCCGGTGGCTGTCAAGGTTTGTCCAGCACGCAGCACGCCAATTGAGTTGTAGTCTACGCTTGGCCCGCGCCGGATATGCAAGTTACCGCCGATGGCTTGCACTGTGACCAGGGAGGAGGCGGGGGTAGCGGTTGGGGTAGCGGAAGGGGATGGGGTAACGGTAGCAGGCCGAGGCGGAGTCGGAGGCGCAGCCGTCAAGTCGGCAGGACGCGGCGTCCAGGTGGGAATGTCCCTTGAGAGACTGGTCGGCTGCGGAAGCGGCGTCGCGTCGGTTGTGGCTGTGCAGGCGGGTAACGTCCACGCTGACAGCAAGAGGAGGAGTAGGAGAAATCGCGCTTCAATGTTCATACAGCGGTAAATAATGAAAAAGCCAGGCGGCTGCCTGGCTTTTGTTTCGCGGTCTACATACCATCATCCTGGTCTTTTGCGCCGTAGCCGGGGCCGCTTTGGAAGAATTTGGCATTCAGCGCGATGTCAGGAGTCAGGTCTATGACTTCACCGGCCTGTAATTGTTTGGTAGTCTCCAGGACAACCTGTTTGCCGTGATGATTGGTGGCTTCATAGTGGCCTTTCAGACCAACCTGGTTGATGTATTCTCCACCTTTGGCAGTGTAAGCCGAAGGCACTTCATCTTCGGGGAAGATGGCCGCATACGGGCATTCTGGGACGCACGCGCCGCAGTCAATACAAGTATCGGGGTCAATGTACATCAAAGGCCATTCTGCCACTGGCTGCCCCGGCACAATGCATTCTACCGGGCAAACCTCGATGCAACCGCGGTCGCGCAGGCACAAACTGGTAATTACGTGGGTCATACGGAAAGCCTCCTTGAAAAAATAAAGAGCCAGACGTTTTCTATTATATCCCCCTTCCACGATGGCGCAAGGTTTATAAGGAGACTCTGTACAACTAAAGACCCTCACAGACGGTCTGAGAACTTTCGCAAAAGGGAACTGCTTATCTTCAGCGCAAATTTGCCTTTTAAGGGTAACTATTCAGCAGGCTCTAACAGCCTGTCGAAGAAGACTTGAAAATTGCCCTATTGCTCCGTTGGATTGCCAAATCCAACGGTTTACAACGTAATTTTGCCCAGTTCGGCCTGGATTTGGCAATACCCATTCTGGGTACTTTCCAGGCCAGCGATGCCTGAATAGTTACTTTCAAGGTAGAGAAACCATCCACAAATAGGGCCACGAATGCACGAATGGAACGCTATTCGTGAATTCGTGGGGCATTCGTGGATGGTTTGCCAGGAGTTACGAAGATAAAGTCTTATTTGTTGTAGCGTTCTGCTACGGCTTGCCAGTTGACTACATTCCACCAGTTGGTCACATATTCAGCGCGGCGGTTCTGATAGAGCAGGTAGTAAGCATGTTCCCATACATCCAGCCCCAGGATAGGCGTCAGGCCCTCAGAAAGCGGATTATCCTGGTTGGCGGTTGAAATGACAGCCAGCCCGCTGCCTTTCTTGACCAGCCAGGCCCAGCCGGAGCCAAAACGTCCATTGGCCGCCTTCTCAAATTCCGTTTTGAAGGCATCGAAGGAGCCAAACGCCGCGTCTATGGCCTTCGCCAGTTCGCCTTGAGGCGTGCCGCCGGCTTTGGGCGCCATGATTTCCCAAAACATCGAGTGGTTCCAGGTGCCGCCGCCGTGATTGCGCACCACGCCGCGAATGTCTTCAGGGACGGCGTTCAAGTCGCTCAACAGGGCTTCGAGCGGTTTGTCGGCTAGCTCGGGATGTTTTTCGAGCGCGCCATTCAAATTGGTGATGTAAGCCTGGTGATGTTTGGTGTGATGGATTTCCATTGTGCGGGCATCAATATACGGTTCCAGCGCATCATACGCATAGGGTAGTTTAGGAAGTTGATAAACCATGAGTGTCTCCTGTTTTTTTGAGTTGGTCGGTCTTTTTTAGATGCAGTGCAAAGAGAAAAGTGACGTTTTTATGATAATTATAATCAAAATTGTATTATATTGTGGACTGTCTGTCAAGAAATGCTGGCAGACTTTAACAAATCACTTATACTTGCGCCAACTTCTCCAAGGAAAATCTCCCTATGACCGAACGACGATTACGCTTCTTTCTCCCCCTCGGCCTGCTGACCGCTATTTTGGCCGTTTCCACCGCTTCGATTTTCATCCGCTTCGCGCAGCGCGAGGCCCCCTCGCTGGTCATTGCCGCTTTGCGGTTGTCGTTTGCCAGCCTGATGCTTTCGCCGTTGGCGTTGACGCGCGGGCGGGCCGAATTGCGCCGCTTGACTCGCCGTGAACTTGCGCTGGGCCTGTTGGCAGGGGTGTTCCTGGCGGTGCATTTTGCTACCTGGATTTCCTCGCTCGAATACACCAGCATTGCCAGTTCCGTTGTGCTGGTCAGCACCGGGCCGTTGTGGGTGGCGCTGCTTTCCCCGCTGTTCCTGCGTGAACCGTTGACGCGCCCGGTTTTGTTGGGGATGCTGTTGGCGCTGGCCGGCGGGACGGTTATTGCCCTGAGCGATTCTTGCGCTACCCAGGGCGGATTAATCTGCCCCCCGTTGTCTGAGTTTGTGCAGGGAGAGGCTTTTTGGGGCAATTTCCTGGCGCTGGCAGGCGCTTGGGCGGTAGCAGGTTACTTGATGATTGGGCGCAGTCTGCGTGCCAATACTTCGCTGCTGCCGTATGTTTTCCTGGTATACAGCATTGCGGCGGCCGTCTTGTTGAGCATGATGTTTGTCGCCGGGCAGCGCCCAACCGGCTTTGCTCCCTTGACGTATGTTTGGATTGCTTTGCTGGCGTTCATTCCGCAGTTGATTGGACATTCCACCTACAATTGGGCGCTGCGTTACCTGCCGGCTGCGCTGGTCTCCATCACCACCCTGGGGGAACCCATCGGCTCGGCCATCCTGGCTTACTTTATCTTGCAAGAAGCCCCCTCCTCTCTAACGCTGCTGGGCGGCGCGCTCATCCTGGCCGGCATCTACCTGGCCTCTAGCGTGCGAAAAGAATCTGAGCCTGCTGTGTAATGGAGGAACTTACCCTGCCGGCCAGATAACCCCCACCACAGCCACAAAATGCAGCAATGCGCCTACCAAGACAAAGATATGCCATACTTCATGGAAGCCAAATTTGCCGGGCGCAAAGTTGAAAATTTTGGTGGCATACACCACCGCTCCCAGCGTATACACAATACCGCCTGCCAGCAGCCAGGCCAGGGTAAAGGGCGTCAGCGTAGTCGTCATTTCGCCGATGGCAGCCATACACAGCCAGCCCATCAACACGTACACGCCCGCCGACAGCCAACGCGGAGCATGGATGTAGAATACCTTGATAAGAATGCCTATCAGCGCAATGCTCCAGATGATGGCCAGCAAGCCCCAGCGGTAGAAACCGCTGAAGGCGTTGACGCAGAAGGGCGTATACGTCCCGGCAATCAACAGGTAAATGGCCGAATGGTCTATCTTGCGCAGGATGGTCAAGGTTTTTGGCTTGACTTTGGAGAGATGATATGTCGCGCTGGCCGCAAACAACCCAATCAGGCTGACGCCATAGACAAACACCGAAACGATTTTTTCCACACTTTGCCAGCCGATAATCAATAGAGCCGCCAGCCCGCCTGCCGAGGCAATGGCGCCGCCTAAATGGGTCAAGCCGCTGACCGGCTCACGAAATTTCGAGAACATGCGTTTTCCTTTCTTGCAGCGTCTGGCAAATCCAATGGTTGGCCTGGCGCCAGAATCTGCCTCTGCTGTTCTTGCAATCATACCAGTAAAATGACCGCTGAACAATATGCAGAACCAGAAGATGCTTTGCAAGTGTCTTTTTGGTCAAATCAGGGTTAAGATTTTTTGATGAATTCTCTCCCGCCCCATCCCGTTCAAGGGGCTGTCTCGACAGTCTCTCGTCCTAGCGACCCGCGCGACCGTCAGACCTTCTACTTCCACATGACGCCTTTGCGCGCCGTTGTCACTTACTTGCTTACGCAGTTCTTCCGCTTGTTCATGGAACTGGACGTGCGTGGTCTGGAGCATTTCCCGCCGGACGGAGCCGTCATCTTGGCGTGTAATCACGTCACCAACTTCGATGTTTTCCCCATGCAAATTGCCTTGCCGCGTCCCATTTTCTTCATGGGCAAGGCTGAGTTGTTTGCATTCCCGCCTTTTGGCTGGGTTCTGCGCAATTTGGGCGCTTTCCCGGTGTACCGTGGCGAGAAAGATGCCTGGGCTATGTCTCATGCCCGCAAAGTTTTGGAACATGGCGCTGTGCTGGGAATGTTCCCGGAGGGGACGCGCAGTAAAGGGCGCGGCTTGGGTGTGGCCAAAACCGGCAGCGCGCGCCTATCCATCGAGATGGGCGTACCGATTGCGCCGATGGTGGTGATTGGTAGCGATGCTTTCTTTGCGCGTTTCCCACGCCGCACTGCGGTGAGCGTGCGGTTACTGCCCTTGTTGCAGCCGCTACCCGGCGAGACGCCGCTGGCTCTTACCGACCGCCTGATGTTTTCGATGGCCGCTGCTCTGCCCGCAGACATGCGCGGCGTGTACGCCGAAATTCCTGTGGGCTTTGGAAATTCGTTGAGCGGGTAGGCATGTTGTCGCAGGGTCACAAGCGGGCGACTATCTTTTGCAGCCTCCTTTTTCCCAAGCGGTAAAAGAGATTCATCACCCAGCGCTGGTTGGCCAGCCAGCCGGTCAATTCACCCTTCAGGGCTGTCAGGCCGCGTGGAGGCGCCGGCAGGGATACGGCCGGGCTGAAATCTACCGCGCGGTCGCCTATTTGAAAGGTATAGCGGCCGGTCTGTTCGATGGCGGGTTGGGCTTCCAGGAAGGCTCGCAAGGCCTGACGTTCGCTTTCATCCAGCCATGTGGGCAAGTCGGAGGTGGCTTTGAAGTTGCAAACCAGTGCCAGGTCTTGCAAAAATTGTTTGTGTTTTTGGGAAAGATTGTTTTGCGCCGAGCGGAAATAGGCCACGTCTGGGTCGGTGGCAAGCAGGGGAGACAGCCACAGCCGATGCAGCGTGGTGCGGATGGCGTTTTTGGCTGCTGGTGTGGTGGGGTTATACAACAGGACGGCGTCACGGTAGTTTTCCCATTCTCCGGCCACATCTGGGCCGACGCGCAGCGCGTCACACAACCCTAGACAAGGCAGAACAGGCGCGCCGCAGGCCAGGAAGTAAGCGTCGCTGCCCATGGCCTCGCGCATGACCCTTAAACCTTGACGCAAAGCGGTTTCGCGCGGTACGTCTTGCCGGCGTATTCCAGGCAGGGCGCCAGCGTAGAGGAAGTCTAACTTGAGGTAGTCGAAGCCCCAGGCGCGCACTTGTTTCATCAGGTTGGCAAGAAAATCCAAGACGGCTGGATGGGTGGTGTCGAGGGCATAGAGCGGTTCGCCCCAGTTGAAGCCGGCTGAAAGCGGTTGCCCCGCCTCGTTTTGCAGTAGCCAGTCGGGGTGCTGGCGGAACAAAGCCGAGGAGGGGACAACCAACAGGGGCGCCAACCACAGGCCCGGGGTCCGCCCTGAAGCGCGGATTTTCGCGGCTAACGCTTCCATCCCGGAGGGGAATTTGTCGTTTGGTCTCCAGTCCCCAATAGAAACCTGCCAGCCGTCGTCCACTTGTAGAACGTCGAAGGGCAAGTCGCTCAGGCCGTCGAAGGCGCGTTGGAGCCGGGTTTCTTCGATGGCGGTGTAGAGGCTGTACCACGAACACCACACACGCGGGGCCGAACGTCCATCGGCAGCCCCAAAGTGCAATTTCAGGCGATGAGCGTAGGCAGAAAAAACCTGTCTTTCTGGCCCGCAAGCGACAAACCATTTGCCTGAGCCGGTTTCATACCAGCCGTGCAACTGTTGGTCGTGCAGGGCGACATGGGCCTCCAATCCCAACGCCCCGAGCAGCAGGACATCGCCGTTTTCGAGCTCTATCGCCTCCACCCAGGAGCCGTTTGGCGCCGGGTGATAAGCATAGACGGGGTCAATCTGCATGGGATGTAACAGAGCCGGCTTTTGGGGTGGCAGGCGGAAATCTGGTTCGAGCCAGGCGGTCAAAGACCAAGATTGCCAGCCATGGCGATAGTACTTGCGCGGCCGCTCTGGCAATCGCAAGAAGACGCTTGCTCCTTGTAAGATGTAGCCTTCAGGCACCGTTTCGACATGGCTGGCAGTGGCTTCGAGTTGCAAATGGTTGAAGTGTAGCGGTTGCATCTGAACTGCCTTTCAAGAGGGGTGGGCTTGAACGAATGAATTCTAAAGCAAAAGGCGCTTTTACGGGGATTTTTTGAGATGACAGAAAGCCTGCGCAAACGCCGTTTTCGCAATACTCTTGCAACCTTCTGGCAATTCTGCTGTAACGTTATTCGGTAGGCTTCTCTCTATAATGCGCTTATGAAAACTTTCACAGGGATGAGAACGTTCGTATCCTTTTCTCATCATACCTTGCAAAAACAGTATCCCGTATAGAGGGCTTGTGCAGATGGAGGTGTATCAGAGAAGAAACGCTCCTAAGAATTCCTCATTTCACTCTAGTCTATTTTGGAAGGAGACCTGTTATGAACTCTAAATCTGTACTTCGAATGCTCATTTTGTTGGTGGTGGCGTGCAGTTTGCTTGGCGTCAGCCAGCCTGCATTTGCCCAGCCAGCGGCGGATGTCGAAGTGGTCGTCCGTGATTTGACCTATTGGAACGGTACATTTTCTGGCTCGGTCAATGAGGCGCGTTATGAAAAATGGGCATTCTCATTCACGGAGCAGCATACATTCACCGTGACCGCCACAACAACTTGGGGGAATCTGGTGCCGCTGGTCACTCTGTTGGATGCAAGCGACACTCCTCTCGTCTCCCAAGTTGGCTCGTTCACCAGCACCCAACCTGCCGGAGACTATTTTATCCTGGTTCAGCCCCAGTCGGGCAGCGGCAATTACGAACTGACAATTCGTGAATCCGGAACGCCTTCTGACGGGACATCTGTGTCTGTGGCTGTCAATCCCTCCAGTGTGACGGTAGGGGAAACCGCCCTGGTAACGGTCAGCCTGAATAATGTTCCTGGCAGCGGCCTGACCAGCGCCGAATTTACTTGCACCTATGATGCCAGCCTGATAGAAGTCAGCGCTATTACCGATGCAGGATTATTTGGGTCCGATGCGGCTGTCGCCCTTAATGGCCCCGCAAGTGGGATGTTTATCTTTGCCATTGCGGGCAGTAATGGGCGAAAAGCCACTGCCGACGGTGTAGTCTTTACTTTCAATGCGCGTGGCTTGCAAATTGGCGAAGTCACGATTACATGCCAGGCGCGAGTCTCGATCGGCGACCAGACCCTCACCGAACTCTCGCCTGCTTCTCAAACGCTCTCAGTCGTTGCTCAGCAAGGAACGTTGGCAGGCACAGTTCATGCGTATAAACCTGTAACCGTCAGTTTATATGCTGGTTCGACCTTGGTCGCCTCTGTCACTGCCAACCAGGATGGCGCCTTCAGCCTGCAAGCGCCGGCTGGCGCTTACACGGCCGTTGCTTCTGCTCAAGGATACCTGGATGCGCAAGGCGCGGCCACGTTGACCAGCGGCAGCATGACAACCATGCCCACCATTACCTTGCCGGCTGGCGATATTGACGGTAACGATGTCATTGATCAATTCGATGCCATGACGATTGGCATGAACTACAATGGCTCGACGCCGGCGGCTGCCGATTTGAACAATGACGGCATCATCAACGTTCTTGACCTGGAACTTTTGGCTGCCAACTATCGCTTGTCTGGCGCTCTTGCCTGGCAATAAGTGAATAGACTAGGGGCGCGCAGACCAAACGCGCCCCTCCCTTCATGGAGTTCAGAATGAGGCTGCTCACGTCATTCTTCATTGCGATGATGCTTGCTGTCACCTTTGTTTCCACGGCTACGGCCCAAACGCCGGAGTCTATCTGGTTATCGGCAAGCGCCACGTCTTACAAAACCAATGAAACGGTTATTGTCAACGTCAATGCCCTTTCGAGTACACAGATTCAGGGTTTTACATTTCAGATTCGGTACGACCCGGCTTGCTTGCAGCCGATTGGCGCTACCAGTCCGCTGTCAGGCATGAATGGCCTGGCGCTTCCGCAGACACCCGGCCTGGTGGATGCAACGTTTGCCAGCACCACACCGGTCATGGCTGCCGGCGTGATTGCCGAAGTGCGCTTCCTCACTTTGGGCGGCTGCCAGACCCATCTTGTTCTGGAAAGCGCAGCGCTCGCTGTTCGTAATGCTGATGGGTTTGCTGCGCCCTTGCCAAACATTGCTGTTCAGAAGACCGATATTGCTTTGACGGTTGACAAGGAAATCGGCAATTCTCAGGTTGCGCCGCCGGTATCTGGAGGAACGCCTCTTCCGCTTGGAATTCAGACCGATTCCTCAGGCGGCACAGGACTTCCACTTTGGCTGGTCATTCTACTGGCTATTGCGGCTGGGGTAACAGGTGTAATCATTACTACTCTTGTTCTGCGTAAATCGTCCAAAGGTTCTTCCACTTCCGCTCCATTTTGATTTGAACAGAAAATGGTGATCTATGGCGAGTAAACTCAAATCCTTGTTCTGTGTGGTTGTCCTGATTTTGTTGTTTGCAGGTCTGTTCCCTGGGCAAGTTCAGGCGCTTGCCTTACCTCCTGAGAACATGTTTCAATTGCCCTGGGAACGTGGGTTGGCTTGGATTGCCATGGATACCATTGACAATGGCACCAAGCGCTTGCCCACCAGCCCGCACAACTATGCGATGGGCGGCGCTTTGGATTTTGCTCCCCATGTGGGGATGAAAATTGGGGAAGATACCTCGAATGCCTGGGTGACGGCTGCTGCCGCAGGGACGGTGTATGAAGTTTCCTATTGTCATGTCAAAATCAATCACGGCAATGGGTGGACCTCAGAATATTACCATCTTGCCAATGTCCAGGTGCAAGTGGGGAGCGTAGTTGCACAAAATCAGCACCTGGGAATCATTGATAACAATGCAAATGGTCAAGTATGCCTGGGAAATATCTGGCCTGGACCGCATGTGCATTTTGCTATCCGCCCAAACCTTGTAGGCGCTACCCTGGCTGGCTGGAAGGTCAATTACGATGCCAAAAAGAATAGCACAACTTTCGAAAAACATGGCCAGAGCCTGGGTTCATATCAACCTATTCTCAATGATTTCGATGCGCAAGTGGTTATGCGCGGCTTGTTGGAATGGAATACTTTCTACACCGGCAACGTAGATGCCTATCGTTATGAACGTTGGTCGGTGCAATTGCCCGAACAGCGTACTTTTACCGTGACGGCCGCTCGTGAAAGCGGTGATTTGACCCCTCTGTTGATTTTGCTGGATTCCAGCGGTAGTGAGATGGCGCGCGCTGCTGGCACTTTGACCAGCACGCAACCGGCCGGCAATTACTTTGTTCAGGTGCAACCTCAGTCGGGGAGCGGCGACTATAACATCATCCTGCGCCAGCAAGGTACAGGTGAATTATCTGCCTCGGCAACCATAGAGCCGCCCAGCATTGCTGTTGGTGAAACAGCGCTTGTTTCCGTCTACTTGAACAATGTGCCTGCCAGTGGTCTGACCAGCGCCGAATTTACCTGCAATGTTGACCCTTCTCTGGTCGAGATTGGCAACATGGCAGCCACAAACCTCTTTGGCAATGACCCAGCCTCTGCGCTCAACGGGCCTCAAAATGGAACGTTCATCTTTGCCATGGCGGGCAGTCATGGACAGCGCGCTACGACCAGCGGCGTGGCATTTACTTTTACCTTGCAAGGCTTACAAGCGGGGCAGGCAGTGGTGAATTGCTCTGTGCGCGTCTCGCAAGGCGACCAGCAACTTCTCACCATCCCATTCCTTCCCGCTAGTTTGGTGATTAGCGGAGGCGTTCCTGTTACGCCTACTGCTACCTCTTCGCCTTCTCAGCCTGTCCTTCAAGGGCGGGTAATTTCCTATAAACCTGTTGCCATCCGTTTGTATGCGGCCGATGCTTCTCTGGTAAATTCTGTCGAAACTGACCCTAACGGCAACTTCAGTATGACTGCGCCGGTTGGCAACTACACCATTACGGCTGGCGCCGAAGGCTATTTGGGCGCGCAAGGCAATATTACGCTGACACAAGGCGCTGTGGTCGCATTGCCGGCCATTACCCTGCCGGCCGGCGATATTGATGGGAACAGCGTCATTGACCAGTTCGACGCCATGACGATTGGCATGGGATATAACTCTGCTCTCCCATCTGCCGCCGATTTGAACAACGACGGCGTCATCAACGTCCTTGACCTGGAATTGCTGGCCGCCAACTATCGCCGCTCGGGTACGCTCGTGTGGCAGTGACAGTTTTGCTCAAAAAAGGATCAAAACGGCCTCGCTACGCGAGGCCGTTTTCGATCAGTGACTCCACTTTAAGGCTGCACTGTAGAGGACGCCGGCGGCAGAAAGTCCAGTCGTGGGGTTGGCGGCGGGCCAGCAGCAAAGCCGTCGGCGCCGTGAAACGTAAAATACGTTACTTGGCCAGGAAAAATTTCCACCCAGAATTGCTGCTCTTTCTTATCATATTTCAACGAAAGTTTGTAGATTCCTGCCGGCAAGTCGCTTAGCACCAGATTTTCGTTGTAATAAGGGTCAGAGTTGGTCGCTCCGCCTCCGTATGTGCGCACCGTGCGCAGCGGTTTGCCCTCTGGTTCTGGGCGCACCTCCACAAGATACCAATGCAGGGGGTTCCCCTTGTCGTCTGTCAATCGTCCCACCAGAACGCCCCAGCCCTGCGGCGGCGAGAGCCACAATTCGGGATTATAGGTGTGGTGAAAGGTATTTTCGCCCAGCCGCACCTCGAAGTGTAAGTGTGGGCCGGTCGTCTGGCCGGTATTGCCCATGTAGCCGATGACCTCGCCCGTGTTGACCCATTGACCGAGTGTGGCGTTGATTGCCTCCAGATGGGCATACACCGTGTACAACGCCTGGCCACGATAACCAAAATCGTGGCGGATGGCAACGGCCTGCCCGTAGGGATCGTCTTTGTTGAGCGGCGCTTCGGTGAACAAGCCCCACCCGGCCCATACCACTGTCCCTGGCCCGGCTGCCAGGATGGGCGTGCCGGTCTCATCGGGAATATCTACGCCGGTATGTACCACGTTGGCAAAGAAGATGCCTCCATAGCGGTATTCTGCCAGCGGCCAGTTGACATTATCTGCGCTGATGGGGCGCGCAAAATAGAAATGATCGTACGGGGAAACCGCCCATGGAATCGGATACAACGGCGGACGCCAACCCGTAACTGCCTCGGCGCGCGGCGTTGGAAGATCGAAGCGCAAGGGCGGCGGCGTGGACGTGGCCGCTTCAGACCACCCCCCAGCCTGCTCGCCGTTATCGAAAGCGATTACTGGCGTTGGGGTCTTTTTACCTCCCACCGCGCAAGCAGAAAGTAGCCATATTAGCCATCCCATTGCCAGCCAACACGCTATTCTGTAGGGCAAGCCTTCAGGCTTGTCTACAGTTGGTTGCGGACTCAATTCCGCGTTATGCAACCAGCGGCAACCATTCATGGCGTCACCGGAACCAGGATGCCCGGAGTCGGGGTGGGGCTGGGAGGCTGCGGCGTAAATGTTTCGGTCGGCGGCGGGAGGGTGTTCGTCGCAGTGGCAGGCGGCGGGAGGGTGTTCGTTGCAGTGGCGGGCGGCGGCGGAGCGCTTGTATTGGTACGCGTCGGTTTAGGTGTGGGGGAAAGCGTGGGCGTTCCGGTTGGGCGTGGCGTGCGGGTGGGGACTTTCGTCTGCGTAGGGATGGGCGTTTTGGTGGGTGTTGGGCTGGGCGGAAGGATGTGCGTTGGCGTTACCAGCACGTCTTTAGGGTAAATCTCTAGCATGGCGCTATACCAGTCTAGCCCGCTTATCATCGCAAATTCAGTGAAGCGCGCTCCGCTGTAAAATGTGCGCCAGTTGGGCAGCGCCGGCACACGCTCCCAGCCGTATTGCCGTGCCAGATTAGTGAAATCTACCCAATAGCCAGGGGGGACAGGGGCGTATTTGCCGCCCTGTTCGTAATATTTTGGCTCCAGTTCGTTGCGCGCTGACAGGTCCCACGGAGGCTCATGCAGCGGCTCGCCCTGCGTGCCGTCTTGCAGTTGGGCGCGCAGGTAAAGTTTCCAGTACGTTTGGGCGCCATAATCCTGGCGCACGGCCACCATCCAGCCGGCGTTGGCCATGAGCGGATTCAGGGCAAAAGCGCGGCCGGTGTACAGCCAGTCCTCGCCCAGGCCGGGGTCGAGCAAACTGGTTAGCGGGACAAAAGCGTTGCTCAAGGCGGCCAGCGCATCCCAGCCGGTTTCTTCGATGGCGCGTTCTCGCAGCGCCATAAAGGCTTCGTCGGTCAGATCGTGCAGTTGTGGGTATGGCGCCTGTACGTTTGGCAGGGTGTTGATGGTATAGCGCTGCGATGGCCCCTCTGCCAGCGGTGTGACGGCTGCGGTCCAGAGCGCAGTCGGCGTTTGCATAGCCGCTTGCTTGTAGACGCCCGGCAGAGAGGCGGGCAGGGCTAATTCGCCCCAGGCCAGCCCGCGCGCTGGGCCTGGCAGCGGTAGCGGCTGGAGCAGCAGATCGCCCCTCAGCGTGTAAGCGGTCAGGTAATCCAGGTTGGGGGCCAGGATGATGGCTGTCAGGCGGTCGCCAGAAGTGTCCCAGGCAGGCCAGTCGCCGTTTCCGATCCAAATGGCCGGCCGCTCCGGTTGCAGGGCATTCCAGGCGTAGACGCCGCTCATACCAAGCGTTTGAGCCGAAGAGGACCAGGCCAGTTGTGTGCCGTCGCGCGTCCAAATGGGATGGTTTTCGGCGGCAAAGGGCGTGTGGCTCAGATTGATGAATCTGCCTTGCCCGGTCTTGTCCAGGTCGGCCAGCCAGATGTCGCTATCGCCACTGCGGTTAGAGACGAAGGCAATGCGCCGCCCGTCTGGCGACCAGGCGGGGGCATAGTCGGAGGCGGGGTTTTCGCTTAAATTGATGGCTTCTTGTTCGGCGTCGGTCAACGAAAGGACGGCAATCTCCAGGTTTTCGTCAGCATAACGTTCACAGGCCAACCACTGACTATCGGGCGACCAGGAGGGCGCCGCTTCGTACTGCGGCGTGTCGGTGATGCGCCTTGTCAGGCCGCTGACCAGTTCCATCACATATAAGTCCCATTGTCCGTCGCGGTTGGAGGCAAAGGCGACCTGGGTTCCATCGGGGCTGAGAGCGGGGGTGATATCATCCCACTCGCCATACGTCAGGCGGGTGAGCGGCATCTGCTGAGGGCTGTACACAAAAAGATGCGCGTAGCCATTTTCTTCTATGGAGAGCAACACCGCCTCTTGCTTGCCAGGGAGGGAAAGCGGCGTAGCCGTCTCGCTTGGGGTGGGAGGCAATGTGGCGGTGCTGCCTGGTTCGGCCTTCAGGCAGGCAGACAGGCTTAGCGCTAGCGCAGTCAGCGTTGCCAGGCGTAATGTATGCATCAGGGGAGTAGGGCTGGAGGGCAGGTAAGTGCTCATTTGACGGAATCAGGCGGAGGGGAGTCCGAAGCGCGCGCGTACCGGTTCGGCAGCAGGGCCGTCTGGGTAGAACAAACGCGCCTCGAGCGTCAGGTCGTCGTCGGCTGGTTGTGTACGAATGTGCAGGGTGAATTCCAAATTCCAAGCCATTGGCTCGATGAAACTGGCCGCGCTCACTTCTTTTCCATGAGCGTCGCGCAGGCTGACTTCGATGTGCGGACGTTTCTCGAAGGGGGTGATGTCCATCTTGACCAACACACGGCGAGCGTCTTCGTAGGGGCGCGCTTGTAGAGACAGGATGCGGGTCGTTTCGGGCGGGGTGCGGGCCAGATTTTCTGGCAAGGAAGGCAAGAAGAATTCCATGGTTTACTCATCGAAGAGGAAAGTGGCTTCGGCATAATAGCGCACGCCTTTGCGCTTGATGCGTTCTTCCACCCAGCGCTGCAGGTAGGCCTCTTTGTATTCCAGCGGCTTGCC
This sequence comes from Chloroflexota bacterium, assembly GCA_037440925.1. Classification (GTDB taxonomy): domain Bacteria; phylum Chloroflexota; class Anaerolineae; order Anaerolineales; family Villigracilaceae; genus JAABUE01. Next base: position 82,018 of record JBBITF010000001.1, read on the forward strand.
GCTCGAAAGTTCGTGCAGCGGATAGTTGAGGTGCAAAATGCGCGGCGACACGGTGAAGCGCGTGATGCCGGCCGGCAGAACCAATCCTTGCCCGGCCAGCGTTAAAACGCTTTGGATATCGAAGCGTGGGAAGATGACCAGGGCCGTCAAGTCGGGATAGATGCTTTTGAAGCCTTCTATGAGGGTTTGACTGGTGCGATCGAGCGAGGCGCGCTCCTTATAGCAGTTGACCAGTTCGTGCAGGGCGTTGACCTTTTCCTTCAGATCAGAGGGCGTATATGCCAAATATAGGCTGCCGCCTGGCAATCGAACTTGCGCCGGCGTGGTTTCAGGCGGCTCGAAAGATTTCTGAATGTTGATTTTCTTTAAGTGAATGGTGGACAGTTCACGCAGGCTTTCTAACAGACGTTTGGGGCGCAGCCCCCATACGACATGATTCCAGGTTTGCAAGGTCACATGCGGGTCGTGGGCCTCTACCACCTGCGCCACAATGTGGGGAAATTCCATTTCTTTCAGGGAGGTGAAGCGGTTGGCGCCGTCTAACACCATATAGCGTCCCGAACCATCTGGCAGCGGCATGACAATGGGTGGGTTGCGCAGGATACCTTGCGCCCGCAATTTTTCCACCAGCGGCAGCGTGCGCTGCATATCGTGGTCTTCATGCAGAATCAATTTGTCGAGCGGCAGGATGCGCAGGGATGGCAGGTTAGGAATCATAACAAGAGCCTCATTGAAGCCCCAGCCGCTTCAGGGCAGCGGCAAAATCGGGCGGATATATAGCCGAAAAGACCTGTCGCTGTTGCGACAACGGATGAAAGATGGCAATCGAAACTGCATGAAGGGCCGGGCGTTCCAGGCTTGGATTGGCTGCCGCGCCGTATAGGCAATCGCCTAGCAAGGGAAATCCCAATGCGGAAAGATGGACGCGAATCTGGTGCGTGCGGCCGGTCTCTGGACGCGCTTCGACCAACGCCGCCGCCTGCCCCCGTTTAAGGACCTGGAATCTGGTCTCAGAGGCTTTTCCGCGTTTCTCGTCCACGATGGTTCTATGGCGCTGGCCCACGTTGGCGCGCAGCGGCATTTGGCAGACTTGCTCATCCCAGGCGGGAGTCCCCAGCACGATGGCGTGATAGACCTTTTCGACCTGGCGCTGGTCGAATTGGCGGTTTAAGGTGCGATGGGCTTCGGCAGTACGCGCAAAAAGCATTACGCCGCTGGTAGACTTGTCTAACCGATGGACGACCCACAGCCGCCCGTATTCCTGCTGCAAGAGGGCTGTCAGGTAGGGGGCATCAGGCTGCCAACCATCTGGCAAAACAGGCAGGCCGGCGGGCTTATTGACCACCAGCAGGGCGTCATCGAGATAGATAGCCTGTTCAGGATGAGGTGGGTATTCTTGTTCCATATGGAAATCCTCTCTATCCTGTTTCAGGGCGTCGCCTGCGATTGAATTTGGCTGAACCAATCAGAGGCGGCGCTGGCGGTGACGGTGAGACTGCCTTTGGTCAGTGTTCCCAGGTACGCCTCGCTGCCATTGTGAGCGATCCAGCCTTCCAGGTTGAAGGCCAGGGGCCCGTCGGCCGGAATCCACTCGCCGTTGTATTTGCGCGCCACATGGATGTGGGTGCCGGTGGTCTGCCCGCCTTCACAAGATGGGTATCCAATGGGTTGGCCGGCTTTCAGCGACAAGCCGGTAGGAGCGCGGCCTTTAGAGCCAACATGAATATAAATAATGACCCAACCGGTGCGCTCGTCTCCGTCGCCGTCCAGGTCAAGCACGACGGTGCCGGTCTCAGAGCGGACGACGATGCCGTCGGCCATGGCCAGGGCGTAGTCTTTTTCGTCTACGGCAAAACAGCCCGAAAATTCGGATGGAGGCGCAAAGTCTAGCGCGGCGAAAGGTAATCCATGTCCAAAGCCGGTATGCGGGCCGCCGGTCAACGTCCAAACGCGACCAGGCGGGAAAGGCATGCGCAGCTCGGGCTGTTGTAAACTGCCGTGGATGAGTTCGGTGGAATCCTGCCAGGGATCATCAAACAAGGCTGTGTAGACGGCGTATAGGCCTTCGGGTGAAACGGCTCGGTGGTATTCTTCGGCGGTCAGCGTTTTGGAAAAGTAGTATTGCAGGGCGACTGTGGCGGCATTTTGCCAGGGGTCAGGGCGAATCAGGCTGCCATCTTGCAGTTCAAATTCGGTCAAACTGCCATCGCGCCAGCCATAGTAGCCATTGTTGAGCGTATTAGCCGCTCCTACCAGTTGCAAGTAGACGCTTTCATAATAAACGCGTTGATAGCCCAGAAGGTAGCGCGTTTGGGGCTTTTCGGGCTGACTCAGCCCTCCCGCTTGATACTCGAGCAGCGCCAGCAACAGGCGTGGGCTGACGCTGAAGTTTTGCCCTACATAATTGACAATCTCTGCCCCGCTGCGCCACTTGTTTCCAGCCCAGGCGCGATACGTTTTCAGCCAGCCAGGCTGGGAGGCAACAAAGGCCGAGGTATTGAAGCCTATCAAGGTGGGGCCGTAGACATAAGCGTGGTCGGGCAAGAGATGATCGGGATTGCCCCACAGCGGCAGATAGTAAATGGGGATTTTCATAGGCATGCCTGGCGGCATGGTTGTTGCATTGCGTGGAATGAAGGGGTTGGCGGCGTAGATTTCTTCCACGCTGGTGTTGAAACGTCTTGCCAGTGCAGGCAGCGTATCGCCCGATTGGGCAATGTAGTCCACCAGTTCACCAGGGGCGTATTCGGGGCGTCCTTGCCAGGCAGGAGCAGGCGAAGCGGGCGGTGTGACCACCAACAGCGGCAATCCGCCGGCGGGGGCGGCCGGTGCGCAAGCGCCCAGCAACAAAGGTATGATCAGGAGGAGAACGACCGGCTTACTCATCGGCTTTACGGTAAATAACAGAAGAGGCTGTTCCCACCGGGTTGGCAATGATGGTGATGTCGCCTTTGGTCATGGTGCCTTCGTAAGGTTGCTTTCCAGCGTGAATGGTGTAGCCGCTTAAGACGAGCGGAAACATGCCTTCAGCCAGCACCCATTCGCCGTTGTATTTGCGGACAAAGTGCAGGTGGGTGCCGGTAGAGGCGCCGCCTTCGCAAGAAGGGTGGCCGATACGTTCATCTTGCTCGACCCAAACGCCGGCTTTGACGCGGTCTTTGGTTGCCACGTGAAGGTAGAGCAGTATCCACCCCGTCTCTTCATGGCCGTCACCGTCCAGGTCTAACACTACCACGCCCTTGTTGGAACGCACAACCAGGCCAGGCGCGGCGGCTACGATCCATTTCTCAGATTCTATGCAGCCGGGATGGTCGGTGGCTGGCGCAAAGTCTACGGCTGCTAGCGGGCCTTCTGCCAGCCAGGCGCCATGCGGGCCGCTGGTGAAAGACCATTCGCGGTCTGGCTCAAAGGGCAGCACCAATGTTGGCGCCGTCAGGCCGGGCGGGAAGATGGGGCCGGCGTTTTGCGCTCGCAGCCATGGATCGCCAAATTGCTCGGCATACCTGGCGGGGAAACCTGTTTTGGCATCCACCACACGCTCCCATTCGGCGCGCGTGTAGAGTTGGGAGAAGAGGTATTGAATAGCCACGCTGCCGGCGTTCAGGTCGGGGGAGAGGCGCAGGGTCAAGTCATCGCGGAAGGTCAATTGAGTCAAGGTTCCGCTGCGCCAGCCGTAGTAGCCTTTGGATAACTGGTTCACAGCCCATACCATCTGGCTGAAGATGCCATCCTTGAATTCTTTCTGGTAGCCCATCGGGTAAGTGCGCTTCAAAAAATTGTCAGGCACGCCGGTGACCCAATTGCCCTGATAGTCGAGCAGGCCGAGCAGCAAGCGCGGGTTGATAGAGTTTTCGTGCGCTAAGCGGTCAATGATACCGGCGCCGGTCTCCCAGCCGGTGGAATTGAGAAATTCGCGGTATTTTGAAAGTTCGCCGCCCGCCTCGGCTACATAGGCTAATGTATCGAAACTGGCTGCCGTACTCGAGAAAATCACTTCGCTGTCGGGGAGGATTTGCACGTTAGGCCCTACTTCTCCCAGCCGGTCGGGGATGATCAGGAGGGTGCCGGGGTCAATCAAGCCTTGCTTGGGCAGAGATACTGCTGAGGTAATTTCTCTCTCCTGCACTCCAAAGCGGCTGGCTATCGCAGCCAGGGTATCGCCGCTTTGCGTATAGTAAAGGATGGGAGGCGAATCTGGCGTGGGCAGCAAGGTGGCAGTTGCGGTGGGCTGTTGGTCGGCGTTTGCCACCACCGGCGTCTTGGAGGGAAACGGTGGAAGGTCTGTTGGCGCTGATGCCGCTTGGCTGCCCGCTGTGGGGATGTGCGGTATGTCTTTTGGTGCGGCCGCATAGACAGAAGCCGCGCGCGCGGTGGGGGTGGGGCGTGCTCCCCACAAAGCCGGCTGAGCCCGACATGCGCTGGCAGCCAACGCCGTCACAAGCAGTGAGAGAGAAATACGAAAGTTCATGTTCAACTCAGATTATACCTGCGGAGATTAAATCTCTCTGAAGGCTCTAGCGCGCAATCTGGTTTAGTTCATTGCGCCCGTCCCAGGATTGGAGAACCTGCTGGCTGTGGGTCAGAAAGCCATCGTATTCAATGCCGTTTCCGCTAGAGACCCAGCCATCCAGTACAAAGGGTACATTGCCGTCTGCGGCAATCCATTCGCCGTTATATTTTCGGGCAATGTGGACGTGAGTCCCATTGGAAAAACCACCCTCGCAGGAAGGATGCCCGATGCGTTCCCCGGCATATACGTATGTTTGGGGCGCTACCCGGTCACGGCTCTCGATGTGCATGTAGAATACCACCCAGCCGGTTTGCTCGTAGCCGTCGCCGTCCAGGTCCTGCATTACCGCGCCATCGCCGGTGCGCACAATCCAGCCATCGGCCACGGCCGTCACCCATTCGTCGCTGGGCGAGCAGCCGGCCGCTTCACCGGGGGGAGCAAAGTCGAGAGCCGCCCAAGCCGAGCCGCTATCCCAACCGCCGTGCGGACCGCCCGTAAACGACCACGTCACTCCTGGCTCGAAGGGCAGGTGCATAGGGGGTTGTCGCAATGTAGCCGGCACCAGCGGCTCGATGGCATAATCGAAGGGATTCCCAAACAGGAAGAAGTAACTTTGGAATAGCCCAAAGGCGGTCACATTTCCTTGCCAGTCGAACATGCCGTTCAATTTGGAGAAGAAATATTGGACGGCGGCTGTGCCGGCGTTGATGGTTGGATCTATGGGCAGCACGCTCCCATCTGCCAACACCCAGGTCGAGAGGGCGTTGACACGCCAGCCGTAGAATCCCCAATTGAGTGTATTGGCTGCCCAGGCCAATTGCAGGTAGAGGCTATTGTGCCAGGTATCCTGTAAGCCTAATGGATAGTCCAGGTTGGTCGGCGCCGGGTTGCTTACCCAGCCGCTCTGGTGTTCGAGTAGTGCGAGCAGCAAGCGCGGGTTGACCGAGTAATTTTGCGCTACGCGCTTCACGATTTCAGCGCCGCTGAGCCATTGACCATCTACTTCTTCCTCATAAGAAGCCAGGTAGCCGCCTTCTTGTTGAACGAATGTCTCCACGTCAAAAGTCGCGCTGGCAGGGCCATAGACCAATTCTGAATCAGGAATGATCTTGAAATCGGGGCCTTGCTCGCCAAGCTGAGGCGCTGGTATGGTAAGCGTTTGCCCAGGCTGTAGCACATCTGCTTCGGAGAGCCCGTTGGCTTGCATGAGCGCCAACAGGCTGATGCCATACCTTTGAGCGATGTCGCCTAGCGTGTCGCCTGACTGTATCACATATTGGTTGGCAGCCTGCCGAGGCGTCGGCAGCGTGCGCACTACATCTGGCGTGGGAGAGACAATGGGCGTTCCTGGCAGGCGCGTTGGCGGGAGCGTGACGCTCAGCGCTGCCAGGGTGGGCGTTGGCCCAACTCGTTGAGTGGGTGTAACGGTTGGCGGGAGGGGGCTTGGCTCGGCGCTGGAGGCGGTCAAGCCGATTGTTGTTGAGGAGGCCAGCGGCACAAATGGGTTATATTCGAGCGTCGCAGCAGGCGTTCCCCGGTTGCTTGCCATGTTCCCGTTCGGGGAGGGTTGACAGGCGGATGTGACGGTCAATATGAGGAAGAAAAAGAGGGCAATTTGACGCATGGTAAAGATTGTACCAAATTGCTCCCTGTTATTCCCATAGTCAAAAAGTCTCCCCAAGAAGACCCTAAAGGTTTTCGTTTGCGGAAAAACCTTTAGGGTCTAATCGGTCGAGACGATACCCTTCTTGTAAAGGGAGGCATCGCCAGAAGCGCACTACCCCATGTGCTGAATCACCGCATCTCCAAACTCGGAGCATTTGAGCAAGGTAGCGCCCTCCATCAACCGTTCAAAATCGTAAGTCACCGTCTTGGCGGCAATGGCGCCTTCCATTCCTTTCACAATCAAGTCGGCGGCTTCTGTCCAGCCCATATAGCGGAACATCATCTCGCCAGAAAGGATGACCGAACCAGGGTTGACCTTGTCCAAATCGGCGTATTTGGGCGCTGTGCCATGTGTGGCTTCAAAGATGGCGTGGCCGCTTTCGTAGTTGATGTTAGCGCCTGGAGCAATGCCAATTCCGCCTACTTGTGCAGCCAGCGCGTCGGACAAGTAATCGCCGTTCAAGTTGAGGGTGGCAATGACATCGTAATCGCGCGGACGGATGAGCGTAAATTGCAAACTGACATCGGCAATCGAATCCTTGATGAGCAACATTTTCTTCCATTTGCCGCCGCCGTGCGTGTCCCACAGTTTCAACGCCTCTTCCACTTCGCGCTTGATGTCATTTTGCTGGTCAGGCGACATCATATCGAAGCCGGGTTCTACCATCCGTGCATTCTCTTCCACGCTCAGGTTGGGGTTGGCTTCTTTGTTGCCCAGAATCCACGACTCGCGCTCGGTGACGATGCGATGCCGAAATTCTCGTTTGGCAAGAGTATAGCCCCAATCCTTGAACGCGCCCTCGGTGAATTTCATGATGTTGCCTTTGTGGACGAAATTCACGCTCTTGCGATTGTTGTCCAGCGCCCATTGGATGGCGGCGCGTACCAGGCGCTCTGTGCCTTCGATGGAGACCGGCTTGATGCCGATGCCGGCCGTCTCGGGAAAGCGTATTTTCTTGTACTCGGCCGGAAAATGCTCTTGAAGCAATTGTTTGAGTTTTTCGTTCTCCGGGGTGCCTTGCCGAAACTCGATGCCTGTGTAAATATCTTCTGTATTCTCACGGAAGATGACCATATCCACATATTCGGGATGTTTGACAGGCGAAGGGACACCCTTGTACCAGCGCACGGGACGCTGACATACGTATAAGTCCAAAGCCTTGCGTAGGGCCACATTCAGCGAGCGAATACCGCCGCCGATAGGCGTGGTGAGCGGCCCCTTGATGCCCACCAAAAATTCTTTGAAGGCTTCCACAGTCTCGTCTGGCAGCCAGGTATTGAACAATTTGAAGGATTTTTCACCGGCGTACACTTCCATCCAATGGACTTTGCGCTTGCCGTGATAGGCCTTTTCGACAGCGGCATCGAACACCCGTACTGAAGCGCGCCAGATGTCCCTGCCGGTGCCATCCCCTTCCACGAAAGGGATAATAGGATTGTCGGGAACTTGCAACTTCCCATTCTTGATCGAGATTTTTGCCCCGCCGCGGGGGACTTTTACGTTGGTATAAGCCATCCTGCAACTCCTTTGGAAATATCGGGCGGATTATAACACTGACAGCGCGCCCAATACATTTAATCAACCGCTTTTCTTTCGATGCGCAAAGCCCAAATAGGTTGCATGACGGTTGTTATTTTCGCGCTAGTTTTTTTGCAAAGGGTTTCCTTTGTCTCTCCTGCCAACTTCTGATAGAATTGCGCTCGTGAAAGCCAAAGCCCTCCTTTTCGATTTCGACGGCTTAATTCTGGACACTGAAACGCCCGAATTCCAGGTCTGGCAAAATATCTATCGTGAATATGGTCAGGAACTGCTGCCAGAACAATGGGGCATGATGGTGGGTGGTTTTGGACTTGGCGTTTTTGATGCTGCCGGTCATCTGGCAGGATTGGTTGGAAACGGCTTGCAGCCTGACGAATTGCGTGCCCGCCACAAAGCCGAAAGCGATGCCCTTATCCTTGCTCAGCCTATCTTGCCCGGCGTGACGGACTATCTGGACGAAGCCCGCCGTTTGGGACTGAGGCTTGCTGTCGCTTCCAGTTCTCCACACCGTTGGGTGGACGCGCATCTGACTCGGCTTGGACTTGTTTGCCGTTTCGATGTTATTCTTTGCTCCGAAGATGTCTCGCCTGGCCGCACCAAGCCCTATCCCGATTTGTTCTTGAAAGCGTTAGAGATATTTCACTTGCAGCCCTCCGAAGCGGTCGTGTTCGAGGATTCCCCAAATGGCGTGCGGGCAGCGCGCGCGGCCGGCGTTGCGGTTGTAGTGATCCCTAATCCCCTCACTACCCTGTTAGGTGTGAACGGCGCCGACTTGAGCGTTCCATCCCTGGCGGAAATTCCCTTGACAAATTTGCTTAATCAGTTGCGCAAGTTGTGATACAATTTGAACGCTTGAACGTAGGATTTGTGTGTTTTAGCCGCCAAACCTGACGCAGGTAGGCGGTTTTTTTCTTAATCCCTCAGGAGAAGAGTACAGTATGGAATCAAAGCTCTACGTCGGAAATCTTTCGTATGGCGCGACCGAAGACCAGTTGCGCGAACTCTTTGCGCAGGCCGGCACGGTGGCATCCGCCAGTGTGATTACCGACCGGGAAACAGGCAGGTCGAAAGGCTTTGCCTTTGTAGAGATGAGCAGCCCTGGCGAGGCCGAGAAGGCTATCCAGATGTTCAATGGCTATTCTCTCGATGGCCGCGACTTGCGCGTCAGCATTGCCCGACCGCGCGAGGAACGTCCACGCAGTTTTGGCGGCGAGCGTCGCGGAGGCGGCTATGGCGGCGGCCGGGAGCGCCGCGGTGGGGGCGGTCGGCGTAGATATTAATCTTTGTAAAAAACAAGAGACCGGTGGAACGCCGGTCTCTTGTTTTTGGGTCAATATCGCTTGGTATTCAAATGGGTAATTGCCACTGCCAGGGCATCGGCGGCATCGTCAGGCCGGGGAATCGCTTCTAATGCGAGCAGCACGCGCACCATTTCTTGCATTTGGCGTTTGTCGGCCGAGCCGTAGCCTGCCACCGCTTGCTTGATTTCGTTGGGTGTGTACTCGAATACTGGCAGGCCGGCTTGCGCCAGGGCGAGCAGCGTCACGCCGCGCGCCTGCCCAACAGCGATGGCGGTCGAAACATTGCGTTGGAAGAACAACTTTTCGACGGCGGCCGTATCGGGGTGGAATTCTTGTAGCAGGGCGCGCAACGCATCGTAGAAGGCCGCCAGACGAGCGGGGGCGGGGGAGCCTTTGGGAGTGGTGATAACGCCATAAGAAACGGCCAGCAGCCCTCCGTCTGGTTCGAGGCGGACGAGACCGTAGCCTGTCGTAGCCGTGCCGGGGTCAATTCCCAGGGCAAGCGTCATGGAGTTAAGGCATAATGACGTGTGTCGTCATCACTACGCAGCGTTAGCCGGCTTCGAGCGCCGCCAGGGCCTCATCCGAAACCTTTAGATTGGAGAAGACGTTTTGCACATCGTCCATTTCTTCGAGGGTTTCGATGAGTTTCATGACCTGTAAGGTTTGATCTACGGGCAGTTCCAGTTCTTGTTTAGGAGTCATGCGCAGGCCGGCTTCTTCTGGCTGCACCTTGGCAGTGTGCAGGCGGCTGGCGATGTCTTTGAAGGCTTCTACCGGCCCGATGATTTCGACCATGCCCTGGTCTTCGCTTACATCGTCGGCGCCAGCCTCGATGGCTAGTTCAAAGGCCTGGTCATACGACATGGCGCTGGAGGGAAACGAAAAATACGCAACGCGGTCAAATTGCCAGGCTACTGCGCCTACTTCGGCCATGCTGCCGCCGCTGCGGCTAAGCACATGCCGGATTTCGGATACGGTGCGATTGCGGTTGTCGGTGACGGCTTCGATCATCAGCGCCACACCATGCGGGGCATAGCCTTCGTACATGACTTCTTCAAATGCACTGCCTTCTTTGTCTTCTCCCGTGCCGCGCCGGATAGCGCGCTCGATGTTTTCTTTTGGCATGTTGTTGGCGCGCGCCTTTTCGACTGCCAGCGCCAGACGGAAATTGCTATCGGGGTCGCCGCCGCCCTCTCGGGCTGCAATGACGATCTCGCGCGTCAGGCGCGTAAAGATGGCGCCGCGCTTGGCGTCGGCGGCGCCTTTTTTGCGTTTGATGGTTGCCCAGTGGCTGTGACCAGACATACACTACTCCTTCAAAACCCGCCGCGCAGGCGGGGATATTTCCACAGTGGAATTGCGATTATACCATGTCGGCAAAGAAACCGACGCCCATGGTCTTTGGTCCGCCGTGCGTGACGATGGCTGGCGGCAATTCGTAGATGGGAATTTCAGGCAGCGGGATGACGGTTTTCAGTTTAGCCGCGAATTGCTGCGCTTCGGACTCAGCCTCGGCTTGCACCACCGTCAGATGCGCCTCAGGCTTCTTGGGGCATTCTGCTGCCACTACTTCCACCAGGCGTTCCAGCGCACGCTTCTTGGTGCGCTGTTGTTCAAAGGGTTCTACCTGCCCCTCGCGGAGGGTGAGGATGGGTTTGATTTCCAGCAATTCGGCCAGCAGTCTCTTGGCCCCGCCAATGCGCCCGCCCTTGGCCAGGTATTCAAGCGTGTCTACCACGAAGAAGATACGCCCGCGTGGAATCAAGGAGCGAATATGGGCCTCGATTTCATCTACGGGTTTACCGGCCTTGGCAAGATCGTCTGCAATCAACACCAGCGCGCCCAGGTTACAAGAGATGGTGAACGAGTCGATCACACGCACATCCAGGCCAGGGAATTCCTGCGCCGCTGTCTCTGCCGAACGGACGGTGCCGCTCAATTTGGCCGAGGGCGCAATGACAATAACGCTCTCCCCTTTGGCGCGCGCGTTTTCGTAGATGGGGTAGTACAATGGCGGTTCTGGCGCTGCCGTTTTAGGAAGGGTAGCCGAGGCTTTTAGTTTTTGCAAGAAACTGGCAGTATCCAGTTCTGTGTCGTCGTGGTAGGCCTGTTCGCCAAACATGACGATTTGCGGGATGAGCGGGATGCCGCGTTTGGCAAGCAGGTCTCGCGGCAGGCCGCAGGTAGTATCGGCGACAATGATGGTCATGGAAGCCTCCAAATTTCGATTTGCTGTGCTGGGCGGAGATGATTAAGGCGCACCTTGTCATCGGCAATCACAGCCATCAGGTCAATTCACGCTGGTACGTGCGGTGCATCTTGTGAAACTTGATGCCAAAACTTTCCATTTCACGCTGCATAGCGTCGTTGTCCACGCCGACTTGTACGATTTCGCCATGCCGGAACTGGCCGCTTTCTAGCACGGACTTGAACAGTTCGCTATATAAGATGGCCGTACCGCCAGAGCCGCGATATTCGGGCAGCAGGCCGGCGCCGTTGATGTCTACCCAGTCGGTGCGCTTGAACTCGCGCAGCAAGGTGAGCCATCCAAAAGGGAACAATTTTCCTCTGGTCTTTTGCACGGCCGCAGATATATCGGGATATGCCATCAGGAAGCCGACCGGTTGGTCGCCTTTCATGACGATCTTGATGAGGTTTGGATCGGCAAACCACAACAGTTGATTTGCCATCAACCGAGCCTCTTCGTCGGTCAGGGGGGCGTTGCCGCTGGTGCCGCGCAGCGCGTTGTTGTACAGATCTTTCAATTTGGGAACCAGTTGACGCAGGTCGCGGCGGGTGCGGTAGCGAGCAATGTGCAAGCCGCGCCGGCGGGTAACTCGTTCGGCCAGGGCATGGATGCGCTGCGGGAATTGCAGGTTTTTGTCCAGGTAACCAGAGACGGCCTCCTTTAGCGGGCGGAAGCCAGCCGCTTCGACCAGGGCCGGGTAGTAGGGTGGGTTGTAGGGCAGACCGAAGGCGGGACGGTACTCGAAGCCCTTGATCAACAAGCCAAAGCCGTCTAACACGGTGAAGCCCTTTGGCCCCACCATGTTTTGCAGGCCGCGAGCGCTCGCCCACCCAAAGGCAGCCTCAAAAAGAGCCTGCGATGCAGCCAAGTCGTTCTCGCATTCAAAGAGGTAGAAAAAAGCCGTTTTCTCGCGATTGTATTCATTGTGAAGGCGGTGGTCCAGGACGGCAATGCGCCCCACGGGGCGATTTCCCTCGTAAGCGAGAAAGAATGCGGCTTGAGAATGCCGATAGAACGGATGCCGCTTCGGGTCCAGCCTGAGGCGGTCGTCTATCTCAAGCGCAGGCACCCACTGCGGTATGTCCGCATAGATACGATGGGGCAGGTCGAGGAAGTCTCGTACCTGCTTTTTGTTGCCGAGGTCGAGCGGCAGGACGTTCATTGCATAGCGCTGGCGCGCTCGACCATTTGGGCGCGTAGGTCGGCGTGATCCTTGTCTATGGTAAACAGCGCGCCCAGATAGAAGACAAAGCACAACCCCCAAGCAATGCTTGGGATGAGCAGGATGGCGGTTTGCAGATTGGTGGCATCGGCAATGACGCCTGTGAGAATGGGAGCGAAGGCTGCGCCCGCGTTTTCGATGAAGTATTCAGTGGCCTGCGCAGTGGAGCGAACTTCAGGAACGGTTACATCGTACACGGTAGCGATGACGTTGGCCGAAGAGAGCGGCATGAAGATGGCCGTCAGGCACATGAAAAGGAAAAATTGGTTCCTGGCCTCGATGGGCGAGGTGACGGCCAGTACGAGGAAGATGGCGCCTAGCAGGACGCCCGCACTCGAAACCAAGATGCGGCCTTTGCGGGTGAACTTGAAGAGGAAGTCGCCTACCGCGCCGCCGACGAAGTAGCCCGCCGCCAGGATGAGGATGACCGGCGCCATGGTAAACAGGATGCTGTTGGCGTCGTAGCCGCGTTCTTTTTCGAGGTAGGCAAAGAAAAAATACGTGATGACGTTCCAGGGAAAGACGCCTGCAAAGCCTTGCAGGAAGACGAACCACATGGTCTTCTTTTTGAAGATTTCTCGCGCCTCTGCCCAGGAGAATTTGAAGGTTGCCATCTCGGCCATTTGCTCGAACTCAGGTTCGGCTTTGCCGCGCGGCATTTCCTTGACTCCGAAATAAATGAGCGCCGCGACCACCAGCCCCAGCGTGCCGGTGATGTAGAAAATGGAGCGCCAGCCGCCGATGAGCGGCGCCACCATCAGCGCCAGGATCATGCCCAGCAGGTAGCCGAGCGGCTGCGCCAATTGCAGCAGGCCATAGACTTTGCCGCGCAGGGTGGGACCAAAATAGTCTGCCACAAGCGTGTATAGGCCAGGGTAAGACGAGTCATCTATGCCGGTGGAAGCCCGCGTTGCTAAGAAGGCCGGGAAGGTGCGCACGATACCGTTCATCCATGTGGTTGCGCCCCAGATGAATGATGCCAGCGCCAGCAATTTCGCGCGTGCGTAACGGTCGTACAGGTAGCCCCAAACAGGATAAAGAAGGGTGGCGACAATCAACGCGCCTGAATTGATCCACCCCCATTGGGTGTTGTTCATGCCGAATGTTTCGCTGATAGGGACTTGCATCGAGCCAATCATCAACTTGTCAGTCTGATGCAGGAGCATGAAGAAAAAGAAGATTACGACTACGAACCAGCGGTAACCTGAGCGTTTTTGCGACATAGCAACCTCCATTTTTGGGAATTTTACCTGTCTACCTTATACCTGTCTACCTGTGTACTTGTGTACCTTTTACTTGTACCCTACCTCCCTCTATGTTTGCTCTGCCTGCATAATTTCCTGCGCCAGGCTTTGCAGGGCAGCCACCTCTTCTTGCTGACTCACTTTCGACGCCCGCCAATACTGCTCCAACAAGTCCAGCGGCGAAAGGCTGCTCGCCGTCTGATCGGCGGGCAGGCGAATGCGCCCCTCTACCAGCGGACGCTTGACAAGATGGAACTCGAAAGCCTGTGCGGCATATTTACGCAGGGCAGGTTCGTCTATCAGGCTGTCTAATTCGCGCGGATATTCAACCGTTAGACGGACAATGGCATCCTTCATCTCTTCGAGTGAGGGCAAGGCTGCCAGCAAGACTTCGTTCACGTTCTCTTCCGACCCATCAAATGCGCTCCGGGCGGGTCCTAAGATTACGCGCCGGTCGTGGAACGGCCTTACGCTCGAAAGTTTCTTCCAGATCACTTGCGTCTGACCTTTTTGCACCTCAGCGATGACAAAGAACTTTTCATCATTGGCCTCGCTGAAATCCACGCGCTCGATAGAGCCGGGGTAAATGACGGGTGGATGTTGCCCCTGGTTGAGGTCTTGCGGCTTGTGGATGTGACCAAGCGCCACGTAATCCAGCCGCTTATCTTTTACCAGCGAGCCGGGCAGCGTCAAGTCGGCGCCAAGCATCACCATGCGCTCTGCTCCGTAGACAGCGCCTTGCACTGAGGCATGTGCCGTCAGGAGGGTCGGCAGCGATGGGTCGGCTTGTTCCAGCCAATCTGTGACCAGATCTGAGATGCGTTCCTCGATGTTGGAAAAGATTTCTTCTGGTTTTTCCATGTTCATTTCGAGGTTGGCCATCAGGCCAGAGCGCGTAATCCACGGCAAGGCAATGACCTGGATGGGCAAATCCCACAGGGCATCTGGTTTCAGGAATTGTGGCCTGCCTAGCACTTTGACGTACGGCACTTGTAGCGTGTCGAACTCCTGGATGGCGTGCGCGCGCCCAACAGCGGGAGACATATCGTGATTGCCGACCAAAAGTAAAGTGGGAATCTTCGCTTGTGAAAGTCGCACAATCCGTTTGCCCCATTCACGTTGGAAGGTGGGGGCGGGAGTGCGGTCTTTGTAGGCGTCGCCTGCAAAGATGACCAGATCCACCCTTTCGGAGAGCGCCGTCTCGACGATGGTATCCAATGATTTCAAGAAATCTAACACGCGTAGAGGCAGACCTGTAAGCGGGTCCTGGCGGCCATAGTTGGCCATGTCAATGTGCGCGTCGGCGAAGTGCAATAGTTTCATCGTCAACCGTCTTAGGGTCTCATGGTTTATAATTATGTCCATTATAGCAGTCTTTCGTTTCCATACGCTCATGTACCTATGGCGCAGCCAAATTCCAAACCCGTTTATCGCATCACCGACCTGCACGAGTCCGAACGCCCGCGCGAGCGGTTGGCCAGTTTGGGGCCGCAGGCGCTCAGCAACGCCGAGTTGCTGGCCATTCTGCTGCGAGTGGGCGTGCAGGGAGAAAACGCCGTCCAGGTGGGGCAGCGTCTCTTGAACCGCTTTGGCGGACTGGCGGGCATTCACCGTGCGCCGTATGAGGAACTGCTGCAAGAACATGGACTAGGCGAGGCCAAGGCCGCCCAGATCAAGGCCGCCATAGAATTGGGGAGGCGGCTGACGCTCGAATCGCCCGAAGCGCGTCCCACCATCAGCAGTCCGGCCGACGCGGCTGCTCTGGTTCAATACGAAATGTCTGGGCTGGAACAGGAACATCTGCGCGTATTGCTGCTCGATACGCGCAATCACTTGCTCGATATTACAGAAGTGTACAAAGGGTCGGTCAACTCCTCGCAGGTGCGGGTGGGCGAAATTTTCAAGGCGGCTCTGCGGCGCGGCGCAAGCGCAATCATCGTCGTCCACAATCATCCCAGCGGCGATCCGACTCCCAGCCCCGACGATGTGGCCGTGACGCGCGCCTTTGTTCAGGCCGGCAAATTGCTCGATTTGGAGGTTCTTGACCATCTGGTCATTGGGCAGGGGAGGTGGGTATCGTTGAAAGAAAGGGGGCTGGGGTTTTCGTAAATCGAATGTGAAACATTTTGAGGTAGAGGTATATGGAAACAATCGAAGCCATACACACCCGGCAATCTATCGGCAACGTTAAACCAGATCCCTTGCCGCGCGCGCTGGTCGAAAAACTACTGGCAGCCGGCGCGCAAGCCCCAAATCATTACAGAGTCCGTCCCTGGCGTTTTGTGGTATTGAGCGGCGCTGGACGCGAGAAGTTGGGCGAGGTCATGGCGGCTTCCCAAAAGGAAAAGCAACCTGATCTGCCCGTCGAGGCCTTGCAAAAAACGCGCGCTCTTCCTTTGCGCGCGCCGCTCATCATTGCTGTCGGCGTGGACAAGCCTGCCGAACCCAAAGTGGTCGAGATCGAAAACATTGCCGCTGTTGCCGCCGCCTGTCAAAACATTTTGCTAGCCGCCCATGCCGAAGGTCTGGGCGCCATCTGGCGTACTGGCGATTGGGCGCGCGACCCTCAAGTAAAGCAGTTCCTCGGCTTCGCTCCCGACCAGCATTTGATTGGCTTCCTGTACATTGGCTATCCCGAAGCCCGGCCTGAACCGCCTCAACGCCCCTCCTTCGAGGATCGAACTGTTTGGATGGATTGACTGCTTTACCCCGCTTGGCAGAAAAACGTAAACACGTAAGACGTAAACGCGTAAAAGGGTGGGAATGCAGCAAATTGACAACCAGTCGCTTTTCCCGTATAACTGGTGCATCTCTCTTATCTCACTCGGAGGTGGAAGCGTGCATACGTTGTTGTTTTCAGAAGGCGGTCATGGACCGGATACCAGCCTGCTCTGGCTGCTGCTGATTGCGCTGGGCTTTTTCTTCCTGATGGTGGTCGTCGGTTGGCTGACAAGCCGAAATAAGGGGAGCAGGCCCGAGGTCCGGCAAGAGGCGCATGGTCACGGCGAGGCGTCCGCCGATGACCTGGAATCCCTGGAAGGCATCGGGCCAAAGGTCGCCAAAGTCCTGAACGAGGCCGGTATCCATACCTTTGCAGACCTGGCTAACGCCCAGGCGGCTGATGTCCAAAAAATCTTAAATAGCGCTGGTTTGCAGATGATGAATCCTGAAGGCTGGATCGAGCAGGCCAGACTGGCTGCGCGGGGCGATATGGACGGCCTGGCGAAATTGCAGGATGAACTCAAGGGCGGCCGCAAAGCCTGACGAATCAAGCGTCCCGAAGGTTTGACAAAACCAACCTTCGGGACGCTTGTTCTGTTTATCCTGAACTGACGTTATTTATCTTGCAAAGCCGCAACGCCTGGCAAAACCAATCCTTCTAGCATTTCGAGCGAGGCTCCGCCGCCGGTGGAAATGTGCGTGATTTTATCGGCCAGCCCCGATTGCTGTACAGCCGCTACCGACTCGCCGCCGCCGACGATAGTCACCGCGCCGGACTCAGCCGCAGCCTGCGCAATGGCAAAGGTGCCTTGGGCAAAGGTTGGGAACTCAAATACGCCCATCGGTCCGTTCCACACGACAGTTTTGGCGCCCTTGATGACGGTTGCGTAATGTTTTGCCGTTTCAGGGCCAATATCCAGGATGCGCCAGCCGTCTGGTATTGGGCCAACCGGCATGGTCTTGTGCGCAGCCTGCGCCTCGAATTTGTCGGCAATAATCACATCTACTGGCAGGCGGAATTTGGTCCCGGCCTGCTTCAAGATTTCCCTGGCGGTTTCGAGCGCCTCGTCTTCGACCAGTGAATCGCCGACCGGGTAGCCCTGCGCCTTGAAGAAGGTGTTGGCCATGCCGCCGCCGATGAGGATACTATTGGCCTTGCTCAGCAGATTCTTGATGACGCCGATTTTGTCGCTAATCTTGGCGCCGCCCAAGATGGCTACAAAAGGTTTTTCAGGGTTGGCTATGGCCTGCCCAAGGTATTGGATTTCTTTTTCGAGCAAGAAGCCCGCTACCGCCGGCAGGAATTTGGCTACTCCTTCTGTGGAAGCATGGGCGCGGTGCGCCGAGCCAAAAGCGTCGTTCACGTACACATCGGCCAGCGCAGCCAGTTTTTTAGCCATAGAGGAGTCATTCTTCTCTTCTTCGGGATGGAAGCGGGTATTTTCCAGCAAGAGCACTTCGCCCGGCTGTAATGCCCGCGCTGCGGATTCGGCTTGCGGCCCGATGCAGTCATCGGCAAACAATACAGGTCTCTTCATCAAGGCGCTCAGGTGAGCCGCCACAGGCTTGAGCGAATATTTTGGGTCGGGGCCGCCTTTTGGACGACCTAGATGCGAGCAAAGGATGAGGGCAGCGCCTTGTTCAAGCAAGTAATCCAACGTCGGCATGGCTGCGCGGATGCGGGTATCGTCGCTGACTGTGAATTCACCACTTGGACTGCTAGATAATGGCACGTTGTAATCCACGCGCACCAGCACGCGCTTGCCTTTTACGTCAATGTCGCGGACGGTTTTTTTGTTCATAACTCATCTCCAGGCAGGAGTCTGGTAGTCTGATAGTGTGAAAGTCTGATAGTCTGATAGTCTGATAGTCGGGTAGTTGGGTAGTGTGGCAGTCTGGGACGATTTGACTAAAGACTCTTTGCCATCAATGCGGCCAGGTCTGCGGTACGGACGGAGTAGCCCCATTCGTTGTCGTACCAGGTGACGACTTTGATGAAGTTGTTCTTTTCCTTGCCGAGAACGCTGGTAAATGGCAGGTCCACAGACGAGGAGTGCGGGTCGCCTTTGTAGTCAATGCTTACCAGCGGTTCATCCACAGCCTGCAAGATGCCCTTGAAGCGCGGCAGTTTGGCCGCTTCACGGAAGGCCTGACGCAATTCTTCGGTGGTGATTTCTTTTTCGATTTCGGCAGTGAAATCCACGATTGAAACGGTCGAAGTGGGGACGCGCAGGGCGTAGCCGTCGAATTTCCCTTTGAGTTCGGGGATGACCAGCGCCACGGCTTTAGCCGCGCCAGTGGTGGTGGGGATGATGCTCATCGCCGCCGCACGCGCCCGGCGCAGGTCAGAATGCGGCAGGTCAAGGATTTTTTGGTCATTCGTATAGGCATGAACGGTGGTCATGAAGCCGCGCCTGATGATGAAGTTGTCATGCACCACTTTGGCGGCCGGAGCCAGGCAGTTGGTGGTGCAGGAGGCGTTCGACACCACATGATGCGTCTTGGGGTCATACTTGTCCTCGTTCACGCCCAATACGATGGTGAGGTCTTCGCCCTCGGCGGGCGCGGTAATGATGACCTTTTTAGCCCCGCCTTTGGTAATGTGATTTTCGGCTCCTTTGACAGCCTTGCCCTTTTTGTTGATGCCGTCTGATTTGATGGTGAAGATGCCGGTGCCTTCGATGACAATTTCCACGCCCAAATCGCCCCACGGAATTGCAGCCGGATCGGTCTCTTTGAACCCTCTAACTTTCTTTCCATCAATGATGATGCCGTCTTCTACCACTTCTACCGTGCCATTGAAACGACCATAATTCGAATCGTATTTGAGCAGGTGCGCCATGGTCTTCAAATCGCCAATATCATTGAATGCGACTACTTCTAATTCAGATGCATGATAATCGCGGATAGCTTTCAACACCTGGCGGCCAATGCGGCCAAATCCATTGATACCGACTTTAACAGTCATGAGAAACCTCCAGAAAAATAGGGTTGTTGTTGGATTTTCAACCTGATTGTTCATTTTATCACAATCAAGTTGTTTTGCTAATGTGCTTTGAACTGAGCAGGCGGTTGCTAATCTCCTAACGGACCGGTGCGCTCGTAGAACAGGTCCATGATAACTTGCGCCAATTTGACCGAGTCATGTCGTCCGGGCTGCTCTGGGTCTACCAGGTCAGCGGTATATAGGCGCGCATCCCTCCGCGACAGCGGGTCTGCTTGTACCCATTGGGTAGATTTTGCCAGGCGACCCTCATAATTATCATTGCACAACACGATATCGAACAGGTCTTCGCCGATATGTTCCTCCAGCGCACGGACGTGGTCGTAACATGAGTATGAATCGGTCTCTCCAGGCTGAGTAGTAAGGTTGCAGACAAAGATTTTGAGAGCCCGGCTGGCGCGCAACGCCGCGCTCAGGTCATGTACTAGCAGGCTGGGCAGCAGACTGGTGTACAAACTGCCCGGTCCAACTAGAATCAAATCCGCATTTAGCAACGCCTGGATAACTGGCGGGAAGGCAGGCGCGTCGTTTGGCTCCAACCAAACCCGCCGTACCCGTCCTGATATCTTTGGAATACGGCTTTCTCCCTCCACGCGCACCTCATTGACAAGATGGGGCAAGCGCACATCCGCCACCAATTTTACATCATGTAGCGTTGCCGGCAACACTCGGCCATGAACCGACAAGACGCGCCCCGATTCTGCCACAGCCTCTTCGAAGCTGCCGGTCAGGTCGCTCAAAGCCGAGATGAATAAGTTGCCAAAGGAATGCCCATCCAAGCCTGCCGCGCCGCTAAAACGGTATTGGAACAATTGCGTTAGCAGGGCTTCGTCGTTGGAAAGTGCAGCCAGGCAATTGCGGATGTCGCCGGGTGGCAGAATGCCCAAACTCTCACGCAAGCGCCCAGAGGAGCCGCCATCGTCGGCAACGGTCACGATAGCCGTCAGATTATGGGTATGTTCTTTTAGCCCGCGCAGCAAGGTAGATAATCCATGCCCGCCGCCAATGGCTGTTACGCGCGGTCCGCGCCCGCGACGGCGGTAATCTGCCAGCTGCTCGACAATGTGCGCGCCAGGGCGCATGAAAGGCCGCATCAGGGCGCGATTGAGTTCCCAGATGCCAAAGGCAAACATGCCCAATCCCAGCCCTCCAAAAACGATCACGCGCATCCAACGCGGCAAAAAACGCAGCGAGGCATAGGAAAATAACGCCAGGAGCGTTGGATTGGTTGTTTGCATGCGGTACAAGTCAATCAACAGCAGCGCCAACCCCATGCCCAGCAGGGTCATGCCAGCCAGGGCCACCACGAACCAGCGCTTCACTCCCAGGCCAGGCGTAAACCAACGCAGAAAACGGCGCAGACGGTAGGAATGAGGAAAGGGGGGCATTCGTTTTGTTGTTTCTCGTCTTATGATTTTATGGCTCTTCTCTAACTCGGACGAGCCGCCGAAACCGACATAGTGTCTTGGCTCATTGCCTTGTCTCTTTATAATTCGCTCGTCAACTGTGGATTGATGCCTACCTTATCCTTGAAGAAAGCCTGGATGATTGCGAGATCGGCTTCTATGTCGTCGGTTAGCGTAAAAGTTGGGCCGATGCCGCAGGTTTTTGTGAGGCTGTCCACATACCCGGCTACGATGGGGATGCCCGCTTGCTTGGCAATATAATAAAACCCTCGTTTCCACTCATTGACTTTCTTGCGCGTCCCTTCTGGGGTGATGACTAGCCTGAACTGCTTGGCCTCCCTGATAGTTTGTACCATTTGCTCGACCAAGCCTTGCGATTTGGAACGATCCACCGGCACGCCTCCGCACCAGCGGAAGAAACCTCCCAGAGGGGGGCGGAACAATTCTGCTTTGCCCATGTAGCGCATATTTCCCTTGAGGATGAATGCCAGGCCCAGAAACATGACAAAGTCCCAGTTGGAGGTGTGCGGCGCGCCAACCACGATGTATTTGGACAGGTCAGGCAACTGACCCACGATTCGCCAGCCGGCAATGCACAGGCCCAGCCTGAACAAAATGCGCAGGCAGGGGGTGACAAAGGGGGTGTCAAAAATAGTCGTGTTCAAGGGAAGTCCTGCGCTGGTGTTACTCTCGTCGTAGCCGCGTGCCGCATGTACGGCAGAAACGGTCGCCCGGCTGAGCGCGCTTTCCGCACTGATGACAATGGATTGGTTCGTTGCGGCTTTCTTCTGACTTCGAGCGATGACGTTTATGCGTAGCCGGCTTGCCTTTGCTGCTCTGCCAGAAATAGATGCCCCCGCCTGCAATCAGTAGAATGCCCACCCCGCCTAGCAAATAGGGGTAGTAATTGCTCAACGATACCCTGCCTGGGGTCTTGGTATCCACTTTTCCGGCCTCCAGTGGCTGGGTCGAAGCGCTCAAACGATCAGTGGTCTTGGTGTAAGTGATTTCAACCCGTTCTTGCTGCCCGGCAGGCAGGTTTTCCTTGCTCCATTGCAGGTAGGTTTCTCCATTGTCAGTGACAGGCATTTTCGACATGGTTGGCTGCGTGGAGATTTCGGTCGTATCGAGCGGCACACGCAGGCTAACCGTCAGCGAGGCAACGGCATACTCTCCAGGCCAGAGATAAGCAAATTCTCGCTGCAAGCCATTGCGCTTCAAAGGCGCGTAATATTCCAGGTGATAGATGGCATCTGTTTCTATGGTCAAGGTGACTTGTTTCCATGTCGTGTCTAGCGCTGTTTCCTCAAAGGGGACGTTGAATAGCGCGCCTTCTCGTTCTTGCGCGACAGCAATGACCTGGGCATCGGCAGGCACGCGCATTTTCAAATCTTGGGGCAAGAGAGTCCCCGGCGCAACGCGGAAGTCATAGATGACCAGCATACTCGGCTGATCGAATTCCGGCCATAGTTGTACGAAAACGGTGTTCAACTTCATTTCTCCCTGTGCGTGGGCAGAAAGAGGAATGAAGATTAAAGCGGATAATAAAGCCACGAACCACTTACGCATGAGGCCTCCAAGAGCATGATTCAACCAATCTTACCATGTGTTTGAACCTTCGGGGTATTTGACAGGTTGGCAGGCATGTATCAAGCGCCAGAAAATAGAATTATACGGCGTGGCTACGCCCAATCTTTCTCCTGCTTGCGAGATGGCCCCGCAAATGGCGTCTATTTCGGTGGGCGCGCCTCGTTGCATATCCTGAAACATAGAAGAATGGTTAGCGGCGGTCTTGTGCGCCACCTCCTCGGCGGCCGCTATGGCGTCGCCAAATGGCAGGCAGATTCCCTGCGCCTGGGCTACGGCTGCCGTTTCTTGCGCCAATTGTCTCATCAGATAACGCGCTGCCGGTCGTTGTAGTAATTCACCGTTGGGGACGCGCAGCAGCGCCGTCAGCGGATTGATGGCTGCGTTGATCACCAGTTTGCCCCACACGAGCGACTCTGCATCGTTCACTATCTGGACCTGGAACCCTGCTTCCGTTATCGCGGCCTCCAGCGCCCCCAAGCGGGGATGCGCTTCCAGCGAGACCACGCCCTCCCCGCCGGCGCGCGCCAGGCCGGGGGCGAGCAGGGTGGCTCCGGTGGTGGTGACGCCCAGGGCAACGCGCGGCAGGCCCAGGCTGAGTCCGAGCGTTTCGCGGTTGCCCAGGCCGTTTTGCAGTGTGAGCGCCAATCCGTCCGCAGCAAGGCAATCTGCCAGTTGCGCCGCCACACGTTGTGTCTGCCAGGCTTTGACCAGCACCAGCGCGTATTTTGCCGGCCGGCATCGAGCCGGGGCGTCGGTCGCCAAAACAGGGCTGGAGAGTTCGCGGTTATTTGCCTCTATCAGCCGTGCGCCGTTTTCTTGCAAGGCGGTTAGGCCGCTTTGCCAGGTGCCGAGCATGACGATCGTGTGACCTGCTGCGCCTAGCCGTGCGGCAAACAGCGTAGCCAGTGCGCCTGTGCCAACAATCAAGATGTGCATCGTTCGTTTTGCGTTTCACACATTTTTTATATTTTGCAAAAACGCTTCCCACTCTTCGTCGGCCATTTCAACGGTATGTTCTGGCGCAGGGAAGGCGTGCGTTTGTACATCTTCCATGAAATCGCGGAATGCGCTTTGCATGGCGGCATGGAAGTGAGCATATTGTTTGACGAATTTGGGCGTGAAGCGGTCGAACAACCCCAACAAATCGTGCGTGACCAGCACCTGCCCATCGCAGCCGGCGCCGGCCCCAATGCCAATCGTAGGGATGGTCAGACGCTGCGAGAGGAGTTTTGCCAGCCGGGCCGGAACGGATTCTAGCACCAGGCTGAAACAGCCCGCCTCTTCCAGCCATAGAGCATCTTCCAGCAGACGCTGAGCGGCGGCGGCGGTCTTGCCCTGGGCGCGGTATCCACCCAACTGATGGATAGACTGTGGAGTGAGACCGAGGTGTCCCATCACCGGAATGCCCGCGCCGACGATAGCGCGGACGGCCTCGAGGCGTTCTCGTCCGCCTTCTAGTTTGACCGCGTCCATGCCGCCTTGCTGTAAAAAGCGACCGGCGTTGCGCACGGCTTCCTCAACCGAAACCTGATAGGACAGGAAAGGCATATCCCCAATCAGCAGGGCGGTTTTTGCGCCGCGCGATACTGCCCGACAGTGGTGCAGCATCTCGTCCATGGTAACCGGCAAGGTGTTTTCATATCCCAGAACCACCATGCCGAGAGAATCG
This sequence comes from Chloroflexota bacterium, assembly GCA_037440925.1. GTDB lineage: Bacteria > Chloroflexota > Anaerolineae > Anaerolineales > Villigracilaceae > JAABUE01. The sequence continues at coordinate 106,141 of JBBITF010000001.1, forward strand.
CCGACCAAAATCGAATCGATTCCGGCCTGGTCCATCGCCAGGGCGGTGGGATAATCATAGGCGGTCAACATGGTAATCGCTTCGCCGCGTTCCTTCTTTTCTCGCAGTGTGCGTGTAGTCACCTTCTTGCGTTGGGACACATAAGAAACAGGAGCAATAGTAGACATGGTACCCTCCGTAAAGGTAGAGTCCGCTTTGGCTCTGCTCCCCTGCTTTGAGCCGCTAGCGTGCAGGCGTTTTTCGTCGCGTTCCTTGCAGATACGCGCGTTTGGGACGTTTCAACGTCAGGTTACATTATTCCACAAAAATCTTTTTTCGCCTATAATACGAATAGATCATTTTCATCATTCTGGCACAGGCTCATTGTCAATTTCTATCAAATTTCGAGGAGACTCCCATGCGAAAGATATTTGGCTTTTTGATTGGCACTTTGGTGGGGGCATTGGTCGGCGCGACGATTGCCTTGTTGTTGGCGCCCGAATCGGGCGAGGAGTTGCGCGCTCAAATTCGTGAGCGCGGCCAAAACTTCTTGGGCGAGATCAAACATGCCGCCGATGCGCGCCGTATCGAACTACGCGAGCGTTTGGATGCGCTGCGCGCGCCGCAATGAGACGCCTCATGCCTAACGTAGTCAGACCTGCGGCTTGTTTGCGCAGGTCTTTTTTTGGGCTTTGGGGCTGATTGGACGGATAAGGCAAGCGACGCACATGTGCGCTCGGACTATAGGCCGGAGTAGAATGCCTCTGCTTGCGCCATGCACGCGCGGTATTCAGCACGCGCCTGGATGATGGCGGCATTCACTTGCGCGGCATGCGCCCTCAAATGATGGTTTTTCAGCGCGGTCAACATGGCTTCGGCCAGGGAACGTGGATCGCCGGCGTCCACCAGCAAGCCGTTTTTGCCGTCTGTAATCCATTCGCGAATGGAGTCTACATCCCCTGCCACCGGAAAACAGCCGCAGGCCATACCTTCCAGCAGGGAGTTGGGGGTGCCGTCATGTATGCTGGGCGAGACCAACGCCGCCGCGCGGCGAAAAACGGCGGCCATTTGTTCATGCGGCAAAGGAGGCAGCAATTCAACCGCATGAACAATGCCGAGCGCCTCGATCCAGTGGATGGCCTGCGCCTCGCCCGCCATTGAAGCGCATAGGAAACGCGCTTGGGGGATTTCTTTCAATACCAGAGGGATGGCTTGGAAAAACGCGTCGTTGCGGACATAGGCTCTAAAGCCGCGCGGGTTGACGACAACCGGCTGTTCGACAAGGGACTGGGGCGGGTAGAACACGTCTCTGCGGACGCCGCCGTTGCCGGGGATGACCAGGCTGGGCTTGTGTGCGCTGAAGCCCCATTTCTCTGCTAAATGGATGTCGCGTTGGCAATCGGCGTGCAGAGCATCGGTCACTTGCATTGTCCAACGGGTGTAATGGCGCATCAGCGGCGTGGATGGGGCGTGCAAGGTGAAGTCGTTGCCCCATACTGAAACCAGCAAAGGGGGGCCGGCGTATGCGTCGGCGGCGGTCATGCCTTCGTAAGGGATGCGCATAGCATGGACCAGGTCTGGCTGGATGCGTTCGATGACGCTGCGCAGCCGGCGGGCGGCGCGGGGAATCGTCAACGGGCCGAGAAAATGCCGAATGGTGGCGCGCAGGCCGAGGCTCCGCGCAGACGCGGGGCGGGAGGCTGTTGCAACAGCAGATCGTTTGGCGGCGCTGAATGCTACCGGGACGAAGTCCAATCCCTGCAAGTTCAAATTGGGTTGGCAGGCAAAGGTGGACGCCAAGAATACTTCATCGCCGCGTTCGATGAAGTAGCGCATCCACTGGAGGGCAATCGGTGAACGGCCATCGGCCACAAAAAGCAGGCGCATACCCGCATTATCTCACAAGTCTTGCTTTTGTTCGGTCATTTTACAGGCCCAAAGGTTTAGGGTTTTCTTGTTCGCCAGTAGCCTGTTGGAGAAGACTTGAAAATTGCCCTATTGCTCCGACGGTTCTATTATCCGGCAAACTGCCAGGCGAAAGCATTGCTCATTGGCGGAGGACATAGTATATTTAAGGCACGGTCGTCATTATGAGCAAAGGTCACATTCTGGTTGTAGAGGACAATCTCGATAACTATGAACTGGTGCGCTTTATTCTGGAGCGCAACGGTTATGATACCTTCCTGGCGGTCAACGGGCAGGATGGGGTGGCTGCTGCGCGTTTGCAGCAGCCAGATTTGATTTTGATGGACCTGTCTCTACCGGGGCTGGATGGCTGGGATGCGACTTTCCAAATCAAGAGCGATCCGCGCACAAAGAACATTCCGTTGCTGGCTTTGACGGCGCATACTCTCCCTTCGGATCGTAAGCGGGCTTTGGAGGCCGGGGTGGATGGTTACTTGACCAAGCCCTTCGAGTTGAACGATCTTGTGACGGCCGTAGAGACGACTCTTCGCAAGAACAGGGGAGAAGATTCTGTGTCGAATGAGCAAACGATGGTATATTAAGCGGGTTTTCTTGCGCAAAAAATCACAAAATGTCGAGGTAGATGAACTATGAAACAAATTTGTGTGGTCGGCGTTGGATACGTTGGCCTGGTTACGGGGGCTTGTTTTGCCGATTTGGGGAACAAGGTGATTGCGTTGGATGTCAATCGAGAGCGCATCGAAGGGTTGAAAAAAGGAGTCATGCCCATCTATGAACCGGGCCTGGAGGAACTGGTAGCGCGCAACGTCAAGGCTGGCCGGCTCTCCTTTACAACATCATACCAGGAGGCGATGGCCGGGACGGAGTTCACCTTCATTGCAGTTGGCACGCCTTCAGGGGTGAATGGCGAGGCGGATTTGCAGTATGTGGCCGCCGCGGCGCGTTCGATTGCTGAAAACATGACGGCTCCTATGATTATCATCAATAAGTCCACCGTTCCGGTCGGGACCGGGGATTGGGTGGCCGATATTGTGAAGTCGGCTCAGCCCAAGCCGATTGACTTTTGGGTGGTTTCTTGCCCGGAATTCTTGCGCGAAGGTTCGGCTATCGGCGATTTCATGAATCCACATCGCACCGTGTTGGGATCCATGCACCGCGAGGCCGCCGAGAAGGTGGCGCAATTGCACTTGCCGCTGCGCGCGCCCATCGTCATTACCGATCTGCGCACTGCGGAGATGATCAAGTACGCCTCCAATGCCTTCTTGGCGACGAAAATTTCTTTTATCAACGAAATCGCTGATATTTGTGAGGCGTTGGGCGCAGATGTAAAGGAAGTGGCTGCCGGGATGGGGTACGATGTGCGCATCAACCGGCATTTTCTGGACGCCGGCTTAGGCTGGGGCGGGTCGTGTTTCCCCAAAGACGTGCTGGCGTTGGCCTATATGGCCGAGGAAAAGGGCTTGCGGCCCAGGCTTTTGAACACGGTCATGGAAATCAATTATGAGCGCCGTAAACAGGCGGTGGCTTATGTGGAAGCCATGGCTGGCGGCTTGAAGGGCAAAACCATTGGTTTGTTAGGGCTGGCCTTCAAGCCCAACACGGACGACATGCGCGATGCTCCCTCTATTGACATTGCCCAGGCGTTGACGGCAGCAGGCGCAAAAGTCCGCGCGTATGACCCGGTGGCTATGGAAGTGGCAAGGCGCATTTTGCCGGCTGTCGAAATGTTCGATGACCCTTACGCCATGGCAAAGGGTTGTGATGCGTTGATGGTCAATACCGAATGGAATGAGTTCAAACAACTCGATTTGGAAAAGATTAAAGGTCTTTTGAGGCAGGCGGTCATCTTTGACGGGCGTAATATCTATGAACCCGAAACGATGAAGAAAATGGGATTTATCTATCGCGGTATGGGGCGCGGGTTCAACGGAAAGTAGATAGTTGTACCGATGCCTGAACACAGATGAATACGCCTCCAATCTGCGACTATACTAACTCCAATTACCAGGTTTCCTTCTGGGAGCAGGGCGGGCGCGAATACGAAGACCGCGCAGAAGCCATTGCGCTCAAACATTTGCTGCCCCAAACCGGCCGGTTGATGTTGGAGTTGGGCGCCGGCGCCGGACGAAACTCTCCCCGCTACGCCGGCTACGAGCGGGTTGTATTGTTGGATTATTCCATGACGCAATTGGAACAGGCCCAGGCGCGGCTGGGCCTGTCTGATCGTTATGTCTATGTGGCTGCCGATGTGTACCGTTTGCCGTTTGTGACAGGATTGTTCGATGGCGCCACGATGATTCGTACCCTACATCACATGGCAGATGCGCCTAGAGCCCTGGCTCAAGTGCGCTCGGTGTTGCAGCCGGGGGCGGTTTTTATCTTGGAGTTTGCCAACAAGCAAAATGTCAAGGCAATTTTTCGTTATTTACTCGGCCGGCAGGCCTGGAGCCCGTTTACAAGGGAGCCGGTGGAGTTTGTAGCGTTGAACTTCGATTTCCACCCGGCTGCGGTCAGGGCCTGGTTGAAAGAAGCAGGCTTTCAGGTCGAACGGACGCGCACCGTGTCTCATTTTCGATTGGGGTGGCTCAAGCGGCTGGTCTCGCCAAAACTTCTGGCCGGGATAGATGGTCTCTTGCAGTGGACAGGGGCTTTGTGGCAGTTGACTCCCAGCGTCTTTGTGCGCGCCAGGGCGGCAGGTCAGGCAGTCACGCAGACCCCTCCTCGAGAGGTGGCGCGCTTTTTCAAGTGTCTGGCTTGCGGACATGCTCCCCTGGAACAGAACGGCGCGGCGCTGGTCTGTCCGGTTTGCGCCCGCCGCTGGCCTATCCACGCAGAGATTTACGACTTTAGGCAATAGTCATTTTACCCCACTGTCTGCATCTCGCGCGGCATATCGCTCAGGCTTTCACAGCCCCCTTCTGTCACCAGCACATTGTCTTCTATGCGCACGCCGTTGCGCGCTGCCAAATAGATGCCCGGCTCGACGGTGTAGGTCATGCCTGTTTCCAGTAGTTGCATGTTGTCGCCGCGCATATAGGGCGCTTCGTGCGCTTCCATGCCAATGCCGTGACCGGTGCGGTGGATGAAATATTTCCCATAGCCGGCCTCTTCGATGACCATGCGTGCGGCGCGGTCTACCTCGGCGCAGGGGACGCCCGGCTTGCCGGCTGCGCGCCCGGCTGCGTTGGCCGCTTGCACAACCTGGTGTATCCTGGCGTATTCTGCTTCTACCTGCCCAACCGCAAAGGTGCGCGTGAGGTCCGAGATGTAGCCGTCTACGCTGGCGCCCCAGTCAATGACCAGCAAGTCGCCGGGCTGGAGCATGCGCTCGCTGGGCGAGGCGTGCGGATTGGCGGCGTTGGGTCCGGCGGAGACGATGGGCGAGAAGGGCAACTCCGCCTCGGAGCCATAGCGGAACAATTGCAGCGTCAATTCTGCGGCCAGTTCTTTCTCGGTCATGCCGATTCGGACAAGGGGCAGAGTGGCCTCTAGCGCCGCTTGCGCTGCCCGCACAGCCTTGCGTATGGCCTCTACTTCTTGTGGTTCTTTGTGCAGGCGTAAGCCGCTTAGCAACTCGCCGGCCTCCAGGAATTCGGCGCCTGGCGCGCCGGCTTTGAGGAAGTTGTACTCCAACAGCCGCATTCGTCCGCTTTCGACGCCTACCCGCTTCTTTTCCAGACCCAGGGCCTGCGCTGCGCTCCGAAAGGCTTTTTCCCACTCTGACGGATTCTCCCCATACGAAAAGGCCTGCACAGGATAGGGCATCTGTTCGACTTTAAGCATCTCCAACTCTGGCAATACGATGGCGGGCGTTTGTTCTGCGGCGACCAGGAAAACGACCGGTCGTTCCATCAAATGGAAATGAGCGCCGGTCAGGTACGTCAGGGAGGGACCGGGGTTTAGGGCAACGGCGTGCAGGCCCGAGGTCCGAAGCGAAGCGGAGAGCTTTTCCAGGCGGGCTAGGGTCATTCATCCTCCGGCGAATGATAGTGTTCGGTGAAATATGTCCGAATCATCCAATCTGCAATCGCGGGGAAGGTGTTTTCGCCCCAAATCATCAGGTTGAACCACCAGGGGATGACCACGCTGCGGCGCGGATGCCTGGCAAGTTCCACCACCCGCCGGGCGACTTTTTCGGACGGCATGAAGATGTGTTTGAAAGGATGCAGGCGCTTTTGCATTTTGAAGCCGGCGCCCCAGCCAAATTCGGTGTGCGCCGGGCCGGGGTAAATGCCAGAGACCTGGATGCCAAAGGGCGCTACCTCGCGTCGCAGGGCGTCGGTAAAACCGCGCACGCCAAACTTGGAGGCGGAGTAGACTGCATAGGTAGGCGCGGCAATGCGCCCTGCCACCGAGGACATGTTGATGATGTGTCCCCGCCGTTGCTGGAGCATGTGCGGCAAGAGGGCGCGTGTAACTTGAATCATGCCAATCAAGTTGACCTGAATCTGGGTTTCGATATCTCGCAAAGGATCGAGGTTTTCCAGCCAATCCAGGCGGCCAAAGCCGGCGTTGTTGAAGAGAATATCCACCCGTTCATAGACTTCCATAACGGTTTGCGTCATCCACTCGATTTCGGCGCGCTGAGTCACATCTACCGGCACGGCCAACGCTTCGCCGCCTTTGGCCTGGATTTCCTCAGCCAGGGCTTGCAGGCGGTCTAATCGGCGGGCAGCCAGCACAACCTTGCAGCCTGCTTGTGCAAACAGGTGCGCGGCATCGTAGCCAAAGCCCGATGAAGCCCCGGTAATCAGCACTACTTTGTTGTCGAGGTCGGTCATATTGTTCTCCTCGAATATTCATTCATTTTCTTCTTGCTCTGGCTGCTCGTTTCGTCCTTGTTTGCGTGGACGAGGTGGGGGAATGACGATTTCTGGCGAAAGAGCCACTTCCAGCACTTGGTCCATGTGCGTGACCGGGATGATGTTCAAGGCGTTGCGAGCGGTCTTGGGAACATCCCACAAGTCCTTCATGTTCTTTTCGGGCAGCAAGATGGTCTTCAAGCCGGCGCGGTGTGCGGCCAGCACTTTTTCGCGCACGCCGCCAATGGGCAAGATGCGTCCGCGCAGGGTGACCTCGCCTGTCATGCCCACATCTCGATATACCGGCCTGCCGGTCAGGGCCGAGGTCATAGCGGTGGCGACGGTGATGCCGGCGGAGGGACCGTCTTTGGGGATAGCGCCTTCCGGCATGTGGACGTGAATGTCCAGGCGGTCGAAGATTTCCATCTCGATATTGAATTGCGCGGCACGCGATTTGACATAGGTCAAGGCGGCTTGAACCGACTCTTGCATGACCTCGCCCAGTTGGCCGGTCATTTGCAGGTTGCCTTTGCCTTCCAGTACCGCCACTTCGACCGGCATGATTTCGCCGCCGTTCTCCGTCCACGCCAGCGATTGAACGACGCCCACCTGGTCTTGCCGTTCGGCTTCGGTGGCAAAGAATTGCTGCGGGCCGAGGAATCTCTCTACCGCTTCGGGGGTGATGATGAGGGGATATTTCTTTTCTTCGGCTTTCAAGCGGGCTATTTTGCGGCAGATGCGCCCTATTTCGCGCTCCAGGTTGCGCACGCCGGCCTCGTAGGTGTACTCACGAATGACTTTTTGCAGGGCGGCGGTTTCAAAGCGCAAGTGAATGTCTTCGATGCCATTCTCTTCCAACTGACGGGGGATGAGATAGCGGTTGGCAATCTCCAGTTTCTCTTCCTCGATGTAGCCGGGAAATTCGATAATTTCCATGCGGTCGAGCAGCGCTGGTGGGACGGTTGACAGTGTGTTGGCAGTAGTGACGAACATCACTTTCGAGAGGTCGAAATCCAATTCCAGGTAATGATCGCTGAAGGCAAAATTTTGTTCTGGGTCGAGAACTTCGAGCAATGCCGAGGCCGGATCGCCGCGAAAGTCGGAGTATAACTTGTCTATTTCGTCCAACATGAAGAGTGGGTTGCTTGTGCCGGCGCGTTTCAAGGTTTGAATGATGCGGCCGGGCAGGGCGCCGATGTAGGTGCGGCGGTGACCGCGAATCTCGGCCTCGTCGCGCACGCCTCCCAGCGAGACGCGCACGAACTTGCGCCCTAGCGCCTCGGCAATCGAGCGCCCCAGGGAGGTTTTGCCCGTTCCTGGCGGCCCGACAAAACACAGGATGGGCTGGCGTTCTTTCTTGGGTTTGAGCGAGCGCACGGCAATATATTCTAGGATGCGCTCTTTGGCTTTCTTCAAGCCATAGTGGTCGCGTTCCAGGATTTTGGCAGCATGTTTGACATCCAGATTATCTTCCGTAAAGGTTGTCCAGGGTAAATCGAGTATCCAGTCAATGTACGTGCGGATGATGCCGACTTCGGGCGCCATAGGCGGCATTTGATTGAGGCGCTCGATTTCTTTCAAGACTACTTTTTTAGGTTCCTCTGGCAGGTTTATGGCTTCTACACGCTGCTTCAATTCATTCACATCGCGCGTCCAAACGTCGCCTTCGCCTAGTTCGGTTTGGATGGCTTTCATTTGCTCGCGCAGGTAGAACTCGCGCTGGCTGCGGTCCACCTCTGATTGCACCTTGTTGTGAATGTCCTCTTCCAGTTCCAACACGTCCAGTTCCTCGGCCAGCAAGCGGTTGACGCGCTGGAGGCGTTTTATGGGGTTGGTTTGGAGCAGTAATTCTTGCTTTTCGATGTAATTGAGGGACAGGGCGGTGGCTACCATGTCTGCCAACCAGCCTGGCTCGGTGATGTTGAGCGCAAACAAGTGCGCTTCTTCGGGAATGGAGCGATCCAGTTGTACACAACGTTCGAACAGGTCTACGACCGAACGCATGAGCGCTTCTACCTGCCGCTCCACTTTTTGCGGTTCCAGGATGGGGCGTGCGCGCACGATCATGTAGGGCTGGGTGCGCACGAATTTGACGATTTCTACGCGGCGGCGCCCTTGCACCAACGCTGAATGAGCGCCATCAGGCATCGAAAGCAATCGTCCTACGGCCATTTCGACGCCAACGGGCAGAAAATCGTCTGTGCCTGGTTCTTCGATTTCAGGGTCGCGTTGGGTGAGGCCAATGACGGTTTGATCTTTCATTTGCGCTTCTTGAATAGCCAATAGCGAGGCTTCGCGCCCGATGAAGATGGGCGAAACCATGCGCGGAAAGACCACCAAATCGCGCAAAGGCAGCACTATGGCCGTAATCAGGCCGTCTGCGTTTGGCGTCAAGTTGGGGATGCGGTAGAGTTCTTCGGTGCGTTGTGAAAGCGCCAGGTTGAAATCGTCTTCCTCGTTGTCCCAATCGGTGTAATTATTCATGTGTTATCCATCGCTCAATTTAGATTTGTTCTTCCATTGTTCCCACGCCGTCATCACTTCTGCGGTGACAAACATCGAGCCAGCAGATAGGACAATGCTACCATCTTTTTCAGATAATTCCAACGCCCGGCGGAAAGCCGCCTCTACCGGCTGCGCCGCTTCGGACTCCAGCCCGGCCTGCTCGGCGATCTGACAGATTTTCTCCGGCTCGAGCGCGCGCGGGTGGTCGGCGCGCGTGACAATTAACTTCTTGATTTTGGATTTCATCTCGGCGAACATGCCGGCCAGGTTCTTGTCTTCCGATGCGCCTAGCACGAGGTAGACTGGCCGGCCTGGGAAGTAGGTTTCGAGCGTTTGGTACAGGCGGGCAAACGAATCCTGATTGTGGGCCGATTCAAAGATGACCGGCGGTTCGCGACGGGCGATTTCGAAGCGCGAGCGCCATTTTACCCCAGCAAACCCTTTTTGGATGGCCTCGTCGGGCGTGTTCAATCCGCTGACGCGCAGGGCGGCGTAGGCGGTGGCGGCGTTTTCGACCTGATGGCTGCCGAGGAGAGGAATCGTCAGAGATAACGGAGGCAGGTTGCGGGTCCAGACACGAAGCGTTTGTCCATCCAGCGAATGGGAAAGCGGCTCGAAGCCCACATCGCGTCCTACCAGCGTGAAGGCACAGCCGCGTTCCTCCGCTACCCTGAGCAGCACATCCAGCGCCTCGTCCTTTTGCGGCGAGGAGACAGCCGGTATGCCGGGCTTGAGGATGCCGGCCTTTTCGCCTGCGATCTTAGCGAGCGTGTCGCCTAACACCAGGGTGTGATCGAGCGAAAGCGAGGTGATGACCGAGACGCGCGGCGTGACGATGTTGGTGGCGTCTAGCCGCCCGCCCAGGCCGACTTCGATGACGGCGGCGTCGCAGTCCTGGCGGGCAAAGTACAGGAAGCCGAGCGCGGTGGTGATCTCAAAGGTGGTCAGGTAAGGGACACACGCCACGGCCGGTTTGATCTCTGCGACCAGCGCGGCCAGGTCGGCATGGGGGATGGGCTGGCCGTTCACCTGGATACGCTCGGCGTAGTCCTGCAAGTGCGGGGAGGTATACAGGCCGGTCTTGTAGCCAGCCGCCTGGAGCGCGGAGGCGCACAGCGCGCTGACCGAGCCTTTGCCTTTTGTCCCGGCTATGTGGAGGATGGGGTACCTGTCCTGCGGGTTGCCGAGAAAGTCCATCAGGGCGAGCATACGGTCGAGGTTAAAGTCGGCTTTGGCCAGGTCGGAGGCGTGTTTGAGGCTGTAATCTACGAAGGAGTAGAGATAGTCGAGTGCGAGGTTGTAGGCAGTTTCGGTGTTCATTGGGGATGATTGTAAATCGTAAATCGTAAATCGTAAATCGTAAATCGTAAGGCGTAACTTGACATCTTTTTCTATGAAACTTAAAATTTGCATACTTTGTGCAGGGGGCGAGAATGCCCTTGACGGGATAATTTGTGATATACGAGAGAATGCTTCCGAAGCCTGAAACCCGATGATCGGTTTGCTCACCATTCACCTGCACCTGCCTGCGTGCGCTTCACTGAAAGAGAAGCGCGGACGCATTAAGCCGCTGATGGCGCGCTTGCGGCGTGAATTCAATGTCTCGGTGGCAGAGATGGACTTACAAGATAAATGGAGCGAGGCTGTCATTGCCTGCGCAATGGTCAATTCTGATGCGGTGTCGTTACGCCAGTCTCTGCAAAGGGTGGCTAAATGGGTGCAAGCAAATTGGACGGATGGAGATGTGCTAGAGGATAGGATAGAAGTGGGTAGATAAGGTAAAGAGGTACAACGGAATAGAAATTTGGGTGTTTGTATAGATAAGTCTGCGTTCTTGCCAGGAGGAAAGATGAAAATCATGATCATGGGAAGTGGCGGTGTGGGGGCCTATTACGGCGGTCTGCTAGCAAAACAGGGCAATGAAGTCACGTTCATTGCTCGAGGCGCGCATTTGCAAGCCCTTCGGACGAACGGGTTGCAGGTCAAGAGCGTTCACGGGGACTTCACCATTCAGCCGGTGCGCGCTACCGATAAACCAGCCGAGGCCGGAGCAGTGGATTTGATTCTTTTTTGTGTTAAAACATATAGCACCGATGAGGCGGCTGCTTTGATTCGGCCGGTCGTTGGCCCAGGCACAGCGGTCATCAGCCTGCAAAATGGAGTAGACGCGGCGGAACGAATTGGAAAAGTCATCGGCAGTGAACACGTTTTGGGCGGCGTGACTCAGATCTCGTCTGCAATCGAAGCGCCGGGCGTCGTCAAGCAGGTTTCTCAGTTTCGCCGCATTATCTTCGGAGAAATGGACGGTCGCATATCCGAGCGCGTCCGCGCCATTGAGTCCGTGCTTAAAGAGGCGGGCATCGCCGTTGAAGTCTCGATGGACATTCAAAAGGCGCTGTGGACCAAACTGGTCTTCATTGCAGCCGCCAGCAGCCTGGGATCGTTGACGCGCTTGCCGATAGGCGACTGGCGAGAGGTGCCGCAGACGCGGGCGTTGGCGATTGCTCTGATGCAGGAGGTAGAAGCGGTAGCACGCGCCCAGGGCGTGAATCTGGACGCGGATGTCGTCCAAAAATCGTTGGATTTCATTGATAATGCCTCGCCGACCATCAAAGCCTCTATGCAGTTGGATGTAGGGGCAGGTCGCCCATCCGAAATTGAAGCGATGATTGGCGTCATTGGGCGCAAGGGACGCGAGCTAGGCATTGCCACCCCTATAGCGGACTTTGTCTATGCTTCATTGTTGCCGATTGAACTGAAAGCGCAAAAAGAGCACGCTGCCGGCTGAGAGGAAAGAGTAAAAATTTTTATTAAAAATTTATTGACTTTGAGGAGGTAAGTTTGTACAATAAACGTGTTAGTGCGTATTTTTTGTTAAGTGTAGATGTGGCTTTTGTTTCCCTCTGCAAAAGAAATGATGATTGATTGGGAATGGACGTGTCGTCCCCTCGGTTTTGGCGGCAATCCCCCAGGGGACGTTTTCCCGATTCTCAAAGGCCTAGGATGATGACGGTTTTTCGGCAGACTGGCGTTTGCGACGTTGTTGCTCCAAGGCGATTTCTGCGTGGCGAGCATATTCTGAGGCAGGCCAGGTGTCTATGACGGTGTTGAAGGCGATGGAGGCATCCGCATACATTTTCTTGCGCAGGTAGGCAACGCCCAGGTTATAGCGGGCCGCAGCCTCGTATTTGACGCCCAGGTAGCCTCCTTTGGCCTGCGCCAGGATGTCATTGAAAGCAGTAATCGCCTCATCGAGTTTTTGTTGTTGCAGTAAGGAGGTGGCCTGGTTGACTTTTACAATCAAACGGTTGGTTTCATCGGGCCACAAAGCAGCGGCCAGGGCATACAATCTATCGGCCAGATTGAAGCGAGCGCGTTGGGCAAAGAGATTGCCCACGTCAACCAGGATCCGTACCCGCATGGTCGCCAGATAGAGAAATACTAAAAACAAGACCGGATGCACTTGGACGCCTAGCAGGAATACCGCTCCGCTGACCAGCACGGTCAACAAAACGGCTTCAATAGCAAAACGCCAGGAAAGGCCCTCGCGCTTTAACAAGGAGACCAGGCCAAACAAAACGACAAAGGAAAAGCCTTCGAGCAATAAAATCATTGGCAATGTCAACATAATTTTCTCGTCAATGGATCATGATAACGGATAGTATACTCTTCTTACAGGTTGTGTCAATGAGAATCCAGAAAAATAAGGAGGTGCGTTATCGAAGGAAAGAAATGGCTACCCACAAGGTTACGCAAAGCATGAGAGGATGTCGAATGATTTGCTAACCGCCTGTACCATCATTTCGTCAAAAAATGAGGAGATAGTTATGAATGCCGTACTAACACTTATCCTGGGCGTTGCCGGGATTGCCATCGGGTATGGATTCTATGCCAAGAGCATCAACAAAAGCATTATCCAGCCCGATGATAAGAAAGCCACCCCGGCCAAGATGTACATGGATGGCGTGGACTTTACGCCTGCCAACCGCAACGTGTTGTTTGGCTACCAGTTCAAGTCCATTGCGGCGCTAGGGCCCATCACCGGTCCAATCGTAGCCGTCCAATGGGGCTGGCTGCCGGCGCTGCTGTGGATCATCTTTGGCACGTTCTTCATCGGCTGGGTGCAGGATTATTCCAGCGTCATCCTGGGCGTGCGCGAAGACGGTCAGTCTTTTGGCGCTTTGAGTTATCGTTTTGTCTCGCCGCGAGCGCGTAACATTCTGTTGACCTTCATCTACTTCTACCTGCTGCTCATCATGGGCGCCTTTGGCAAGATCGTGGGCTACGACTTGATGACCAATCCGGCTGTGCCGTTGGGTGTGCTGCTCATTATTGGCATCGGTCTGTTAGCCGGCCAGATGACTTACAAGTGGAAGATGGATATTATCCTGACCAGCGTGTTGACCGTGGTGCTGGCCTTCGTTGCTATCTGGCTGGGTACGCTTGCGCCGGTCAAGAGTTTCATTGACAACGTTATCAACGGGGCTGTGGTTACCACTGCTGCAGATGGAAGCGCTACGACCACTTATGCCAAGGTCTTCGGCGATGTCACGCGGCCGCAGTTCATCTGGAGTCTGATTGTGCTGGTGATCTGCTACTTCGGCGCGATCCTGCCCATCTGGCGCTGGGCGCAGCCCATCAACTACGTTGCCTTCTGGATCGTCTTCCTGGGCATCCTGGGCGGGACGATTGGCTTGCTCATCTGGCACCCGGCTTTCCCGGCTGACTTCCCGGTCTTCACCAACTGGAGCGGGAACCTGTGCGCTTCGGCAGATTGCTCTGCTTTAGGAGAGACCAAGCCGCCGCTTGCCTTGGGCCCCTTGTGGCCGATTCTGTTCGTGACGATTGCCTGTGGCGCCATCTCCGGCTGGCACAGCCTGGTCTCCTCCTCCGGCACCGCCCGTCAGTTGGAAAAAGAGACCGACGCCCTGTATGTGGGCGGCGGCGCCATGTTCCTGGAAATGTTCCTGGCCACGCTTTCGGTGCTGACGGCGGTTGTGGGCGTTGGAGCAACAAAAGGCTTCATTGGCTATGTCAAACTGATTGCGGCTGGCAAGAACGCTGGCGTCTTTGCCGTTGGTTTGAGTGAAATGCTGGCCAAGATTGGCATTCCAACCTCCTTTGGCCTGCCCTACGGTTCGGTCTTCTTGACTTTGATGGCGCTTACCATTATGTACCTGGTCGTGCGTTTTATGCGCGTGGCCTCGGCGGAATTCATGGGCGACAAGGTGCCGTTGTTCAAGAATGCCACTTTTGGTTCGATTGTGGCCTTGCTGCTCTCGGCCCTGCTCATCTACACCGGCTTTTGGGCGCGTATTTGGGTGCTGTTTGGCGGCGCCAATCAACTTATGGCTGCCCTGGCGCTTCTGTTGGTTACGCTGTGGCTGATGTCCACCGGCAAGAATTATCTGTGGACGTTGATTCCGTTCCTATTCATGTACGTGACCACCATTGGCGCTCTGCTCATTACAGCTTTCAACACCATCAAACAGGTCGTGACCACTCCTGACCTGCCCATTGACAAGGTGATTGGCAACTGGCTGGCCGGCTTGATTGCTCTCTACCTCGTGATTTCGGCCCTCATCCTGGGCTGGGATTCGCTCAAGGCCTTCCAGCGCTCGCGCGCACAGGCCCTGCCTGCCAGCGGCAAAGCAAAATAAATATCTGCTTATTGGGCGACGCGCCAGAGAGCGCGTCGCCCGTTTAGAAGAGTTGACATGAAGCCGGTTGCATTAGACGTAATTTCTCCTATCCCAGAAGGCTGGGGTATCTGCCTGTCGTGTGAAATGTTGATGGCGCGCGCCAATCTTGACGAAGCGCCCTATGCGCGCGGGCGAGATGAATATCCTGCAGAGTGGCTGGAAGACTTTTACCGTTTATCGGATGTGGTCATGGACCTAGCGGCTCGCTATGGCGACAGCATTCGAATCCAAATTTGGGACCCACGCTCTGTGCAAGGTTTGATCAAGTCTATCCGTCATTGGGTGCGGCGCTATCCTACTTTTATTGTGCAGGGACAAAGCAAAGTGACAGGATGGGATCTCGGCCAGTTGGAGCAACAAATCATTGCGGCGGGCGGCGTTCTGCATTCTTAAAAAGGTATTGCGTTTTCCTTGTACCTTCTAACGCTGCTTAGTGGAGGGTAGGTTCTTGCCTTTTGACAGTACCTGGCGGGGCCTTTGAGCGTGGCAAGAGCAATCCTGTAGAATTGCTCTTGAAAAACGATCACAACCGCGAAGATGTTTGGAGTCCGAAGTCTCCAGACTTCGGCATACCGACAACTGGAGTGTCGGACTCCAAAATTGTTGCGGTTGGAGGCTGCGCTATGGCATGGAATGTAAAGTCGCTGAGTTTTTGCGCTTATGTTCGATTTGACGAACACGCTCGGTAAGAGCGCATTTTGCTGCGAATTGAAGAGAAAACATTGAAAAAATTGTCAAGTCTTTCTCGTTTAGGTCATTTTTTCAGGCAAACGCTCCGGGCGGTGGGCGAGATGATCTATGGCGCCACCATTTACGAAATGGTGCGCGACTTGAACAAAGAGCGCTCACACCTCGAGCATATGTTTATTTTGGTCGTTTTTGGCGATATTTTAGGCATTCCTATATTACCCCCATATTACACTTTGCGCCTGTTGCCTTATGTTGTTCCCAGTATGGCCGGTTGGAAACGCAGCCTGTTGCGTGAGCGCGACCTAACCGACTTGTGTGATGCAGAAATCTCATGAACGCAAGCATGAACACTGTGCTTGAACAATTCTCAAGGAGTAAACCATGACAGAAGAAAAGAAACTGGGTTTTTGGGACAATTTCAAAAGTATATTGTATGGCATGGCCGGGCATGATATGGCGCGTTATGCTCTCAAGACGCGCGGCAGCATGGAGCACCTGTTCATCTTGATTACGATGGGCGATTTGCTTGGCATTCCCATCTTGCCGCCGTATTACAGCCTGCGTCTGTTGCCCTATGTGGTGCCGCAAATTAGCACCTGGAAACGGCGCATGTTGCGCGAAAAAGACCTCACTGATGCCTTGGCGTAGTAGGAGCAATCCCATGTCACTGCGTGAAATTTTTGAGAAAAATCCCAATCGCCGCTACATTATGTTTGGCGGTAAAGGCGGGTTGGGCAAAACCACTTTCAGCGCGGCTGCCGCTTATTGGCTTGCCAAGCAAGGACATAAAGTGCTGGTTTTCTCCGTAGACCCGCAGGCTAGTTTGTCCGACATTTTTGAGCAGAATATCTTTGGCAAGGGTCCGGTAGAGATTATGCCTAACCTGTTTGCCCAGGAAATTGACGCCGACCAGCGTATCCGTGAATACCAGGATGAGATTCGCCAGAAAATCCTGGACATGTATGGGTTGGAGCAGGTGCCTGAGGAAATCGAGAATTACATCCAGGCAGCCGCGGCTGAGCCCGCGATGGAAGAAAGCGCAATCTTCGATGAGGTCGTGGATATTGTGGTCAGCGGGCAATACGATTACTATATCTATGACTTGGTTCCATTAGGCCATGCGTTGTATTATCTGAGCATGGCCTCGGTCTACGACCAGTGGATTGACAAGATTACGGCTTTGCGTGAGGAAATGGCCGAATACCAACAAGTAGCAGCCGTGATGCAGCGCGAGAAAGAAACCGAGGAAGATAAAATCCTCAAAGAGTTGCAGTACATCAAGCGCCGCATCAACGCCTCCTCCAGCATCTTGACCGATAAAGAAAAGACCGCCTTCTACTTCGTATTGGTGCCCGAAGAGATGATCATCCTGGATACGCAAAAAGCGGCGGGGTTGTTTGCCAAATACGATGTGCCGCTTTCGGGCTACATCGTCAACCGCGTCATCCCGCCCGAATTGGCGCAAGGCAATATTCCAGACTATTTGCGCAACCGTATGGAGATGCAAAAAAAGTACATGAAAAAGATCGAGGAGACTTTTGGCAGTGAAGTGCTGACCAGCGTCCCTGAGTTCGAGCGCGATATCACCGGTTTGCCGATGATCGAAAAAGTTGCAAACGCCTTGTTTGAAGGGAAGAGGTGAAACCATGGCCGCCATCGAAATTTCTATGAAAAAATACATGGCCGAAAATGCTGGCCTGAAGTACATTTTCTTCGGCGGCAAAGGCGGGGTGGGCAAAACCGTCCTGGCAGGCACGGCTGCTATTTGGGCCGCTCAGCAAGGGAAGCGTACTTTGCTGGCTTCCACCAATCCGGTGCATTCCTTGACAAGCCTGCTTAATCAAAATGTGTTTGGCAAGCCTACTGCGGTTGAGGAGGTGCCAAATCTGTGGGCATACGAAATTGACACCAAAGACACCATTGAAAAATCCAAGCAGGAAATCCGCGAAAAGATCGAGTGGTTCTTGAAATTTGCCGAAATTAAGACCAAAGCAGATGAGTTCGTCGAATCGGCCACCATGAATCCCTCTTTTGAAGAATCGGCCATGTTCGAGAACATGATTGATTTGATGTTCAAGGACGAATACGAAGTCTATGTCTTCGATACGGCGCCTACGGCCAACGCCCGCCGTTTGCTGGGGATGTCTAGCGTGTATTCGATGTGGGTCAACAAAATGGTGCAGAGCCGCGAGGAGGCCATGTCCTTGAGAGATTTGCTCTCTTATAGCAAAAAGAAGAAGGAAAAAGACCCCTTGATGGAGTACCTGCTCAAGTTGCGGGAGCGCATGGCAAATGCCAAAAAACTGTTGACCGATAGGAATTTGACCTCTTTCTTCTTCGTAACCTTGCCTGAGGCCCTGCCCATCGCAGTCATCACACGTTTTATTGACTGGTTTCACGAGTTCAACATCCCTGTCGGAGGGGTGATTGTCAACATGCAAATTGACAAGAATAGTGTCAAAAAGGATTCGCCGGATTTCGTCAAGAACCGCGTTGCCATGCAGGATGCTTACATGGAAAAGATCGAACAAGAATTTGGCAATCGTGTCCGCGCTGTGTTGCCGTTGCTCGAAACCGAAGTGCGCGGCGTGGATATGCTCAAGCGCATGGTCACGCTATTGTATAGTTAGCGTTGCCCTCCTCTGGCCTGATGCAGGCCGGGAGGCAGGAGCGTGAGAGCAAGGGAAAACGTCGTGACTCAAAAGTCACGACGTTTTGTTTCGCAGGAATTCTATTTTCGGGGACGATGCGACAGGCCTAACCGCCATACTTCACTGGGGTATTTTGCAGAGGCTTAACCGGGTTTGATGCGTTGGGCCTCCATAACGTTGGGCAAGTTTTCCAGGCGCGTCAAGATGCGGCTGAGTTGCTCGATGTTGCGTACTTCTATGATTAATTTGATGTCGGCCAGGTTTTGGTGCGTTTTGACGGTCACATCTGCAATGTTGATGCCCTCGTTGTTGAGCAAGTTAGAGATATCGCCCATCAACCCCTGGCGATCATAGGCGTGGATGCGCACCGGCACGGGATAAGTGCGCACGTGTTCACCCCATGTGACTCGCACCAACCGCTCGCGCTCGCGCGTCCGCAAGATGTTGGGGCAGTCGAGACGGTGGACGGTGGCGCCGCGTCCGCGTGTGATATAACCCACGATTTCATCTCCAGGCGTGGGGTTGCAGCATTTAGCAATGCTTGTCAGCAGACCTTTCAAACCCACCACGTCTATCGCGTTGGCCGAGTCAACTTCGGTGGTAGAAGCGCTGGCGGCCAACAAATCAGTTGTTTGTTCGTTTTCCGATAGCGCCTTGACGATTTTGCTGACCGACATATCGCCGGTGCCGAGCGCCACGAACAATTCTTCTGGCGAACGCAGGTCGAGTTGACGCGCCAATTTGTCGAAATTGATTTCGCCGACGCCCAGGCGATTCAGTTCGCGTTCTAAAATGGCGCGCCCTGAGGCCAGATTTTGCTCGTAATCTTGTTTCTTGAACCACGCTTTGATTTTGGCGCGCGCCCGTTGGGTTTTGACCAGCCCCAGGTTGGGATTCAACCAATCGCGGCTCGGACCGCCCCGCTTCGCCGTCAGGATTTCGACCTGGTCGCCGGTTTTCAGTTCCCGGTCTAGCGTGACAAGTTTCCCGTTAACCCGCGCCCCGCGGCAGCGGTGACCGATGTCGGTATGAACGTGGTAGGCAAAGTCAATGGGGGTGGAGCCGGCCGCCAGGTCAATGATGTCGCCGCGCGGCGTGAAAACGTAAACGCGGTCTTGGAAGACATCGGTCTTCATACTCTCGACGAATTCCTGGGCATCGTCCACGTCGCTGCGCCATTCCATCATTTTACGCAGCCAGGTAATGCGTTGTTCGTAGGCTTTGTCGCGCGGCGCGCCTTCCTTATACTTCCAGTGTGCTGCAATGCCATATTCGGCGTTCTGGTGCATTTCGGGGGTGCGAATTTGCACTTCGAGCGGTTTGCCATCGTCGTAGATGACTGCCGTGTGCAAGGACTGGTAAAAGTTGTCCTTGGGCGCAGCGATGTAATCATCGAACTCGCCGGGGATGGGACGCCAATGGGTGTGAATGATTCCGAGGGTGGCGTAGCAGGCCGGGATGTCGGGGACGATGAGGCGCACGGCGCGCAGGTCTCGCACCAGGTCGAACGATTTGCCTTTTTGAGTCATCTTCCGGTAGATGGAATAGATGTGCTTAGGGCGTCCGCTGATTTCGGCCTGGATGTTGTTTTGGGATAACAGGCGTTTCAAGGCCTCAATGATAGCCTCAATTTGCGCTTCCCGGTCGGGGCGGCGTTCGGTCAGTTGTTCGGCAATTTCTTTATATTTTTCAGGGTTCACGTAGCGGAAGGCCAGGTCTTCCAGTTCCCACTTGATTTGCCAGATGCCCAAGCGGTTGGCCAGGGGAGCGTAAATTTCGAGGGTCTGTTTGCCGATGCGGCGGCGCTTTTCTTCGGGCATGTACCCTAGCGTGCGCATGTTGTGGAGGCGGTCAGCCAGTTTGATAAGCACTACGCGCACATCATCGCCCATCGCCAAGAAGGTTTTACGCAGCGTCTCCGACACCAGGTCGGGCCGGCGTCCGAGAGCGGCTTGCGATTTGAGCAATTCCACTTCTTCGTTCTTCGCCTCGAGACCAGGGGAATGCTCCTCATGGCCATTGTGGCTGACGCGCGGCAGGTTGCTCAATTTGGTCACGCCGTCTACCAGGCTGGCAACCACATCTCCAAAATCGCGGCGGATGTCTTCCAGGGTGACGGCGGTGTCTTCTACGGTATCGTGGAGCAGACCGGCGGCGACCACTTCCGGCGGTACCCGCAGGTCGGCCAGGATGCTGGCGACCGCTAGGCAATGATTGATGTAAGGTTCGCCCGAATTCCGCTTTTGCTCTCGGTGGGCTTCTTCGGCTAGACGATAGGCGCGTCGCACCAGCTCCCGATCTGCCAGGTTGTAGGTATTGGGGAGTTGGTCCATCAATTTTTCGAGCGGAATGGCTGCAACTGCCGACTTCATCGCTATAATTTTACTACGCTGACGGCGGAATGCAGAATTGTCTGCAACCTTAACGAATTATTTGCTTCAAGAATCTCGCCCGATACGTAGGCCGTCTTTCACATTCAAAAAAAGCCTGTCGTATTGACAGGCATTTGGCGTTATTACAGGGTTTTCAAGAGCGCTTGCCGGCTGGTATGCAGGCGGCTGGCAATCATTTCGGCAACGCGCTGCATCACCAGGAAACCGGCGGCTGGATTCTGGTTCAATAATTCCATCAAGGCAGCCCCTGGAAGGGTCAAAACACGACAATCCTGCTCGCAAACAGCCGAAGCCGTGTAGTGATGCGGCGGCACTATCCCTGACCAGCCAAAGCTCTCGTACTTTCGATTGACGGCTGAAACGGTGATGCTTTCAGGGCGTGAGGTCAGCCGCACTTTCAATACCAGGCTGCCTTTTAATAAGAAATGCAACTGGTCGGCTGGCTTGCCTTCGTAGAAAATTGTTTCGCCGGCTGCAAAAGACTTTTCCTGGCAGAGGGGGGAGATCTTAGCCAGCAATTCTTCCGGCAGGTCTTTGAACAAGGGAAATTCGGATAGGGGGGCTGAGGTGGGCATGGTCACTCCTCTAAAAATTGGATTAAAATAAAGCGCGTTAAGTATAGCACGGATGAGCCTATGCCGCCTGCAACGAATGTCACCCGCTTTTTGGATTCGCGTGGAATCAAATATACGGCCTGTGAACTGCCGCCCGAAAAAGTCGCGCGGCGGGCTACAGCGTGACAGACGCCGGTATTCGATTATTCGTAGTCGTATTCGTGGAGGGTTCTTCTCACCGCCTCC
>JBBITF010000002.1:0-26920 GCA_037440925.1 Chloroflexota bacterium
TAAGACTTGTCCTACAGAATCTTCGCGATTGGGGTAGTTTTTGCGGAGCAAGACTATAATCGGCGTAATCAGCGGATGACAATCGTCACTTGCCGTCTTGCCCTTTTGCTACTATAATAAACCTGTTTGCAAAGACGCACCTTTTCAAACGAACTGCGATGCAGGTACCTCTCCCCCGGATGGGAAGGTTCAATGGCGAAGCCGGTGACTCGCAAGAGAAGTCCGGCGCTGTCGCGCAACTGTGGGTTCCAGATCACTGGAACAAGCCAGGTCGCCCGCCTGCATCGGTATCCACAAACCTCGCAGAAAGGAGGTGGAATACGCCCTTACACGTCTCTATTCCTCCCCTGTCCGCAAGGCAGGGGAGTTTGATTCTATATTCTTTAGGAGATTTCTCATGCTTCGCAAGATATTCTATGTGACTCTTTTGCTGGCCCTCGTTTTGACGGGCTGCGCCCCCGCTTCGCAGCCGACCGAGCCGCCTGCTCCCGTTTCGACGGAGGTCCCGCCTACCGAGACGGCGGTCCCGTCCCCCGCTGTGCAGCAAATTACCTTCACCGATGACCTCGGCAACCCTGTTGCTCTAAACATTCCCGCCCAGCGCATCGTCTCCCTTGCCCCGTCTGTGACCGAATCCCTCTTCGCCATCGGCGCGGGCGGACAGGTGGTAGGGCGCACCGATTATTGCAATTACCCCGAAGAAGTCGCCGCTTTGCCCAGTATTGGCGGGTTCTCAGCGGAATCCATCAGCGTTGAAACCATCCTCTCCCTTGAACCCGATTTGGTCATTGGCGGCTCCACCTATCAGGCGGATGTCATCCAGGCCCTGCAAGATTCGGGCGTCCCTGCCTTTGTCAGCCAGCCCGAAAATCTGGCTGCGCTCATGGACGCTTTGACCTTGTTCGGGCAAATCACGGGTCATGAAGAAGAAGCCGCCGCCGTCGTGGACGAGATGCAAGCGAAAGTGGACGCCGTCAAGACCGCCGTATCCGCCGTCCCCGCCGACCAGCGCCCAACGGTTTTTTACGAAGTCTGGCACGAACCGCTCATGTCTGCCAACGGCAAGACCTTCGTCGGCGAGTTGATTGAACTGGCGGGCGGCGTCAACATCTTCGCCGACCTGCCCGACGAGTACCCCACCGTCAGCGTCGAGCAGATTATCGAAGTGGACCCGCAGTTCATCATCGGCCCCAGCAGTCACGGCGACCAGATGACCGCTGAACTCATCGGCGCGCGCGAAGGCTGGGGCAGCCTGTCCGCCGTCAAGAACAACGCCATCTACATCGTGGACGGCGACATCGTCTCCCGCGCCAGTCCGCGCATTGTCATCGCGCTGGAAGAGTTCGCCAAAATCCTGCACCCCGATTTGTTCAAGTAAAAGGAACAGACCCTAAAGGTTTTCAAAACCTTTAGGGTCTGCCTGGCATCTATGTCCCGCACCGCCTCGATTTTCCTCGGCTTGACCGCCCTGCTCCTCGTCCTCAGCCTGTTCAGTTTGGGCATGGGCGCGGTAAGCATCAGCCCGTCTGAAACGCTGGCAGCCCTCAGCGGGAATCCCGTCAAGCCGTCGCACCAGTCCATTCTATGGGATTTCCGCATCGCCCGCGTGCTGCTGGTCCTCCTGTGCGGCTCCGCCCTCGCCTCGGCTGGGGCGACGTTTCAGGGACTATTCCGCAATCCCCTGGCTGACCCGTACATCGTCGGCGCTTCGGGCGGGGCGGCGTTGGGCGCAACCCTGGCGGTGGTTTTCCATCGGGCAATCCCCATCGGCGTTGCGGGATTTCTCGGCGCGCTGGCGGCGGTGATGATGGTGTATGCCATTGCCGAAGCCAGCAATTTTGGCTCGGTGGTGTCCCTGCTTTTGGCGGGCGCAGCCATGAGCACCATGCTCTCTGCCCTCGTCTCGCTGCTGTTGATTTTGAGCGACGAAGTGCTGCACGAAATCTTTGCCTGGTTGATGGGCGGTTTTTCGGGACGCAGTTGGTCGCACCTGACCCAGGCGGCGCTTCCCGCCCTGCTGGGACTGGGCTTGACCCTGCCCATGTCTCGCGCGTTGGACGCGCTCTCGGCGGGCGAATCGAGCGCCGAAGCCCTGGGCTTGGACTTGCGCCGCGCCCGTTTGCTGATTGTCGCAGGGGCAAGTCTCTCCACGGCGGCGGCGGTCTCTGCTAGCGGAATTATCGGCTTCATCGGGTTGATTGCTCCGCACCTGGCGCGGCGGCTGGTGGGCGCCTCTCATGCCGTTGTCATTCCCGCCTCGATGCTGCTCGGCAGTATCTTGCTTTTGGTCGCCGACGACCTGGCGCGCACGATTGCCGCTCCGCTCGAAATGCCCGTCGGCATTTTCACCGCCCTGCTTGGCGGACCCTTTTTCCTCTTCCTGCTGAGAAAGGGCGTCGCAAGTTCGTAGTACCTTACAAGTGAAATTCTTGTTTTTTGTGCAAGAATTCTTGAACTCGAAAGGCACAATACTTGTATACGTGTGTACTTGTGTACTTTATGCCGGTTTCGGCTCGTCCGAGTTAGGAGTTTGCCATGTTACTTTCTGCCAATTCCCTCTCGCTCAGTTACAACGGTCATAATGTGGTGGAAGGATTCAACCTGTCCATTCCGCCGCGGACCATCGTCGGCTTGGTCGGACCCAACGGCTCTGGCAAGACGACGATTTTGCGTGCGCTGGCTGGGCTGATCGAACCCCGCGCAGGGATGGCGCTCATTCAGGGCAAACCCGCCTCCCGCCTGGACAAGCGCCTGCGCGCCCGCAAGATTGGCTGGGTGCCGCAGCAGGAAAGCGCCGCCTGGCCCCTCACCGTCGCCGAAGTCGTCCGCCTGGGACGCGCCCCGCATCGCGGCTGGCTGATGCCCTTCACCGCCGAAGACATGAAAATCGTCGAATGCGCCCTCGCCCGCGCCGACTTGCTCGATTTGAAAGACCGCCCTGTCAACAAATTATCGGGCGGCGAATTCCAGCGCGTCTTGATTGCCCGCGCGCTGGCGCAGGAGCCTGAAGTCCTGCTGTTAGACGAACCCACCGCCAGCCTCGACATTCACCATCAAATTCAAGTCCTCGACCTGGTGCGCGGACTGGTTCACGAAAAAGGTCTATCCGTCGTCATGGCAATTCACGACCTCAATCTCGCTGCCCGCTATTGCGACCAGTTGGTCCTGCTCCATCGCGGCAGACAGGTCAGCGCGGGGACGCCCGAAGAAGTGCTGACGCCAGAACATCTTCACGCCGTCTTCGGCGTCCATGCCCGCCTCTACCGCGACCCCTGGGGCGCGTGGGCAGTCAGCGTGCAATAATTTATGGACTCCAACGTCTCCCGACGTTGGACAGGGCTGGTGCAAAATCGGGAGATTTTGCACTCCGAAAGGGAAACACTATGTCTGACAAAAAAGGTTTACTCATCGTCAACACAGGCGACGGCAAGGGCAAGTCCACCGCCGCATTTGGGACTCTGCTCCGCGCCTGGGGACGGGGCATGAAGGTTTGCGTCATCCAATTCATCAAGTCCGAGACGGGCAAATGGGGCGAAGTGAAAGCCGCGCAAAAGATGGGCGTCGAATGGCTGACCACAGGCGACGGCTTCACCTGGCTGTCCAAAGACATGGACGAGACCACCGCCCGCGCCCTTCACGGCTGGGAGCTGGCGCAGGAAAAAATCGCCAGCGGAAACTATGATTTGATTCTGCTGGACGAGTTCACCTATCCGCTGCACTACGGCTGGCTCGACACCGCCGAAGTCCTGAACTGGCTCAAAGAGAATCGCCCCCCCAGCCTGCATCTCATCATTACGGGACGTTCCGCGCCCGAGGCCTTAATCCAAGCCGCCGACCTTGTGACCGAAATGAAACTGGTCAAACATCCTTACGAGCAGGGAATCAAGGCGCAGGCTGGGATAGAGTTCTAGTTCATGAAAAAAGGCTTGCTCATCATCAACACAGGCGACGGCAAAGGAAAGTCCACTGCTGCGCTGGGGCTTCTGCTCCGCGCCTGGGGACGGGGAATGCGCGTGGGCATGTTCCAATTCTTGAAGAGCGGAACCGCCGATTATGGTGAATATCGAGCCGCGCAAAAACTCGGCATTGAGATTGTCCCGCTGGGCGACGGCTGCTCTTGGGAAAGCAAGGACTGGGAAGCCTCGCGCCTGGTCAATTTGCAAGCCTGGGAAACGGTCAAACAGAAGATTCTCAGCGGCGCGTATGACGCGCTTGTTCTGGATGAATTCACTTTCCTGTTTCACTTCGGCTGGCTGGATGCGAGCGAGACTATCCAGTGGATTCTCCAGAACAAGCCGCCAGACCTGCACCTGATTGTGACGGGGCGTTACGCTCCGCAAGAGTTGATTGCTGCCGCCGATCTGGTGACCGAGATGCGCGAAGTCAAACATCATTACAAAGAGCAGGGGCTGACCTCTGTGCCTGGGATAGACCGATGAACGCGCCGCGTTTTGTGCTGGCTGCTCCCTCCAGCGGCAGCGGCAAGACCACGCTTGCCACGGGCTTGATGTCCGCTTTTGCCGAGCGCATGACCGTGCAAGCCTACAAGGTGGGACCCGATTACATTGACCCTGGCTATCACACCGCCGCCACGGGGCGTCCCTCGCGCAACCTCGACACGTGGATGATTCCCACCGAGCGCGTGAAGGAGTTGTTCGCGCGCAGCGCGCATGGCGCGGACATCTGCATCATCGAAGGCGTGATGGGACTCTTTGACGGCTACGACGGGCGCACCGAATCGGGCAGCACGGCGGAAGTCGCCAAACTGCTCTCCGCGCCTGTAGCGCTGGTCATTGACGCGGGCAGTATGGCGCGCAGCGCGGCGGCGGTTGCGCTGGGCTTCAAAGCCTTCGACCCGCAGTTAAATCTGGCGGGCGTCATCCTCAACAACGTCGCAAGCGCGGCGCATGCCCAATGGCTGACCGAAGCCGTCCAATCGGTCGGCTTGACCGTGTTGGGATGCGTCCCCCGCAGCCAGAATCTATCCGTCCCTGAACGCCATCTCGGTCTCTACATGGCGGGCGAGCGCGCGGCGGCGACGCACACATTCATCGAAGCCGCAAAGGAAGTTGTCCGCCAGAATATTGATTTAGCCGCGCTTGAAGCGCTGGCGCGAACCGCCCCCGAAATTGGAGTCCAAAGTCTCCTGACTTTGGAACGCAAAAATCCCGTGCCTCGAATCGGCATTGCCCGCGACGAAGCCTTCTGCTTTTACTACGAAGACAACTTCGACTTGCTGCGCGAAGCGGGCGCGGAATTGGTCTTCTTCAGCCCGCTGCACGACTCCGCCCCGCCTCCCGCCCTGAGCGGACTCTACCTCGGCGGCGGATACCCCGAACTATACGCGGCGCAACTCGCGGAAAACGTGTCCATGCGGACGGCGTTGAAATCCGTCATCGAGTCGGGCATCCCGACCTACGCCGAATGCGGCGGCTTGATGTCGCTGGCGGAATCCTATTTCGACGAAGCGGGAATCGAATACCCGATGATGGGCGTCCTGCCTGGCTTCACCCGCCTGACGGGCAAACTCAAAATGGGCTACCGCGAAGTCGTTGCCTTGCAGTCCAGTCCGCTGTTGGGCAAAGGCAAAACCGCGCGCGGACATGAATTCCACTACTCCGAATGGATTCGCCCCGAAGAAAGCAATTCCTTTGCCTATGCCATCCAGCCGCGCAGGGGCGGAGAAACCCAGCCTGAAGGGTTTGCGAAGAACAACCTGCTCGCTTCCTATGTGCATCTGCACTTTGCCTCCAACCCCAGCCTGCCGCGTAATTTCGTCAACGCCTGTAGGGCAGACTTCCGGTCTGCCGCACGCTTGTAGGGCAGACTTTTAGTCTGCCGCGCAAATTCGCCAACGCCTGTAGAGCAGACTTCCAGTCTGCCGCGCCACAGAAAATGACATGTTGAAGACCCCGTTTGCTGCGCTTTCCAACTTGACCTCCCCTCCGCTGAAGGGAGTCGGCAGGGCGTTTGGGACTTGCGGCGAACTGGTTCAGGGACAGTTCGACTCGGGCGAAGATTTCCTCATCACCCTGCCTGTGGACTTGTGGTCGGAAGCGCGGGTGACGATTGATGTAAATTCAAGCGGGGTGCGGAGCGGGATAAATCCCTGCCTCAGCCCGTGGAAGTCGGCTGAAGCCGACTCATCGTCCAGCCCGAAGGGCTTCCATGAATTGAGCAGCGGGCCTAAGGGGAGCGGGATAAATCCCTGCCTCAGCCCGTGGAAGTCGGCTGAAGCCGACTCATCGTCCAGCCCGAAGGGCTTCCATGAATTGAGCAGCGGGCTTAAGCCCCGCGAAACCGTCTCTGAAAAAACAAAAACCAGCCTTGCCATCCGCAAGGCGCTCGATTGCCTGGGCTTCCCCGCCTGGGGCGCGACCTTTCAGGTACGAAGCGACTTGCCCGAAGGCAAAGGCATGGCAAGCAGTTCGGCGGACATCGTCGCCGCCTGCCGCGCCGTATCCGCCGCATTGAACCTGCCGCTCCCTGCCGAAGAGATTTCGCGCATCGCCGTTTCCATCGAGCCGACCGACGGCGTGATGTATGCGGGCGTGGTCTGCTACAACCACCGCACAGGGAATTTGCTTGAGTCGCTGGGAGAAATGCCGCCCGCCACTCTCCTTATTTTGGACCTGGGAACGCAAGTGGATACCTTCGCCTTCAACCAGATTCCGAAAAACTACACGGCTGCCGAGCGCAAGAAAATTCAGCGCGCCTATCAACTGGTCAGGGATGGAATCCAGATGCGCGACATCGCCCAAGTTGGGTTGGGCGCCACGCTCAGCGCGGAAGTCAACCAGCGCCTTTTGCCCAAGCCGCATTTCGAGACTCTCCTCCGCTTGGCGCGCGAGTATGGCGCCAGCGGAGTCTGCGCGGCGCACAGCGGGACGGTATTGGGTCTGCTGTTTGCGCCCCGCCTTTCGCACCGAATTGCCGCGGCGCGCCGAGCCATCTTGGACATAGACCGCAGCATCCGTTTCGTCGAAACCAAAACATTGTGAAAAGCCTCCCGCAGGTTTTACCGCCCTGGATTGCCTGGCGGAAGCCTTCGGGACAAACATCAAACCGAAAAGGAATAGAAATATGTTGGACAAAATCATCGCACGCATTCAAGAACCAGACCAGAAAGCGGCGCAAGCCGCCAGGGCGCGTCAGGATACCCTGACCAAGCCGCAGGGCAGCCTGGGACGCCTGGAAGAACTCTCCATTCAACTGGCGGGCATCTACCGCCAGCCGATTCCGTCCATCAAGGATAAGGTCATCGTCACCATGGCGGGCGACCACGGCGTGGTCGCCGAAGGCGTGAGCGCCTTTCCGCAGGAAGTCACGCCGCAGATGGTCTATAATTTCCTGAACGGCGGCGCAGCCATCAACGTGCTGGCGCGGCATGTCGGCGCGCGCATCGTCGTCGTGGACATGGGCGTGGCAAGCGACTTCGAGCCGCACCCGTCCCTCGTCATCAAGAAGGTCGCCAAAGGCACGGCGAATATGGCGCAGGGTCCCGCCATGACCCGCGCCCAGGCGGAGCAAGCCATCCTCGCGGGCGTGGAAGTGGTCGAAGCGGAAATCCAGCGCGGGCTGGACATCGTCGGCACAGGCGACATGGGCATCGGCAACACCACGCCGTCCGCCGCCATCGCCGCCGCGCTGACGGGCGAGCCGCCAGCCAAAATTGCGGGGCGCGGCACGGGCGTGGACGACGAAGGTCTCAAGCGCAAGGTCAGCGCCATCGAACGCGCGCTCGCGGTCAACCAGCCGAATCCCAAAGACGGCTTGGATGTCCTCGCCAAAGTGGGCGGTTTCGAGATTGGCGGGCTGGCGGGCGTCATCCTCGGCGCGGCTGCCAACGGCAAGCCCGTGATGGTGGACGGCTTCATCTCCACCGCCGCCGCGATGATTGCCGTCGCCGTCGCTCCCGCCGCGCGCCCCTACCTCATCTCGGCGCACCGCTCGAAGGAAGTCGGTCACGGCATCATGCTCGACTGGCTGGGTCTCAAGCCGCTCTTCGACCTCGACATGCGTCTCGGCGAAGGCACGGGCGCGGCGCTGGGCATGTCGGTTGCCGAAGCCGCCTGCAAGATTCTGGCGGAAATGGCGACCTTCGGCGAAGCGGGCGTGAGCGAGAAGCAATAACTCGGAGTCAAAAGCCTCCAGACTTTTGACATTGCAAAGTCTGGAGGCTTTGCGGTCCCAACGATGAAATATTTCCGAATCGCCTTTGGCTTGATGACCACCCTCCCGTTCCGCCTGCCCGATGACTGGCAAACGGGCGACAGCGGACGCGCCTCGCTTTGGTACCCCTTCGTTGGATTGGTTATCGGCGGATTGATTCTCCTCGGCTGGATGGGGACGACCCGCCTCTTTCCCGCGCTCGCGGCTGGGATTCTGACCCTCATCCTTTGGGTTACGCTGACAGGCGGTCTGCACCTCGACGGTCTCGCCGACTGCTGCGACGGTCTGCTGGCAAGCGCTTCCGTCGAGCGCCGCCTCGAAATCATGAAGGACTCGCGCCTGGGGGCATTCGGCGGCATCGGTCTGGCCTTGACCTTGCTCCTCAAAGCCGCCATACTTGCCTCGCTCACGCCTCAATCCGCTTTGGGAATTCTGCTCGCCGCCAGCCTCGCGCGTTGGTGTATCCTGCCCGCTGGCTTGCTGCCGCTGGCTCGTCCCTCAGGCATGGGCGCGGACTTCAAAGCAGGCTTCCGCCCCTGGTTCATTGCTGTTGGCGCGGTCATCCCCCTTGCGCTTTCCATCCTCCTCGGCGCGCGCGGACTCATTTCACTGCTGGCTGGCTTGCTCGCCGCCGCTCTTGTTTTGCGCCTCGCCCAATCCCGCATCGGCGGCGTCACAGGCGATGTCTTCGGCATGACGGTGGAAGTTGTTGAAGCGGCGGCTTTGTTGGTTTTTGTGGCTTTTATCCCATAATACGCATTACGTATTACGCATTACGCAATACGCCCTCTACGTTTCAACCCTCATGCACACTTACCCATGAACCTTCCCATCCTCGGCATCACAGTCTCTGAAATGCCCGAAGCGATTCACGTCCGCAGCCAGTCGCCGCTGAGCGCGCTTTCGTCTGCCATTGTCGGCGGCGGATTTCGGCGCGTCCGCCACATCCTCAACGCCTATGTGGACAAGGACTACAACTCCCTGACTCCCCAAGCCGATTTGCGCGCTCTTGCCCGCCGATTGGGCGTCTCAGGCGCGTTCGTCGGTCTGCTGACGGCGGTTCCACTCCGCAAGGCGCGGCTGGCTTTCTTTGAAGAAGATGGCTTATCGGTTGGCGCGCTCATCACGGCTGGAGTCGGCAACGCCGCCAGCGCGGGCATCACCCAACCCTATCGCCCTCGCCCCAGCACCATCAACATCATCCTTTTACTCGACGCAAACCTGTCCCGCAGCGCCATGCTCAACGCCTTCATCACCGCCACCGAAGCCAAGACCGCCGTCATTCAATCCCGCCGCATCCTGACTCCCGACGGCGACTTTGCCACAGGCACCTCCACCGACACGGTCACGGTCGCGGCGACAGGCAACGGCAAGCGCCAAAATTATGCTGGCTCTGTCACCGTCCTCGGCTGGCTCATTGGGCGGGCGGTCAGGCAGGCGTTGGGGGAGTCGTTGGATGTGGATTAGGTACACAGGTGAACAGGTAGGATCATGCCGCTCCTTGCTTTGCTCTTCGACCTGTTCCTCGGCGACCCGCCGAATCGTTTTCATCCCACCGCATGGATGGGAAGCCTGATTGCCTTTTTACTCCGATTTCGTCCGCGCGGAAACCGTTTTGCTGAACTGACTTATGGCGTCTTCATCCTTTTCGTTGGCATAACCCTTTCCGTTCTTGCAGGCTTGGCAATCTCGCGCTTGATTCCTCTTATCTCCACTTACGTATTACGCCTTACGCCTTACGCCTTACGCATTACGCCTTACGGAATACGGCTTCCCAATCTCCAAGATTCACTTGCCTGGCTCCTCACCGCCCTCGTCCTCAAATTCACCCTCTCCCTGCGCGGACTGGACCGCGCCGCCCGCGACGTTCAGTCTGCCCTTGAATCAAAGAACCTGCCTGAAGCGCGGAGATTGCTTTCGTGGCATCTCGTCAGCCGCGACACATCGCAACTGGATGAATCCAAAGTGTCAGCGGCGGCGATTGAATCGGTGGCGGAAAACGCTTCGGATGGAATCATCGCGCCGTTGTTTTTCTTCGCCCTGGGCGGATTGCCCGCCGCCTTTGCCTATCGCTTCGTCAACACGGCGGACTCGATGCTCGGCTATCATGACGAAGAACGAGAATGGCTGGGCAAAGTCCCTGCGCGGCTGGACGACCTGCTGAACTTCATCCCCGCGCGGCTGGCTGGGTTGTTCATCGTGCTGTCCGCGCCATTTTGCGGAGCCAGCCTCTCGCAAGCATGGAGCATCATGCGGCGGGACGCAGGTCAAACCGCCAGCCCCAATGCGGGAATTCCCATGAGCGCGATGGCGGGCGCGCTCGGCGTGGAGCTGGAAAAGGTCGGTCACTACGCCCTCGGCAAGGGACTGCGCCTGCCCGTCCCCGCAGACCTCGCCCGCGCGCGGCGGATGTTGTTCGTGGCGGTCGGCTTTGCCGCATTGGTTTTCTCACTGTAGTATTACCGCGCGACATTTGCATTGAACGCGCAAATGTCGTGGGACAGACCTTTGGTCTGTCCAGACAGGTCAGAGACCTGTCCTACGTTTGGTTGCGGCTGGAAGCCGCGCTATGGAGTTTCTATGTCAAGACGTGTTGAACCAGCCGCACACGGCGCGATTGATTTCGCCGAACTGGAGCGCCTCGGACTCCGCCCCGAAGATGTGCTGGATTTCAGCGTCAACAGCAACCCGTTTGGACCGTCGCCCAAAGTCTGGGAAGCCATCCGTCAGACTCCGCTGGAACGTTACCCTGACCGCGAAGCGATTGCCCTGCGGCGGGAACTGGCGCGGCGGCTGGGAGTTTCTCCGAAGCAAATCGTCGTCGGCAACGGGACGGCGGAGTTGATTCAATTGGCGGCGTTGGCGCTGTTGCAGCGGGGAGAAAACGCCCTGATAACGGAACCCACTTTCGGGGAGTATGAACGCGCGGTCCGCTTGATGGGTGGGAATGTTCATCGCTGGCGAGCCGTCCCCGAAACGGGATTCGCTTTCCGTCCCGATGAAATCCAAAAAGACTTGAGAAACGTCCGCTTGGCGTTCCTCTGCAACCCAAACAACCCGACGGGGCAGATTTTGCCGCTCGAAGTTTTGGATGCGTGGGCGGTGGAGTTTCCGAGCGCCCTGTTTGTGGTGGACGAAGCCTATCTTGCTTTTGCGCCTGGGATGAAGTCGGCGGCGACGCTGCGCCGCAGGAATATTTTGACCCTGCGTTCGATGACCAAGGATTATGCAATTGCGGGACTGCGCTTGGGCTACGCGGTTGGAGACGAAACAGTGATTCAGGCTTTGGCGGACGTGCGCCCCGCATGGAACGTGAACGCGCTGGCGCAGTCGGCGGGGCTGGCGGCGCTGCGCGATGAAGATTATCTGCGTAAGACGTTGACGCAATTGCAAGTCGAAAAACAAGGGCTGGTCAGCGGCTTGCGGGAACTTGGATTCAAGCCCGTCCCCTCGCACACGAATTATTTTCTTCTGCCCGTTTCGAGCGGCGCGGACTTCCGTCAGAAGTTGCTTGCGCATGGTATCCTCGTCCGCGACTGCGCTTCGTTTGGCTTGCCTGCGTATGTGCGCATTGCGGCGCGCAGGGCGGTAGAGAATGCCAGGCTGCTGGCAGCATTGGAAGAGGAGTTTGTATGACCGCAAAAACCCTGATGGTCGTCGGTACGTCTTCCTCGGCGGGCAAAAGCCTGCTGGTGACGGCGCTGTGCTATTATTATGCCCGGCGCGGCATAAAGGTCGCGCCTTACAAGGCCCAGAACATGTCCAACAACGCCGCCGTGTGCGCCGACGGCTCCGAGATCGGGCGCGCCCAGGCTACCCAGGCGTTGGCGGCCGGCATTGCTCCGCGCGTGGAGATGAACCCGGTGCTTATCAAGCCCGAAGCCGATTCGCGCTCGCAGGTGGTGGTGATGGGGCGCGCCTGGCAGAACCTTTCGGCGCGCGAATATTATCCGCGCAAGAAATTCCTTTGGGAGCAGGCGACCGGCGCGCTGGACACGCTGCGCGCGGAATATGACCTGGTCATCATGGAGGGCGCGGGCAGCCCGGTGGAACTGAACTTGAAGGAAGGCGACATCGTCAACATGGCGGTAGCCCGCTATGCGGACGCGCCCACGCTGCTGGTCGGCGACATTGACCGCGGCGGGATTTTCGCGCAACTTCTCGGGACCTTGTGGCTGCTTCCGCCCGAGGAGCGGACTCTCGTGCGCGGGCTGGTCGTCAACAAATTCCGCGGCGACATCTCCCTGTTTGCCGATGGCGTACGGATACTCGAAGAGCGCGGCGGCGTGCCGGTGCTGGGCGTGCTTCCCTACCTGCATGGTCTCTTCATCCCCGAAGAGGACGCGGTGGCGTTGGAGGTCCCGGCGCAGCCTGCGCGACCGGCCCAGGTGGTTGACATTGCGGTCATCCGCCTGCCGCGCATTGCCAACTTCGACGATTTCGATCCGCTGGCTGCTGAACCCGGCCTGCGCCTGCGTTACGTGGATTCGCTCGCCCAACTCGGCCAACCTCATGCGGTCATCCTGCCTGGCACAAAAAGCACCGTGGACGACCTGGCCTGGCTGCGCGCCCAGGGCCTGGCGGAGGCTGTCTGCGCTGTTGCCGAGCGGGGCGGCGCGGTGGTGGGGATTTGCGGCGGCTACCAGATGCTGGGCGAGACCATCCGCGATCCGCAGCATGTCGAGTCGCGCCAGGCCGAGACGAAGGGGCTGGGGTTGCTGCCTCTCGAAACCACCTTCGCCGGGGAGAAGGCCACCTTCCAGGCCGGCGCCGTGATACGAGGCGGGCCAGGCTGGCTTGCCGGGCTAGAGGGCCAGGGCATTCACGGATATGAGATCCACATGGGACGCACGAAGAGCAAAAGTCACTGGCTGGAGATCACGCTTCGCAACGGGCAGCGCGCGCAAACGCCGGACGGCGCGGTCAGCGCAGACGGGCGCGTATGGGGTTGTTATGTGCATGGCTTGTTTGCCAACCAGAACCTGCGCCGCGCCTGGCTCCAAAGCCTGGGCTGGCAGCCGGCGCAAAATTGGAGCGCCAACGACTTGTTCACCGCCTCGCTGGCGCGTCTGGCCGACAGCCTGGACGAATCGTTGAACATGCAGGCGCTGGAAAGGATAATATGGGACGCTTGATCCTGGTCTTGGGCGGCGCGCGCAGCGGCAAGAGTTCGTATGCCGAAGGGCGCGCCAGGGAATTGGGCGGGGACGAGGTGTTATATGTTGCCACGTCGGAAGCAAAAGATGATGAGATGGTCGCGCGCGTAGCCAGGCACCGCGCCGCGCGGCCGCCTGCCTGGGGCACGGTCGAAGCGCCTCGGAGCGTTGCGCAGGCCATTCGTCAGGCGCGAAGCGGGGAGCAGGTCGTCCTGGTAGATTGCATCACGTTCCTGGTGTCCAATCATTTGATCACAGCCGCCGGCCCCGAAGGCGATCCCTTCGACGCGCCCAGCGCAGATCCGTTCGACGAGCGGATCGAGGCGGGCGTGATCGCAGAAGTGGAAGCGCTGGCAGCCTACGCGCGCGAGCAGGACGTGACCATGCTGGTCGTGTCGAATGAAGTTGGGCTGGGGTTGGTCCCGGCGTATGAATTGGGGCGCGCTTACCGCGATATTTTGGGGCGCGCCAACCAGGTGCTGGCGCGCTATGCCGATGAGGTGTTGTTGCTGGTGGCCGGTATCCCGATGAAGGTGAAATGATGTTGCGTTTGTTGATCGTCCGCCATGGCGAGACCGAGTGGAATGCCCAGCATCGTTAGGCGGGCAGGAATTGTATTTCAGCCGCGGCTGCTCGTCTTGCCATGCGCGCGACGATAGTTACAGTATTGGCCCTTCCTGGAAAGGGCTGTATGGCTCACAGGTGGAACTGGATGACGGTACGTTCGTTCTTGCCGACGACGCCTACCTGCTCGAATCGATCCTTGTTCCCGGCGCAAAAATTGTCAAGGGGTACGCGACCGGCTCCATGCCGGCAGGCGGTTTGACAGAATCGGATGCAAGGCAGTTGGTGGAGTATATCAAGACGATCAGGTAAGGGGTTACGGATTCCTTATTGTTCCTCGAAAAAATCGGCATCCTCAATGCCGACCATGTAATCGAAATTACCCTCGCCGGCCGTGCGCATCAAGGTTTTCAGGATGAGATTGATTTTCTTGTCATCGTCATACGGTCCAGCGATATAGTACGGCTTCCCATCACGACCGAATGGGATGTTGCCCTGGCGTGGGTGCGCATCCGGCGGATCAAGAATCTGGTCGGCCAACGCTTGCGTGAAGTCCGGGTGCGGATCGAGTTCATATCTTTTTGCATATTCTATCGAGCCGTAGATCATTTCATGGGCAAACTCGACAGAACACGGTTCAGGCTCTCCACGGCATATCTCCGGCAATTTGCGCTGGAATGCTGCGCGCGATACATCGGTATAAGTCACTACATCTTTAACGCCCAGGCAGTATAAGTCAATCAAATAGACGCCATAGGTGACTTTGTCCGCATTTTGTTGGCGCGCCACGACAACCGGCGTGATACCGCTTTCCTGCCAGCCCTTCATGACCCAGCAGCCAAAAATCGGATACTCGCGGGCGTGTTGCAGGATGTATTTTGGCCCTGTAAGCGAGAACTTGCGAACCTGGGAGATGGGGATTTGTAAATTGATCTTTGGGCGAAGTTTCTTGTCTTTTTTCTGTTTCTTTGGCATTTTGTCACCTCGGCGATATTTTACCCCACAAACCGAATCCGGCCTTTCGCCTTTCTTCCCTCCGCTCGTGCTGTTCGTGGATTTCCTCCACGTGATCCACTTTTTCCTGGATGGCGGCTTCCAGCCAGAGGCGGCCTTTTTCAGCAGTCGCCAAGCTGCCTGCGCCGTAGGCGCCGGTCTGGCTGTCATCGTCCCAGGGTGGGTTGGCGATCAGCGCGCCGCCTTCGATCCAGTCCATGAAGTAATTGGGCGTGGCAATAAAATCGGTTTCGTCAATGGCGCGTTCCAGATGGCACAGGTCGGGGCGCAGGTGTAACATGAAGGAGGTCTCCAGTTCGCCGGCGTGACCCATGCCGCCGATCTTCGAGTCGCGGTATTTCTCGATGGCCGGCGCGCCCCGGTGGCCGGCGGTGTGCAGGAAGGAGGTGGCGCAGAAGATCCTGCGGTGGCGCTCGCCCGCGTATTTGACGATGTTGACCAGGAAGGACATGTTGCCGCCATGTCCGCTCATGAAGTAGAAGCGGTCGAAGCCGCGCGCGGCCAGTACATCTATCACTGCCAGCCAGAAGTCTTCGAAGGCGCGCCCGCCGGCGTTCAGGGTGGCGGCAAAGGCCTGCCGGTGCGTGCTGACGCCGTAAGGCATGACGGGCAGCGAAAAACTTCGTGTAGGCATTTTGTTGGCTGTTCCCTGCGCTATTGCGTCAATCAGGATCGTATCTACCGAGAGGGGCAGGTGATGCCCGTGCTGCTCGGTATGCCCGATAGGGATCAGGATGACTTTGCCCCGTTCGCTGTCAGGCGGGAGCATGGCGGGCGGCGAGAATTGGGAGGCGTGGGGCAGGGTCAGCAGCGGGAAGGGAAACGCGGACAGCGGGAGATATTGCGGGATGAGGCCCTGTGGGGCGAGACAGTAGACGCGCGAGAAACCGTCCTCGCGCAGGGAGTGGATCAGGTTGGCGAGCAGTCCTGCCAGCGCCGCTTCCGGGACGGCCAAGCCGCTGCCGCGCCAGCCAAAGGGGAAGGGGGGCAGGAGTCCGATGCGGGACGGATTCCCTAATTGCGCGGCCAGCAGGTTCAGGTCATAGCCGGAACCGAGCGGCAGGATG
Organism: Chloroflexota bacterium; assembly: GCA_037440925.1. Lineage (GTDB taxonomy): Bacteria > Chloroflexota > Anaerolineae > Anaerolineales > Villigracilaceae > JAABUE01. Next base: position 15,974 of record JBBITF010000002.1, read on the forward strand.
AGCGGTGTGTCGCGCGGCAGGTCGGCCACTTCGGGCCAGGTCAGTTCATCATAGGCAAAGTAATGGGTCATGGGAAATCCTTTGCACTCCTGTTATTCGTGCAGAAAAGCAGGAAATATTCGGCGGTCGAGCCGGCCTGTTGCGAGATGCATCCCAGGCCGTAGGTGTAAGAATATGCGCCATACTCCTGCGGGGCATTTTCGTCAAGCACTTGGGTGAGACCGGTATTCAAATCCAACATGTGATTGACTCTGTTCTGGCTGAGTCTATCACCGAATCCGTTGTAGGTGTCTCTCTACTCTCTGCTAGGGCTTTTTAGAATTAATGCCTCTACTGCAAAAAGGGCGCTTCGGCAGGGTTCACAACTGCGTTTTAGCACCTTGGGCTGTGGTAGTCACACTTTTGAAAGCAGTTAACTACCGCATTGATCGCACGATTGGCGCGCTGGGTTCGCGTAACGCCGTAGAACAGGTCTCTGACCTGACCTGCCTGTAAGTGCATTTGCCCTCGCCACACAGCTCAGCGGGCGTAGGACAGGTCTCTGACCTGTCTATGCAAAATTTGCATCTGGTTGGCGATGAAAACCTTTAGGGTCTGTCTCTGCAGACAGCTTCCAAGAGGAAATTTCCCTATCAACGCCTTGATTTCTGGTAAGATGGAGATAGCACAGATTTTCACACCTAAAAAGATTATCGCTCCAGGGAGTATGTCGCCAAAACCTGCCCGCTCCAAACCAGAAGAACATCTCTTGCCGACCTCGGCGGCAGCAAAGCGCGAGGCGGCCGCTCGACATGGAAACTTGAAAGCGCTCGTCGAGACGAAGGGCGCTGAGCAAGCCAAAGAAAGCCGCATTCATTGGCATCCGCTGTGGATGGCTTTGCTGCTGGCAAGCATGGCGCAAGTTGCAATTCATTTTGAATACCTCTCTGTTGGCGCCCTGCTTTACCTGATAAGCATGGTTGGCATGGCCATGTGGGCCAGCCGCAACCCGGCATGGAAGGATGCTTTTTCACAGCAAAGCCGCTTGCCCGTCCGTGCGGAAAAAATCCTCCTGGCGATGCTGATACTGGTCGTCCTGGTTACTCGCTTCTATGACCTGGGCTATCGCGTTTATGCTCTCGAAAGCGACGAGTCCAAGTGGACGGCGCAGAGTTGGTATTCCGTGCTCCTGGGCGAAGAATATGGGGAATTCCATGACAAACATTACATTTACCTGCCAGTGGATTTTTGGGTGCGCGCTGTTTTTTTGTATTTGTTCGGTGTCCACTATGCCAGCGCGCGCTTCGAAAGCGCCCTTATCAGCATCGTTGCAGTTATTTTTCTATACCTGCTGGCGCGGCGGCTGCTCGAAAATCCGCTCGTGGCTTTGCTGTCTACGCTATTATATGGCTTATCCTTTGGCGAACTGACTGCTTCGCACCAGGCTCTGCACCATTCTCCTATAGCGTTATGGATGGCGCCAGGACTGTATTTTTTGCTTTCGGCCATTCAAAGCAAAGAGAAGTGGCGTTTCCAGGTAAGCGGAATTCTGATGGCGCTGGGGATGTTGACCTACGATACATTCCTGCCCACAGCCGCCTTTGCGCTGGTTTGCCTGACGGTACAGGGGATATACGAGATTGCCAAGAAGAAAGCCGCTGCAAAGGATTGGCTGCTGTACCTGGCCTTGACTGCCTGGCCGATCACGATTACGTATGCGTTCTTCACTCACCGCTACCTGGTCGAACGCTATTCTGGTTACTACTACCAGTACCTGCCGAATCTCTCGACTATCTCCCTGGCAGATAGCGCGGCGCGTTTGTTGCAGGGGGGAACAGCCGTCTGGAGGACTACCTTCTTCCGCGTTGCTGCCGACCAATATCTCGATTGGACAGGTCCGCTGGTCAATCCCTGGCTGCTGCCCTGGGTAGCGGTGGGATTGGGCTATACACTCTGGAACATCCGCCAATCGAGATACCTCTTTCTGGCGGTATTCTATCTATTCCAGATATTGCCGGCGACACTGATGAACATTCCTTATCCCAGGATTTTGTACCCCACTCTCGCGCCTTTGACGCTGTGGGGGGCGTTGGGGCTGTGGATGGGGTATGTCGCTCTGCGCTCCAAGCAAGGCTCAGCCAGATGGGGACGGCTGGCGTTGGCGGTCTTCTCGCTGGCGATAGGCGCCATCCTCATCCAGGACTATCGTATCTTTACTTCTGCTCTTCACATCCCCGAAGAGCGAGTAGTTCGACGCGAACTGGCAGACTTTTCGACCGCCTCTGCCGAAGAAGCCGGTATGCTTCTATGTCCCTATCTGCCCAGCCAACATGACCCTTTGGAAATAGAGTCCAACGTCATCTTGTTCTCGGTAAGCGGCGCGCACCGAGTTGATTTGGAGCAAGCCCGGCAAAAGTATCGCCAACTGGAAGCCTCGCAATTGATGTTGACTCTTTGGCAAATGCGCCATCTGCCGGGGCTGGACATTCTCTTTGAGAAGAATGCGCCCACCCATCAGCAAGACCGCTTGGCCTCTTTACAAGCCGTCTTGACCTGCTATCCGCAAACACAACTGACGCGCAGGGGGCGCTTCTTCGACCTGTACCACCTCTCAGCGGCGGCGCTGTCTCAGCCGCGCTGCCATACCGCTCCTCTGCCTCGTGCTCTCCAGCCAGTGGGTGGCATAAGTTGGCCGGCCAACCAGCCCGTGACGTTTGCCTGGCAGACAGACGACGTCAGCGGCAGCAGTTATGAGATCACCGTCGAACGGATGCGCTCCAACCTGCAATGGATCGAGGTCGAACACAACTTCCAGGGACCAGGCTGGATCGTTGACGCCAAATTTGCGGATGGCTTTTACGGCGCAGGTTTCTTGCTAGACGATTGGCAGGCGCAACCCGCCAGCCTGGACTATTTTCTTGCACAAGCGGGAACCTATCATGTGTGGGTGCGATTCTACAAACGATTGGACAACGACCAGCAAAATTTCCTCCAGATTGCCAATCGAACGTTTTCTTTTGCGCAGACCGGCAGTCCGCTCAACGAATGGATCTGGCAAGACGTGGGCAGCCTCGATCTGCCAGGCGGCTCTTTACCGTTGAGCATTTTCCGCGCTTACGGCCAGGATGCACAGTACAGTATTTTCGTAGATACCCTGGCGCTGACGACGGACTCGTCATACAATCCCAACATGGATCCGCCCTGGATAGAAAGATTCCAAAGCGGAGAGTTTTCGACAGCCGGGAATGAATACACTTCTCCCTACCTCCTCCCCCCCGGCGACTATCGCTGGAAAGTGAGTGTATTCGACCGTGACCGCCTGGTAGACGCCATGGGCGGGCGCGGCATCAAAAGCGACTATAGTTGGTTTACAATTGTCCTTGAAGGAAAGTAAATGAAAGCCATCCTTTTTTACCAACATGGCGGCCCCGAAGTCCTGCAATACGGCGACTTTCCCACCCCTGAGCCACAAGCCGGCCAGGCCCTGGTGCGGCTGCGGGCTGCCGCCCTCAACCGTATGGATGTGATGGTGCGCAATGGCTGGCCCGGCCTGAAACTTGATTTGCCCCACATCAACGGCGCAGATGGCGCCGGCGAAGTGATTGCGCTCGGCCCCGCTCTTCCCGCGGCAGAGACATCAGGGGTGAGGGCCGCCTCCCCTCTCCCTTTGGGAGAGGGGCCAGGGGTGAGGGCCGCCTCCCCTCTCCCCTTGGGAGAGGGGCCAGGGGTGAGGGTAGGCGACCGCGTCGTCCTCAACGCCAACCTGGGCTGCGGGCAGTGCGAAGCCTGCCTTTCCGGTTGGGACAACCGCTGCCAAAACTGGCATCTGCTCGGCGAAACCGTGCGCGGCACCTATGCCGAATACATTGCCCTGCCCGTCCGTCAACTGTACAAACTACCGCCGGATTTCGACTTCCACACCGCCGCTGCAGCTGCCCTGGTCTACCAGACCGCCTGGCACTCCCTGATCACGCGCGGCAACCTGCAGCCTGGCGAGACGGTACTTATCGTAGGCGCCGGGGGCGGAGTCAACACTGCCAGCGTAGATATCGCCAAATATATCGGCGCGCAGGTCATTGTCGTAGGTTCCGAAGCGTGGAAGTTGGACAAGGCCGCCGCGCGCGGCGCAGACATTCTGATAGACCGGTCGAAAGAAGACGATTGGGCCAAAGCCGTCTTTCTAGCGACCGGCAAACGCGGCGTGGACGTGGTCGTGGATAACGTCGGCGTCACCTTCATGTCCAGCCTGCGGACGCTCAAAAAAGGCGGGCGGTTGCTCACTGTGGGCAATTCAGCCGCCCCCAAGTTCGAAATAGACAACCGTTACATCTTTGCCAAACACCTGTCTATCATCGGCTCTACCATGAGCCATCTGGCCGATTTCAAAGCCGTCATGGACCTGGTGGTAGCCGGGAAATTGAAACCCGCCCTCGACAGCGCCTTCCCGCTGCGCGAGGCCGCCCGCGCCCAGCAGCGCCTGTGGAACGGCGAAAACTTCGGCAAAATCACCCTGGACATCGGATAACGCCCTTGACGCCTCTCTGGAAACGCCTGCCCTGGTTCGAACTATTCCTCCTGGCCGCTTTGTTGTCCATCAATGGCTATGCGGCTTTTTCAGACGCTTACAACTTCCCCAACAAGTGGTTCACGCGCGATGATGCCTATTACTACTTCAAGGTGGCCCAAAACATCAGCGAAGGCAAAGGCAGCACCTTCGACGGCCTCAACCTCACCAACGGCTATCATCCGCTCTGGATGTTGGTGTGCGTACCCATCTTTGCGCTGGCGCGCTTCGATTTGATTTTACCGCTGCGCATCCTGCTGTTGGTGTTGGCTGCTCTGCGCGCCGCTACCGCCATCCTGTTATACCGCCTGCTCAAAGGAAGCCTCTCCCCGCCGGTGGCTGCGCTGGCCGCGCTGTACTGGGCCTTTGACCTCAACCTGCATTGGAACATGTACCAGCAGGGACTGGAGACCGGATTGGCAGCCTTTTGCCTGCTCTTGATCCTCTTCGTCCTTCAACGCTTCGAACGGGACCCGCGGCCTGCTCCCGCTAAATGGGCGCAGCCGGCCGCCCTGGGCGTTCTCGCCGTCCTGCTGACGTTCAGCCGCCTCGACCTGGTCTTCCTCGCTCTGCTCCTGGGACTGTGGTTCGTCTTCCGTGGTCACCCGCTGCGTTCCCTGCTGACGCTCGACCTGTTATCGTTGACCGTCAGCGCGCTGGCCTCCTTCCTCATCCGCACCGGATTGCCCGAATATTATACCTATGCCAACGGCGCCATCCTGATGCTGGCGGTCAGCCTCGGCGTGCGTATCCCCTTGTTCTACTTCCTGGGATTATACGAACATCCCAAGTCTTACCGGCCGCTGCGTCTGGTTTGGCGGGCATTGATTGGCGCGGCCGGCTCGGCGTTCACGATACTGGCCCTACTGCTTGGATTGTTCCACCTGGGCGTCTTGAAGGGCAGTTTCCCGCGCACAGTGCCGCTCATTGATGGTGGGCTGGTCTTTCTGCTGGTATTGGCCAGCCGATGGATGTATGCGCTATTCAGCGGTCTTCAAAAAAGACCGCCTGTCACTACGCCTCTGCGCGCCTTGCAAGTCCATGGACGCCGCTGGCTGACGGAGGGCGCTGTCTATTACGGCATCTTGGGCGGGGCGCTGGGTGCTTACATGCTGTGGAACAAACTGACATTTGGCGTCGCTTCGCCGGTTAGCGGACAGATCAAACGCTGGTGGGGCTCCTTCTCCAGCCGCGTCTACGGCGGCGCAGCGCGTTATCCGACCTCCTTTTTTGGGATTGATCCCGACGGCGAGTTAAACGCCTGGGCGCCCTTTACAAATCTGCTGGGTCAATGGAACGGCTCTATCGAAATGCGCCTCTGGCCGCTGGACTATGGTCTGCGATACGCCATCATTCTCGCTGCGGCGCTGCTGGCGCTGAGCGGACTTTTGCTCCTCAACCGGCGGCGGGCAGCCCGCGGCGCGCGTGACCTGGCGCTTGTGCCGCTGCTGGCCGGCTCCTTCCTGCAAGTGCTGTCCTACAACGCAACCGGCTATGCGGCTGCCAAAGAGTGGTATTGGATCAGTCAACCGGTCTTCCTTGTCCTGGCGACTGGCCTGCTGCTCGACATCCTGACGCAGCCGTTACGGCGCCTGCCAATGGTCGAAACGGTCTTCACCCTGATGGCGCTGTACTGGGGTCTCACGCGCGCCCTCTTCTTCGCTCAAATCACAGCGGCCCAAATGCAATACGGCGCGGTAGAGGCTCGCCCGCCCTACATGGACGTAGTTGCTTTCGTCGAAAAACATACCGAGCCTGGCAGCCTCATCGGTATGACCGGCGGAGGGAACGTGGGCTACTTCATCCGCGAGCGTACCATTATCAACATGGATGGTCTCATCAATAGTTATGCCTACTTCCAGGCGCACAAGGCCCAGCATGGCAGCGATTATCTGGCCGCGCTTGGCATGGACTACATCTTTGCCAACCCGACTTTCCTGGAAGCCATGCCCTATCGTGGTCAATACACTGGCCGCTACCAGGTGCTGGACTACTACGGCGGGAAGGCCATCATGCGCTTTCTTGAACCTTAAAGACCTTTCAGGCCTCTATCACGATGATGAAACGCCCTTTATGTGTAACGATATTCCTTTGGCTGGTGTTAAGCCTTACAGCATGGGGCGGATTGCGTCTGTGGAGCGCTCTCTACTGGTGGGATGACTTGCAGCGATTTGGCACCCCGCCCGGCGCGCCCTATATTGCCGCCAGCGGAGGCGTCGGGCTGTTGACAGGGATAGGGCTGCTTTGGGGAGCGTGGCAGCGAAAGGCCTGGGCGCGCATCGGCTTATTTGGGGCGGCGGCTGGCTTTGTAGTTTGGTATTGGTGCGACCGCCTCCTCTTCCAATACCCACGCGCCAATTGGCCCTTTGCCCTGGGTGCGACCGCTATCTTACTGCTTGTTGCCGCTGGATGTGCCTGGCTTCCCCAGGCAAAGATGTTCTTCTCGAAACCATCGTCAAAGAGAGAGACAAATGAGTGAGCATATACATAAAATCGAACGCCTGCGAAAATTGAAATCTCAATCTCGCCTGGGTGGGGGGGCAGAACGCATCGAAGCCCAGCACAAAAAAGGTCGCTTGACTGCCCGCGAGCGCATAGACCTGCTTTTGGACAAAGGCTCGTTCCGCGAGGTAGATGCCTTTGTAACCCATCGCACCCACGATTTTGGGTTGGACAAGCAAAAGATCCTGAGCGATTCGGTTGTGACCGGCTGGGGCACCATCGAGGGGCGCCTGGTATACGTCTTCTCGCAAGATTTCACCGTCTTCGGCGGTTCGTTGGGCGAGGTTCACGCTGAGAAAATCTGCAAAATTATGGACATGGCGCTCAAGAACGGCGCGCCGGTCATCGGCTTGAACGACTCGGGAGGGGCGCGTATCCAGGAAGGGGTAGTCTCGCTGGGCGGTTATGCAGACATCTTCCTGCGAAACACGCTGGCTTCGGGCGTCATCCCGCAAATCAGCGCTATTATGGGACCATGCGCCGGCGGCGCAGTGTATTCCCCGGCCCTGACCGATTTCATCTTCATGGTACGTGGCTCCTCCTACATGTTCGTCACCGGGCCAGAAGTGGTCAAGTCGGTGACGCACGAAGAAGTCTCTTTCGAGGATTTAGGCGGCGCCAGCGTCCATGCCGAGACTTCGGGCGTTTGCCATGTGGCCGCTGATAGCGAAGCGGATACGCTCTACTTGATTCGGAAATTGCTCGGCTATTTGCCGTCTAATAACATGGAAGACCCGCCTGTCGTCCAATCGGGTGATGACCCGCTGCGCATGGATGAAACCCTCGACACGCTGATTCCCGATGACCCCGGCAAACCCTACGACATCAAAGAGGTCATCCAGCGCGTTGTGGATAACGGACAATTTTTTGAAATACACGAAGCCTATGCGCAAAACATCGTTGTTGGGTTTGCGCGCCTGGGCGGACATTCAATTGGTATCGTAGCCAATCAGCCGGCTGTGCTGGCAGGCGTGCTAGACATCAATTCTTCAGACAAAGCCGGGCGCTTCGTCCGCTTTTGCGACGCGTTCAACATCCCTATCTTGACCTTTGTAGATGTGCCGGGTTTCCTGCCTGGCACCGCGCAAGAGCACGGTGGCATCATCCGTCATGGCGCCAAGTTGTTGTATGCCTATTGCGAAGCGACCGTCCCGAAACTAACCGTCATTACCCGCAAGGCTTACGGCGGGGCCTACGACGTGATGTCGAGCAAGCACATTCGCGGTGATGTCAACCTGGCATGGCCGAGCGCCGAGATTGCCGTGATGGGGCCGGAGGGAGCGGTCAACATCATCTTCCGCAAAGAACTGGAGAAAGCGCAAGATCCGGCCAAACGCAGGGCAGAATTAGTGGCCGAATACCGTGAGAAGTTTGCCAATCCCTACATTGCGGCTGAACGCGGCTACATTGACGATGTCATCGAGCCGCGCGAGACCCGTCCGCGCCTCATCAATGCCCTGGAGATGTTGAGCAACAAGCGCGACGCCAACCCTGCCAAAAAGCATGGAAATATTCCGCTGTGAGAGGTATGCAGGTGGACAAGTAGACAGGTAAACGTGTTGTACTTGTTTACGTGTGTACCTCCTTGGGAGCACACATGTTCAAAAAAGTATTGGTTGCCAATCGAGGAGAAATTGCCGTCCGCATCCTGCGTGCCTGCCGCGAGTTAGGCATTAAGACCGTAGCAGTCTTTTCAGAGGCCGACCGACAGGCGCTGCATGTGCGCTATGCAGACGAGGCCTACCTGCTCGGCCCGGCGCCGGCGCGTGAATCTTACCTGCGCGGAGACAAAATCATTGACATAGCCCGGCGGTGCAAAGCAAACGCCATCCATCCCGGCTACGGCTTCCTGGCAGAGCGTGATGATTTCGCCCAGGCTTGCGAAGACGCCGGAATAACCTTCATTGGCCCCAAGCCCTCGGCAATTGCCGCTATGGGCGATAAAGCCGTGGCGCGCGCTACGGTCATCAAGGCGGGTGTACCGGTGGTGCCAGGCACAGAAGATGTAGGCAACATGCGCGATGAGGACTTGCTGGCGCGCGCGCCGCAGATCGGCTTCCCGCTGCTCATCAAGGCCACTGCTGGCGGGGGAGGAAAAGGGATGCGCGAGGTCAAGAACCCGGAAGAAATGCCCGCCTTGTTGCAATCGGCGCGCCGCGAGGCCGAAGCCGCTTTTGGGGATGGCAATGTCTACCTGGAAAAATTAGTAGAGGGCGCCCGCCACATCGAATTCCAAATCCTGGCAGATATGCACGGCAATGTCATTCACCTGGGCGAACGTGAATGCTCGCTGCAGCGCCGTCACCAAAAACTATTGGAGGAATCCCCATCTCCTTTTCTGGACGAAGACCTGCGTCAACGCATGGGACAGGTGGCCGTCAAAGCGGCCCAGGCAGTGGAATACGTCAATGCCGGCACAATCGAGTTCCTGGTGGACAAGGAAAAGAATTTTTACTTCCTGGAGATGAACACCCGTTTGCAGGTAGAACATCCCGTTACAGAGATGGTGACCGGCATAGATATTGTGGCCGAGCAAATCCGCATCGCGCGCGGACGGCACTTGAGCGCCAGGCAAAAGGATATTCATTTCAACGGTCATGCCATCGAGTGCCGTATCAACGCTGAGGATCCCTACAACAACTTCTTGCCCTCCACCGGGCGCATCAGTCATAGCCTGCTGCCCACCGGCCCCGGCGTGCGCGTGGACACAGGCGTATACCCCGGCTTCGAGATCACGCCCTTCTACGACCCGATGATCGCCAAATTAATCGTGTGGGGTGAAACTCGTGGGCAGGCCATCCTGCGCATGAGGCGCGCGTTGGAAGAATACCGCATAGTTGGCGTGCGCACCAATATCCCATTCCACCAAACCATGATGGACTCACACCGCTTCATGGCTGGGCAATATGATACGCGCTTCGTCGAAGAGCGTTTTTCCATGCAGGAAATGGAAGAGGGAAAAGAGTCCTATGACGAGGTGGCTGCCATCATTGCCACCCTGGTTGCCCATCAAGAGACCCAACGCTCGGCTCAGATCGTGCGGCGCGGCGAACGAGACACCAGCAATTGGAAGTGGGTCGGACGTTGGGAACGGATGCACCGCTAGAGGCGACGCCATGAAATATATTACTACGGTCAAAGACAAGGAATACATCATCGAGGTGATAAACGAGCGCCACATCATCGTCAACGGACAAGCCTTACAAGTGGATTTCGATGCCATCCATGGGCAGCCGGTCTTCTCGCTTTTATTGGAGGGCCGTTCTTTCGAGGGCTTTGTTTATTCGGGCGAGGAACAGTTGGAAGTGCTGTTGATGGGGCGCCAATTCTCGATCAAAGTCGAGGATGAGAGAGAAAAACGTTTGAGAGCGGCCGGCGGAAGTTCCGTATCTGACGCGGGCGAGTTCCACCTCAAAGCGCCCATGCCTGGCATGGTCGTCTCCATCCCGGTCGAGGAAGGGCAGACGGTCGAAAAAGGCCAGGTGCTGGTCATCCTGGAATCTATGAAGATGCAGAACGAGTTGAAAGCCCCGCGCGGCGGCAAGGTTCACCGCATCCGCGTGCGCGCGGGAGAGAGCGTGGAGCAAAAGCAAACCCTGTTGAGCCTCCAGTAGGGACAGGCTTTACGCCTGTCCACCACCACGAACAACCCTTACGCCTGTCCACCAAAAGGGTCTAAAACCATACCTGCCCCCTCCCCCCTTATCACCCCCAAAGGAGGTTCCCAGCGGAAGAGGGGCTTTGAAACGGCGATTTTGGGAGTCCCCTCCCCCAGCGGGAGGGCAAATGGTGAGGGCTGAATAGCTCGACAATGTTAGATTAAACATTTGTTCTAGTAAATCGCCCTCACCCCGGCCCTCTCCCAGCGGGAGAGGGGGCAAACCACTTGACTTTTACCGCAC
>JBBITF010000002.1:27020-88966 GCA_037440925.1 Chloroflexota bacterium
ACCACTTGACTTTTACCGCACTCTTTGGGAGAGGGTTAGGGTGAGGCCAATACTTACGCGAAAATGTAACATTGTCGAGATAGTTACAACCTGAGGGAACATGAACAATCAGGAAATAGAAGTTAAATTCTATGTGAAAGACCTGAAGCGAGTGGAGAAACGTCTACGCGCCTTAGGAGCGCGCCTGCTTCAGCCGCGCGTGCATGAAACCAACCTGCGCTTTGACCTGCCAGATGGCAGCCTGAGGACGGCTGGCAAGGTATTGCGGCTGCGAATGGACACCCAAGCGCGCTTGACCTATAAAGGCGCCTCCCTGCGCCTGGACGGAGTCTTGAGCCGAGCCGAATTCGAGACTCAGGTAGAAAATTTCGAGACAGCGCAAAACATCTTGCACGCGCTGGGATATGTCGTTTCGGCCACGTATGAGAAATATCGCACGACCTACGAATGGGAAGGGGTACACGTCATGCTAGACGAACTGCCCTACGGCGATTTCGTAGAAATCGAAGGCTCAAACGTAGAGCGTTTACAAATCGTCTCACACGCGCTGGAATTGGACTTCGATGCCGCTATCCCGGCCAGTTACCTGGCGCTATTCGAAGGTCTATGCCAGAAACGCAACCTGGACCCTACTCGTCTGACCTTCGAGGCGGTAGAGAAAGGCTCAATCTCTGCACAGGACCTTGGCGCGCCTTTCCTGGAGTCGGTACGCCCTGCGGATGAGAGCAGGCATACACATTCGATTCGGTGAACGAGCCTCTACCCAAAATCATCACTCTCTGATAAGATACAAGCATCTACAAAGCGCCGCTACAATTATTGGAAGCCCCGCTCTACATGTCGGGGCTTTTGTGTGTGAGTTTGACGCTACGATTAGACTCAAGACTATTCGACTCAAGACTATTAGACTACTATGCAAATTGAACGAACCGACCTCCGCAACATCGCCATCATTGCCCACGTAGACCACGGCAAGACCACGCTGGTGGATCACATGCTGCGCCAGGCGCACGTCTTCCGCGAGAATCAGCAGGTGGCCGAGCGCGTCATGGACTCCAACGACCTGGAACGCGAGCGCGGCATCACCATCCTGGCCAAGAACACCGCCATCACCATCCCCGACCGCCTCAGCGGACAAATGGTCAAAATCAACATTGTAGATACGCCCGGTCACGCCGACTTTGGCGGCGAGGTCGAGCGCATCATGAACATGGTTGACGGCGTGCTGCTGTTGGTGGACGCCGCCGAAGGCCCCATGCCTCAAACCCGCTTCGTGCTAAAAAAGGCCCTCGAGCGCGGACACAGGGCCGTAGTCGTCATCAACAAAGTGGACCGTAAAGACGCTGAACCCGCCCGCGTTCTCAACGAGACCTTCGACCTGTTCATCGAATTGGGCGCTACAGATGAACAGGCAGATTTCCCGGTCATCTACGCTAAAGCGACGACCGGGCAAGCCGGAACGCATCCTGACCTAAGCCCCAACCTGCAACCGTTGTTCGACGCCATTCTGCGCCACATCCCCGCTCCGCGCGTGGACGCCGACGCCCCGCTGCAATTGCTGGTCACTACCCTGGGTTACGACGACTACCGCGGCGTGACCGCTGTGGGGCGCGTCTTCGCCGGCAAAATCCGCGCTGGGCAGCGCCTGGCGCGCTTGACCCTCGAAGGCCAAAATTTGCCCGAATCGGCGCGTTACCTGTATCAGTTCCAAGGGCTGGACAAAATTGAAGTAGAAGAAGCCAGCGCGGGCGACATCGTTTCGCTGGCCGGCCTGGAGGGCATCGCTATCGGCGAGACGCTGGCCGATCCCGAGAACCCGGTCGCGCTGCCGACTATCAAGGTCGAAGAACCCACCGTGCGCATGACCTTTGGCGTCAACACCTCTCCCTTTGCCGGGCGCGAGGGCAAGTGGGGCACCTCTCGCAAACTACGCGAGCGGCTGTACAACGAATTGCGCACCAACGTGGCCTTGCGCGTGGAAGATACCGACTCGGCTGAGAATTTCCTGGTCAGCGGACGCGGAGAACTGCATTTAGGCATTCTCATCGAAACAATGCGCCGCGAGGGCTACGAATTTCAAGTCTCCAGGCCGGAGGTCATCTTTCACCAGGGCGAGGACGGGGCGCTGCTCGAACCATACGAAGAAGTCCATATTGAAACCAGCAACGACACTGTGGGCGTGGTGGTGGAGATGTTGGGCGCCAGGCGTGGTCAGATGATGGATATGCAGGATACAGGCCAGGGAACGACTCGCCTGGTCTATCGCGTCCCCACGCGCGGCTTGCTTGGCTTTCGCTATCAGTTTCTCACCTCCACACGCGGGATGGGGGTGATGCACACGATTTTCTCCGGTTACGACGAAATGGCCGGGCCAATGAACACGCGCTCGACCGGCTCGCTGGTAGCCTGGGAGAGCGGCGTCACCACTGCCTATGCGCTCAAAAGCGCCGAGGAGCGCGGCATATTATTTGTGCAGCCAGGCGTAGAAGTATACGAAGGCATGGTCATAGGGGAGTGCAGCCGCAGCGGGGATATTGCCGTCAATGTGTGTAAGAAGAAACACCTGACCAATATGCGCTCATCGCGCGGCGATATGGAGATTCGTCTGACGCCGCCGCGCCAGATGAGCCTGGACGAGGCTATCGAGTACCTGGCCGACGACGAATTGCTGGAAGTGACGCCCGTCGCTTACCGCATTCGCAAACGCATCTTAGATACCGAAGAGCGCGGGAAACAACAGAAAAAGGCCAAAGAATTGCTGGAAGCGTAGAGTCCCCCGCTTCCCTTTTCTTTTATAACTACTACCCTCACCCTAACCCTCTCCCATCGGGAGAGGGGACTGCGTCTGGAGACGAATTGCTTTTGCTGAAATGGGCATTTTTCCTGCTTCACATCCCCCTCTCCCAGCGGGAGCCCCCTTCGGGGATGATAAGGGGGCGGGGGTGAGGGTGAGAAAATACCCGGCTTGCCCAAATCAGGGAACCAGGGTAAAAAGGGTTCCAGCGCTGGTCCCTTGTACATCAGGGAAAAAGGATAGAAAGGCGCGTGCAGGCAAGACGTGGAATTCGCCTGCCAGGGTAGGAAGCAAGGTATAGGTCAATTCATAGGCGCCGGCCGGCAGGTAGTCCGCTGTCCATTGGATGCGGTCGTCATAAATTTGCGGCGCGTTGAAGCGCCACCAACCCCAGCCGCGCTCAAAGGGATTGGCGGCATCGTAGACCATCTGGCCATCGGCGGCCTGCTGTCCTTGTTGGCTGCTCTTCAGACCCTGATCGAGAATCTCGGTGCCGGCAGGGATATGGTCTTCGACGACCAGGTAGTAAGCATCACGAGGCAGGGTTAGCGTCAGGCGGACAAGCAGCCGGGTTTGAGGAGCCGCTTGCAGCGTGGAAAGAGGCGGGCAATCGCGTACACAGGCGGCGTCGTAGTAGGCGCGGCTGAGGTCCAGGCCGCGATTCAGCGACGGCGACGTCTCTGCCGCTCGTTCGAGGCGCAAAACGGCGCGGTAGTACAGGCGCCCTAGACCGCTCTCGCGGCTAAAGGTGAGCGTGTTGGGCGCGTTAGGCGAGAGAAAATCGAGCGGAATGGCAGCCGTAGTGGGGGCCACGATGGCGCTGCCGTTGAAGTCCCCTTTCGAGAGCGGCGCGCCGTTGAGCATGGCCGCAAATGCAAAGTCGGCCTGCATTTCCCCAAAGGCTTGCATGGCCTGGATGAGGGCCAGCATAACCCAGGCGTTTTCGTAGGTAGAGCGCCATAGACCGCGCGCGTCACGGTTGGCAACCAGGTAGCGCACAGCGTCAATCAGCACGGGAGAGGTGGCCGTGTGCTGAGCCAGGGCATACACGACTACCGCTGTGGTGTAAAGCGGCGTGCCAGGGTTGCGCCAGGAGGAGGTTTCGCTTTCCCAGTTAGCGCTGCTGGCGGTGCGAATGGCTGCGGCTTCGAGGTTGGCGAGCAAATCGCCCGCGCGGGCATCGGTGGCAGAGACGGATTCCAGGCTCAAGGCGAGCAAAGCGCGCGCCCAGGGGCTCATGCGGTCGCGTTGTTCGTACAATCTTTCGAGCAGGGCGGTATCTGGCAGGCCGCTGCTTTGTTGAAGAGAGAAAGCGTTGAAAACCAGGCGGTCTAATTCCCAGGGCTGGAGCGATGGCAAGACGGCAAGGTCGGGCAGGCTGCTTTGCAACCAGGCGTGCGCTTTGCTGAAGGTTTCATCCGGCACGCTCAATCCCGCCAGGCGTGCGCGCGCCAGGCCAAAGAGAACATAGGCCGTGATATTGGGATCAGAGCGCCCTCCGCGCAGCCAGCCCCAGCCGCCATCTTCGTTCTGGTTGGCAATCAGGGCATCGAGGCCCTCGCGCAAGTAGTCTTCCAGACGTTGCTTCAAAGTTGGATCGTCCAGGCCGGAGACTTGCAGGGCGCGGTAGGTTTCCAGGTTGGGCAGCAAGTACGACAACACCTCTTCGCTGTTGCACGCGCAAGAGGGAGGCGGCAAAGCCTCCAGGCTGCTCATCAGCACCGAGGCCAGGGAGGGCGACATTTCCACTTTCAATTCACCGCCGCTGGGCGAAAAGGAGCGCGGCAGTTGGATGATTTCTTGACGTGCGCCGGCTTGGGTCAACAAGCCGGCAGTGACATAGGTCTGCGGTGCAAGGTAAGCGTAGATAGGCAAATTGCCCGGCGCCGGTTTGGCGGCATCTTGCAAAGAAGCGTCTTTACTCACCGCCGAGAAGGTCAGGTCGGCTTCTTGCGCCCCCCCGGCGACGCCCCACCACCCCACGCGCGCACGTCCCCCGGCGGGAATGTCCACCGTCTGCGCCGCCTGTTCGGGATGGTCGAGCGTGAAGCCGCTTCCTGCCAGGCTGACGGTTGCCTGCACGGGCCGCTCGGTGTTGTTGTGGACGATGGCGGCCAGCTCGAGGTGATCGCCGCTGACCAGGAAACGCGGCGTGAGCGGGCGGACGAGCAATGGTTTGGTCGTTGTCACTTCAGCCTCGGCTTGACCAACGCGCGTATCAAGAGTCAACCCGCGCGCCTCGACCAACCAGGTGGTCAGGCTGTCGGGCAAAGGGAATTTGACCTGTCCCTTGCCTTCCGAATCGGTGACCAAAATCGGGTTCCAATAGGCCGTATCGGGGAATTGCTCGCGGACGGTCACAGTCCCTCCCCCGCCGCCGCCACCGTGGCCGTATGGCTGATAGACAAAACGCCCGCTATAAGCCGCCAGCGACAGGCCGGTATTTACGCCTAGCGACTGCTGCCCATAAAAAGCCGATAGGATGTCTTTTGAGTTGGGCTCGGCCAGCGCAAGTGCAGACTTATCCACAACCGCCAACGAGAATTCTCCCTGCACTGGATTGCCGCTCGCATCGGTCACGCGCAGGGCCAGGCTCAGTTCGCCGCGCGGTTCAGTGACCTGCGGCTCAGCCATCAATTCGACGTTCAATTTCTGCGCGGAGGGTTCGACTGCGACGGTCGCATATCCCTGACGAAATTGATTTTGCGGGCCAAGCAAGGTTACCGACACATAGACATTTGGCGCTTCGTCTTCGGTCAGCGGCAGCGACCAGGTAGCGCCGCCGGCAGGCAGCGTCAGGCTTTCGGCCTTCAACACGACGCCGCGTTCCACCGTCGCCAGGGCCGGTACACGCTCGCCAAAGGGGTTGGGGATGAAGATTTTGGCCGTCTGACCGGGTTGGTAGGAGGCCTGGTCAGGCGCGAGAGACAACAAGTCGTTGCTCAGGTCGGGCCAGGCGGCTTGTCCTTCGCCGCCCACCCACACCAGCGCCTGCGTCCGCGCGCCTTCGCCGGAGACTTCCAGCATGTAGATTCCCGGCTGAGGGGGCGTGAACGAAAGCCGCGCTTTGCCGTCCGCGCCGGTAGAAAAGGCGCTGCTGCCCACCAGCGTATAGAGCGGCTCATAGGTAGGAAAGCCATAAACCTGGTCGGGAGAGGGGTCTGTGCGCTGCCACTCCACACGGCTGAAGGCGGCCTGTAATGCGGGCGCAGAGCGGGCCTGTCGCTCCCAATCCACGCTGAACACGTCGAAGCCCAGGGCCGTTCCGCTTTGCCCCACCCACTGGTCGGGACGCAATCCAATGTAGAAATCGGCCGGATGCAAAAAAGTTTCGGCGCGGGCGCTGACGGGGAAACCGCTCTCGTCGCGGGCGGTCAATTCCAGCGTCAGGATGCGGGGCGATTCTGAGGCTGGGAGAGCGTCGAAGGTCAGGAGCAAGCCTCCGTCTGCTTCGGTGCGCGCCTGTCCGCTTTGCAAGAGAAGGCCAAAAGGATCAGTTTCTGCCCAAGAGGGAGACAGCCAGCCGAAGTCCATCAAGCCGGTCTGATAGCCGGGCAAGTCGAACCAGGACGGACGCTCATACAGATTCCATTGGATATCCAGCCCACCGGCCGGCGCGCCAAAGTAGTAACGCGCTTCGGCCTCGGCCCGGACCTGTATCGTCCCCGAATTGGCCTGTTCCGCACTCAAAGCGACTTCTAGTTCAATTTCCGGTTTGCGATACTCGGCCACATCGAAAGTCAAATACGCGCCCAGGTCGTTGTTGACCAGGCTATACCAACCGGGCGGAGTTTGGGCAGAAAGCGCATACTCGCCATGAAAGGTGCCATAAGGCGAAAGGGGCAGGTCGAAGGTCTGCAAGACGCGGCCCTGGCTGTCTTGCAAGTCGAGCGAGAGGGAGGATAGGTCGGGCAGCGCATAGCGCCCATTGAAGGCTTGCCGCACCGCGCCGCGGAAATAAACAGTCTGACCGGGGCGATAAATCGGGCGGTCGGTGTACAGGTAGGTTTGCACGCCGGGCGGCTGTTGGCGGTATGGGATGCCCACTTCCCAGGGGGAGAGGCCGGCATTCCAAGAGGAGAGCGCCAGGCCGAAATTTTCCTGGCCGGGTTCGCCCAGCACAGCCAACAGAGCATGACCAGAGTGCGGCGCAAACTGCCCCTGCCATATCCCTTTTTTATCGGTCTGACCGCTGGCAAGCAAGGCGCCCGACTCGTCATAAATGGCAACCGGCGCATTGGAGAGCGGACTTTGGGTGCGCAGGTCGGTGGCCCATATCAGCGCGTCGGTGGCGCTGCTTTTGAAGACCAGGTTGACATCACTGGCCACGACCAGATAGGCCCTGGGCGAGGGGGCGGCGGCGCGGGCGCTGATGAGAAAGTCGTTGTCGGCGGCTCCTACCGCCTGGTAGAGTTGCGGCGAATCCACATTGACATAGTACAATCCAGGTTGCAGCGTTTCCCCTTTGGCTACCAGCGGCAGGGCAACGGTTTGGCTGCGGCTGGGGGGCAAATCGTAGGTTTGTGTATAGGCGACAGGATTCTGGGGGCTGAACGTTTTCAGATTCTCGTGACCGTTTGGCCCGCTCAAGGCGCGAAAATCGGCCAGCGTGATGGGAGCTACCTTTACCTCTACGCTTTGGATGTTCACTGCGTTGGCCTGCAAAACGGCCTGGTTTGGACGCACGAAGAACGAACTCCCCCAAGCGGGGATGCTCAGGCTGGGTTTGGCCGCTGCGGTGCGGAAGGAGAGGGTGAACGCCTTAGCCAGGGTTTGCCCCCAACGGTCTGCCAGGCTGGGGGAGAGGGTTAGGGTATAGTCTGTTTCAGGGGCATAGGAACCGTTGATTTGCAAAGTGGCGCCGCTGACGGCTACGTCTAAGCCGGGGACCTGCGGCTCCAGGCTGACCAGGTCGGCAAGGTTTTCAATCTCCTGCAAAGGCGTGCTAAACAAAACCCGAACGCCGCCTTCGCCTTTGACGCTGCCCTCCAGCGGATCGCTGCCGCTCACGGCGAAGTCGCCATAGGTGACGTATTCGAACTGATGCTCCAACGGGAAGGGCGTACCGCCCTGGTCGCGCGCTTGCAAGGTCAGTGTAAGGGTATAGGAAGCCCCGCGCGCTAGCAGGCTGGAGGGCGTGAAGGTCATCACAGTCTGATCTTCATTCCATTCAAAGACGCCTTCCAGGGGGCCAGAGGCGCTGCGAAACGAGAAGGCCGCCTCCACGCTGGCCGCATCCATGGGCTGGTTGAAAGTCAGCGTCAGGCGCGGGTTGAGGCTCAGTGGCTGCGTGTTGGATGGTTCCACCGATACCAGGCGCGGCAGAGCGGTCTCAAAGGACCAGGCCAGGGCCTCCCCTTCCAATGGCGCGCCTGTGGTGGACGTGAGAGCCGTGTTCACGCGCACTGTATAGGTTTTTCCGCCGGCCAGCGCTGGCTGCGGATGGAAAATGTATGTGCTGGTGGAAATCCACTCGCCATATCCCTCTGCAGGCGGGTCAAGAAACACGGCTTCGGGCAGGTCTTCCTCTGCGCTTAGCGCCACCACCGGTTGGTTGAACGATACGGCTATCGCCGAGGTGGGCGCAACATTCTGGCTATTGGCAGGCGGCAGGACGTTGACCGGACGCAGCAAGGGGGAGGTATGGAACGTCAGCGTTACCGGCTCGGGCAGAGATTGACCGCGCGTATCTTTTGCCGAGGAGAGGACGGCTACCGTGATTTCAGTCCCCGCTGCCAGCGGCGGGTTGGGAGTGAACGTCAGGGTCGAGTCGTCGCTCCAGGTTAGGGAACCAGGCGGAAGCCCGAAAAGAGCCGCTTCTACCGACGCGCGATCCATCGGCTGGCTGAAGTAGAAGGTAATCGGCTGTTCCGTTCCTAACAAACTCCCATCCAGCGGCGAGACTTCAACCAGCGCAGGTGGCAGGGACGGGGCAACTGTGGTGGGAAGAAGCGTTGCCTGCGGCGTGGGCAGAGACGGCATTGCACAGGAGAACAGGAGGCAGACGACAATGGAAAAACAGACAATGGACAGGAAACGTTGCCAGGAGGGGGTTCTGTTCATGCGCCTTTACCAAAGAGGTGTTGAGGTTTTCATTATAAACCTCTTGGCGCTCATCTGAAATTAGTTTTTAATCGTGCTTGCCTACCTGCCTTTGAAAATCACCCACAAATGACTTTGAGCGCAGCCGGTAGAACTTCCAGGCGCAACTGGCGCAGGTTGCTGCCAAAAGCGGTGTAGATTTCGCCGTCGGCATGGATGTATAGAGGCCGGTCGGCGCTGAGAATGAGGCGGTGACAGGCTCCCAGCCGCACCTGGGAGAAGCGGCCATGCGTGCCTTTCATGAATTCTGGCACTAAACGGAACATGGTGAGGCGGCTCACTTTGCCTACGATAGCATAATGCAGGATGCCATCATTGTTTTTGGCTTCGGGCGCGATGATAAAGCCGCCCCCCTCGCGCGGCCCATTGCACAAGGTAAGCATCAAGACGCTTTGTTCCCAGGCCCGCTCGTCAGCCTGAATGAGCATTTGTGCGGGTTTGTGGTTAAGGAGGATGGTTTGGACGACAGCGGTCAAGTACATCAAGAAACCGCGCACCAGCGGTAATTTGTGTGAGCGGATGGTGACAACGGCATCGAAGCCAATGCCCAAAGTGTTGTCGAAGTATTCTTGCCGGTTATGCTCGTCGGTCATCAGGCCCAGATCCACGCGCGAGGGGCTGCCTTTTAAGGTATGGATCAAGGCGCGAGCAGGTTGCATGGGGAGGCCAATAGCGTGGGCAAAATCATTGCCCGATCCCAAAGGGACGACGCCCAAGATAGGGCGGCGACTGGCCGGCAATTGCATCAGTCCATTAACGACTTCATGAACGGTGCCATCGCCGCCCATGGCGATCACCAATTCATAGCCTTGTTCGCCGGCCTGATAGGCAAGTTCAGTAGCATGAGTAGGATAGACGGTGCCGCTCCACTCAGCATGACCGTATTCGGCGACAATGGGGCGCAAATCATTGGCGGCCCGCCAGGCATTGCCCATGTTGGCCATAGGGTTGAGGATGATTTTTACTTTTCGGGGCATATTGGATTCCTCGCCAGGTGAGTTGAAATATATAACCCCTCTGGCTCTCAAGCGAGGTCTTTAATAAGGGTTATTCAGGCAGGTGCCTTTTCTAGCGGGCCGGTAGGCGCAGGGGCAAAAACGAAGGCGCCGCGATGATGTTTCTTGGCGTCATATAGGGCAAAATCGGCAGCGCGCAGCAATTCTGAGGCTGACTTGCCATGCGTGGGGTAGATGGCAATGCCCCCAGAAACGCCCAGTGTCAAAGGGACGTTGTCGGGTGTTTTTATTTTGAATTTGCGAAGGTTCTCCACGATTTTATCGGTGACCAATTTGGCTGCCGTTTGATCGCTTTGGCTAAGGATCAGGGTCAATTCGTCTCCGCCATACCGCGCCAGGAAATCGGTTGCCCGCACGCTGACCGAAATTGCATTGAAGACGGCTCGCAATACCTGGTCGCCAAAGTCATGTCCATAAGTATCATTGACTTTTTTGAAGCCGTCTAGGTCCATCATGATGACAGCAAAACGTGTATTGGTTTGCCAGGCTTTTTTGACTTCCTTTTCTAGATGTTCATCCAGAGCGCGACGGTTGGGCAGGCCGGTGACGGTGTCACTGTAGGCCTTTTGACTGATTGTTTGATGCAGATTGGCATTGGAAATCGCAATTGCCGCTTGGTCTGCCAGCAAATCGAGCAGGCGCATCTCGGCGGGGGAAAAGGGGCCGGTTTGGTCACGCGAGAGGTTCATCACGCCGACTACGCACCCGCCAATTTTCAACGGCATACCAATAATTGAGCCATTCCATGTTGCAGGAGCATCCCGATACAATGGATGCGTGCGCATATCCTCGACCAGGATAGTCTTGCCCTGGCGAGCGACAGTGTATGTGAGGCCGTTTTTGCGCGGTTGCGAAAAGACGCGGTTTTGCACCCCCTCGGAGGTAAGTGAAGCGCCGAATTGGAGTTGACCGTCTACGTACAGGAAAATATGCACAGTGCGCGTGCCGGCTACCAACCGCATGGCTTCCTGTACGACCGCGTCCAAAACGGCCGGCAGGTCGAGGCTGGAGGTCAGATGCAAACTGAGTTTCTTGAGCGCATCGAGTTCAAAGGCTTGTTGCTCGAGCATGGTCAGCAAGGCTTGGGAAGAGATGATCTCCTGTGCCAGGCTGCGGGCTTCCGTTTGCAAGGTTTCTGGGGAGGCATATTTTTCGAGCGATAAGATCAGGATGTTCAGCAGGTTGAGCAATTTCTCCCGTTCAACAGGCGGCAAATCCCCTTCTTCCAGTTGTGCGCGTGCCTCTTTCAGCACCGTCAGGCGCATGTTTCGATTTGACATTTTTTGCCAGGTTTATACGGTAGGGCAAGTCTTAGACTTGCCCTACAACTCATCGAACTTCTACGGAATAACTTCCGACTTCGTTCGTAAAGCGGGTCGTTCCAGTCACTACCAGGGTAACGCTTTGCACCTCGTCGCCAATGGAGAGAGGGATTTCTGCTATCTGGTCGGGGTTTAACGGAATCATCTCCACGGTGGTCACAGGGCCTTCTTTAACGAGAGCAAGCCGAAAGGTCTGCGGGAGCGCGTTCCGGACGCGGACGAAGCCCTGAGCGCTCCAACCGCCGTCGTCCGCCTCGAAATCGCTGAAATAGTCAACCGCATCCACGCGCACGTCGTCAATCAACATGCCTTCGCCGTTGACGGCCGCATCGGTGACGTACTCGAAGCGCACGTAGATTTTCTTGCCGGCATAGGCAGACAGGTCAACCGTTTCTTCGATCCAGCCATTTGACTTGTTGTTATAGCCCCAACCGTAGGCATTGCCGGAGGGATCTTCTTCTTCGGCCCGGCCGGAGGGGGTAGTGAGAATCTGCCAATGCTGGCCGTCTTCAGAGACTTCAAAGTATAGGTAGTCGTAATCCTCTTCCAGGTCGTACCAGGTGCGGAAGGTGAACTGGATCGGCGCGCTGACGGCGGTGAAATCGAACTCGCGCGTCAAGGTCATGTCCGACTCATCGCCTTTGTTCGACCAGAAAGCGTAATCGCCAGAATAAGGCTGTTCGGGCAGCAGGCCGGTGATGGTGGAGCCTTCGAAGCGCAAGGTAAAATTGCCCTGACAATTGATTTGGATGTAATCTACACCGTATTGTTTGACGGTACGCCCCAGCACGCCAGAGGGACATTCTTGCAGCCTCTCGGTGGGGGAGGTCTTTGGGGCGTCAGAATAGTTGGTATAGGTATAACGCCCATCGCCGACGCTGCGATCTTGCAGATAGTTTGCCAGCACCCAATCCATAAACAGGTCCTCGGCGGTTTGAGGTTGGTCGGGCTTGCCGCCGTTAATTTGTTGCAGCACTTTGTCTATGCTTTCCAAGCCGTTTTCAGGTTCATGCACCAATAACTGAGTGGCTTGTTCGCCAAAGCGGTCGAGGAAGTAAGCGACAAACAAGAAACTGGAACCATAATGGACGCCAAACTCTGGCGAAGTGGGCCCTGGCCAAACGTTCAATTGCAAATCGGGGTCGGTAGAATACAGCCAGTCCTTGCCGCCCACGTCGTAGCCGTTCAAAAAGACCGCCAGTTCAGAGAAACCCTCATTAATCCACGAGGTCTCGTTACGATCTTGATACCAGTGAATCATGTGCTGGAACTCATGCGCCAGCACGCCGTAAGTGTATTCTTCATCTAGGAAGGAATTGTCGGCGTTGAAGACGAACATTTCGTGGGCGTTGGAGTATTCGTGCGCCAGGGGGTGAATCTCATCGGCGGAGGAGAAATAGCCAGCGATATTGCCGCCCAAACCGCGCGCATACAGGATGTAGATATGCTCATCTCCATCTATGCCGGGCGACCACTCGCTGCCGAAGAATTGGCGATTGGTGGGGTACATCTGGTTTTCAAAAGTGTCCACGAGGGCTTTCATCTCGCCCTCATCCACTTCGACGCCGTCTTCCGCCCAAAAATAGGCGTGTGGCGTCACATAGCGCAATGTAGCGCGGACACGGAAGTTTTCGTTGGTCTCGACATTGGAGACCCAAAACTCATCGCGTTCGCCCACTTGACGCGGCGCTGGCGGAGGCGTGAGGCTTTGGGGAATGTTGCAAACCCCTTTCAGGCGGCAAGCCAGTTCTTGCGGGTCATTCTCTGGGACGATGGTCTGCTTCAGCGCTTCGAGCGTATCCTGCGGAACATCTTCTACCGGCGGGCGCGTAACCACAACGATCGGAGTAGCCGTCGCTGGCCCCATGGGCAGGAAGGGGTCGGTAGACATATCGGCTATTTGCCGGCTGATTTCATAGACCGCCACGCCTGCTGCTGCCAGGATGAGCGTGCAGCAACAAAGCAATACAAGAATCACGCCAATCACAATGGCAACGGTGTTCTTCGATTCGCGCATAGAGATTTTCCTCCGATTATTTTCTAAAGACGGATAAGTAGTCACAATCTTACTCGATTTTGGGCAAATGCGGGTCATGACTTTGCCTTTGTGAGTTGCAGCATTTTCCCAATTGGCATACAATTGTGCCATGCGTAGTTTTCTCCGTTGGCTGCTCCGCCTGCTCATTGACTTGATTGCCGATGTGCAAGTGCAAGGTTATGAACACGTCCCGACACAGGGTAACTTTGTCATTGCTACCAACCATCTGGGCATCATAGACGCCGCGCTGGCATTCTACGCCCTCGACCGCTGGGACTTATTCATCCCGGTGGCTGAAAAGTGGGAGAAGAATCCTTTCCTGCGCTGGTTGGGGAAATACTTCAATTTCATTTTCATTGACCGCTTCAATCCCGACATCAAGGCCCTGCGCAAAATCATCAAATTGATGGACGAGGGAAATAATCTGGTCATTGCTCCCGAAGGGACGCGCAGCCGGGTCGGCTCGATGATCGAGGGCAAGCCCGGCGTCAGTTACTTGGCTGCCAGACTCGGACACCCCATTATTCCTGTGGCGCTGGCCGGGACAGAAGACAAAGTGGTCTTTGGTAATCTCAAGCGCTTACGCCGCAGTCATATTACCGTCACAGCCGGGCCGCCGTTCACCCTGCCGCCCCTGCCCAAAACAGACCGCGACGCCGCCTTGAAACAATACACCGATGAAATCATGTGTCGCATTGCCGCCCTCCTGCCGACCAAGTATCACGGCGCGTATGCCTCGCATCCTCGTTTGAAGGAATTGTTAGCCCAGCGCTAACCTCCCCATGCGACGCTACATTTCGTTCACCGTCTTGATCTCAGGGATGGCCACGCTGGCGGCCGAATTTGGCGCCTCGCGCCTGCTGCAAATGCGCTTCGGCAGCGTCAACCTGGTATGGGCGGTCATTATTGGATTGATTCTGGTCTATTTTGCTACCGGCTATGCCCTTGGCGGCCGGCGAGCCGATCAATCTCCGTACCCTGAAACCATGTTTACCTTCCTGGCATGGGGCGGCGCGACGCTGGGATTCATTCCGGTCATCTCACAGCCCATTTTGTTGGCTGCTGCCTCTGCCATGCAGGCGCTTGACCTGGGTGTCATTGCCGCCTCTTTCCTGGCGACCTTGCTGTTGTTCAGCGTGCCGGTCACCTTGCTGGCAATGACCTCGCCTTTTGCCATCCGTATCATCCTCCAAGATGCACAACAGGCCGGCAACGTAGCCGGCAATTTGTATGCGCTTTCTACCATCGGCTCTGTGCTGGGCGCCTTCTTGCCCACCTTGCTGCTTTTCCCGCTGTTGGGCGTCAGCCGCACCATTCTGGTCTTTGGCTTGCTCATCTTGCTGGTAGCCCTGGGCGGCCTGGGGATGGAAAAAAGTCGCCGCAAAGCGGCCCTCTTCGGGCTGTGGGCGCTTGTGTTGACAGGCTTCTTGCTCTTCGGCAACTTCCACGTCAAGAATTCGCCCGGCCAGGTTTTTGAGACCGAGTCTCAATACAACTACATTGAAGTCCAGCAGGAAAACGGATTCACGCTGCTGCGACTGAACGACGGGCAAGGCGTCCACTCCATCTACCACCCTGAACAACTTTACTACAATGGCCCCTGGGAACATTTTCTGGCTGCTCCCTTCTTCAACCCAAACTACGCGCCAGAAGACGTAAAACGCATTGCCATCGTTGGGCTGGCTGCGGGGACGACCGCGCGTCAGGCTGCCGAGGTGTTTGCTGCCGTCGAAATAGATGGGTTTGAACTTGACGGCGAGATCGTAGCCGTTGGGCGTGAATATTTTGGCATGACCATGCCCAATCTGACCGTTTACATCGAAGACGGCCGCTGGGGTCTGGAACACAGCACAAGGCAATACGACCTGATTGCCGTAGACGCCTACCGCCCGCCTTACATCCCGCCGCACATGACCACGCAGGAATTCTTCCAAATCGCCTACGACCGCCTGAGCGACAAAGGCACGCTGGCCATCAACGTTGGCCGCGCGCCCGGCGACCGCCGCCTGATTGATGGACTCGCTACCACGATTGCGAGCGTTTTCCCTTCTATTCACATCATAGATATTCCCAATACGCTCAATTCCATTGTGTACGCCAGCAAACAGCCCACCCAAGCAAACGACCTGATGCGCAACTACGCCGTTCTCTCTGCGCGCGGCGATGTTCATCCCCTCCTGCTGACGGTTCTCAGTTCGACGCTGGTCAACATGCAGCCAGGCTATGAAACCACACAGGTTTTCACCGATGACCAAACCCCCATCGAATGGCTGACTGATAACCTGGTCGTCAACTTTCTCTTGCATGGGGAGGTAGAGAGTCTGCAATAAGGTACGCAGGTACACAGGCACATAGGTACATAGGTACACAAGTAAACAGGTACACAAGTACACAGGTACACAGGTAGCAGGTATACAAGTATGTCCTCCCGCTTGATTTCTTTCTTTACGGCTCTGTTGACTCCCATCGCGTTATTAGGACTTGCGCTGCGTTTGCTGCTCACGCCCGCTTTCTTGCACATCGAGTACAACCTGCCGGGCTTTCCTCCTGATGAATACGGCTTCACCATCGCCGACCGGCTGACCTACGCTCCGTTTGCCCTGGAGTACCTGCTGAACGACCAGGACCTCTCCTACCTGGCGCAATTGACCTTTCCAGACGGCGCCCCGCTGTTCAATGCGCGCGAATTGCGCCACATGCAAGATGTCAAGGTCGTTACCCAAGCCAGCCTTAAAATCTGGTATGCGGCCTTGCTGCTCCTGTTCTTGCTCGGCGTATGGGCCCGGCAGGGGAAATGGCAGCCGGCCTATCTTGAGGGACTGAAGCGCGGAGGTTGGCTGACGCTGGGGCTGGTGGTTACGGTCGGCCTATTTGCGGCCCTGGCCTTCTGGCAATTCTTCAGTTTGTTCCATGCCCTTTTCTTCGAGGGCGATTCCTGGCTGTTCTTGTACTCCGACACACTCATCCGCCTGTTCCCGATACAATTTTGGCAAGACGTATTTTTGTATGCCGGTCTCATCGCCGCTGTTGGTGCGGCAGGCTTGATTCTTGGAATACGCAATCCACGTTTTGGTGTTAAGGACAGTGTATAATTCACCCAAAGGAGCGACAGGATGTCTGAAACCTTATCGTTGGAAAAGCGTGTTGCCCTCGTTACCGGCGCCTCACGCGGCATTGGGCGCGCTATTGCGCTCGAACTGGCGGCGCGCGGCGCGGCTGTGGTCGTCAATTATCACCAATCGCCAGAGCGCGCAAACGAGGTAGTGAAAGCCATCCAGGCCGGCGGCGGCAAGGCGGCTGCCTTCCAGGCCGATGTCTCGCAGTTCGAGCAAGCCCAGAACCTGGTTAAGTTTGTCCTCGATACGTTTGGCGACCTGCACATCCTGGTCAACAACGCCGGTATTACCCGTGATACGCTCATTATGATGATGTCCGAAACCGACTGGGACGCCGTCATCGAGACCAACCTGAAAAGCACCTTCAATTGCTCGAAAGCCGCCGTCAAACACATGCTGCGCAAACGTTATGGGCGCATCATCAACATTGCTTCGGTGGCCGGGCAGATGGGCAACCCCGGTCAAACCAATTACTCGGCCTCCAAGGCCGGGCAAATTGGCTTTACCAAGGCGTTGGCGCGTGAAGTGGCGGCGCGCAATATTACCGTCAACGCAGTAGCGCCCGGTTTTGTGGAGACCGAAATCCTGAACGCCATGCCGGCCGGCGCGCTTGAAACTGCTCTCAAGTTGGTGCCGCTGGGGCGCATTGGCCAGCCCCAAGAAATTGCTTATGCGGTCGCTTTTCTGGCCTCCGACCAGGCCGCTTATATTACCGGCCAGACGCTCGGCGTGGACGGCGGTATGGCGATGATGTAAAGATAGAGAATAGAAATTAGAGAACAGAAATTAGAGAACAGTGAAGAAAGCGGGTGCAGTCGAAACGGCTGTTCTCCACTCTCTGTTCCCTGCTCACTGGATTAAGGAGAAACCATGACAGGTACAAATCGTCCCCCCGGCAAAACCACCGTCTCCCCTGACGTGCTGATTGCCATTGCCAAACTCTCGGCGTTGGGCGTGCCGGGCGTCAGCCACATGGCGCCTGTGCCGGGCGGTGTCAACCGCCTGTTCCGGCGCGGTGCAGCAGATGGCGTCCGCATTGGCGTGCAAGAAGACACGGTCGCTGTTGACCTCTACCTGGTGTTGAAAGAAAGTGTTAACATCCGTGAAGTCAGCCGCAACATCCAGCAGCAGGTCGCGCGCGCTATTCAAGAAATGGTCGGTATGGACGTTGGCCGTGTAGACATCCACATCGAAGACATCGAATACGAAAGAGATAGCGAGGTTTGAAACCGGCATGAAGTCTCGCACCAGGGCGCGCAGCCTGGCCCTGCAAGTACTTTACGAAATAGACCTTGCAAACCACTCTCCCGCCGAGGTCCTCCAGGCGCGATTGGACGAAACGCCTCTCGGCCAAGACCTGGCTGAATTCGCTCGCCGCATCGTCTTTGGCTGCCTGCCTCTGCTCGACCTCATTGACCACGTGATTGCAAAATATGCCCCTGAATGGCCTTTCGACCAGATTGCGGTCATAGACCGCAATATCCTGCGGATTGCTTGCTGGGAATTCGCCGTCTCACGCGAAACTCCCATCAAAGTTGTCATCAATGAGGCGGTTGAACTGGCCAAAACCTACGGCTCCGACTCTGCGCCGCGCTTTGTAAACGGTGTGTTGGGCAGCCTGGCAGACCACCAAAACGAAATCACACAAGCCTTATCTGCACGCAACTCTGTGACAGGAGCAACACAAATTTAATTATGGAAATCCTCGGCATTGGCCCGACTGAACTGATCTTCATTATCCTCCTCGCCCTCATCATCTTGGGGCCAAAAGATATGCAAAAAGCAGGCCGCACCATTGGGCGCTGGCTGCGCAACCTGGTCACATCGGAAGGCTGGCGTGCTTTCCTCAACACCTCGCGTGAAATCCGCAACTTGCCCAACCGCTTGATGCGCGAAGCCAATCTGGAAGACCTGGAAAAAGTCAACAAGGAAATCGGAAAGATTGGGACAGATGTCAAGGAAACGGTGGATAAGAACCTGCGGCAGCCGCGCTTTGGCGCCTGGGGCAGTGCGCTCCCGACTGTTTCCCAACCTGAGCCTGCCGAGACTCTCCTAAGTGGTCCGCCGGCCCCGCCTGTTGCGCCTCTTTCCAAGCCTGAACCTGCTGAGGCGTCCCCGGGCTCTTCTTCTGCCCCGGCCTCTGTTTCCTCGTCCCAAGCCGCCTCCCCCTCAGAGACAGGAGAACATGCGTAAATTCCTTCTTGGCCTTTGGCGGGTCATTACTTTTCCCTTTCGCCTGGTGTGGAAGATTGTGTCTTTTCCCTTTCGCGCGTATCGCAAGGCGCATACCTTTCTGACCGAAGAGCCAGACGAACATGCTTTGATAGACGTGTTGAGCGGCATCGTCACCGACAAGGAAATGCGCGAGTCGCTGTGGAATCAAATCGAAGACTTGCGCAAACATTTGCTGCGTTCGCTGCTGGCGCTGACGGTGACCGTTGTCATCTCTTTTGCTTTTACCCAGCAACTTATCGAATACCTGGCGCGCCCGATTGGTGGGTTGACGGCGCTCAAAGCCATCGAAGTCACCGAATCGGTGGGCGTATTCATGAAAGTCGCGCTGCTCTCGGGGGTGGTGCTGGCCCTTCCCTATATCGCCTTCGAGTTCTGGCTATTTGCCGCTCCTGGCTTGCGCTCGGCCTCACGGCGCTTCGGTCTGCTCGCTATTCCGCTGGCTACGTTTTTGTTTGTTTCGGGCATGGCCTTCTCTTTCTATATCATGTTGCCGGCCGCCTTGCCTTTCCTGCTCAACTTCATGGGCATCCAGGCGGAATTGCGCCCCATGTCTTATTTCAATTTCGTCACGGGCGTCATGTTCTGGATTGGCGTCTCCTTCGAGTTTCCTCTGCTGATCTATGCGCTGACCGCTATCGGGTGGGTGAAGCCGCAGGCCATGGCAGAGCATTGGCGTATCGCTGTCGTGCTGATTGCCGTGCTTGCCGCAGCCATTACGCCTACCGTAGATCCGGTCAACATGGCTTTGGTGATGGCGCCTATGATATTGTTATATTTCATCAGCATTGCGCTGAGCCGCATCGCCTATCGCGGCCGGCAGCGTCAGATTCAGGCGCGCGAGGCGGCTCAGGAGGAAGGATGAGATCAAGGTTCAGAAGCAAGCACAGGCTGAGTCTGACCGTTTTGCTGGTCGTCTTGCTGGCAAACAGCATCGGCTGTCAACTGTCCCTTTTTCAATTGCCGGCCTTTTCCACGCCCAGCGGCGCACAGGCCACGGCCTCTCCTCTTGCAGCAGGCCCCACGCCTACGCCGATGCCGATGGCGCAGGTCGTTTTCGTAGCCAGTTTGCCCGAACCGCTGGCGCCAGGCGAAAGCCTGGCAATTGCCATTTTGGACGAAGTGACCGGCCTGGCGCTGAACAGTGTATTTTATCCCATGCAGCCACGCGACCCGCAAACGTATGCTGCGGCATTGCCCCTGCCGCTCCATTCTGTGGTCAAGTATCGCTATGTGCGCCGTACCAATGCACAGATTCAAGAAGACAGCAGCGCAGACGCGGCCATTCGCTACCGCCTGTATCACGTCACCGCCCCCGGCGAGACGCGCGACATCATTGCCAGTTGGATTGACAAAACATACATCGGCAAGAGCGGCAACATCGAAGGCGAAGTGTACGCCGAGAATGGCATCCCGCTGCCCAATATCCTGGTGACGGCCGGCGGCCTGCAAACCGTGACCGATTCTGCCGGGCGCTACGCCCTGAAAGGCTTACCGCCTGGCACGCATACCCTGGTGGCCTACGCGCTGGATGGAACATATCAGACCTTCCAGCAGGGCGCCAACGTAGTGGAGGGGTTGACGACGCCCGGCAAATTGTTTCTCAAGCCGGCTGCGCTGGTCAACATCACGTTCAACGTCAGCGTGCCAGAGAATACCGTGCCGGGCGCGCCGCTGCGGTTGGGCGGCAACCTGTTCCAACTGGGCAACACCTTTGCAGACCTGCGCGGAGGCCTGAGCGCCGTTGCCGACCGCATGCCTATCATGACCGCTTTGCCCGATGGACGCTACACGATTACCCTGCGCCTGCCGGCCGGCGCCGATGTGCGTTACAAATACACCCTGGGCGACGGTTTCTGGAACGCAGAACACAAGTCCAACGGCGAATTCCAGGTGCGGCAATTGATTGTGCCAGAAACCGATACCATCCTCAACGATGTGGTCGAAACCTGGCAAGCGGGCGCTTCTTCGCCAATTTTGTTCGAAGTGGATACCCCCTCCAACACGCCGGTAGGAGACATCATCTACATCCAATTCAACCCCTATGGCTGGACGGAACCGCTGCCTATGTGGCCGGTGGGCAGTAATCGTTGGATTTACAAACTGTATAGCCCGCTCAGTATTGTAGGCTCGTTCGGCTATCGCTATTGCCGTGCCGGGCAATGCGGCAGCGCCGACGACAGCGCCACCGCCGGCGACACCTCGCGCGGACGAGAGGTAGCCACCAGTTTGGCGCCTCAAGACCTCAAGGATACCGTCACACGCTGGATGTGGCTCGAAGACTCACAGTCGGGCAGCCTGGTAGGTGTTGCTGTTACGCCTCGTCAGCCGACTTTCATGGCAGGAATAGAGTTCCAGCCCACCCTGCATCCCAACTGGGTTACCTCCATTCCGCAAGCCATCCAAAACGTACAGGCTTTGGGCGCCAACTGGATCATCTTCACGCCCACCTGGTCATTTGCTAGCGCCGACCCGCTGGTGCTGGCGCCTCTGCCAGGCCGCGATTCGTTTTGGAACGATACCTATCGCATGGTAAGCCAGGCGCGCGGGGCAAACTTGAACGTAGCCTTGTTCCCCACGCCGCGCTTTGCCTCCTGTCCGCAGTGGACTTGCGGGCAAAGCGAGGATTTCTTTGCTGCCGCGCCCCGCAGCGCAGACTGGTGGCAGGCGTGGTTCGAACATTACCGCGCTTTCCTCCTCAATTATGCTGACCTGGCAACTCAATCGGGGTCGCAGGCGTTGATTCTAGGCGGCGATTGGCTTGCTCCGGCCCTGCCCGGCGGCACGCTGGCAGATGGGGTTACGCCTTCGGGCGTCCCGCAAGATGTAGAAGCGCGCTGGAAGGCCTTGATTGCCGAAGTGCGATCTCATTTCCACGGTATGGTTTTATGGGCGCTGCCATACGAACAGGAAACTCTTACGACTCCGCTCAGCCTGCTGCAAAGCGTAGATGGCATCTACCTGCTGTGGAGCGTCAAACTGAGCGATTCGTCTGCCCCTTCCAAGGCGGAGATGAATGAAGAAGCCGGACGCTTGCTAGATACAGGCATTTCGCCTCTGGCCTCGGTGACAGGCAAACCGGTTATTGTTGTCATCACGTACCCCTCCGTCAACGGCGCAGCCGGCGGATGCCTGCCAGACGGACAAGGCGGCTGCCTGGATTGGAGAACGCTCGGCCCGCCGTACCCTGATAACCCCGCCATGAAATTGAACCTGGGACTTCAAGCCGACATTTACGAGGCCATTTTGACCGCCATCAATGAACGGCAATGGGTGGGCGGTGTCGTCAGCCGCGGTTATTACCCCCCCACTATCTTGCAGGATAAATCTGTATCTGTGCATGGCAAACCAACCGCCGATATTCTCTGGTATTGGTTCCCCCGCTTGCTAGGCAATGTGAAATAGAAAACCGACCTGGGAAGTCGTGTGACCTCTGTTACCGCGAATAGATCACGGCCGCCTCATTCTCGAACACCGTTCGATAACCGGCTTGACCGGCAGAGGCCAGCAGGCTTTCCATTTGCGGGTTCTTTGTTACCCACAAATAATCATAGGTCAAGCCGGTTTCTGCTTCCCACGCTTCCACACAGGTCACTTGACGGCACTTCTGCAAACGCGCCAGCAGACGCCAGCGGGGGAAAAAGGTTTCCCCTAGCGTCCATTCCAGACCTTGCAAAGTAGAACGACTGCAGCGTTGACTCAAGGCCGGGAACCACTCCTGCCATGGATCGGTCATGACCCCATCCTGGCCTGTGAGGAGGAAGAAGCAACTTTCCGGTGGCGTATTGGCTGCTGCCCACTGCATAGCCTGTTGGGGAGCAGGGGGAACCAGGCTGGTGCGCACCATCACCAAACCGAAAAAAGCGCTTTGCACAAACCAGAGAAATGTCACGCCCAAGAGAATCAGCGTCCCCTTGAGAGGAAGAATCCCGCCTCCCTTTAGGCTGCCTTCCTGAGTATGCCGCGCCCACAACGCAGGCAAGACATCCATCATCACCAAGGCGACCAACATGGAGGCCGGAAAATGAGCAAACGCCGGCGCGCTGCGCGGCTCGGTGAAGTACGGCAATGCCAGCCAGGCCAAAAGGAAAAAGCGCCGCTGCCAGATCGCCCATCCTATACCCACCCATAACAGCACATGGAACAGGCCGGTCCAGCCATCTAAGATAGAAAAATCACTTAAAAATTTGGTCAGTGGGTTGAGGATATAAGCGCCGCTGTGCATCACCGTCAAAAATGGCTTCAGACCATGATAAGCCAACACACTTCCCCACCAGGGCGAGGTACACAAACCAACCCCTACAACAATCAACGCCGCCTGCCCGATACTCTGCCGCGAACGGCCAAAGAACAGCCAGAACAAAGCCAGGTTTGCCATCGTAGCCAGGGCTACTTCAGGGTGGCTTAAAACCGCCAGAGCGCCGAAGAACACGGCCCCCAGCAGCATTTTTACTTGCCCATCGCGGAACAAACGATAAACGAAATCATCCGCGCATAAGATAAAGAGCATCCCCAACGCGCGCGTCAGGCCACCGCCCATAATTTGCCAGGCAAAACTACTCGGCAAAAGCGCAAATGCCATGCTGGCCACGGCAGCGCGTGGTTTATCCTGGAGGAGAACTTCTGCCAGCCGATAAAACGCCAGGATAGAGAGAAAATTTGCCAGGGGCGGCAACCAGCGCAAAACCTGTAAAGGGGGGATACCCACAGCCGCCAACGCCGCACCCAAGTAAAACCCCAACGGAGGATAAGCGAACGGAATCTGAGCCAGATTGTAAGTGGTAAACGACGGGAGACGAAAACCGTTCTCTTGCAAGTCCTGAATCATCGTCAGAAACATACCCCCATCGTTCAATGGGAAGCCGGCCAAAAGTCCGGGAAAGAAGCGCGCAAGAAAACCCAAAAACAGGGTTAATCCCAAAATGACGCTTGCCCAATCGTCCGGCAGGAGCGGTTTCGAGATGCCCATCTGCGACGAATTGTCGTTGCGAGGTCTGGAATGCCACATTCTGGAGGTGGATTGTACTATAATTCCCCAAAACCATTCGGAGGAGACCATGAAAATTCGACGTTTCATCCTGCAAGTTTTCACCGGCCTGCTGATTGTTGTTTTGCTTCTCGGCGCAGGCGGGACGTATTACTTCAAGTCCTATCTGCCGAACACAGTCGCGCCCCAGTCCTTCCCGCAGATTGACGGGGAGGTACAACTCGCGGGCCTCGACGGTCCTGTGGACATCTATCGCGATAAGATGGGCATTCCGCACATCTACGCCAGCAGCACACACGACCTGTTCTTTGCACAGGGCTACGTCCATGCGCAAGACCGCTTCTGGCAAATGGATTTCTGGCGACACGTTGGTTCTGGCACGCTTTCGGAGATGTTTGGCGCGGGGCAAGTGGAGACCGATATGTTCCTGCGGACGCTCGGTTGGCGCGTCACCGCCGAAAAGGAATATGAAATGCTTAACCCCAAAGCCAAAGCCATTGCCGAAGCCTATGCCGAGGGCGTGAATGCCTACATCAAAGATCGAGACCCACTTGAACTCAGCCTGGAATATAGCATCCTGACCGGCTTGCTCAACCGCGGCTACAAAATCGAACCCTGGACGCCGGTCAACAGCCTGACGTGGGGCAAAGCCATGGCCTGGGACCTGGGCGGCAACATGGACGAGGAAATCGCGCGCGCCATTCTGCTCAAGACTCTTTCGCCCGAACAGGTGGCAGAACTCTACCCGGCGTACCCGGAGGATTATCCGGTGATTGTGCCGGTGATTGGAGAACAGGCGGCAGTTGTCAGTGATCAGTTATCAGTGAGCAATGAGCGGCCATCAGCAAACAGTTACCCCTTACCCATGGCCGCTCTCCAATCCGTCGCCGATCACCTCGCCCTGCTCGATTCCGTCCTCGGGCCTAAAAGCCCTGAGGTCGGCTCGAACAGTTGGGCGGTAGCGGGCAAATTGACAGCCAGCGGCAAGCCCTTGCTTGCCAACGACATGCACCTGGGGATTCAAATGCCGTCTATCTGGTATCAGATGTCCATGCACTGCCAGCCGAAGGGCGACGCCTGCCCATTCGATGTGACCGGTTTCACCTTTGCCGGCGTGCCGGGCATTATCGCCGGTCACAATGACCGCATCGCCTGGGCGTTCACCAATCTTGGCCCCGACGTGCAGGATTTGTTCATCGAGAAAATCAACCCCGATAATCCCAATCAGTACGAAGTGGACGGCAAATGGGTGGATTTTGAAACCCGCACAGAAACCATCAAGGTCGGCGGCGGCGAGGCGGTGGAAATTACGGTGCGCATCAGCCGCCACGGCCCCATCATCTCCGAGACCTATGGCCCGCTCAAAGACGAAGTGGATCCAAAGGATAAGGAAGCCCAACCCTTCAAAGACAAGAGCGGCGTGGAACTGCCCGAACATTATGCCATCGCTTTGGCATGGACGGCGCTCACGCCCAACTCGCCCTTCGAGGCCATCTGGGGCTTCAACCAGGCTCAAAACTGGGAAGAATTCCGCGCCGCCGCCCGCATGTGGAGCGTCCCCGCTCAAAACCTGCTCTACGCCGACGTAGACGGCAACATCGGCTACCAGACGCCGGGCGTCATCCCCATCCGTAAAAACCCCGCCAACGGCAACGGGGCGGGCGGCGATGGCACACTGCCTGTCCCCGGCTGGAACAGCGAATACGAATGGGCGGGTTTCATTCCCTTCGATGAACTGCCATACGCCTTCAACCCGCAAAGCGGTTACATCGTCACCGCCAACAATCAGGCGCACCCGCGCGAGTATCCCTATCTCATCACCAAAGACTGGGATTACGGTCAGCGCGCTGCCCGCATTGTGGAGATGATCGAGAACGCGCCCGGCAAGATTGACATCGCCTACGTCCAATCTATGCACGGCGACTCGAAGAGCCTGAACGCCGAAGCCCTCGTGCCGGCGCTGCTCTCGGTCAGCCTGGACCCAAGCCTGGCCGCCATCCGAGATCAGTTCCTCGCCTCGTGGGATTACCAGGAGCGCGCCGATTCGCAGTCTGCCGCTCTCTTTGAGCAATTCTGGTGGAACCTGGCATTAGACACTTTCAAAGACGACCTGCCCAAAGCCTACTGGCCCGAAGGCGGTTCGCGCTGGTACGTGGTGATGCGCAAACTGGTCGAACAGCCGAACAGCCCCTGGTGGGACGACAAAGAGACCGACGCCGTCGAGACCCGCGACGACATCTTTGCCCGCGCTTTCGACGAGACCGTGACGCAGATTCAAAAAGAGTACGGCCAAGACCCCGCCAAATGGCCGACGTGGGGCCAATTGCACACCGCTACCTTCCGTAACCAAACGCTGGGCAAATCGGGCATTGCTCCTATCGAGGCGCTCTTCAATCGCGGACCTTTCGAGACCGGCGGCGGCAAGAGCATCGTCAACGCCACCGGTTGGGTATTGGGTAAATCCTTCGAGGTGGATTGGCTGCCCTCCGAGCGCGAGATCGTGGACCTGGGAAACCTGGATAACTCGCTGGCCATCCACACCACCGGGCAGTCGGGTCACGCCTTCCACCCGCATTACAACGACATGGTTCCGCTGTGGGCGTCGGTGCAGTATGCACCCATGTGGTGGGAGCAGGCCTCCGTTATGAACGATGCAGAAGGGCATCTGAGATTGATCCCATAGCCCGGCTGTGCCGCTGTGCCGCAACCAATTTTGGAGTCCGACAACTCCAGTTGTCGGTATGCCAAAGTCTGGAGACTTCGGACTCCAAACATCTTCGCAGTTGTGGCCTCCAGCCGCAACTCAAAGTAGGACAAGTCGAAAGACTTGTCCTAGAGAATCTTTGCCATTTGATCCAATAACCTGCCGGCCTCAATCAAGGCGCCGACCTGCCGAATGACCCCACCCTCGACTCGGCCACCCGCTCGTACATGGCCTGGGCGAGGGCCGTGGAATACGGATGCGCTCCTTGAATCTGCCGCCCCGATACGCCGCAAAATCAATCGAGGAGGGAGCAATCAGCCGCCGCTCCCTCCTCGATGAGTCAAGGCGTCTGCGTCCTGTGTTTCTTTAATCATACGGATGCGACGCTCCATGATGCCGCCAATCAGGTTATGAGAAGAAGTATCGTAAGGCAGGCGACCTGTGGCGGTTATGAAGGGTACAAGATCAACTCTTTTGGGGCGTCAAGAGCATTTTTTCGAGTTTTGTAATGGCTTGGGTAGCCGGCAAATGCACCCGTAATACCCTGCGGCCGGCGGCTTGCAGGGCCTCGTAATCGCCTAACGCCTGAGCGCGCTGCAGGGCGCCAAAGGTCATGCGGCGAACAGCCTCTTTCCCCTTTTGCGCAACTTGCTTTTTCGCCTCATTCGTTTCTGGGCGGGGAGGAATTTCGATATCTTGCTGCGGATCGGCTGTGATGAGCAGGAACAATCCGCTATTAGGCCCCCCCTTGTGCAATTGACCGGTGGAGTGTAGGTAGCGCGGCCCAAAGCCCACCGTCACAGCGCAGCGCGTTTTATCCCGAAAGGCAACTTGCAACTTTTGCAAAGCGGCAGCCGTCTGTTGATTGCGCGGCAGATAGGCCAACACGGCCACATAGTCGCCCGCCTTGGCCTGCGCCAGGAAATGTTTGAGAGCCGATTTTGCTTTGGAAAGGGGGGTGAATTCGCCGTCGGGCAAATTTCCCTCTTTTTGAAAAGCGTCTATTCGATCCCTGGCGCGTTGTTTGGCGTCTTCTACGTTGGGTTGGTCGAAGGCGTTGACGCCCAGGATGTGACAGGCGATAGCGGTGGCAAATTCCCAGCGGTAGAATTCGGCGCCCAAATCGTAACCGTTCTCGATAGACATCACCAACACCGGCTGACCGGCCTGGCGCAGAGCCGCCACTTGCTCATCGAGTTCTCCGCTTTGGCGTAAGTAAACGAAGAGGCGGTCTTTGCGATAGACAGAGACATTGCCTGGCAATTCGCCGTCCACCGGCAAGATACCCTTTCCATCCTTGCCGCTCGATTCGGCTACCAATTGTTCCAACCACGAACCCAAACTGGCTATCGAAGTGTCTGCCAAAAGGGTCAACTTGTCCCGCCCGTGCAAGGCGGCCTCGCCCAACACTGTCCCCAGCGCCAAAGCAGGGTTGCGCGCCGCCGGCATGTCTGGTTTGCACTGCGCCATCATCCAGTCAGCGCGTTTCAACAAGCGCCTGAGGTCCACTCCTACCAAAGCCGCCGGGACGAGACCAAAAGCGCTCAAGGCAGAGTAACGCCCACCTACCGTAGGCTCGGCTAAAAAGATTTGACGGAAGCCGCGTTGCGTAGCCAGTTTTTCGAGCGTCGTTCCAGGGTCGGTAATGGCGACAAAGCGCGAACCATCCTGACCAGAACGTTCCCAGAAATAGTCGAGAGCGGCGTTGACTTCAGCCGTGCTTCCAGATTTGCTGGAAACCAGGTAAAGGCTCTTTTCGGGCGGGTAGTTTTCGGCTGCCCAGGCCACTTGCGCCGGGTCGGTAGAATCCAGAATCGCCAGGCAGGGTTTTCCTTCGCCGGCCTCAGGCGTGGGAGCAACAAAAAGGTTGGACATGACTTCGGGCGCCAGCGAGGAGCCCCCCATACCGAGTAAAAGGATGCGCTGGATGCCTTCGTAGTGTATTTGGTCCACAAATTCATCCCATTCTGGCAGAGACGAACGCGAAGTTTCAGGCAAACGCAGCCAACCCAGCCGTTTTTGCGCTTCCTGTTGGCCGGCCGGCTCGACCGTCCACAGCGAGGCATCGCCGTCCCACAGGCGGGCGGGTACGGAATCCGCTTGCAGTTGGGCAATGCGCTTGGAAACGGAAGCGGTCAGCGGTCCAAGTTGCGAAGCGGCCTCGTTCCGCCGCGTTTCGATGGCCGCCAGCAGGGCCGTGAAAGCGTCTGCAAAGGCTTTTACGCCTTCGTCTTCCAGTTCTTGCGTCACTTTTTCCATCGAGATGCCCGCTTGTTCCAAACTGAACATGACGGCGCGCACTTTGTCCATTTGCTGGGTGATGGACTCGTAGGCCATGCCATGATCGCGGTAGGCTTGCAGCGTTTGTGGCGGCACGGTGTTGACCGTGTGTGGGCCAATTAGGGTATTCACGTAAACTACATCGGGATAATCGGGGTTTTTGGTGCTGGTAGAGGCCCACAAAGGCCGCTGGACTCGCGCGCCCCTGGCCTGGAGGGCTTGCCAGCGCGGCCCAGAGAAGGTTTTGGTAAAGGCGGCATAGGCCAGGCGGGCGTTGGCAATGGCGGCCTGGCCACGCATGTAACGCAGGGAGGCATGTTCACGCAGCAGGCTGTCCACCTTGGTATCTACGCGCGAAATGAAGAACGAGGCCACCGAGGCGACATGATTGAGCGGCAAGCCAGCCTTCATGCGCTCTTCCAGGCCGGAGAAGTAGGCTTCCATGACTTGATCGTAGCGCGCCAGCGAGAAGATCAGGGTCACGTTGACGTTGATGCCCCTGGCAATGGCTTGCTGAACGGCCGGAATGCCCTGCGGTGTGGCCGGAATCTTGATCATCAGGTTGGGGCGGTTCACACGATCCCACAAAGCCTGGGCCTGTTCGACCGTTTTCTCCGTCTCGTGAGCCAGGTAGGGACTGACTTCGAGGCTGACGTAGCCATCGCCGCCGTCGCTTTCCTGGTAGAGTGGAGCAAACAGGTCGCAAGCCTGTTGGATATCTTCGATGGCCAGTTGCCAGAAGATGCTCTCGGCATCCCAGCCGGCCCAGGCCAGCGGGATGAGCGCCGTATCGTAATCGGTAGAATTGGCTATGGCGTTGTGGAAGATGGTAGGGTTGGAGGTTACGCCGCGAATGTCGCCGCGCTCAATGAGGGCTTTGAGTTCGCCGTTTTCGAGCAGCCGCCGGTGGATATTGTCGTACCACAGCGACTGACCAATTTCGAGTAAGCGTGGGATCGGATTCATAATCTTCTAACCTAAACACCTTGTTCCAGTTTCCTGATCTTTGCCACACGCCGCGCGTGGCGCTGCTGGCCGGGGTCGTTGCCGAGGAAGCGCGCCGCCAGGAAAGCCGTCACAATTTCGCGCACCGGCTCGGGGCCAAGGATGCGCCCGCCCAGGCACAACACGTTCATGTCGTCATGCTCCACGCCCTGGTGCGCCGAGTAGGTGTCGTGGCAGATGGCCGCGTACACGCCGGTCATCTTGTTGGCGGCGATACAAGCGCCCACGCCCGAACCGCACAGCAGGATGCCGCGCTCGGCCAGCCCGCCCTGGATGACGCGTCCCAACTTTTCCGCCTGATCGGGATAGTCCACCGCCTCGGCGGAATGTACGCCCAGGTCGAGAATTTCATGTCCGGCGGCGCGCACCGCCTCCAGCACAACATCTTTGAGCGGCCAACCGGCATGGTCACAGGCAACGGCAATTTTCATAATAGACCTGAATATTCTTTGCAAAAGGCTCAAACTGTGCTTGGCAGGTGTACACTTCTTCGGCCTGTACTTTATGTTCCTTCATACGCTGCCGGGCGTGTTCGGTGAACTGGATTTGCACTGCGCTCTCAATGGCCCAAAATAATTATAGCACGGCGACGGGCAATCCCATTTTCTCCTGTGAATGTCCGCGCCGCAGGGTGGTCATTTTGTGAGCAGCGACCTGGCTTTTTCGATGACATTTTCGACGGTAAAGCCGAACTTCTCGAACAGGACTTTGGCCGGCGCAGAGGCGCCAAAGCGCTCGATGGAGATGACCGCGCCCTCGGCGCCCACGTATCGTTCCCAGCCCAGACCTGCTCCCGCTTCGACAGCCAGCCTCGCCCGAACGCGTCCCGGCAAAACGGCCTCTCGATAGGCGGCGTCCTGCTTCTCAAACAGGTCCCAGGAGGGGAAGGAGACCGCGCGCACGTTCACACCTTCGGCCGCCAGGCGCGCTGCCGCCTGGTATATCAGGCTGACTTCCGAGCCGGAAGCCATCAGGATCAACTCCGGCTCGTTCTCGCCAAAGTCCGAGAGCGCGTAGGCGCCCCTGGCCAGTTCCGAGGCGTCTTCCATCAAAGCGCGATCCAGGGTAGGCACGGCCTGGCGGCTCAAGATGAGCGCCGTTGGCCCATCGCGGCGGGAAACGGCCACTTTCCAGGCTTCGACCGTTTCGTTGGCGTCCGCCGGGCGGATGACGCACAGGTTGGGGATAGCGCGCAAGGCTGCAATATGCTCCACCGGCTGATGGGTGGGGCCGTCCTCGCCTAGCCCGATGCTATCGTGGGTGAAGACGAAAATCGAGGGGATATGCGAGAGCGCCGCAATGCGGATGGCGGGCCGGGCGTAATCCGAAAAGACCAGGAAAGTGCCGCCATACGGGATGACGCCGCCAAAGAGCGCCATGCCATTGAGCGCTGCGGCCATACCATGCTCGCGCACGCCAAAGTGCAGGTTGCGTCCCTGCGGGCTGTCCTTTTGGAAGGCCGGGCTGCCTTCGATCCTGGTGTTGTTGGAAGGCGCCAGGTCAGCCGAGCCGCCCATCAGTTCGGGCAGTTTGACGGCCAGCGCGTTGAGCGTCTTGCCAGAGGCGGCGCGGGTAGCCAGGCCTTTGGCGTCGGGCGGGAAGACGGGCAGGTCTGCATCCCAGCCGCTGGGTAATCTACCGTCCAAACGGCGACGGAGTTCGAGGGCCAAATCGGGATAAGCCTTCTGATACGCCTCTAGTTTTTCTTGCCAACGGGCCTCTTGCGCGGCGCCACTTTCGAGCGCCTGGCGGTAGAACGCTAGCACATCTTCGGGGATGTAAAAGCGCGGTTCAAGCGGCCAGCCCAGATTTTGTTTGGCTAGATTCAGTTCCTCTTCGCCCAGCGGCTCGCCGTGTGCCTTGGAGGTGCCCTGGCGGTTGGGCGCTCCGAAGCCGATCACGGTGCGGCAGGCAATCAGCGACGGGCGCGGGTCTTGTTTGGCAGCCTGGATGGCCTGGTGGATAGCCTCGACATCGTTGCCCTCCTCCACTCGCTGTACATGCCAGCCGTAGGCCTCAAAGCGTTTCAAGCGGTCTTCCGTAAAGGCCAGGTCGGTGGAGCCATCAATGGAAATGTGATTATCGTCATACAGGTAGACCAGGCGGCCTAGTCCGAGGTGACCGGCCAGCGAGGCGGCCTCGGAAGCCACGCCCTCCATCAGGTCGCCGTCGGTGACGATAGCGTAGATGTAGGGATCAACCAGGTCGAAGCCGGGCCGGTTGAAGGTCGCGGAGAGATGCGCCGCGGCGATGGCCATGCCTACGCCGGTAGCGAATCCTTGCCCCAAGGGGCCGGTGGTCATTTCCACGCCAGGCGTCAGCCCATACTCTGGATGGCCAGGCGTGAGGCTGTCCCATTGGCGGAAGTTCTTCAATTCGTCTAGCGAAAGGGCGTAGCCAGTAAGGTGCAAGAGGGAATACAGCAGCATGGAGCCATGTCCGCCGGAGAGGATGAAACGGTCGCGCCCCGGCCAGCGCGGATTACGCGGATTATGGCGCAGGTGGCGGGTCCAGATGGTGAACGCAATGGCGGCGGCGCCCATCGGCAGACCGGGGTGGCCGGAGTTGGCTTGCTGAACGGCGTCAGCAGACAGGAAGCGCAGCGTATTGATTGCGCGGGTTTGAAGGTCGGCTTGAGTCATGGGTTCCTCTGAACAAGATACTTCATTTTACCATCGTGCATGGGAGCGTGGAATAATCGCCCCTTGTTGGGGTTGGTGTTGCTTGTTGGATCAACCGGTCGTTTGGGAAGTCCACCCTTGTACATGAAAACAAGAACAGCCGCGTGGATGGTGAAGGCAATGTACCGCTCGATTCCTCTTGTATCTTTTGGGAATTTCATGCTAGACTCCTTGTGTTGAACCCCAAAGAGCATTGGCGCTTGCTTGGGATGACGCTCACGCCCTAAACGCGTCCCCGCGGCGGTATCGCCCTCGAGGATACGCGTTTACCACGTCTTCGCGGTTGTGATCGTTTTTCAAGAGCAATTCTATATCCACCCCAAGGAGAAGGAAAATGGCTACCGTGAAAACCTTGATGAACACCAAAAGAGACACTACCAACTATACCGTAGACTGCAATGACAAGGTGATAAAAGCCCTCGAAGTGATGGCCAACGCAAACATCGGGGCCGTCCTTGTGACCGAGGGCGAGA
Source organism: Chloroflexota bacterium (assembly GCA_037440925.1). GTDB lineage: Bacteria > Chloroflexota > Anaerolineae > Anaerolineales > Villigracilaceae > JAABUE01. Next base: position 59,771 of record JBBITF010000002.1, read on the forward strand.
AAATTACGGGCATCTTTACTGAGCGTGATTACGTCCGTAAAGGGGAACTCATGGGGCGTTCCGCCAAAACGACAGCGGTCAAAGAACTCATGACCGAGAAGATGGTCACGGTGACGACCGACACCTCCATGGATGAGTGCATGGCGCTGATGAAGCAATACAACATCCGCCACTTGCCGGTCGTGGAAAACGATAAATTGGTCGGTTTAGTCTCGATGCGCGATGTAGTCGCCGTATTGATGGCCGACCGCGAAAGCACCATCAAGGGACTGGAAAATTACATTCTAGGCAGCGGGTTTGCAACTTAGCCCAGCCGTTGATTTCGCATAGTCTCGTCTCACGGAGCGACTGTATTCCTCAGCCATTGGCAAACCGCCAGCACATTGTCTCTAAACGAAGCGGCAGGCGCAAATTTCTGTTCAAACAGCGCGCTGCCAATGGTAAATCCCCAAGCGCCGGCTCTCCAGACCTCGGCTATCCTCTCATAAGAGTTGATAGAGCCTGCTGAGACGATTGGCACATGGGTGGCCGTGACCACCTCTTGCAACAACTTGGGCGCGTTTCCTACATAGCGATACGTCAACAAATCTATGCCTTGTGCCCCTCTGCTCTCCAGAAAACGGGCATGAGCCACAATTTCATCTATCGTCCCATCCAAAACGCTGGGGTGACTATAGACATGACCGGCAAAGGGATAATAGCGGATAGGCTTGTCCTTGAGGTAGGACAAAATAGAATCGAAGAATACCGTTCCCATCAAGACATCGAAACCCGCTTCGACGGCAATTTGCGCGCCGCGCAACCCCTCCGCCTCTGACAGGCTGACGACTTCGAGATAGGTCGTTTTGCCGGCTGCTTTCATTTCACTTACCAGGGCTTTCATCTTCTCTGGCGGCAGACCGACATCCTTGAAGCCCCAATGCGTCACAGGCGTATCCTGACATTCGCGGAATATTTGCAACGCATTTTTCACGGTGCTGTCGTGGTGGGTCAACATCAAAATGAACTCGGGTTTCATTTACACTCCTTCTACAATTGAGTGGCTGCTTGTCATCGGAAATCATTTGCAAATTGTAACTACCTTGACAATGTCACATTAAACATTTGTTCTGGTAAATCGCCCTTACCCCGGCCCTCTCCCAGCGGGAGAGGGGGCAAATCACTTGAATTTTCGCATTATCCCCTCTCTCAGGTCTCGACAGTCTCGAACACCAAAGGGAGAGGGAAACGGACAGGCGAAATTGTATCATCACTTGAATTTTTGCCCATGCTGGGGTTTCGTTAGATTGACCTGTGTATCTTCTGGTAAGATCGCTCTATGACAAAAACGCCCTCACTTGCTCCCCAATCGCTCAGTCAGGTACGCTGCTTTTTACTAGACATGGACGGCACCTTTTACCTGGGCGACCGCCTGCTGAATGGCGCCCTGGAATTCATCGAAACGCTGAAAGAATTGGGACTAGATTACTTGTTTCTCACCAACAACTCCTCCAAACACCGCAGTCTCTATGCCGAAAAGATCACCCGCTTGGGTCTATCTATTCCGGAGGAAAAAGTGTTCACATCCGGCGAAGCCACCGCCTTGTACTTGCAAAAAGAACATCCTGCCGCCCGCCTGTACATTGTTGGCACGCCGCCTCTGCAAGAAGAATTCCTTGAGCATGGCTTTTTCCTGGACGAGGAACATCCCGACATGGTTGTGCTGGGTTTCGACACCACTCTCACCTATCAAAAGTTATGGAAGTTGTGCGATTTCGTGCGCGCCGGCCTGCCTTATATCGCCACCCACCCTGACTTCAATTGCCCCACCGCTACCGGTTTCATGCCCGATATTGGCGCTATCATCGCCTTTGTGCAAGCCTCTACCGGCCGGCAGCCGGATGTGGTGGTCGGCAAACCCAACCGCTTGATTGTAGATGCCGTCTCACAAAAATATGGCTATCCTATCGGTCAAATGGCTATGGTCGGCGATCGCTTGTACACCGACATTGCGCTGGGGCAGACCGCCGGCCTCACCACCTGCCTTGTCCTGAGCGGAGAAACCCGCCTGGAAGACGTGGCAGGCTCCCCTCATCAACCTTCCTACATCTTCCCCGACCTGGCAGGCATCACGCGCTGGTTGAGGGAACACAATCGCCAACAAGCGTGAACATGTAGCCAGCGAGACCCTCCATGCCGCTCGCCTACGACCCTGCCAAAGGCCAACGCTTCTGGGACGACATCCGTCGCCTGCCAGGCTACCCTCGCGCCGAAACGATGCCCATCCGATACATGCTTTTTCAATCGGATGCGCTCTTCCAGGTCTCCAGAATACTCGAAAAATGCGGCGCCCGCAAATCTGCGCCCCTGCTGGTTGTCATGGACGAAACGCCCATGCGCCGCAGTGGACAAGACCTCAAATCCCTGGCGCTGGCGCTCCTGCAGAAAGACGGCTGGCAGGTACAGCCGCTAGTGATGCGTCCCGATTCAAGCGGACAAGTGCATACCGACCTGCCTCACATCCGTCAGGTACAGAACAGCCTGCTGCCCGGCTGTGCGCTGCTTTCCATTGGTTCCGGCGTCGTTACCGACATTGCCAAGCATGGCAGTTTTCTTTATCAGCAAGAGAGCGGCCAGAAAATCCCCTATGTGGTCTATCCAACCGCTAACAGCGTCAGCGCCTACACCTCGAACATGGCGCCTGCCTTTATCCATGGCGTCAAACGCACCCTTGCCTCACGCTACCCCGACGCCCTGATTTGCGACCTGGAAACCTTGCGCGATGCACCTCTTGAAATGACCCTGGCCGGCGCAGGCGACATGCTGGCCGCTTTCGTCAGCCTGCCCGATTGGTACCTGGCGCACTGTCTGGGCATGGACGAGCAGTATAGTGAACTGCCCAAGCGCCTGCTTGGTCCGCTCGATGAATTACTCCTGGCGCACGCTGCTGAAATCCGTCGCGGCGAAATGGAAGCGGTAGCAATGCTGGCAAAACTCATCTCTCTGGGTGGGCTGGCGATGTCCCTTTCTCACGCCACCACGCCGCTCTCCGGCTTCGAACACGTCATGTCGCATGTGCTAGACTTGCAAGCGGAAGAGAAAGGCTTACCGCTGGCCCCTCATGGCTTGCAAGTTGCGCTGGCAACTGTGGCGGGCGCAGGCATGTATCGCCGCTTCCTTCTGGACTTTGAGCCTGCCCGCCTGGACCCCAGCCTTTGCTACCCCGACGAAGAAACCATGCGCGCGCGCATCGAGCGCAGTTTTGCCGCCATAGATCCTTCAGGCAAAGTTGGCGCCGAGTGCTGGGCCGACTACCGCCAAAAATTAAGCGCCTGGCATGCTCGCCGTCAGGCATTCACACAGGTGTTGAGTGCGTGGCCCGCGCTTCGCCAACGCTTGAACGCCGAAACTCGCCCGCCAGAAAAAATCCTTCAAATCTTGCAAGCGTTAGGCGCCCCGTTGAACTGGTCGCAACTCCAGCCTCCGGTCACGCCAGAACGCGCTCGTTTTGCCTTCCTGCACGCCTCCTTCATGCGCAAGCGTATGACCCTGGGCGACTTGCTCATTTTCACAGGCTGGAATCGTGAAAGGGTATGGGATGAAATCTGGCAACTGTACCCCACGCAAACCAACGGGGCAGGTTAATCGTAACTGCCCACCCTTCAGCGCAAATTTGCCTTTTGAAGTAGAGTAACCATCCACGAACAGAGCCACGAATGCTCGAATGGAACGCTGGACATTCGTGAACGGTGGACGGTTTGCCATCAGAAAAGACTCGCCGACTCGCATTGTCTCGCCTTTCTTGCAAGAAACGCTGCCTTTCGGTAAAATGTACTTACTTGCGGTGAGAGAACCCGTCTCATCGGTGCAGCGTTCTGCACAACCGCCGCTTTTTGAGGTGTTTTCCTCGAAAGGCGGCGGACGCTGTTAACCGGCCAGGGCGAGGCCCCGCCGCAAAAAATCTACCAGCCCCCTGGTATAAAACCCTTTTGGAGGATTATGTAGTGACCGGACGATTTTATTCCCACCTATCTCCGAAACTGGAGGTATCCCCTTTCCCTGAAAAGGGCGGCTACGGCATCGTTGCCCGTGAGCCGATCTTGAAAGGCGAACTTTTGGTTTTGTGGGGCGGGCGCACTGTAACCGCCGACGAACTCGACCCAAACATACCGCATTTCACGCAGCGTGTTTTGCAAATCGAGGAAGGCTTATACTTGTTCCAGCCAGAAGAAACGCTTGAACCAGCCGACTACTTCAACCATTCCTGCAACCCAAACGCAGGCTTCAGCGGTCAAATTTCTCTGGTGGCGATGCGGGATATCGAGGCAGGAGAAGAAATTTGCTTCGATTACGCCATGTGCGACGGCTCGCCTTACGACGAATTCATCTGTTCCTGTGGAGCCCTCAACTGCCGCGGCAATATCACAGGCGAAGATTGGAAACGTCCGGAATTGTGGGAACGATATGCCGGATACTTTTCCCCTTACTTGCAGCGCCGCATCGAAAGACTCCAGGCGCTTGCACGCTTACCCATCCAAGTGGAATTACCCCTCTCAGTCTAGCGTTTCCGCTGGGCGTGACTACGACAGGACGGCCTTTCCAGGCCGTCCTGTCATAAACACGTGCTATAATGCGTTTGTGAACGTCTCCCAGATCCAACAATCCCTAACCCCGATCTTCCGCCGATACCGCATCAAAAAGGCGATTCTGTTCGGGTCCTTTGCGCGCGGAGAAAATTCGCGCCGCAGCGACGTGGACCTGATCTTAATCAAAGAGACTCCCCAACGTTTCTTCGATCGTTACGATGGAATTTTGGCCGACTTGAATAAAGCATTTCCTACCATTGAAGTTGATGCGCTCATTTACACGCCGGACGAATTGGAACACATCGCCCACCGCCCATTCATTGCGCAGGCATTGAAGGAAGGGAAAGTAATCTATGAGTCTCAGTAAAGCGCAATATGAAGCCAGGCGCTGGTTGAAAACCGCCGAGGAAGATTTAGAAGCCGCCAGGATGCTCAACGAAGCAGGAAAATTTTCGCACGCTTGTTTCTTAGCGCAACAAAGTGGCGAAAAAGCAATCAAATCCCTCTGGCTGATGATTGACGAAGATCCTTGGGGGCATTCCATTCAAAAAAAGGCTGTTTTTTTTGTGGAGCGAGTCAAGCTGATTGCGGGTAAAATGTGATACGTCATAGACTAGTGGAAGGCGGCTCTCGAAGCCGCCTTTTTCCAAAAAATAAGGAGATTGAATGACACAAACGGTAGATCTGATTCTCACCAACGCCCTCGTGCTGACAATGGACGAGGCTTTCAACCAGTATGACCCCGGCGCGGTCGCCATCCAGGGGACGAATATCGTGGCGGTCGGGCCAGCAGAGAAGATCGTTAAGAACTACTCCGCCCGCGAAACGCTGGATTGCGGCGGCAGGGTGCTGATGCCCGGGCTGGTCAACGCGCACACCCACGTCCCGATGACGCTGCTGCGCGGCCTGGCCGACGACCTGCGCCTGGACGTGTGGCTGATGGGCTACATGATGCCGGTGGAACGCGAGTTTGTCTCCCCGGAATTCGTCCGCCTGGGAACCAAACTGGCCTGCGCGGAATTCATCCGCAGCGGCGTGACAACCTTCTGCGACATGTACTACTTCGAAGCGGACGTGGCGGCTGCTACCGCCGAGGCCGGCTTGCGCGCCGTGTGCGGGCAAACGGTGATGAAATTCCCGGCGCCGGATGCGGCCTCCTACGATGACTCGCTGGCGCTGGCGCGCGACTTTATCCAGAAGTGGAAGGGCCACCCGCTCATCACCCCGGCCGTCTCGCCACATGCGCCCTATACTTGTACAGACGACATCCTGCGCGCCACCGCCCAACTGGCTGCCGAGTTCGACGTGCCGTTGCACACCCACCTGGCAGAGACGGCGCAAGAACGCGAGAATATGCGCAATGAAAAGGGAATGCCGGTCATCCCGTATGTCAAGAAACAGGGCCTGTTCGAGGCTAAGGTCATCGCCGCGCATTGTGTTCATATTGATGTGGGCGAGATGCGCACTCTGCTTCATGCCGGGGCGGGCGTGGCGCACAATCCCTCCTCCAACCTGAAACTGGCCTCTGGCTTTGCTCCCGTCCCGAAGATGCTGGAAGTGGGGCTGAACGTGGGCATCGGGACCGACGGCCCGGCCTCCAACAACGACCTGGATATGTTCGAAGAAGTGCGTCTGGCCTCGTTCATCGCCAAAGCCGTCAGCAACGATCCAACGGCTCTCCCCGCGCCCCTGGCGCTGGCAATGGCCACGCGCATCGGCGCACAGGCGCTGCACCTGGGAAGCGTGACCGGCTCGCTGGAACCCGGCAAGCGCGCCGACCTGATTCTGGTGGATACCAGCCCGCTGCACAATTCGCCGCGCTTCCACCGCGACCCGAACAACGCCTACGCCCAACTCGTGTATGCAGGCAAATCTACCGACGTAACGGATGTGCTGGTCAACGGCAAGTGGTTGATGCGCGAGCGCCAACTGCTGACCTTGGACGAGGCCGAATTGCTGGCGGGGGCGCGGGAAACAGCCCGTCGCATTGACGCCTTCCTCATACAACGGGAGCAGTCCGTCCTGTCGAAATTGATCGCGCTGGGCGGCTCGATGGAGCAGGAATCCTACGAGGTACAGGTCAAGGTCAAATTGGAGCAGCCGTCCATCGTGTTGTCCAACATTGAGCAAGCCGGCATCCGCATCACCGCCCACAAACATTACCGCCAATATGACAATTACTTCTCCTTCGATGATCCGTCGCAGGGCCGCCTGCGCTTCCGCGAGGACGAATTGATAGACGCTAAAGGCAACGTGAGCAATGTGCGTTCACGCCTGACGTTGCTGGGGCCGCGCGAGGACAAGTTCGCGCACGATGTCTTGCTGTCGCGCAGTCGCTTCCTGGCGCCGGCCGCCCACACCCTGCGCTTCTACCGCGAATACTTCAAACCGGCGGGCGAGGTCGTCATCCAAAAGGACCGCTTGCGCTGGCACATCGAATACAAGGATACCCAATTTTTCGTCAATCTGGATACAATGGAAAAGCCAGACCTGGGATACTTCCTGGAAATCAAGAGCCGCACGTGGAGCCGCAAAGACGCCGAAAGGAAGGCCAAACTGGCGCACGAGTTGATTCAGGCGCTGGGCGCAGGAGGCGCCCCAACGCTCGTGCAAGACTATGTCGAGATTATTGCCGCTTAGCCCAAGCAAGCAGTTTAAGGCGTGACCCGCCTGTAAACAGAAAGAAAAAGCATGGACGCACTCAAAAAAGGATTATCTATCACATTGGCCGTCTTGTTTATCCTTTCCGCGCTGGGGGCGCTGCTGGCCTTCAACCTGGAGCGAATCGCCTTTGACGTTCAAGCCTATCGGAAGGCATTTGCCCAACAGCAATTCTACGACCGGCTCCCCAGCCTGTTGGCCCAAGAACTGAGCGGCTCAACCACCTTAGGCAGCCTTCCGCCCACCCTGCAACGACTGAACAGCCAGCAATGGGAAAACTTCATCCGCGACCTGCTGCCGCCCGAAACGCTGCAAACAATGGCAGATGAGACGTTGACCTCGCTATTCGACTACCTCAACGGTAGAACTGAGACGGTGCAGGTGCCGCTGGCGCCGCTCAAACAAAGCATGGCCAGCGACAGAGGCGTACAAGCAGTGCTGGCCGCCTTTCGAGCGCAGCCCGATTGCACGCTGGCGCAACTGGCGCAAATGACGATGAGCGCGCTCGGCAATGGGCAGATCATCCTGTGCAACCTGCCGGAAGAGCTTTACCCGCTCATCACACCGCTGGTTCAAACGCAGTTACAGGCGGCAGCAGCGGCGCTCCCTGACCAAATGACCGTATTGGCCGGGCCGAGCAGCATGCGCTTCCAAAACATCCGCCAGCGCCTGCAAACCATCCGCCTTGCCATGCGCCTCAGTCCGCTCCTGCCGCTGGCCTTTTTGTTCGCCTTGACCATTCTGGTCGTCCGCAACTTGCGCGACTGGCTGATGTGGTGGGGCATCCCGTTTTTGATCACCGGCGGCCTGGCCGTTTTGCTGGGCTTCCTGGGAGCACCCCTGGCCGGGACTCTCCTCTCGCACATCCTGGCGCGCCGCCTGCCCGTTTCCTTGCCGTCCTTCCTGTTCGACAACAGCAGCCAACTGGTCGCCGCCATCGTCGGGCAATTGCTGGAACCCGTCCAAATACAAGGCTTTATCCTGGCCGTCGTAGGGCTGGTGATGCTTGCCATTGCAAGGTTCGCCGGCCCCGGCGCCCCGACAGCCAGGCGGGCGAAGAACGCCTGAAAAGACTAAAAAAGACGCGGCGTATCCGCGTCTTTTTTTGCAACCTTTTCCCCATCGGACCTGTAATAGTATACAAAAATGTCATCCACACACGAACGCGGACTTGCCCTGCGCGCAGCAGCAGGCGACCGGGAAGCCTTCGCCGAGATCGTCCGCGCCCACCAGCGGGCTGTGTTCAACGTCGCGTACCGCCTGCTGGGAAATGTGCAGGATGCAGAAGACGCCGCGCAAGACGCCTTCCTGCGCGCCTGGCAATTCTTCGACAAATTCGACCCTGACCGTCCGCTCGCGCCCTGGCTCAAACAGGTGACGGTGAATATCTGCCTCAACCGCATCCAGGCGGACAAACCCGCCTCCTCCCTGGACGAAGGCCTGCCGCCGCCAAAGGACCCGCATCCCGGCCCCGAAGCGCAGACCGTCAACCGCCTGCGCGACGAGCGCATCCGCCGCGCCATCCTGTCCCTGCCGCCGCGTTACCGCGCCGTAATCGAGTTGCGGCACTTCCAGGAACTGCGCTACGAAGAGATCGCCCGCGCCCTGAACCGCCCGTTGAGTGACGTGAAATCCGACCTGTTCCGCGCCCGAAAATTGCTGGCAGAACGGTTGAAGGATGTGGAGGGGTAGTGAGCAGTGATCAGTTTTCAGTTTTCAGTGATCAGTTGTCAGTGAGCAGTTTTCAGTCATCAGGCAAGCGTGAGGAGAGAGATGCACCTTACCGAAGAACAAATTCATTCCTATCTGGATGGCCTGCTAGAGGAACCTGCCCGGCGGGTCGCTAAAGCGCACCTGCTTGCTTGCGCCGAGTGCCGCCGCCGCGCCGACGAATTGCAAACCCTGTTTGCCGCCTTGAATACTTTGCCCGACCTGCCCCTATCCCGCGACCTGACGCCGGTCATCTATGCAAAGTTACCTCCCAAGCAAGGCAAAACCGCCTCCCGTCCTGCGCCCGCCTGGACGCGCTCTCTGGCTGCGCAATGGGGGCTGGTGACAGGCTGCGCGCTGTGGCTGGGAATGCGACTGGCAGTCATGGTCGAACTCCCGGCTATCCTTTTCCCAACCATCACCCTGCCAGCCCTGCGCTTGCCTGCGCTGCAACTCGACGTCCTCCCGGACCAATTCCCTATGCTCCAGATACCGATTCCCCAACTCCCAACCTTGGATTTTCAAACGCCGTCTTTCTTCTTTTCGCTTTCTTCCTCCCACCTCGCTTTGCTGCTGGCGCTGACCGCCCTGCCATGGGTGATGGGAAATGCCGCTTTGTTGCGCAGCCAGCCGGAGGTCAGACAATGAAGCGTCTCCTTGTTGTAATCCTTATCCTGGGCCTGGCCACATTGGCCTGCGGAGAGCAGGTTCCGCATACGCCCTTCCCAACGCCCGAAAACACGGTGTTCGATTCCGGTCGCACCGCTTATGGCTTCTTCCCTTCTCCCCCAGCCGCCTCTTTAGAAAGCGTCCTACAACATTTCAAGGACATGGGAGAACACGCCGATTTCGTCCTGTTCCAGCACCCCATCCCCTGGAAAGATTTTGCCGACGGTGTGGAATGCGAATCCCAGCAATGCACCGACATCCGCAACCAGATGACGCTGGCCGTGCAGAACGGCCTGGAAGCCGTCTACATGGTGGACCCGCTCAACGGCCTGAACCGCCGCGAGTTCATGGGGCTGCCGGCCGGTTGGGAAGCCAGTTTTGCCAACCCACAAGTACGCACGGCCTTTACCAATTACACGCTTTGGATTGTGCGGCAATTTCGCCCCCGCTACTTGGGGTTGGCTTCTGAGATCAACACCTACATGGACGCGCATCCCGAAGACGCCGCCAACTACGTCAGCCTGTACCACAGCGTCTACGCGCTGGTCAAGGCCGAAGCGCCCGAAACACAGGTCTTTGTTACTTTTCAATGGGAAGACCTGAACAACCTGTTTGCCGGCGCTGCCGAGGGACGCCAGCCATACGACATCAACTGGGAGCTGGTGGAAATCTTCGAGCCGAACCTGGACGTGTGGGCGATTTCATCCTATCCCTTTGTGGCGTTTCCTTCGGGAGCCGACATCCCCGCTCAATACTACACTCCGCTTCTTTCCCGCACTTCCAAGCCGCTGGCCGTTGCCGAGGGCGGATTCACCTCCCGCCCCAACCCGCCGCTGCCCGGCGACAAGCAAAGCCAGGTGGACTACTTGAACGCCATCCACACCCAGATTGGCGGAGAACGGTTTGTCTTTTGGGTTTATCTCTTGCTCAACGATTTCGACATGGACTCGTATACTAAACTCATGCGCCAACAAGGTTTGAGCGCCGAGAACATCCATACGCTGGGCTTTTTTGCCTCGGTCGGCTTGCGCGAATTCGACGGCACGCCAAAGCCCGCCTTGCAAGTCTGGGACTCATTCCGCAAAGACCCATAGCGAGGCTGTGCCGCAAACTGAAGTTTGCAGTACTGTTGCTGCGATCAATTGTAGGACAGGCATTAGACTTTTCGTACAAAAAACCAACGATAGAGCAAGCCTCAGGCTGGCTCTACAGAAGGAGAAAAACCATGGACAATATCTTCAACCTGCTTTTGCTTGTTCTATTTAGCATTGCCAGCCTGCTGGCTTTCTTTGCCACGCTGATTCTATTGTTGCCTGCGCCCATTGAAAAGACCCGCGCAACGCTGGAAGCCAACGGCGGGCGCGCCTTGTTGCTGGGGCTGGTCAATTTCATTTTCTTTGGGATGATTGTGCTGCTTTGCCTGTGGCTGGCTGAAAAAGTGGGCGGGGTGGTGGCTGGCATCTTCATCCTGATTGGCGGATTGATTGCGCTGGCGCTGACGGCGCTGGCGCTCCTCGGCCTGGTAGCGTTGACGCAACTGCTCGGAATGCGCATGGGTAGCGAAACTACGCCTTTCCTGACCGCTCTGCGCGGCGGCGGCCTGCTGCTAATGGCAGCGCTTTCGCCTTATATCGGCTGGTTTCTGTTCACGCCGCTGGTAGTGTGGGCCGGATTGGGCGCAGCCATTCAGGCCATGCTTCCGCAACGTAAAACGGCGCTCCCCAACGAACCATGAAGCCTGCAATCCTCGTATTGGCTTCCTTGTTGTTGGCGGCTCTGGCTTGCGGAGAGGCAACACCTCCAGCGCCCTCTTTGCCAACGCCTGCGCCTGACCGTCTGGCTGTCATCCCGGCTGAGGCGGTCAAGATCAGACCGGAGACCGACGTGTACCCGGTCAAATCTGAAACCGACGAGTATGCCGATCCCGTTCCGTTGCCTTTCCCGGTCAATACCGCCGGGGCGGAGGATTCCGCCTTCGTGCTGCCAGACGGAAAAACGCTGTATGTCTGGTTCACGCCTGCGCCGGGCGTCCCGGTCGAGAAGCAACTCTTCGACGGCGTGACCGGCATCTACGCCTTCCAAAAAACGGAGACAGGCTGGAGCAATCCGCAGCGCATCTGGCTGCAAGCGCCTGGCAAAGTTGCGCTCGACGGCTGCGAGTTCGTGCTGGGGAATACCATGTGGTTCTGCTCGGCGCGCGAGGGCTATACAGGCATGAACTGGTTCACTGCCGAATTCGTGAACGGCAAGTGGCAGAACTGGAAGGAAGCCGGCTTCGATCCCGCCTACGAAGTAGGCGAACTGCACATCACCGCCGACGGGCAGGAACTCTACTTCCACTCGCCGCGCACGGGTGGACTGGGCGGATATGACCTGTGGGTTTCCCAAAACCTGGACGGGGTTTGGCAACAACCTGTCAACCTGGTGAGTCTCAATTCCACTTTCAACGACGGCTGGCCTTACGTCACACAAGACGGCTCGGAACTATGGTTCACGCGCACGGTCGGCGCGCCGGAATTGTGGAGGTCGAAACGGGTCAACGGCGAATGGGCTGCGCCGCAGAAGATGTTTGCCCCCTTCGCCGGCGAGGCCTCACTCGATGAACAAGGCAACGTTTATTTCACGCATCATTTTTACAAGGACAATGTCATGCTGGAGGCTGACATCTATGTGGCTGTAAAGAGGTAGGACAACTCTTAAGAGTTGTCCTACAAGAGTTGCCCTACTGGCAGCCGTTCTGCAAATGCTCCTCGAAGGTGACAGAGAAATCGTGCAGGCCAGAGCCGTCGCAGCGGGCGCGGAAGTAGTAGTAGGGCGTCTCAGCCGGGAAGGCCACCGCCCGCAGAGAGCCCAGCGAGGGATTGCAGATCGGGCCGGGCGGCAAACCGGTGTAAAGATATGTGTTGTAGGGTGAGTCGAACTGTAAATCCTGCGCGCTGAGGGGATTGGTCCACCAGGTTGCCTGGAGGAAATTATAGCCCAGGGCATATTGCACCGTTGGGTCGCTGTCCAATTTCATGCCGATTGCCAGGCGGTTGAGGAAGACCGAGGCGATCTGCGGCGCTTCTTCGGGCTGTACCGCCTCGCGTTGGACGAGGGAGGCCAGCGTGACAGCCTGGTAAATGTCGAGGCCCTGGCGGTCAAAGCCTTCGCGCAGGTCGAGCGTCAGATGCAGGCCAAAGTTGCGCAGGAAGCCGGAGATCAGGGCATTCACTGTCACGTCGCGGGGGACGATGTAAGAATCGGGGTAGAGGAAACCCTCCGTCGAAACGGCAGCAGGCAAGAAGTCCAGGCCTAGAGGCGCAGAGGAGGCGGCTGCCAGGAATTCGTCAGGAGAGATGTCCAATCCCGAAGTGGGCAGCGAGGCGGCAATTTCCTCCATCCGCCAGCCGGGCAGGATGACGAAGATCACTTCGGAGGGCGTGGCGTCCTGCAAGGCGCGGGCAATGTCCACAATAGACTGCGCCGGGCTGAGAAGATAATCCCCAGCCTGGATGCTGGTATCGAGGCCGGTGTAAATGAGATAGTCGCGGAAGGCAGCCGCGCTGCGAATCAGGCCGACCTCTTCGAGCCGGATGGCAACCGATGGCACGCTTTCGCCAGGCTGGATGGTGAAGGATTGTTCGAGTCCACGCGGGTCGAGCGGCTGGGTCAAGAGGCCGCCATACCATAGCAAACGAGCGGAGAATTCCAACCGCTCGAACGCACTCAGCGCCGGGGAGGGCGGCCCATATTGGCGGCTGGCAAGCACGGGGACGCCCATGAATGCGCCAGGCAACAAGGTACAGAGAAAAACAAGGACAAGCGCAAAGAGACTACGGCGGGACATGTGGAGGTAGAGAGGTACGAATTACGAATTACGAATTACGGATTACGAATTACGGATGATGGATTACGGATGATGGATTATACCCCTCGCATCCAGGTACGACTGCAAAATGACGGTAGCAGCCATCTCATCCAAGTGACCGGCGCGCTTTTTGCGCGAAACGCCCATCTGGAGGCGGGCTGCCCGCGCCGTTTGCGTGCTGAGGGATTCATCCCACAATTCGACCGGCAGGCTGGTCTGCTGGCGCAGGGCCTCGGCAAAGCGCGCCGCGCGCCGACCGGCTAAGTTAGGGCGTCCTTCTTCGTCGAAAGACTGGCCGACCACAATCAGGCCGGCCCCATGCTCGGCGGCCAGCGCGGCTACCTGCGCCGCATCTATGACCCGCGAGACGTGCTGGATGACCGTCAACGGATTGGCAATGGTCGCAGTCGGGTCGCTGAGGGCCACGCCAATGCGCTTTTCGCCGTGATCTACCGCCAGGATTCTCACTGCGCCTCCACAGTGATGTTGAAGGGGATGAGCGGCAGCCATGGCCACCAGGACGGGCGCAGCCTGACTTGTGGCGGCTCGACCAGCGGCAGCGCCTCGAACAAGACAGCCCGCGCCGCCTGCGGTCTACGGCCCAACGCTAACGGAATGACGCGCGGCATATCCAACTGCCGGGTGAGGAGGCGCGTGGCGCGCGCCTGCCAGCGGGTAACGCCGCCAGCGTCGGTTGTGGGGGAAGAGAGCGCCTCCAACGTCGGCGAATCGCCCAACGGCGCAAAACCGGCCGGCAGCGAGGCATCCAGAACCAGGCGCGCCAGTTCTGTCAGATCAGAATATGCGGCATAATAAGCCTGAAATTCTACCTTCATGGTCAACTTCACCTGGCGGCCAGGCTGACCTGGAGCAGGAGAATAACTTTCTTCCAAAATCTGCGCCACCGAGAGCGTATCGGCGAAGAGCATATCCCCATCCATCAATTGCGCTTGCATTTTCGTCCGCGCTTTTGCTTGCAGTTCATCCATCAAAGCCTCCCGCAAGCGTCCGCGGTCTTCCTCGCTGGCCGCGGGCGAGATCAAGTCGCTGCCGCCGCTGGTCGGCTCGGCATTCGACACGGCGGCTTTCAGCCCCAGGCTGCCTTCGATTGCCAGAATGGTAGCGGCATCCACGTTGCCGGCCTCGCCGGCCTGTTCGGCCTGCACTTTCACGTCTACGGTAGCCTTCAAACCGGGCGCCAGTTCGCCGCTTTCCAGGGTCACAAAGCGCACGCCGGGCAAGCCGGTAGAAGTCAGCACCGTTCCGGCCGGGATGACCAGCGCCTGCTCGGTCAAATTGCGAAAAGTGACCACCCCCTCGGCTTTGGTCTTGGGTATGGGAATTTGACCGCTTGCCAGGGCTTCACGGCTGCCATCCACCGTCACCCGCGCCAGCCGCGCCGGGATATTGCCCGTCATGAAGACAGCGGTCGCGACCGGATCAGCGCGCACTGGCAAGGTAACTGCCTGCAACTGCGTTTCGGGCATAAGCAAGATGTCCGCTTTGGGGATGAACAAAGACGCCAGCAGTACAACGGCCAAAACGCCGAGCGCAAAGGACGAAATTCTGACGAGGGGATGGCTGCGCCACGCTTCTTCTCGGACCTCAACCTGCCTCCGTAACCGACGCAAATCTTGCGGCCTACGCCGTTTCCGTTTCCCCCCTATGGCGCGGGCCGGTCCTTGCCCCAAGTTGCGTTCTGGCCAAGGAATGCGCTGCGCCTCGCCGGTCGAAGCAAAGACCGGTATGCCCAAAGCCTGCGCCTCGCGCCAGATAGCGCGGCGGCGGGTCACCAAGCCCAGTTGCGCGCCCAGGGCAGCAGCGTGACGCTGCAAGACCTTCAAATCCAATTCCCGCAAGGCCACCCGTTCGGATTGCGGCCACACCAACAGGATGCGCGGCGTCTTGGCCCACGACATCCTGTCGCGGACGGAAATCCAATCGTCATGCGCTTCGAGCGGGATGAGTTGGGTCTTCATGGACAGAGATTATACTGCGGAGGGGGCGTTTCTATCGGCGCGATACCCATCCAAACAAGACCAGCGCCAGGCCAAAACTGCTTGCCAGTGTGACTATGATGCTGACCGGCCTCATAGCCCCCATTTGCCATCCCATCAGCCAGGGATACAGCATAGCGCCAAAACTGCCGCTGGCCCACAACACGCCCGCGGCCGCGCCGGTGATAGGCGTTTTGCGCTCTAAAAAGGCAAAGGTGGTTGGGAAGACAGGCGCCAGAAAAAAGCCAAACCCCAGCGCGCCAATCCAGAGAAACATGGACGAAGCCGGGTCGAGCAGAATCAGGCCCAGGCTGGCAACCAGGCCGGTCAGGTTGGCAAGCACCACGCGGCTGAGAGCGAAGCGGACCGAGACAAAGATAGCGGCTACCCGTCCCAGCGTGATTCCCAGCCAGTAAAAGGAGGTCAACATCCCGGCGGTTTGCTCCGTCCCCAGACCCAGCGAGCGGGCATAAGAGTAGAGCCAGCCGCTGAAGCCAACCTCGCCGCCTACAAAGATGAAGGTCAGCAAGCAGAAGAGGGCAAAAACGGAAGGAGAAAGCATCGTCGAGGCGCGGCTCGCCTGATGTGTTTGGCGCGGGGGAGGCGGCGTGAAGAACGCCCAGCCGGCGGCCGGCAGACTGAGCAGCGCCAGCAGACGATAGCCGGTTGTTCCGCCAACAGAGGCAAGCAGCCACGGCGCAAACATCCCACCCAGGCCGGCAAACAGGAACATACCGTTCAGGTACGGTCCAGAACGCGCGCCATGCAGCCAGGCCAGTTGGGTGTTGCAGCCCACATCGAGCGTGGCTTCAGCCAGACCAATGAGCAGCATTATCGCGCTGAGAACGGCAAAAGACAAGATTTGGGGAACAAAGCCCAGGCTGAGCGCGCCCAGCAAAATAGCCGAACCCAATACGCGATGACCAGGCAGGCGATCGTAGAGATGCCCCCCCAACAACGAGCCAAGCAAATAACCGCCTGAACGCAAGGTAAAGAGCAAGCCCAGGCTGGAAAGCGCCGTGCCGGTGTTTTCGGCCAGATAAGGCAAAGTAGGGCCCAGCGAAGCAATGGTAGCGCCCAAGACAAAGAAGGCGGCAAAGTAGGCGCTGGTCTGGCGGGCAGACAGGCTCATGCAAAAGCCCCCTATTTAAAGCCCCTCCGCTCGAGAGGAAGCAAGTTTCTTATAGACGCGCAGAAATTGTTCTTGTGTGCAGACGATTTCTGGCAATCCCAGACGCAGGCCCAGGCGGGTGATTTGCGGAGGATCTACGTAGGTTTGGGCCAGTATTTCTTCCTGCCCAAGCACCTGATTGGCGGGGCCATCCAGCAACACCCCGCCCTGCGCCAACGCAATCACGCGCTCGAAGTTCTCGGCGCAAAAGTCAATATCGTGCGTGATGGTGATGATGGTCTTACCGCGTTTGCGCAGCGAGGCAATCACGCGCCCCATGCGGGCAATGTTAGCGGCATCCTGGCCGGTGGTCGGTTCATCGAGGACGACGATGGGCGTATCCATTGCAATGATGGAGGCCAGTGCCACCATCTTGCGCCAAGTGGGCGAGAGGTCATAGGGGTTGGTCTCTTTTTGGGCAGTCAGTTCGGTCAGAGTCAGGGCATCTTCCACCAGCGCTTCGACCTTTTCTTTTTCGTAACCTAAATTTTTGGGCCCAAAGGCAACTTCCTGGTAAACCGTCCTCGTAAACAACTGCTCATCGGGGTTTTGGAAAACATACCCCACACGGGAGGCAAGTTTTGCCACCGGATATTGGGTGGTGTCCCAACCGCCAATAGAAACAGAGCCAGAAGTAGGAAGCAACAAGCCGTTCAAGTGCTTGACAAGGGTGGTCTTGCCGGCCCCATTCTGACCGACAATGGCGACCTGTTCGCCAGGTGCAATGGTCAAGGTGATGCCGTTCAGCGCCTTCACGCCGCCTGGATAGGTATGATGCAAATCGAGGATTTCGATGTTCATGCCGCGCCCTCCCCCTGTCTGGCCCGCGAACGAGAAAGGGAAAAACCCGCTTCGGCCTCGTCTAAGGTGACCGGCAAGCGGCGGCCTTTCGGCCAAAGTCCTTGCTTTTGTGCTTCTCTTGCAACGGAGGTGTAACGTGAGAGGCCAAAACCTTTGCCGTCTAACAGTTCAGAGGTCAATACCTGGCCGGGCTTGCCATCCAACAAGATTCGGCCCTCGTACAAAGCGATCACTCGGTCGGCAAACTGGGCAATCCATTCCACTTTATGCTCGGCCAGGATGACGGTCATACCGCGCTCAGCCATCTTGCGCACTACGCCAAAGACCTCGCGCGTGCCAATAGGGTCCATCTGTGAAGTCGGCTCATCGAGGACGAGCAACC
Source organism: Chloroflexota bacterium (assembly GCA_037440925.1). Taxonomy (GTDB): domain Bacteria; phylum Chloroflexota; class Anaerolineae; order Anaerolineales; family Villigracilaceae; genus JAABUE01. The sequence continues at coordinate 77,577 of JBBITF010000002.1, forward strand.
GTGGTTCCATGACCAGGATAGAGGTCAGGGCGACGCGCTGCTGCTGTCCGCCGGAGAGGGAATAGGGGGAGCGATCGGCCAAATCGCGGATGCCGGTCATTTCAAGGGCGCGCTCTACGCGCTCCTTCATCTCATCGCGCGGCACACCAATATTTTCCAGCCCAAAGGCAATTTCCTCGAAGACGGTGTACTTGGCGCCGCTAATCTGATTGAAGGGATTTTGGAAGGCCAGGCCGACGTTCAGCACCCACTCATCGAGCGTAGATTGACGGGTCTCCAGGCCAGCCACCTCGACCCTGCCGCTTAGTTCGCCTTTGTAGAAATGCGGAATGAAGCCCGAAAGCGTGTAGCACAGGGTGGACTTGCCCGCGCCGTTAGGTCCGATGATGGCGACAAACTCCCCTTCCTCTACTTGCAAATCAATATTCTCAAGGACGGGCTTGTCGGTGAGCGGATATTTGTAGGTGACGTTTTGCAGGTTGACAAAGGGCATGAGTTTCACCCGCAAAGGCGGTCACGGCAACCTGGCCGCGACCACTTCGGCAACCCTGGCCAGCGCCGCTTTGACCTGCGACTCATGCGGTAAACTGCCTTGGGCAAGCGAGGGACGCCCACCGCCGCGCCCGCCGATGCCGGTAATCAAGTCTCCGGCTTTCAGCCCTTTCTTGACCAAATCCTCGGTCAAGACGGCTACCGCAGTGGCGCCCGTGACCAAGACTGCCGCGCCGCCCTGGGGATATTTCTCGCGGAACTTGTCGGCCAGGGTACGCAGCGTGTCCACGTCTGCATTGGGGATTTCGGCAGACAAGACATGGACATCCTTGACGGTCTGCGTGCTGTTGAGGTGGAAAACGAACGAGGAAAGAGCAGCCTGTGTGCGCAGGTTGGCAAGTTCTTTTTTCAGGTCCGCAATTTCATCCTGCAGGGCTTTCACCTTTGCCGGTACTTCCTCGACGGATGACTTCAACGCACCCGCAGTTTGCTTAAGGGCCTTGAAGCGTTTGGCGATCAAGTCATACGCGCCGCGCCCGGTCACCGCTTCAATGCGGCGGATGCCGGCCGCCGCCGAGCCTTCGCTCACAACGAGGAACATTCCCACATCAGAAGTGCGGTCCAAATGCGTGCCGCCGCATAGTTCGTAAGAATATTTCCCCTCTTGTCCAACAATGCTGACCGTGCGCACTGTCTCGCCGTACTTTTCTCCAAACAGGGCCATTGCGCCTTCGGCTTTGGCTTCCTCTAACGATTTGTAAGCCTTTTGAACAGGCAAATCGGCTGCAATCGCTTCGTTGACCATGCGCTCGACGCGCTCGAGCTGCTCGGAGGTCATGGCTTCGGGGTGGGTGAAGTCGAAGCGCAGATGTGTCGGCGCTACCAACGAACCGGCCTGGCGGGCATGTTCGCCAAGAACGGTGCGCAATGCCTTGTGGAGCAAGTGCGTGGCAGTGTGATTGCGCATGATGTCATGCCGCCGCGCCATATCCACTTCGGCGATACACAAATCGCCCACTCTGGGCTGACCAGAAATGACCGTGCCAACGTGGACGATGACCCCTGCCGAGGGGCGGCGCATAGCGGTCACTTCGATTTCCCACCCGCTCTCACTCCCGGCCCCTCTTCCAGGTATAGGAGAGGGGAGGGCGCGGATGTAGCCCGTGTCATCCACTTGCCCGCCCGATTCGATGTAGAAGCCGGTACGAGGCAGGATGACCTCCACCCGGTCATCTAGTTTTGCACACTCGACGGACTCTCCGTTCACAATCAACGCCAACACTTCGAGACCGGTGTACCGATCTACCTGCGTAGCCGTGTACGGATCGTATTCCACCCCCTCCTTCCCCAACTTCCCTTGCGCCTGCAGATGTGTGAGAATGCCCGCGAAGAATTCTGCATCTTCGCCGCCCAGTCGCCCCATCGCTTTGCCGCCGCCAGAAGCCAGGCTGTGTTCTTCTTTGGCCTGGTTGAAACCGGCCTCATCCACATCGAGACCTTGTTCACGGGCAATATCGCGCGAAATTTCAAAGGGCAAGCCGTAGGTGGCGTACAAGTCGAAAGCGCGACGGCCATCCAGGAGGGTATGCCTGGCGGCGCGCAACTCAGAGAGCAGATTCTCCAACTGGGCGGTGCCAGCCTCCACCGTGCGCGCGAAGCGGATTTCCTCCCGCGTCAAATTGTCCAGGATGGCTGCCTGATTTTTGCGCAGTTCAGGGTAAAAGTCTCCGTATTGGTCAATGACTGCCTGCGCCACTTGGGCCAGAAAAGGTTCTTTCAGGCCAAGTTTGGAGGCCCCAAAACGAGCCGCGCGGCGGATGATCATGCGCGTCACGTAATTGCGGCCAGCGTTGCCCGGCACCACCCCATCGGCGATGAGGAAAGCCGCCGAACGGGCATGGTCAGCAATCACCCGATAGGGGGTGAAATCGGCCAACATTTCCTGTTCGGTATGACCGGTCAGGCTGCGCAGCACCGCCAGAGAACCGGCAAAGAGATCGGTCTTATAGTTGGAATCAACGCCCTGTAACACCGAAACGATGCGCTCAAAGCCCATGCCCGTGTCCACATGCTTGGCGGGCAACGGTTCGAGGTGTCCATCGGGGAAAAGATTGTACTGAATGAAAACGTTGTTCCACAATTCCAAGAAGCGGTTACATTCGCCGTTCACCCCGCACTTGTGCGGCTTCCCGCGCAGGTTATCGTGCTCCTCTCCCAGGTCGAGGTGAATTTCAGAGCAAGGGCCGCAAGGCCCCGTTTCGGCCATCTGCCAGAAGTTTTCCTTGCGTCCAAAGAACAGCACATGCGAGGCGTCGAAGCCGGGCTGCTGTTTCCAGATTTCGGCAGCCTCGTCATCGCGGGGAATGTCGCCCTGGTCGTCCTCGAAGCAGGTGGCATAGAGCCGTTCCTTGGGAAGCCCCCATACCTCGGTCAACAATTCCCACGACCAGCCAATGGCCTCCTTCTTGTAATAATCGCCAAATGACCAGTTGCCGAGCATTTCAAAGAAAGTGTGATGGGTATCATCGCGGCCCACATCTTCGAGATCGTTGTGCTTGCCGGCCACGCGCATACACTTCTGCGAGTCAACGGCGCGAGTATAGGGACGTTTGTCTGTGCCGAGGAACACGTCTTTGAATTGCACCATGCCCGAGTTGGTGAACAACAGAGTAGAGTCTCCGCCTGGCACGAGGGACATGGAGGGAACAGCGGTATGTCCGCGTTCGACGAAGAAATCTATGAAAGTTTGGCGAATCTGGTTGCCGGTAAATTTTTGGCTCATGCTTGCTCCGATGAATGAAGTGGGTGAATTATACCAAAGGAGTACCTTCCACTCCTTTGCAGCCGTCCCTGTTTGCACGCAAAACATATCGTAATTACCTACCCTCACCCTAACCCTCTCCCAGGTCTCGACAAGCTCGACCACCAAAGGGAGAGGGAAACGGATAGATGAAACGGATTTTTTGGCCGAAAACGACAAAATCATCTGGATTTTCTCCCCTCTCCCGCCGGGAGAGGGCCGGGGGGGAGGGTGGGTAGGCAGTTACAACATATCAAGGAAATATCCACAGATCTCAACATCAAAATAAGCGCGAGGGTAGGCGTTTACCGCCAGGCTGAATTACAATGTAGGACAAGTCTTAGACTTGTCCCTACGGTCTGCGTTCTCCGCGACATCTGCGGATGATACCCGAAAGCAGCAGGTGATTACAAATCGCCGAGCGATTATCTGACAATGAACCTTGTTGATGCGCTGCGTGTAGTCGAAGTGTCCTGCTCAGCCTTTGTAGGCGCGGGCGGTAAGACGACCGCCATGTTCCAACTGGCGCGCCAACTGAGGCCGCCGGTTATCGTCACAGCCACCTCGCATCTGGGGGCTTGGCAGGTTGCGCTGGCCGACCGGCACATCATAGCCAGGCAGCCGCCTGAACTGGCTGCGTTGGAGGATGCCTTGCCGGATGTAAGCCTGGTCAGCGGGCCATTGGAGGGCGAACGCACCCGGCCGGTCAACGAGGCTGTGCTGTATGCCCTGCATGAAAAATGTAAAGCGCGCAGCCTGCCGCTGCTGGTCGAAGCCGACGGCGCGCGGCAAAAAGCGCTAAAGGCGCCCGCTGCTCATGAACCGCCTATCCCGCCTGTTGCAGATTTAGTCGTCGTCCTGGCAGGCATGGAGGGGGTGGGGAAACCTCTCCATGACGCAAACGTCTTTCGCCCCGACATCTTTGGCCGCCTGAGCGGACTAGAGCGCGGGCAGGCAGTCACTCTCGAAGCCCTCATCCGAGTCTTGTGTCATCCGTTGGGCGGCCTGAAGAACATCCCGCCCGCCGCCCGCCGCATCGCGCTGCTCAATCAGGCCGACACCCCTTTCTTGCAGGCCCAGGGCGCACGGATAGCAGCCTCTCTGCTCGAAGCCTATGACGCTGTGGCAGTGGCTTCGCTGAAGAATGGCAGCGACTCCATTCACGCTGTGTATGAACCGATTGCTGGGTTGGTCTTGGCTGCCGGAGAAAGCCGCCGCTTTGGTGCGCCCAAGCAACTGTTGGATTGGAAAGGGCAGCCATTCGTGCGGCAAGTGGCCCAAACTGCGCTTCGCGCCGGACTTCGGCCTGTTCTTGTGGTCACCGGCTTTTGCGCCGCCGAGGTGGAAGCGGCCCTGCGCGATCTGCCTGTGAGCATCGTCCGCAACCAGGCCTGGCGGAAAGGGCAGGCGCGTTCGATTCGAGCCGCGCTCGAGGGGTTGCTTGCCTCTGGGGTAAAAGCCGGCGGCGCCGTTTTCCTGCTGGCCGACCAACCGCAGGTGAGCGTAGAAGTGATTCGCGCTCTAACCGAAGAACATGCCCACAGCCGGCCGGCCATCCTTGCGCCGCTGGTACTGGAAGAAAATCGAGCCAATCCGGTCTTGTTTGACCGCGTTTGCTTTCCAGACCTGCTGCAACTGAAAGGCGACCATGGCGGGCGGGCGCTGTTTGGCCAATATCCGCCGGCTTACCTGCCCTGGCATGACGCTTCTCTGTTGTTGGATGTGGACACGCCCGAAGACTATCGCCATTTGCTGGAGGCAGCAGGATGATTGCTGCCTTGATTTTGGCCGCCGGTCAATCCAGACGCATGGGACAGCCCAAAATGCTCCTGCCGTGGGGCAACACCACCGTGCTAGGCCAGGTCATTGCAACCATGCGGGCAGCCGGCGTCGAGCGCATTGTCGTTATCACCGGCAGCGGGCGAGAAGAGGTCGAGACGCTGGTCGAGCAGATGGTCAGGCAGATAGCGGATTTACCGGCAGGTCTGTGTACGGTCTACAACGAGCATTTTGCCGAAGGCGAGATGCTCTCCAGCGTGCAGGCTGGCTTGCGTCACCTGGCGGAGAAAGAAGCCTCAGCGCAGGCAGCGCTCATCGCCCCCGGCGACCAACCCCAAGTCCAAGAAAGAAGCGTGCGGCGTGTCATGCAAGCCTATCGCCAGCAGGGAGCGTCGCTGGTCGTCCCCAGTTTCCATCAACGGCGCGGACATCCATGGCTGGCGGCGCGCTCATATTGGGACGAAATCCTGTGCCTGCAACCGCCGGCCTCGCTGCGCGATTTCCTGCGCCGTCATGCGGAAGCAATTCAATACGTTGAGGTCGAGGACGCCGGCGTGCTGCAAGACCTGGATACGCCTGAAGACTACTTGAAATTGCGGCCATAACATGCTATTGTTAAAGGGGATGTGTATCGGTTCCGTTTGAAAAAGGAGCGTACCATGACAGACTGGGACCTGATAAAAGAATACATCCAAAATGCCATGCAGGCTGTAGACCAGGCCCACGCGGCAGGCGAAAAGTTGCGCAATCACACCACCTCAGAGCATTTTGATGCTTTCAAAGAGCGAATGGATACCTTGTATAACCATCTGAGCGCTCTAAAGCAGGCGCTGGAACATGAAAGTACCTATTCAATGGATGAGTTGATAGACGCGCTGAGCGAGATGTTCAGCGGTCATCCGGCTGCTTTTCGCCGTACACAGCGAATCGAAGAATGAGTGCAAGTGAGGACTTGTTTTTCCTTCAAAAGAAGGGGGAGAAACGTTTTCAAGTTGCCAAGACGGGGTATGTATCCCTTTTGTAGTGCAAAGATTCGCAAATTTTAGATTCGCCGCTTTCACTCTTATCGCTACCCTTTTGCGGCGGGAGAGGGTTAGGGTGAGTGTAGGCAGTTGCCAATCATTTACTTTACGCTGTAATGAGCCAAATTGTTAACTGTTTGCAAAGTAAATTTGGTCTAAAATAGGTCATAATAGTACCAAAGTGTTGCCTAGACGGGCAAAAACAGGTCTTGGCCCGGTCTCGAGTGCTATCAGATTTGTACGTTTGGGCAGAATGCTGTAAAATCTACCCTGAGGAAACAGTTATGCCAATAAAAGTCCTTGCCATTGACGACGATAGTGCTATCACCGAACTCCTATCTATGTTGCTGCGTACGCATGGCTATGAAGTATTGACTGCCAACAGCGGTGAAGAGGGTATTCAATTGCTTCAAGAAAAGTCCGCTGATGTTATTGTGCTAGATTTGATGATGCCGGGCATGGACGGTTGGCAGGTCTGTAAACAGGTGCGCACATTTAGCAACGTACCCATCATAATCTTGTCTGCTCTGGATGATCCTGCCATGATCGCTAGCGCCTTGGATGCAGGCGCTGACGATTACCTGGTAAAACCTATCTCCAGCAATATCCTGGTGGCACATTTGAACCGTCTTATTCGACGCACCGGGAGTTTGAACGGCGTCCAACATGCTGTGCTGCGCCCCTCTTCCTCGTAAAGGCGACTACTTTGCTCGCCATTAACGTCCCGAAGGCTGATAGAGAGTCTTCGGGACAATGTTTGGAAATGAATCCAGGAGGTATATCATGCAAACCTGTTCACTCTGCAATGTCTCTTCGCCCGACCAGGCCACGCATTGTATCCACTGTCAGGCTGATCTTTCTGTGTACTCTATTACTGCGCAGGCGCTCCAGCGTTTTCGGACCAATCCGCGCGTAGCGGCGGTCAAAGTCATGACCAATGATGCCGCCTGCTCGTACTGTTACGAACGTTTGGGAACCTACGAGAAGGACCAAGTTCCGCTTTTGCCTCATCTGGGATGTTCGCATCCTCAAGGGTGCCGCTGCTTCTACGTGCCGGTGTTGAGTGAAATCTATCCCTAACTTGGACGAGCCGAAACCGGCATAAAGTACACACGTATACAAGCATTGTGCCTTTCGTGTTCAAGAATTCTTGCACAAAAACAAGGATTTCACTTGTAAGGTACTTTTGAAGCGCATCGTTTTTCGGAGCAACTGACCCCTCACAGCACTTTGAGGGCTTTACTACGACTTGCATCCAGCCATCATGGTTTACTCTGCATATCCCTTGGGGTGTGACCTGTGCCACTCCCACGCGCTGACAAGAATTTCTCTCAGGTCGGTATGCCGCGGCTGCCAGCCCAACTCGCGGCGGATCTTGTCGGACGAGGCCACCAGCCGGGCCGGGTCGCCAACCCTGCGCGGCGCCGCTTGGACCGGAATAGGATGGCCGGTGACCGCGCGAGCGGCCTCAATGACTTCCAAGTTGGAATAGCCATTGCCGTTGCCGATGTTATAAATCAAACGCTCGTGTTCGCCCAGCGCTTCCAGCGCCAGCAGGTGCGCCGACGCCAGGTCTGCGATGTGGATGTAATCACGGATACAGGTGCCGTCTGGCGTGGGATAATCCGTTCCATACAAAGCAAAATAAGGACGCTGGCCGAGCGGCACTTGCAAGATAAGCGGGATGATATGCGACTCGGGTTGGTGCGCCTCGCCGCGCCCCGGCAGCGCCCCGCAGGCGTTGAAATAACGCAGCGCAGCATAGCGCAGTCCGTGGATCTGCCGATACCACTCCAGCGCTTGCTCGACCACCAATTTGGTGTGGCCGTACACATTGTTCGGCTCGAGCGGCGAGTTCTCGGTCAACGGCTGATCGCTGGAACGGTACACAGCCGCCGTCGAAGACAGCACAAAGCGCCCGACGCCGGCCTGCACGCAAGCCTCGATCAAATGCAGAGAGTTGATTAAGTTGTTCTGATAGAAACGCCCCGGCTCCTTCATGCTTTCGCCCGCCTCGATGAAAGCCGCAAAGTGCATCACGGCGTCGAAATGCTGAGCCGTAAGCGCCTCAGCCAGCGCATGACTGTCGTCTAACGAAGCATGGATGAACTGCGCCCCCTGCGGCACGGCCCGCCGGTGGCCGGTGACGAGCGAATCGTACACCGTGACCCGATGCCCGGCCTCGAGCAGCGCCTCGGCGGTAGCCGAACCAATGTACCCTGCCCCGCCCGTAACGAAAATGTTCATAAATTCTCCCGTCGTATCCTCCCTAAGGAAAGATACGGCTCTACAAACCCTAAAGGTTTTTACCGCAAACCTTTAGGGTCTAATTTACATCCCAGGCTTGCGCTTGTGCCAGTCTGTGGCCTGCTGATAAGCGTATGCCGCCCGCAGCAGCGCCTCTTCGCAAAAGCGCGGCGCCAGCAATTGCATCCCAACCGGCAGCCCTTTGCCATCGAAGCCCACCGGGAACGAAACGCCCGGCACACCTGCCAGGCTGGCCGGCAGGGTGAACACGTCTTCCAGGTACATCGCCAGCGGGTCGTTCTCGTGCGCCCCGATGCAGAAGGCGGTGGTGGGCGTGGTCGGGCAGGCAATCAAGTCCACTTCGTGGAAAGCGGCCTCGAAGTCGCGCGTGATGAGCGTGCGGACTTTCTGCGCCTGCCCGTAGAAGGCGTCGTAATATCCCGCCGAAAGCGCGTATGTTCCCAACATGATGCGCCGCGTCACCTCCGCGCCAAACTTCTGCCCGCGCGTCTTGAAAAAAACGTCCATAAGCGTCTCGGCCTGCGCGCGCGGCCCGTAGCGGATGCCGTCGAAGCGCGCCAGGTTGGCCGAAGCCTCTGCCGGCGCCAGGATGTAATAGACCGGCAGCGCGTACTCGGTGTGCGGCAAACTGATTTCGTGGACTTCTGCCCCCAGAGCCTCGAACTGCGCGACGGCCGCCCGCGTCTTTTCCTCGACTTCAACCTGCATCCCTTTAATGAAATATTCCTTCGGGACGCCGATCCTCGTCCCTCGCAGGTCGGCGCGCTCGAGCTCCAGGCGCGGTGTTTCCACATCGGAGGAAGTGGAATCCAGCGGATCGCGCCCGGCCATGATAGTCAACACCTCGGCCACATCCTCGGCTGTGCGGCCAAACGCGCCCACACAGTCCAGCGACGAGCCGAAGGCAATCAGCCCGTAGCGCGAGACGCGCCCGTAGGTCGGCTTCAAGCCGGTCACGCCGCAGAACGAGGCCGGTTGGCGCACCGAACCGCCCGTGTCGGTGCCGAGCGCCGACGGGACGAGCCGCGCCGCTACAGCCGCCGCCGAGCCGCCCGAGGAGCCGCCCGGCACGCGCGTCAGGTCCCAGGGATTGTGCGTCACGCCGTAGGCCGAGTTTTCGGTGGAGGAGCCCATGGCAAACTCATCGGTGTTGGTCTTGCCGATCACAATGGCCCCGGCCTCCTGCAAACGACGGACGGAGGTGGCCGTGTAGGGCGGCAGGAAGCCTTCCAGGATTTTCGAGCCGGCCGTGGCCGGCATCCCTGCCACGGTCAGCACGTCTTTCACGGCAATCGGGATGCCGCGCAAAGGCTGGCTGTCGTCCGGGCCGGCGCTGTCTGCCTCGTCCGCCTGCTGCAAGGCGCTCTCGGCTGCAATGTGCAGGAAGGCGTGCAGGGGTGGATTCAACCGCGTGATGCGCTCCAACATAGCGCCCACCAGTTCGCGGCTGGAAAACTCCCCCCAGCGCAGGCCGTTTTGCATTTCTTTGAGACTGAGTTCGAAGAGATCGGTCATGGCTACTCGAACACCGGCGGGACTTTGAATTGTCCCTGCGCTTGTTGGGGAGCATTGGCGAGCAGGGCTTCACGGTTCAAGCCGGGACGGGCTTCATCTGGGCGCAAAGGAGCCTGCTTCGCCGAGAGGCCGGCAACGGGGGATACCTCCTTTGTATCCAGTTCTTGCAGCCGGGCAAAATGGTCGAGGATGGCTTCCAGTTGTTCGCGGTAAAGCGCCTTTTGCTCGTCGGTCAGTTCCAGGCGAGCCAGGCGGGCAATGTGTTCGACTTCTCGAAGGGAAAGTGGCATAGGGGAATTATATCAGTTTGGGAGTTCAAGGAGTCGGGGCAGGCGCGTAGGTTTCAGTCACTTGAGTTTCTTGTTCCCAGCCCAGTGTATACCAGCGCAGGTATTCTTCTACATGCGCGCTCCAGTACTGCTCGTCGTGTAGGCCGGGGTAGAGATGCCATTCGTGCGGGATGCCCATCTGGGTCAACAGGGTTTCGAACTGGCTGTTGAAGCCCAATTCCTGGTCTTTGTCGCCCATGTCCATGAAAATGCGCGGCCAGGCTTCGGGCGGCACCCCTTCGAGATAGTCTTGCAAGAAGGGACGGTCATCGCCAAAGGCAGCCAGGGAATGCAGGCCGAGCGCGCCGAACAGGTCCCAGCGTTGCAGGCCGAGTTTCAAAGCCCAACCCGCCCCGCGCGACAGGCCGCCCAGGGCGCGGTGTTCTCGGTTGGGCAGGGTGCGGTAGTGCTGGTCAATGTAAGGAACCAGATTCTCTACCAACCGTTGACCAAAACCCGGCCCGGCCGGCACGTTCCAATAGCGGTCATCCGGCAGGACGATGATGAAGGGCTGCGCTTCGTTGCTCAGGATCAACCTGTCTGCGGCTGTCGCTGCGCCCAGTCGTACCCATTGGTCGTCGGTGTAGGTCTGTCCGTGCAGGAGGTAGAGGACCGGGTAACGCCTATCTGTTATCTCGTCATAACAGGGGGGCAGGTAGATGAGGTATTCTTGCGGCGGCGTGGTTTCGTTTACAGCGCCCTGTTCCACGCGGCCCGGCTGGCTGAGGCAACCTAGCGGAGTGGCGGTAGGCGTGACCGTTGGAGAGGGGAGCGGCGTCGGGGTGGCAGGGATGGCTGTGGGTGTAGGAGTCGGCTGGTTGGATGGGGAGCAGGCCCAAAGTCCAGAGAGAAGCGGGAGGAGGAGGAGAAGGCGGAGACGAATCATGATGTCCAATTGGCTTGCGATTTTTCAATCTTCGCATTATACTCGCCTTGCTCGGGGTGTAGCGCAGTTGGCAGCGCACCGCGTTTGGGACGCGGGGGTCGGCGGTTCAAGTCCGCCCACCCCGACACGAGTCGCCGATCCGAGACGGGTCGGCGGTTTCCTTTCACAAGGACAGGCAAGTCCGCCACCCCGACACGAGTCGCCGATCCGAGACGGGTCGGCGGTTTCCTTTCACAAGGACAGGCAAGTCCGCCCACCCCGACACGAGTCGCCGATCCGAGACGGGTCGGCGGTTTCCT
>JBBITF010000002.1:89066-119317 GCA_037440925.1 Chloroflexota bacterium
CCACCCCGACACGAGTCGCCGATGTCAATAGCGGAATAAAACCGATGCCGCTTTCAATCGCCACGCGGCGGTAGCCGTACCGTGGGTTGGCTCGGGCAGCTGTATGCATCTTTTCCAAAAACTGAGCATCCTGGGCAGGACGACGCAACACATACCTGCCTACTAATCGGGACATCCCTGTGTAGCGGCAGGCCGTCCGGCCAGGGCGTTGGCGGGTTGCCGTCCAGGAGGTAGTCGAAGGCCGTTAAGGCGGAACCCGGTTCAGGGTCGGAGGCTGAGGCGGTGATGTCCACAGGGGAAACGTACCAGTTGTTTTGTCCGGGCTGTCCGTTCAACGCGCCGAGAACCTCGGGCGGGAGACTGTCGCGCTGGTAGGCGTGCCAGCCAGGAGGCGGCTGCCAGCAGCAGGAGGGCGATCACGAGAAAGGTGATTTTTTGGGAAGTCGCGCGCATGGGAGTCCTCCCTGCAAGAGTTTTGTTTTATTATGCAGATTTTCGGACGCGATTGCAAGAGGCAAAGTTTACAATTTTGTTAGGTGGGGACGTATTGATGACAGACGCGAGCAAGGCTGGCCATCCCCAACCATTTCTCCGGCAAGATAAATGCTATAATCGCCTGCATGGACATTCGCGCAGGGATCATCACCGCCATGTTGATGGCTGTGCTGGCAGCCATTCTCCTGTTGCGCGCGGGCATCCGTTCCATCCAATCGGGCCGCAAACTGACCTTCTACCGGCTGCGCCGCCAGCGTATAAGCGGCGGCTGGCGCATGTTAGGCGCCAGTCTCTTGTTGCTAGGGTTGGGCGTCTGGCTGGCTTTTTATGGCGAACCGGTGGCTTACCGCTATTTTCCACCTTCGCCCACGCCTTCATTGACGCCGACTATCACGGTTGTTCCCACCATCACGTTGACGCCCACCATCACGCTGACCCCAACCATCACCGATACGCCCTCTATCACAGACACGCCTACCATTACGCCTACGCCTTACATCCCGCCGGCCATCGAGGCGCTCTTCGACAGCCTGGTGACGCCTAATCCAGATGCCGTGTTTAGCCCGCTGCAATTTTCGACGGTGTACGAAAATTACGAGTGCGTTGCGCCGGCCACCTCCTTCGTCAACCCCGTCCGTTCCATGACGGCCTGTTTCTCTTACAACAACATGCTCCCCGGTGCGCAATGGACCGCCTTGTGGTACCGTGACGGCGAACTCGTCCATTACGAGACCCTGCCCTGGGACGGCGCTACCGGCGGCCTGGGCTATTCCCAATGGTCGCCGCCGCCCGACGCCTGGCTGCCCGGTTTGTACGAAGTGCAAATCTTCGTCGGCCTGGAATGGAAGGTGGTCGGCCAGTTCCGTGTCAGCGGGGATCCGCCCACCTCCACGCCCAGCATCACGCCCAGCCCGACCATCGTATCCACCTCCACCCGTACATCTTCCGCGACGCCGCCTCCGCCTCAGCCGTCATCCCCGCCTGCCACTCCCTGACAGGCAATTGCATTCTCGCTCATTTTCATTTTCCCAAAGGAGCCGCATGACGCAAAAACCCTTCCAAGATTACTATCCCGACCACATGGCGCACTGCTACGGCTGCGGGCGCCTGAACGAGTACGGCCACCAAATCAAGAGCGTTTGGGATGGGGATGAATCGGTCTGCTATTTCGATCCCAAGCCTTATCACATCGCCATCCCCGGCTACGTGTACGGCGGACTGCTGGCCTCGCTGATAGACTGTCACGGCACCGGCACCGCCGCAGCCGCTGCCTACCGCGCCGCCGGTCGCGGCATGGACACTGAGCCTGCCCTGCGCTTCCTGACGGCTTCCCTGCACGTGGACTATCTCAAGCCTACCCCGCTGGGTGTGACTCTGGAAGTACGCGGGAGGGTCAAAGAAGTCAAAGAGCGCAAGGTCGTCATCGAAGAATGGATCGTTGCCAACGGCGTGATCACTGTGCGCGGCGAGGTGATAGCCGTCCAGGTGCCGGAGCGGCTGATCGAAGAATTGCTGGCCAAGAAGGGCGGATAGGGGAACGACATGCTGCCCCCGTCCACCTACTGCCAGTACGTGCTCGCCCACCCCGAAGACGAATTCAACAAGCGTTACCACGATCACGAATACGGCTTCCCGCTGGCCGATGACAATCTCCTCTTCGAGCGCCTGGTGCTGGAGATCAACCAGGCCGGGCTTTCGTGGATCACCATCCTGAAAAAGCAGGCCAACTTCCGCCGCGCGTATGACGGTTTCGTCGTCGAAACGGTAGCAGGTTACGGGGAGGCCGACCGCGCGCGCCTGTTATCGGACGCCGGGGTCATCCGCAACCGCCTGAAGGTGGACGCCGCCATCCAGAACGCCCGCCGTATCCTGGAACTGCGCAAGGAGTACGGCTCGTTCAAGGGCTGGCTGGACGCGCACCACCCCCTCTCCAGGGAGGAATGGACGAAATTGTTCAAACGCACTTTTGTCTTCACCGGCGGCGAGATCGTGAACGAATTTTTGCTTTCTACCGGCTACCTGCCTGGGGCGCACGAAGAGACCTGCCCGGTCTACGACAAAATCCTGCCGCTCGACCCGCCCTGGGCTATAATCGGGTAATGGCTACCCACTCACAAATCATCCCTACTGCTGAACCTTTCTTCTTTCCAGGGGAGGCCGGCCGACCCGGCTGCCTGTTGATTCACGGCTTTACCGGCACACCCAAAGAAATGCGTTGGATGGGCGAATACCTCAGTGCGCAAGGCTATCCCTGCCTGGGTGTGCGCCTGACGGGTCACGCTACCCGTCCCGAAGACATGATCCGTTCCCGCTGCACGGACTGGATGGCCTCGGTCGAAGACGGCTATCACTTGCTGCGCGGCGTCGCGGAGCGCATCTATCTGGTTGGCCTGTCTATGGGCGGCATCCTGTCGCTGCTAATGTCCACCAGGTTGCAGGTCGCTGGCGTGATTGCCATGTCCACGCCCTACCGCCTGCCATACGATTACCCGATTTGGGCGCTGAAACTGCTCAGCAAGTTCGTGGCCTACCAACCCAAAGAAAAGACCGAGCCAGGCGCAGACTGGTTCGACAAAGAAGCGTTCGCCATCCACGTTTCGTACCCGCAAAACCCGGTGCGTTCTGGGGCCGAATTGCAGCGTTTACTTCAGGAAATGCGCGCGGCCTTGCCCAACGTCACTGCGCCGGTGCTGCTCATCCATTCGCAGAATGACACCTACGTCCCGCCCGAAAACATGGAGCAAATCTACGCCGCCCTGGGCGCTTCAGACAAGACCAAACTTTATATAACGGAAGCAGGCCACGTTGTCACGCGCGATGCGGCGCGGGGGGAGGTCTTTCGCGCGGCGGGAGATTTCATCCGGCGTGTGGAGGCGGGCGCATGAACCCATCCATCCTGATGGTCGGCGCGGCTTTGTTCACCTGGGGCATTGGCGAGGGGATGTTTTTCTATTTCGTGCCGCTCTACATGCAGCAATTTGGCGCCAGCCCGATTTGGATTGGTTCCATCCTGGGTTTGTTTGGCTTTGTGATGATGTGCGCGCACATCCCCGCCGGGCTGCTTTCGGACCGGCTGGGACGCCGCCCCTTGTTGCGCCTGGCCTGGTTGGTTGGCGCGGGCGCGGCCTGGGGTATGGCGCTGGCGCCTTCTTTGCCGTTGTTTGTAACTTCCTACCTGTTGTACGGCGTCACTGCTTTCGTGTCCTCGCCGCTCTTCAGTTACGTGACCGCCGCGCGCGGGAAACTTTCGGCCGGGCGCGTGATGACCCTGACTTCGGCCATGTACAACCTGGGCGCTGTCATCGGGCCGCTTTCTGGCGGCTGGCTGGGAGATTATTTCGGTTTACAATCGGTCTTTCTGGGAGCGGCCCTGGTTTTTATGCTCTCGGTGGCCCTGGTGTTGTTCTTGCCGCCCCAGCCGCGCGAAACGCACGACGGCGGTGGCAGCGGGTGGGAATTGCTGTCTAACCGGCGCTTTTGGAGTTTCCTGGCGTTGGTTTTCTTCACGATGTTTGCCATGTATTTGCCGCAACCGCTTACGCCGAATTTTCTACAAAACGAACGCGGAGTCTCTTTGCGTCAACTGGGATGGATTGGTTCGGCCGGCAGTTTGGGCAACGTGTTGTTCAACCTGGGGCTTGGGCATTTCTCTCCGCCCTTGGGGTTTGCGCTGGGGCAGGTTTGTGTGGGCTTGTTTGCCTTGCTTCTATGGCAGGGCAAGACGCCTGGCTGGTATGCGGCTGCCTTTTTCCTGTTAGGAGGTTATCGCGCCGCGCGGATGCTGGTCTTTGCGCAGGTGCGCTGGTTGATTCACCAGGCGCAGATGGGGTTAGCCTATGGCATTACAGAAGCGGTCAACTCTTCTGCTGTGATTCTGGCGCCTATGCTGGCTGGGGTTTTGTATGACAAAAATCCCGCTTCCATCTACGCTTTGAGCCTGCTCCTCATCGCCTTGGGCATTTTCCTCAGCCTCATCTTGGCTCAACGTTCCCCATCATCCTTAGCCGTAAGCGATGCTTGAGGGTATCAAAATTGGGGCGTTAGGTGTGTTGAACGCTGCGTTCCCTTTCTTTCTGGTAAGATTTTGATATCTCATCCTGGAGTTTGCTATGCTCGAAATCGTTCCCTTTACCCTCGGCCCTGCTATGACCAATGCCTATCTGGTAGCCGATTCTGAAACCCGCGAGGCCGCTGTCATAGACCCTGCCTGGGATGGGCATGTTATTCTGGCGGAGGCAAAGCGGCGCGATTGGCGTATTGCGCATCTGTGGTATACCCATGCCCACTTTGACCATATTGGCGGCGCGGCTGCCATTGCCGACGCCCTCAACCCACTGCCTTTGGTGGCCTTGCACCCGGCCGATCATACGCTCTGGCGCGCCCAAGGAGGCGCACCGTTGTTTGGCTTCTACATAGACCCCGGCCCCGAACCGACCATAGATTTATCTCATGGGCAGATTTTACGTTTGGGCAGCGTGCATTTCGAAGTCCGGCATACGCCGGGACATACGCCGGGATTGTGCGTGTTCTATGTGGCGGCAGAAGGTTTGTGTTTTTGCGGCGATTTGATCTTTCGTGACAGTGTCGGTCGCACCGACTTGCCCGGTGGAGATTGGGAGGCCCTGCTCAAGAGCATCCATGAGCAAATCTTTACCCTGCCCGATGACACCCGTCTGTTATCGGGTCATGGGCCAGAGACGACTGTGGGTGAAGAAAAGCGCTTCAATCCCTATCTGAGCGAGGCGTGATTCAAGGACGCTTACGGCGGCGGCAGCGTTTCCATGCGCCAGTTGGTCAGGTATTCGTCGTGATACAAGGCGATCCATCCGTCTGAAGTCATGGCCCACACGTCGCTGCCGCGCAAACTGTACTTTTTGATGGTCACTGTTGCCCCCTCGGGAAGCGTGAAGAGAGGCTCGGAGCCTATTCCAGGCGCCTTACGCACATTCAAGCGTGTGTTGGTTGTTACTGTCAAGGGCAGAGGCGGGAAAGGTTCCAATTGCGATAGAGAGATCCACAGCGGCTCTTTGGAAACAAGCGGGAAGAAAATATCTCCAGGAGGCGGCGGAACGACATCTCCCCTCAATGTGATGACGGTGAACTTTTGTACGCGCAACGGGTCGCTTTCATAGGTAGGTTGATCCATCGGCCCATCCTCGTACTTCATGGTGCGGATTTGGGCGTTTTTGCCTTTGATTTGAACAATTTCTACCGCATTGCCCCCGTAAATGAGGGTTTCCATCTGTGGCCAGCCGGTATTGTTGAAAGACCCAGAGTGGGGATTGGTAGCATAATTGAATTTTTTGATGGGTGGATTCAAGATACCGAAATGGTTATCCCAACCATATTTGCTCAGGTTGATACGGTCAGTGCCTTGCAATTTCCCGTGCGGGCCCATGACTTGAAGCGGATAAACCTCTGGGGCCTGCGCTATCTTGGGATTCGGCCAGCCGGGTAGGATCATTCTTGGAATGACATCATGCCGCACGCGGTACAAATTACCGGTCTGATACTCACCGCTGTATTCCTCGATGAGTTCATCTACCATTGGCAGCACTTCGGTCATAGATTGCGCATTCTTGATCTCCAGCAATGACGCAATGAGTTCATCAGATGAAATGGTAATGATCATGATAGGCTCCCTTTTTGTTGCGCTTTGACGAGCGTTTGCTCTTGTTGGGCTGCCGCGTAAGTCGCTGTGCTACATGCCTTTTGGCAATATCTTTGCACAGACATGTTTGCTATAATATGTTTAACTTTATCATATTTGAATTCGACTTGTCCAATATTTCACGCACCTGGTAGGAATTATCTTTTCGCAGAAGCCGGAGGGCAAAATGAAACGAGCGGTCAGTATCAGCCTGGGGAGTTCCAAGCGCGATAAAAGCGTGACCATCAAACTCAAAGACCAGGATATCCTGGTCGAACGCATCGGCACGGACGGCGATGTCGCCAGGGCGCGGCAGATGTACCTCGACCTGGACGGGAAGGTGGACGCCTTTGGCGTGGGCGGCGTGGACCTGTACCTGCGCCTGGACGACCGGGAATATCCGTTGCGCGCGGCGTTGAAACTGGTGGAGGGCGTTTCCCGCACGCCGTTGTGCGATGGGCGCGGGTTGAAACATACCCTGGAGCGGCGCGTGTTCGAACTGGCCCGTCCGCAGTTGGGCGAGATACGCTTTCGGCAGGCGTTCGTCCCTGTTGCGGTGGACCGGCTCGGTTTGGCGGAAGCAGTTTCGGGGGTGTCTGAACGGGTGGTCTTCGGCGACTTGATGGTGGCGTTGGGAGTCCCGATCCCCATTTATGGCATCCCGGCCTTCAAGCGCGTGGCGCGCGTCATGTTGCCGATTGTCAGTTACTTCCCGATGAGTATGATCTTCTATGGCAGCGGCGGCGCGGAACATAAGCCCAAGTATGTCAAGTATTTTTCCGGCTCGGACCTCGTGGCGGGCGATTTCCTGTTCATGCGCAAGTATATGCCGGAGCGCATGGACGGCAAGACGGTGGTCACGAACACCACCACCGAAGAAAATATCGAACTGCTCAAGGCGCGCGGAGTGAAGACCGTCATCACCACTACGCCGCGCTACGAAGGACGTTCTTTTGGCACGAACATGATGGAGGCTGCGTTGACCGCTTACGCCGGGAAGGGGCGCAGGCTTTCGGATGAAGAGTTGAACGCCTTGATTGACGAGTTGGAATTGAAGCCAAGTGTTTTGAAGTTGTGAGCAGGGGCAGGTGGAAGACGATACCGACAAATCGTTTTGGCTGGCTGAGTATGGTGAATATCTCTCCAACCCGCCCGTGCAGGGCGGAGGCGCATCGCTACGTGAACCGCGCCAGGTTTTCACTCTAATTGCCGCTTCACCCACAAGCCGATCCAAGACGGGCCGCCGCAGGCATTGATGAATTCATCGTAGGAATATTCCTCGCGTTTGTTAGGAAAGGGGTTGTAGATTTCGACCCAGCCTCTGTTGATGCCGGTAGGAATGACTTTATCCAGCACAACCCAATGTCCAACACCCTGACCGCGCAATTTCCCGCTCACACCGTCTATGCGGACGCCGGCAATCAGGTAATAGGTTTCGAGCATTTTTTGAAGCCGGCCTGGAGAAATTTTGAATCCGATATATGGATCGGTCAGGCCGGCTTTGAAAGTCAAACTGGGTGTGGGGTGGCCATACACTTTCAGCATACTGTCTAGAGCGTCTATGCCGGTGGGTTTGTCGTTGCTGCCAAACAGCGCCCATTTGTGATAGTTTGGAGAGATCGCTTTCCACTTTTCCACAAAGGTTTCGATGTCGTCTCCGCCGATGAATGCAACACACAACTCGCCGCACATGTTGTATTTCACATGGCCGTCCAAAATCATGTATTGGGCAGCGTCGGTGGGGTCAGCAGTGGGGTGAGGAATGTAGACCTCGAAATTTGGATATTTCTCTTGCAGGTCTTCCAAGTAGTTGTCATATACCCAGGCTGTTTTGCCTTTGTATGTGACTTCGGACCAAATGGTTACTTTGCCATTGACAAGGGCTTGTTGCTGATTGCCCGTTGGTTCGACGACTGCTCCGGCAGGAATGTCGGTGATTTTGTTGCCGGTTGGGCTTTCACGAAGGGGAGCATACCAAATGCACCATTTTTTAGAGGCCATGTTTTTTCTCCTTGAACCTGGTTGGCGAAAGAATTTTGGGTCTATTTGTAATTGTACGTAATTGCCTACCCTCGCAAATTTTCCTTTCAAAGTAGAGAAACCATCCACGAATAGAGCCACGAATGCTCGAATGGAACGCTATTGGTGAAATTCGTGGGCATTCGTGAACGGTGAACGGTTGCCATCAGAAAAGATTCGCGTAGATAGTACAATTGTACACTGATTTTTGTAATTACCGTATTTTACATTCTACATTCGTAATTGCCTACCCTGTCATTGGCGATTGCCCACAAGGGAGGCATGTGCGGATTCGGCAATCCGCACGAGCAAAAAAATGACGGCTTGGACACCACTTTTCGAGACGATTACAGAGGAACCCATGATACGACTTAATGAGACTCAACTCGCGCTATGAGATTTTGCAATCTGCGGTAAGATATAGGTTACAATCGGCGTATGTCTCAATTTGCTATTCTCATCACTGATGGCCTGGAAGAAACCGGTCAGGCCATTCTGCGCGCTGTGGCCCGCGTGGATGTGCGCACCGACCTGTCTGCCGCTGACCTGTTGACCGTCGTTGGAGGATATGACGCCTTGATTGTGCGAGGGCGCACCAAAGTGACGGCTGCGGTTTTCGAGGCTGCCGGGCGGCTCAAGGTTGTTGGGCGCGCCGGCGTGGGAGTGGATAATATTGATTTGCAGGCTGCCAGGTCTCATGCAGTGACGGTGGTCAACGCTCCGCTTTCTACGACCATTGCGGTCGCCGAACTGACCTTTGGCCTGCTCCTGTCTTTGTGCCGCGACCTGCCTCGCGCTGACGCTGCCATGAAGCGCGGCGAGTGGCTCAAGAAAGACCTGGAGGGCGTGGAATTGCACGGCAAGACGCTCGGCATTTTGGGCGTGGGGCGCATCGGCGCAGAGGTGGCGCGGCGCGCTACCATTTTTGGGATGAGCGTTTTGGGCTACGATCCGCTGCTGCCGCACGAAGAAATCCGCCAGCGCGGAGCCCAGCCGGTTGCTCTCGAAGAACTGTACGCTCGTTCGGATTTCATCTCGCTGCACTTGCCGCTCACAGCCGAGACGCGCTTGATGCTAGATGACCGGGCTTTTAGGAAGATGAAGCGCGGAATCCGCCTGGTGTGTGCGGCGCGCGGCGGAATCATAGACGAAGTAGCCTTGCTCTCTGCGCTCCAATCTGGTCAAGTGGCCGCTGCGGCGTTGGATGTCTTTGCCGTTGAGCCTCCTGGCGCATCCGATCTGATCAAGCATCCACATGTCATTGCCAGCCCGCACATTGGCGCGCAGACGAAGGAGGCCCAGGCTCGGGCCGCAGAAGACATTGCCAGCGAAGTATTGGCTGCTTTGCGCGGCGCGCCTCTGCGCTGGAAAGTGGCTTGAAACATACCCTCTCTTGGAACAATGAACCCCTATGTTTGAAAAACTCACTACCCTTAAGACGCTCTTGGCCGAAGTGGCCGATTTGGATGCTGCCTCTGCCGTGTTGAGCTGGGATCAGCAAACCTACATGCCGCCCGGTGGAAGCGAAGCGCGCGGCCAGCAACTCTCTACGTTGGGCAAGATTGTGCATGAGAAGTTTACCTCTGAAGAAATCGGCGCATTGCTGCAAGATTTGGAACAAGAATTTGCCGGCGCCGACCCCGATTCAGACGAAGTGCGCCTGCTCAAAGTGACCCGCCATCAATACGATCGCGCCACGCGCGTGCCGTCGGACTTCGTGGCCGAATTTGCCCTGGTCACCAGCAAAGCCTTCGACGCCTGGGTAGAAGCCAAGGGCAAATCTGATTTTGCCATTTTCCGCCCGCATTTGGAGAAGATCGTCGAACTGAACCAGCGTTATGTTTCTTTCTTCCCCCCTGCCGATCACCCCTACGACATTTTGCTCGACCAATACGAGCGCGGTATGAAGACCGCCGATGTCAAGGCCATCTTCGACGTTTTGCGTTCGCAGCAAGTGGAGTTGTTGCGCGCCATTGCCGCCAGGCCGCAGGTAGATGACTCTTTCTTGAAGCAGCCCTTTGACGAGCAAAAGCAATGGGATTTTGGCGTGCAAGTCATTACGGCCTTTGGCTATGATTGGGAGCGTGGCCGTCAGGATAAATCGGCGCACCCCTTTACCACTGGATTTGGCATGGACGACGTGCGCATTACCACCCGCTTCGAGCCAGACAATCCTACCGCCTCGTTGTTCAGCACCATGCACGAAGCCGGGCATGCCCTGTATGAATTGGGCGGCAACCGGGCCTATGCGCGCTCGCCTCTAGCGAACGCGGCCTCGCTGGCTGTGCATGAGTCACAATCTCGGCTGTGGGAAAATCTGGTTGGCCGCTCCTTGCCTTTTTGGGAGCATTTCTATCCTGCCTATCAAAAACTCTTCTCGCAGGCGCTGGGAAACGTGGATTTGGACTCTTTCTACAAAGCCATCAACAAAGTTGAACCGTCCTTCATCCGCGTCAATGCCGACGAGGCCACCTATAATCTTCACATCATGCTGCGCCTCGAACTAGAAATAGCCATGCTCGAAGGTGTAGTTCGAGTTAAAGACTTGCCCGAAGTATGGAACAGCAAAATGAAAGAATACCTCGGCATCGTTCCTCCTAATGACGCCAAAGGCGTTTTACAGGACGTTCACTGGTCGGGTGGGATGTTGGGCTATTTCTCCACCTATGCGTTGGGTAACCTGATTTCTGTCCAACTGTGGAAGAAAATCGAAAGCGATGTACCCGACCTCGAAGACCAGATTCGTCAGGGTAAGTTTGATGCTTTGCTCGGCTGGCTGCGCGAAAACATTCATCGTTTCGGCAGCAAATATGAACCCCAGGAATTGGTGTTGCGCGCTACCGGCTCCAAGATAGACCCGGCGCCCTATCTTGGCTACCTGCAAAAGAAATATGGTGCGATTTACGGCCTATAAACATGTAACGTATAGACTTGTGCTGTATGCACTGCTCGCGTCTCTCTCTGGACTTTGGGCCGCGTGCGTTTTCCCAGGCGTTCAAGCGGCCCCTACGCCTTTTCCGCCAGATTATTTTCCCACAGTGGTGGTGATGACCGCCCAGGCGGCCATGGCTACCTCGCTGGCCGGCACGCCCAGCGCCACACCAAGCGAGACGCCTACGCCGACCGAAACGCCCGTGCCTCCCACCCCGACTCCCACCGATACGCTCACGCCTGCGCCCCTGGCTCGCCAGGCGCAAATCCAAATTGAGTTGCCGGGGCCGATGTCGAAGGTGACCTCGCCCTTTCATTTGCGGATGCAGATGGTAGCGGGAGAAAGTCGCTTGGTGCAGTTTGAATTGCAGGGCGAGGACGGCCGTACCTTGTTCAGTAAATTAGAGCGCGTGCCAAACAACGGAGATGTGTATTTCTCGTTCAAAATTCCCTTCGAGATTCGCGCAGCAGCCGAAATTGGACGGCTGACCATCAGCACCAGGGATGGGCTCGGCCGCCTTCAATCGCTGGCGACTCAACATTTATGGTTGTTGTCGGTTGGAAATGACGAGATTACCCCGCCTGGCGATTTGCTGGAGCGCGTGGTGTTGTATGAACCTCGCCCCAGCGATACTCCTGCCGGCGGCGTCTTGCAAGTAAAAGGACGCTTCCGGCCGTGCAACGACCAATTGGTTTACCTGGAGTTGCTCGACGAGCAGGGTAAAACCATCGGTTTGCGCGAGTTGAATTTCGATGGTACAGACGAGCAGACTTTTTCGACCACTCTGCCTTACAAAATCAGCCAACCTACCCAGGCACGTCTGGTGTTACGACAGGCGGATGACCGCATGGAGGGGCTGGCCTATTGGTACAGTATGGAGATTACGCTCAACCCTTGACGAATTCGAGAAAATGCCTATAATCAGGCGAAATTACAAAAAAATATGCATACCTTACACCTCACCTTCGTCCTTATTTCCATTATCTTGGTCCTTATTCTTAAGGACCTGTTTGTGGTTAGGACGGTACCGGTGAGCGTAGAATAACACGCACCTGCTCCAAGAAAGATGAGAGCCGCCTGACCACACAAGGCGGCTCTTTTCTTATACCTGTTTCCAGGATGTACTATGCGTTCAGATACAGTCAAAAAAGGGTTCGACAAGGCGCCTCATCGTGCCTTATTGCGCGCTACCGGCTTGCAAGACGGCGATTTCAACAAACCGTTCATCGCCATTGTCAATTCGTATGTAGACGTGGTGCCGGGGCATGTCCATTTGCAGGAATTTGGCAAATTGGTTAAGGAAGCAGTGCGGGCGGCCGGGGGAGTGCCGTTTGAGTTCAACACCATCGGCGTAGATGACGGTATTGCCATGGGTCATGCAGGCATGAAGTACTCGCTTCCTTCACGGGAATTGATTGCCGATTCGGTCGAGACCATGATGGAGGCGCATCGGTTCGATGCCATGATTTGTATCCCCAACTGCGACAAAATTGTGCCGGGCATGATGATGGCGGCTATGCGCGTCAATGTGCCGACGATTTTTATCAGCGGCGGTCCGATGGCGGCGGGAAAGACGCCTGAAGGTGAGACGATTGACTTGATTTCAGTGTTCGAGGGAGTAGGGGCGTACTCGGCGGGAAAAATTGACCAGGCGCGTTTGACTACCCTGGAAAAGTTTGCCTGCCCTTCGTGCGGCTCTTGCTCGGGGATGTTTACGGCCAATTCAATGAATTGCTTGATGGAAGCGCTGGGTCTGGCGCTGCCCTTCAATGGAACGGCGTTGGCAAAGACACCAGAGCGTGAGGCCCTGGCGAAACGCGCTGCTAAGCAAATTTTCACCTTGCTGGAACGCAACCTCAAACCGCGCGATATTGTCACTGCCGAGGCGCTCGACGATGCTTTTGCGCTCGATATGGCGATGGGCGGTTCGACCAACACCGTGCTGCACACCCTGGCGCTGGCCAATGAGGCCGGGCTGGAGTATCCGCTGGAGCGCATCAATACGGTGGCCGAGAAAGTGCCGCATCTGTGCAAGGTCAGCCCTTCGGGTAAGTGGCACATGGAAGACGTCCATCGAGCGGGCGGTATTCCGGCCATCTTGAACGAAGTGCAGCGCGGGACGGGGATGCTGCATTTCGACCGCATGACGGTTAGCGGCGCCAGCCTGGGGGACTCCATCAAGGGGTGTGAAATCAAAGATGATGAAGTGATTCGCCGTTATGAAAATGCCCACTCCAAACGCGGCGGTTTGGCGATTTTGTTTGGCAATCTGGCGCCGAATGGGGCGGTAGTCAAGGTGGGCGGCGTGAGCGAGGAGATGATGAAGTTCTCTGGCCCGGCGCGCGTCTATGAATCGCAGGACGAGGCGCTGGCGGGCATCTTGGCAGGCGAAGTGCAGGCCGGGGAAGTGGTGGTCATCCGTTATGAGGGCCCCAAGGGCGGGCCGGGAATGCAGGAGATGCTCTCGCCCACCTCGGCCATCATGGGGCAGGGCCTGGGCGATAAAGTGGCGCTCGTCACCGACGGTCGCTTCAGCGGCGGGACGCGCGGGGCCTGCATTGGGCATGTCTCGCCAGAAGCAGCAGCGGGCGGGCCGATTGCCGCCCTCCAGGCCGGGGACGTGATTGAAATTGATTTAACGGCGCGCAGGCTCGAGGTCCGTTTGAGCGAAGCGGAAATCCGCCGGCGCTTGGCTGCGCTGCCTCCTTTCCAATCCAAGGCGCAGAGTAAATGGTTGAAGCGGTATTCGTATTTTGTGACTAGCGCCGACACGGGCGCTGTTTTGAAGGAAGTCTGAACCGATGAAAGGAACTCGATAATGAAATTATCAGGCGCTGAAATTTTATGGGAATGTTTAACGCGCAAAGGCGTGGAGGTGGTGTTTGGCTACCCAGGCGGAGCCAACATGCCGATTTACGACGCCATGCTCAATTATCCCGTTCATCATGTGTTGGTGCGGCATGAACAGGGCGCGGCGCACATGGCTGACGGCTATGCGCGCGCTTCGGGACGGGTTGGCGTGGCTATGGCGACCTCTGGACCGGGAGCGACCAATCTGGTGACCGGCATTGCAACGGCGATGATGGATTCCTCGCCGGTGGTGTTCATTACCGGGCAGGTGGCCGCGCACCTCATCGGCGGCGATGCCTTCCAGGAAACCGATGTGACAGGTATTACCTTGCCCATTACCAAGCACAATTACCTGGTGACGCGCGCTGATGAGATTGCGGAAGTGGTGTGCGAGGCCTTCTATATCGCCCGCTCTGGCCGACCGGGACCAGTGTTGATTGATATTTGTAAAAATGCTCAAATCGAAAAAGCAGAGTTCGCTTATCCTGAGGAAGTCAAATTGCTGGGCTATCAGCCGCCTTCGCATGCGCCTGAAGTTGACTTACAAGCAGCGGCGGCTTTGATTGCCGAGGCCAGGCGGCCGGTTATCTTGTGCGGGCATGGCGTTTTGATATCGGGCGCAGAAGAAGTGTTGCAGCATTTTGCAGTCAAGACCCAAACGCCGGTGGCAATGACGTTGCTCGGCTTGGGCGCTTTCCCGGCCTCCCATCCGCTCAGTTTGGGGATGATGGGGATGCATGGCGAGGCGCATTGTAACTTGGCCATCCAGAACGCCGACCTTCTTTTGGCCTTTGGGATGCGCTTCGACGACCGCGTGACCGGTACGTTGAATTCTTATGCGCCGAAGGCCAAGAAGATTCACATCGAGATTGACCCCTCCGAAGTCCACAAGAACGTTCCGGTGGATATACCGCTGGTAGGCGACCTGAAGACGGTGTTGACCGATTTGCTCCCGCTGGTGGATGAAAATGACCATGACGATTGGTTGCGGCAGATTGCCGATTGGAAGGCGGAGGGCGATGCGCGCAGCATCATGAATTGGCCGCAGGACGGCAAGTTACACGTTTCGCACCTGGTGCATGACTTATGGGAGGCGACGGCCGGCAGCGCCATTGTAACCACCGATGTCGGTCAGCATCAGATGTGGACGGCGCAATACTATTTCATGGACCAGCCGCGGCGCTGGATCTCCTCTGGCGGGGCCGGCACGATGGGCTTTGGTTTGCCCTCGGCCATTGGCGCCTGGTTTGCCCACAAAGACGAGGAAGTTTGGACGGTGGTAGGCGACGGCGGCTTTCAGATGACCCAGGCTGAGTTGTCTACGGCCGTTCAAGAAGGCGCCAACGTCAAGATTGCCATCATGAACAACAATTTTTTGGGCATGGTGCGTCAGTGGCAGGAATTCTTCTTTGAGAAGCGTTATTCAGCGGTCAACATGCGCACGCCCGATTTCGTGAAAATTGCTGAGGCGCACGGCGTTCCGGCTCGTCTGGTGACTAAGCCCGAAGAGGTGAAAGCGGCGATCGCCTTTGCCCGCCAAACGCCTGGGCCGGTGTTGCTTGAGTTCCGCGTGGAGCAGGAAGAAGCCGTGTACCCGATGGTGCCTGCCGGCGCGGCGCTGGATCAAATGCTGCGACGGCCGGTGCGTCAAGACGCTGTATAGGAAAAGAAGGAGAGAACCATGCAATACACCTTTATTGCTCTAGTCGAAGATAAACCCGGCGTGTTGAATCGTGTGGCTTCGCTGTTTCGCCGCCGCAATTTCAACATCGAGTCGCTGGCGGTAGGGCGCACCGAAAAACCGGGCATATCGCGTATGACCATCGTGACCGAGTGCGCCAGCGACTTGGATGCGCACAAAATCGAGGCCAACCTGTACAAATTGGTCAATGTGATTGACGTGCAGGATGTCTCACGCCAGCCGGCGGTAACGCGCGACCTGGCGCTGATCAAGGTCAGGGCAAAGCCCGAACAGCGCGCTGAAATCAATAATCTGGCGGCTATCTTCCGCGCCCGCATTGTGGACGTTGCGCCCGATTCGGTCATTGTCGAAGCCACCGGCACAGAAGACAAAATCGAGGGCATGGTCGAGTTACTGCGTCCCATTGGCATTCTCGAAATGGTGCGCACCGGTCAGGTTGCTATGACGCGCGGCGAGCACGCCGGCATCCGCCGCACGCCGGGCGCCAACGGCAACGGCTGGCATGTTCGCGAGGCCGCCGGCCTGGCAGAGTATTAACGGCTGTTTTCTACATTCTACATCTTACTCTCTACTCTCTTCTTTCAGGAGCAAAAACATGGCACAAATCAATTTTGGCGGCGTGGTCGAAGATGTGGTTACGCGGGAGGAATTTCCTCTTGAAAGGGCGCGCGAAGTTCTCAAAGACGAGGTGGTAGCCGTGCTGGGATACGGCGTGCAGGGGCCGGCTCAGGCCCTGAATATGCGCGACAACGGCGTTCGCGTCATTGTTGGACAGCGGCAAGGCACCAAAAACTGGGAAAAAGCCCTTGCCGATGGCTGGGTGCCAGGCGAAACACTTTTTTCTATCGAGGAAGCCGCCGAGCGTGGAACGGTGATTCAGTACCTGCTCTCGGATGCCGGTCAGCGTGACAATTGGCCGAAGATTGTCGAATGCCTGAACGAGGGCGATATGCTCTACTTCTCGCACGGCTTTTCGATTACCTATAAAGATCAGACCGGCGTTGTCCCCCCGCCGCATGTGGATGTGGCCCTGGTTGCGCCTAAAGGCTCTGGCACCAGTGTGCGGCGCAACTTTTTGGCTGGAAGCGGCATCAATGCCAGTTACGCCGTCTATCAAGACGCTACCGGCCGGGCAGAAGAACGTGCGCTTGCGCTTGGCATTGCGATTGGGGCCGGGTATCTCTTTCCAACCACTTTCGAGAAGGAAGTTTATTCTGACTTGACAGGCGAGCGCGGTATCTTGATGGGCGCCCTGGCGGGGGTGATGGAGGCCCAGTACAACGAATTGCGCAAGCACGATCACAGCCCATCCGAAGCCTTTAACGAGACCGTCGAGGAACTGACACAGTCGCTCATCCGCCTGGTCGGCGAAAATGGCATGGATTGGATGTATGCCAACTGCTCTACCACCGCCCAGCGCGGCGCATTGGACTGGAAAGATCGCTTCCGCGATGCGGTTGCTCCGGTCTTTGCCCATCTCTACCAAAGCGTAGTCAGCGGCGAGGAGACCCGTATCGTACTGGAAAAGAATTCTGACCCACATTACCGCCAAAATTTGGAAGCGGAACTCAAGGCCATGCGCGAGTCGGAGATGTGGCAGGCCGGCGCGGCGGTGAGATCGCTGCGGCCGGAGAATTGGAAGAAAGAGAAATAGAGAGCAGAAAGCAGAGAGCAGGGAATAGAGAGAAGTTACAACTCACTATTCTTCAATCTTTGGCCTTGGCTTTCCTGTAAGGAGACTGTATGGTTAGTAACTACGTCAAAATCTTCGATACCACCCTGCGAGACGGCGAACAATCGCCCGGCGCAACCATGACCTCGGCTGAGAAACTGGAAGTAGCCCGCGCTCTGGCGCGCCTGGGCGTGGACATCATCGAGGCCGGCTTCCCCGCCGCCTCTCCCGACGACCTGGAAGCCGTGCGCCGCATAGCCATCGAGGTCGGCAATCCGCCCAGGGGCGAGGAGCAGGTCAAAGTCCCGGTGATATGCGGTTTGGCGCGCGCCACAAAGAGCGATATTGACAAAGCCTGGGAAGCGGTCAAAAGCGCGCGGCATCCTCGCATCCACACCTTCCTGGCTACTTCAGAAATCCACATGAAGCACAAACTCAACATGGACCGCGAGCAGGTGGTCGAGCGGGTGGCCGAAATGGTGGCCTATGCCCGTAGTCTGTGCGCCGACGTGGAGTTCAGCCCCGAAGATGCCGGCCGCTCAGACCCTGAATTCCTGTATCTCGTTTTGGGAGAGGCCATCAAGGCCGGCGCGACCACGCTCAATATTCCCGATACGGTGGGTTATACCACGCCGGACGAATTTGGCGCGCTGATTGCAGGCATTATTGCCAACACGCCCGGCATGCACGAGGGGATTACGATTTCAGTGCATACCCACGACGACCTGGGGCTGGCTACCGCCAACGCCCTGGCAGGCATCCGCGCCGGGGCGCGCCAGGCTGAAGTGACCATCAACGGCATTGGCGAGCGCGCCGGCAATACCTCGCTGGAAGAGGTAGTGATGGCGCTGCGCACCCGTCACCCCGTCTTTGGATTGGAGACCGGCATAGATACCACCCAAATTGCCCGCCTCAGCAAACTGGTTAGCAATTACACCGGCATCCCCGTTCAGCCCAACAAGGCCATCGTCGGCGCCAATGCCTTTGCGCACGAGGCCGGCATCCATCAAGATGGCATGCTCAAGAATCAACTGACTTACGAAATCATGCGCCCCGAAGATGTGGGTGTCAGCCAGAGCAACCTGGTGCTGGGCAAACACTCTGGCCGCCATGCTTTGCGTGCGCGCCTGGCCAGCATGGGTCACGTTTTGAGCGAAGCAGAACTCGACCAGGCCTTTGCTCGTTTCAAGGAATTGGCTGACCGCAAGAAGACCATTACTGACCTTGACCTGGAGGCTTTGGTGGCCGACGAGTTCTACCAGCCGCGCCCGGTCTATACGCTCGACGGTTTAC
Source organism: Chloroflexota bacterium (assembly GCA_037440925.1). Taxonomy (GTDB): domain Bacteria; phylum Chloroflexota; class Anaerolineae; order Anaerolineales; family Villigracilaceae; genus JAABUE01. The sequence goes on from JBBITF010000002.1 coordinate 107,680, forward strand.
AGGTCACCTGTGGAACAATCGGCATGCCTACCGCTACGGTGAGGCTTAAAGGCCCGGATGGCGCCGTTCTGGTTTATGCAGCCATGGGCACCGGCCCGGTGGATGCCACCTATAAAGCCATAGATGCCATCGTCAAGACGCCTTGTAAACTGCTCGAATTCAACGTTCACGCAGTGACCGAGGGCATAGACGCGCTGGGCGAGGTCACCGTCCGCGTTCAAGGCGAAAACGGCCAACATACGATGGATGCGCAATCCGAATCAGTGTTCCCGCGCGTCTTTGGCGGCCATGGCGCCGATACCGACATCATTGTAGCCAGCGCCAAGGCCTATATCAATGCGCTGAACAAACTTATCGTTTCGCAAACCGAAATGCAAACCCTCCAGAATGACTACGGCGTCATGCTGGTCGGATAATTATCAATTATCTGTCATTGCGAAAGGAGAAATCACTATGTCCACCTCGAATGAAAATACTAGTGCTCCCCAAGCCCCGATCTTTGATCCATTCCCGGAACCTCAAACCATGCCCTCTGGCTGGGACTTGAGCCGCCTCGTTCTGGAAGATGGCCCCACCACCGCTGATTCGGCCGGTGAGACGGCTGAGAGTTAATTCAAATTAGGCAGACGCGTACACAGGTAGATACGGAAACAGGTAGACACTCCCTGTCAACTTCTGTACCTGTCTACCTGTTTACCTAACACCCAACCTCATGCCCAAAACCCTCTTCCAAAAAGTCTGGGATTCGCATGTTGTCGTCCAACAACCCGATTCCCCGGCTATCTTATATATTGACTTGCACCTCGTCCACGAGGTGACCTCGCCGCAGGCTTTTGCCGCTTTGCGTCAGCGGGGGATGAAGGTGCGTCGGCCTGACAAGACCTTTGCCACGATGGATCACTCCACCCCCACGCACGATCTTTCCCTGCCGATTGCCGATCCCATTGCTGAGGCCCAAATCCGCCAGATGGAAAAAAACGCCGCCGAGTTTGGCATCCCGCTTTACGGGTTACACAGCCCCAAACGCGGCATTGTCCATGTCATCGGTCCAGAACTGGGATTGACCCAGCCCGGCATGACCATCGTGTGCGGCGACAGTCACACCGCAACGCACGGCGCATTTGGCGCGCTGGCTTTTGGCATCGGCACAAGCGAGGTCGAGCATGTGCTGGCTACCCAGTGCCTGCTTCAGCGCAAGCCCAAAACGTGCGAAGTGCGCGTGGATGGGAGATTGGGCCGCGGCGTGACTGCCAAAGACCTCATCCTGGCGCTCATCGCTCAGATAGGCGTTGGCGGCGGCACGGGGCATGTCTTCGAGTACACTGGCCAAGCCATTCGGGCGCTTTCGATGGAAGAACGCATGACCGTTTGCAACATGTCCATTGAAGGCGGCGCGCGGGCGGGCATGATCGCCCCAGACGAGACGACTTTCGAATATCTGGCCGGACGTGAGTTTGCCCCCAAAGGTGCAGCCTGGGACAAGGCGCTGGTGCGGTGGAGGTCTTTGCCCAGCGACGAAGGCGCCGTTTACGATAAAACCGTCTATCTCGACGCCTCGAATTTAGAGCCGATGATTACCTACGGCACCAACCCCGGCATGGGCATGAAGATTACAGAGCGCATTCCCGACCCGGCCTCATATAGCGATGCTTTCCAGAAAGCCGCCCTCGAAAAGGCGCTGGCCTACATGGACTTGCAGCCCGGCCAGCCGTTGCTCGGTCATCAAGTGGATGTGGTCTTCATCGGCAGTTGCACCAACTCGCGTCTCTCGGACCTGCGTCAGGCCGCTTCCTTGTTGAAGGGCCGTAAGGTTGCTCCTGGGGTACGCGTCATGGTAGTGCCTGGCTCGCAGCAAGTCAAGAAGCAGGCCGAAGCGGAAGGCCTGGACAAGGTTTTCAAAGAGGCTGGCGCCGATTGGCGCGAAGCCGGCTGTTCGATGTGCCTGGCGATGAATGGCGACCAACTCGAACCCGGCCAGTATGCCGTCAGCACCAGCAACCGCAACTTTGAAGGCCGCCAGGGCAAAGGCGGGCGCACGTTTTTAGCCAGCCCCCTCACCGCCGCAGCCACGGCGATTGCGGGGGTGGTGGTGGATCCGAGGAAGTTTATGTAGGAAGGAAACCAACATGCCCCAATTCATCTCCATCACCTCCCCACTTGTCCCTTTGCCTGTGGACAACATTGACACCGACCAAATCATCCCGGCCCGTTACCTGAAAGCGACCGACAAAAACGGCATGGGCGAGGCCCTGTTTGCCGACTGGCGTTATCACCCAGACGGCAGCCCAAAAGCGGAGTTCGTGCTTAACGATCCCAAATACCGCGGCGCGCAAATCCTCTTAGCCGGAGACAACTTCGGGTGTGGCTCGAGCCGCGAACATGCTCCCTGGGCGCTGACCGGCTACGGCTTCCGCGCTGTCGTTAGCACTTCCTTTGCCGATATTTTCCGCAACAACGCTCTCAAAAATGGTCTCCTGCCGGTCATCGTGGACGCCCAAACGCACGCCTCCCTGTTTGCATTGGCCGAACAAACGCCGAATGCTGAAGTCACCATTGACTTAGCCTCTCAAACGCTTTCTTACCCTGGCGGCTCTGCGACTTTTCCAATTGACCCGTTTAACAAAACGTGCTTGCTCAACGGCGTGGACGAACTTGGCTACCTGCTCAGTTTCAAAGAAGAAATCGCCGCCTACGAAACTGCGCGACAATAAGACCATCATACCATCAGACTATCAGGCTATTAGACTATTAGACTATCAGACTATCACACCATCTGACTATGAACGTTCAAATCTACGACACTACCCTGCGCGATGGCACCCAATCGGAAGGTTTTACCCTTTCCGGCGTTGATAAGATCCGCATTGCCAAGCGCCTCGACGCCATTGGTGTGGCTTTCATCGAAGGCGGCTGGCCTGGCTCGAACCCAAAGGATGCCGAATTCTTCGAGCGAGCCGCTGACATCGAATGGAAAACGGCTCAAATTGCTGCTTTTGGGTCCACTTGCCGTGCCAGGGGCGGCCCCGAAGACGACGCCAACATCAAGGCGTTGCTCAATTCTGGCGCGCCGGTTTGCACTGTGTTTGGCAAGACCTGGACTCTGCACGTGACCGAAGTGCTGCGCACCACCCTGGAAGACAACCTGCGTATCATCGAGCAATCGGTGGCCTACCTGCGCGAGCAAGGCCGCCGCGTCATCTATGACGCCGAGCACTTCTTCGACGGCTATAAAGCCGATCCTGCTTATACGCTGGAGACGCTCCAGGCGGCCATGCGCGGCGGGGCCGAGACGGTTGTGCTGTGCGATACCAACGGCGGGACCTTGCCCTGGGAAGTGGAACGCATCATCCGCGACTTGAAGCCTGCCCTTGCGCGCCCATTCGGCATCCACGCCCATAACGACTCCGAGTGCGCCGTTGTCAATTCCTTGCTTGCTGTCCGCGAAGGCGCTATCCAGGTGCAGGGAACAATCAATGGGGTGGGTGAACGCTGCGGCAACGCCAATTTATGCTCCATCATCCCTGACTTGGAACTCAAGATGGGGTATCGCTGCCTGCCCGAAGGTCATCTGGCTCACCTGACGGATTTGGCCCATTTCGTGATGGAAGTTGCTAATGTCACTCCAGACGAGCATTTACCTTATGTGGGCAAGTCAGCCTTTGCGCACAAGGGCGGCGTCCATGTGGCGGCGATGCGGCGTTCGGCGCGCTCTTATCAGCATGTTGAACCGGAAAAAGTAGGTAACAAGATGCGCGTAGTCGTTTCTGATTTGTCTGGCCGTGGCAATTTGCTCAGTAAAGCCGAAGAACACGGCGTGGAAGTGGAAGGCGAGGAAGTTGTGCCGGTTTTGAACGACATCAAAGAACTGGAAGCGCGCGGGTTTGCGTTTGAGGCTGCCGACGCCTCCGTAGCCATGATGCTCAAGCGCCAGGAATACGGCTACAAGCCGCCTTTTGAGTTGGTGGATTATTTTGTCAATGTCGAACACCGCGACGGGCGCGGCACGTTTGCTGAAGCCACTGTCAAAATCAGAGTCAACGGCGAAATCCTGCACACCGCCGCCGAAGGCAACGGCCCCGTCAATGCCCTTGACCTGGCCTTGCGTAAGGCTTTGCAGCCCATTTACCCCTCCATTTCGGCTTTCCATCTGGCCGATTACAAAGTCCGCATTTTAGATGGTGAAAACGGGACGAAAGCCATTACCCGCGTTTTGATTGACACGCAAAATGGCAGCAAACGCTGGAGCACGGTCGGCGCCAGCGGCAACATCATCGAGGCCAGTTGGCGCGCGTTGGCTGACTCGGTCGAGTATGGGCTGATGTTGGCGCATTGAGATAGTGAAACAGGTACAACATAAGCGGAAATCTAATATGAACTTCAACATCACCCTCTTGCCTGGCGATGGCATTGGCCCCGAAGTGGTGGCCGAAGCCGTGCGGGTTTTGGAAACCATCGCAAGCAAACACGGACACAGTTTTACCTTCACCGAGCGGCTGATGGGCGGCTGCTCGATTGACAGGTATGGCTCCTCGCTCACCGACGAGACCCTGGCCGATTGCCAGGCTGCGGATGCTGTCCTCTTGGGCGCGGTCGGCGGCCCCAAATGGGATGATCCCAATGCCAAAGACCGCCCGGAGCGCGGCTTGCTGGCGTTGCGCAAAGGACTGGGCGTGTTTGCCAACCTGCGCCCGGTCAAAGTCCATCCGGCCTTGATGGAGTGGTCGCCGCTCAAGCCGGAGAAGTTGCAGGGTGTGGACATCCTTGTCGTACGCGAGTTGACCGGCGGCCTGTACTTCGGCTGGCCCAAAGGCCGCGATGTGAAAGACGGCCGCGAGCGCGCTGTGGATACGCTCGAATACTACGATTACGAAGTCGAGCGCGTGATGAAACTGGCTTTCAATCTAGCCAAAGGACGCAGGAAGAAGGTCACTTCGGTAGATAAGGCCAACGTGCTCGAATCCTCCCGCCTGTGGCGGCAGATCGCCACCAGGGTTGGAGCGGAAAACCCCGACGTGGAGTTGGAGCATGTCTTGGTGGATACGGCTGCGATGCGCCTGATCGCCGCTCCCGCCCGAATGGATGTGGTCGTGACCGAAAACATGTTCGGCGACATTCTCACCGACGAGGCCTCCGTTTTGGCGGGGTCTATGGGGATGTTGCCGTCGGCCAGTTTAGGGGAAGCAGGCCCGGGGAAGTCCCGCAGCGCGGGGTTGTATGAGCCGATTCACGGTTCGGCCCCGGATATTGCCGGTAAGGGCATCGCCAATCCGGTCGGCACGATCCTTTCGTCTGCCTTGTTGCTGCGTCATTCGTTGGGCCTGGAAGCCGAAGCCGCGTCTATCGAACAGGCGGTGGAGCGCGCCATCAGCGAGGGCGCTCGTACAATGGACGTTGGAGGCAAGTTGAATACCCGCCAGATGGCGGATGAAATTATTTCAAGGTTGTGAAAGGAAACTATCTCATGGCAATGGAATCGAAATATATTTGGATGGACGGCGAATTGGTGGAGTTCGAGAAAGCCACCATTCATTTCCTGACGCCCGCGCTGCATTATGGCGCAGCCGTGTTCGAGGGCATCCGCGCTTACAATACTGACAAGGGACCGGCAGTGTTCCGCTTGTACGATCACGCCAAACGCTTGCTCGACTCTGCGCGGGTGTTTGGCTTCCGCGAGTTGCCTTACTCGGTGGATCAGGTTGCAGAGGCCATCAAACAGGTAGTGCAGGCAAATGGATTTGGCGACTGTTATATCCGTCCCCTGCTGTACCTTTCCGGCGGCGGCTGGAACCTGAACGTGGACGGCGGCAAGGCCAGTTTAGCCATTGCCGCCTGGGAATGGGGCAATTATCTGGGAGCGGAGGCGCTCAAAAAAGGCATCCGTGCCAATGTCTCATCCTTTACCCGTCACCAGCCCAACGTGATGATGACCAAGGCAAAAATCTCCGGCAACTACGCCAACAGCATCCTGGCAAAAACCGAGTCGGTGCGGTTGGGCTTCGACGAAGCCATTATGCTCAACCCGCAAGGTTTCGTGGCCGAGTGCACCGGCGAGAACATTTTTGTCGTCCACAAGGGCCGCATCCTCACCCCGCCGTTAGTAGACATCTTGGAAGGCATTACGCGCGAATCGCTCATCACGATTGCCAAAGACATGGGCTACGAAGTTGTTGAGACGCCTGTCTCGCGCGATCAACTGTATATTGCCGATGAGGTCTTCGTATGTGGCACGGCTGCCGAAGTCATTGGCCTGAGAGAGATTGATTTCCGCGTCATTGGCAACGGCGCTACTGGGCCTGTGACGAGCGCTATTCAGCAGGTCTTCCATGCGGCCATTCGCGGTCAAGACGTGCGTTATGCAGGTTGGCTGGCATACGTGTCCGATAGTCATGCGCCGGCGGCGCTTCCGCATACCGTCTCTGTGGATGCAGCGTAGTTCAAAGTAATGACAAATCACCGGTCATTTTTCCTTGACAAGATCGCTTTCCAGGCATAGAATAGCGCCCAATATGCAAGGCTTCACCCGCTACTTTTTTGGCTACTATTTTTACGGTTTCCGCACGCCGGTTGCCGTTGGTAGCGCTTAAGAAGTAGCAGCATCCCTGCACATCTTGAAAGAGCGAGCCAAACGGCTCGCTCTTTTCGTTTGGAGGCCTCTATGACTGTTCGCGGTATTCGTGGCGCGACCACCGTCAGCGCAGACGACAAAGGAGAAATCCTATCGGCCACGCAGGAATTGCTGACCGCCATTTTCGCGGCCAATCCTGCCTTGCGGACGGAGGACATTGCCTCGGCCATTTTCACTGTCACTGAAGACCTCGCCTCGGCCTACCCCGCGCTGGCTGCCCGTCAAATGGGCTGGCACCTCGTCCCGATGATGTGCGCTCGTGAAATCCCCGTCCCGGGCAGTCTACCGTTATGTATCCGTGTCCTGATCCATTGGAATACAGAACTTGGACAATCTGCCATCCAGCATGTGTACCTGCGCGAGGCTGTCAGGCTGAGGCCAGATTTGGTTACAGAGAAGCGCCTACACCCATAAACGCGCAAACAAGTTTCTGTCTACCTGTCTACTTGTGTACTCTTTACCTATCTTATACACCACCTAAGGAGCAATACCATGATGATCATCATGAAACCCACCGCCACCCCGCAGGACGTAGAGGGTGTCATTGCAAAAGTCAAATCGCTTGGCCTGGCTGTCCATCTCTCGCAAGGCGTTGAAGCGACCATCATCGGCGCCATCGGCGAGACCCACAGCCTTCCCACCGACCAGTTCGAAGTATTGGATGGAGTCGAGGCAGTACAGCGCATCACCCAGCCCTATAAACTTGCCTCGCGCCAGTTTCACCCTGAGAACTCGGTCTTTCCGCTGGATGGCTTCACCGTTGGAGGGGAAGACCTGGCCATCATCGCAGGTCCTTGCTCGGTTGAGTCTCGGTCGCAGATCATCGAGACAGCACATGCCGTCAAGGAAGCCGGCGCTAACGCCTTGCGCGGCGGCGTTTTCAAGCCGCGTACCTCCCCCTACGCCTTCCAGGGCCTGGGCGAAGAAGGCCTGGCGTACCTGGCCGAAGCGCGTGAACAGACCGGCTTGCCGATTGTGGTCGAGATCATGTCGCAGGTACAGGTTGACTTGATGCTCCAATACGTGGATGTGCTGCAGGTGGGCGCCCGCAACATGCAAAACTTCAACCTGCTGCGCGCAATTGGCGAAACGCGCACGCCGGTTCTGCTCAAACGTGGACTTTCGGCCTCCATCGAAGAACTGCTCATGTCGGCCGAGTACATTCTGGCGGGCGGCAACAAACAAGTCATCCTGTGTGAGCGCGGCATTCGCACCTTCGAGACCGCTACCCGCAACACCACCGACATCAACGCCATCCCGGTGCTCAAATCGCTGACCCACCTGCCGGTCATCCTTGACCCCAGCCATTCAACCGGCCACTTCGACTATGTGACTGCCATTGCCCGTGCCGCCGTCGCTGCTGGCGCCGACGGCCTGATCGTCGAGGTCCACCCTGACCCGGCTCGCGCTTTGTCCGATGGCCGCCAATCGCTCAAACCCGAAAAGTTTGCCGACATGGTCAGACAAGTCGCTCAAATCGCCGAGGTCCTAGGCCGCCGCCTCGCCAATATTCAAACCACCCTCCACTAACCCCTACCTCCTACCTCCTACCTCCTATCCCCTACCTCCTACCTCCTACCTCCTATCTCCTACCTCCTACCCCCTACCCTCTTTCCCTCCCGGCGTCCCACCATGATTATCACCGTGCCCCCTGGCGCCACCCCCCAACAGATTGACAATGTCAGCGCGCATATTGAAGAACAACATTTGCTTGCTCATCCCATCTATGGCGTCGAGCAAACCATCATTGGCGCCGTCGGCGAAAGCCATAGCATTCCTACCAGCGTCTTCGAGACCCTGCCGGGCGTGATGGCTGTCCAACGCATTTCCAAGCCGTATAAATTGGCCTCCCGTCAATTTCACCTGGAAGACTCGGTCTTCCCGCTTGATGGGTTCACCATCGGGGGCGTAGAAATCCCCATCATAGCGGGACCATGTTCGGTCGAGTCCCGAACGCAGATCATCGAAACGGCGCAAGCCGTCAAGGAGGCGGGCGCCAACGCTTTAAGGGGCGGCGTCTTCAAACCGCGCACCTCCCCCTACGCTTTCCAAGGGCTCGGCGAAGAAGGCCTTGAATACCTGGCCGAGGCGCGTGAGACTACCGGCCTGCCTATCGTTGCCGAAGTGATGGCAGTGTCACAAATTCCCCTCATGGTCGAGTACGTGGATGTGCTGCAAATAGGCGCCCGCAACATGCAAAACTTCAATTTGCTGCGGGCCGTAGGTGATACCCGCACGCCAGTACTTCTCAAACGCGGCATGAGCGCCACCGTCGAAGATTTGCTGATGGCTGCCGAATACATCCTGGCAGGCGGCAACGAGCGCGTGATGCTGTGCGAGCGCGGCATTCGCACTTTTGAGACTGCCACCCGCAATACCACCGACATCAACGCCGTGCCGGTTCTCAAAGAACTCACCCATTTGCCGGTCATCCTCGATCCCAGCCATTCCACCGGCCATTACAATTACGTGGCTGCCATTGCGAAAGCCGCTGTCGCAGCCGGGGCCGATGGCATCATCGTCGAAGTCCACCCTGACCCGGCCCATGCCATTTCCGACGGTCGCCAGTCGCTCACGCCCGAAAACTTCGCCAAGATGGTGCGCCAGCTCAAGGCGGTGGCCGAAGCCGTGGATCGTTGTTTGGTGCCTGCTACCCCCCCTCTCCCTGCGGAAGAGCGCCGTCAGAATCCAGCCAAATCCCCTCTCGCTGTGGGAGTCCCCTTCGGGGATGCTAAGAGTTAGGGTGAGGGCATGGACAAGCCTGGTTTTTCGCTCAAAGACGCCAACATTGCAGTCGTTGGATTGGGACTCATGGGAGGCTCGCTGGCGCTTTCGCTCAAAGGACGCTGCCGCTTCCTGACCGCGCTCGACCCGCATCTTCCCACGCTCGAACTTGCCCGCCGTCAACAGATCGTTCACCTGGCCTCCAGCGATCCCGCCAAAACCCTGGCCGACGCCGATCTCGTTATCCTGGCCTGCCCTGTTCCCGCAATCGTGGATTGGCTGCACCGCCTGCCGGAATTTATCCGGCGTCCGTGTATCGTGCTAGACATCGGCTCCTCCAAGCGGACGATTGTAGCCGCTTTGGAAGGCTTACCCGCCAACTTCGACCCCATCGGCGGGCATCCCATCTGCGGGCGTGAACGCCTGTCGCTCGAAAATGCCGAACGTTTTCTCTACCGCGACGCCCCTTTTGTGCTAACCCCGCTGGCGCGCACCGGTGAACGCGCCCGAACCGCCGCATTGCAAGTCGTCGAGGCTCTTGGCGCCCACCCCGTCTGGCTGGATGCCGATTCCCATGACCGTATCCTGGCGGCTACCAGCCATCTGCCTTACCTGCTCTCTTCGGCGCTGGCGTTGGCCACCCCGGCCGATTGCGCCTCCCTGCTTGGGCCGGGATTCCGCTCCACGGCGCGGCTGGCAGGCACCCCCTCCAGCATGATGCTGGGCGTCCTGCAATCCAACCGTGACAACATTCTTATTGCCCTCGACCGTCTCCAAGAACAACTGGCGGGTTTGAAATCGGCGCTCATCGTTGGCGATTTCCAGTCTCTTCAAGCCACCCTCGACGCTGCCCGCGCCCACTACCAACGCCTGATCCCCGGCCACTGACCACTGCTCACTGAAATGTTCATCTCCCCTATCTCCCGCCCCCTCCGCGCTACCGTCCGTGTTCCTGGATCCAAGTCGCTCACCAATCGCGCCCTGCTCATTGCCGCCCTGGCCGAAGGGACAACTGTCCTCGAAAACGCCCTCTTCTCCGACGATTCGCGCTATTTTGCCGAAGCGCTCACCAGCCTGGGCTTTTCCATCCAAAGCGACCCTGACAATGCCCGTCTAACCATCACCGGCCTGGGGGGGCGTATCCCAGCGGTGAGCGCCCAACTCTTCATTGGCAACGCCGGGACGGCCGCGCGCTTTTTGACGGCATTTCTCACATTGGGGCGCGGCAAATACCTCCTCGATGGCGACGCCCGTATGCGCCAACGTCCAATCGGTGACCTGGTGGCGGCGCTTACGCAGCTTGGCGCCAAACTTGGCCCTGCTGGCGCTGATGATTCGCCTCTGATCGCTGAAAACGGGTCACTGATTACTGAACGCTGGTTACTGATCACTGATTACTCCAACATTTGCCCGCCCGTCAAAATTGTCGCTAACGGCCTGCCCGGCGGCAAAACCCAAATCGCGGGCAATATTTCTTCCCAGTTCTTATCCGCCCTGCTCATGGTTGCCCCCTATGCCCAAACCCCGGTCGAAATCGAAGTCACTACCGAACTCAACTCCAAACCCTACGTGGATATGACCCTGTCCATCATGCAAGATTTCGGCGTCCGCATCGAGCGGGATGGCTACAATCACTTCCGTATCCCTCCTGCTCTCTATTCTCCCCTCTCTATTTACCTAATTGAATCGGACGCCTCCGCCGCCTCCTACTTCTTCGCCGCTCCCGCCATCTGTGGTGGAACCGTCACGGTCCAAAATATCTCCCGCAAATCCGTTCAAGGTGACATTGCCTTCCTGGATGTACTCAAAAAAATGGGCTGTGAAGTTCGAGAAAGTGAAAATGCCATATCCGTCACGCGGACATCGGAATTGCGAGGGATTGACCTCGACATGCGCGACATTCCCGACACCGCTCAAACGCTGGCGGCGATTGCGCCCTTTGCATCGTCACCGACCCGCATCCGCGGCATCGCCTCGGCGCGCCTCAAAGAAACGGATCGCGTCCATGCCGTCTGTGTCGAGTTGACTCGTCTTGGCGTCCACGTTGAGGAACACGAAGATGGCATGACCATTCACCCGTGCGAGGAAATTCGTCCCGCAACGGTTCAGACTTACAACGATCACCGCATGGCCATGGCTTTCTCGCTCATCGCTTTGCGCGTGCCGGGCATTGACATCGAAAACCCCGGCTGCGTCTCGAAGACCTTCCCCAAATTTTTCGAGGCCTTAGCCCTCCTATCCCCTACCTCCCTATCCCCTACCTCCCTATCCCCTACCTCCCTATCCCCT
>JBBITF010000003.1:0-45961 GCA_037440925.1 Chloroflexota bacterium
AGTTCCTCGACCCTCTGCTCGGTGCGCTTCTGCGCTTCCGCCAGTTCACTCTGCGCTTTGGCAAGTTCCTCGACCCTCTGCTCGGTGCGCTTCTGCGCTTCGCCTAGTTCGCGGACGATGCGCGTCAATTGCAAGAAGTCATCTTTCAAGATGGCGTTCCGCAAGGCTATCTGCCACTCTGGGTGCGTTTCGAGGACGTGTAACAAATCCTGGAAATCACGGACGGTAAATGCCATTCTGTCTGTCTCCGCAGATAATTATACTCGAAATTGCCGTTATAATCCGCCACAGGCTTTTCCGTTCATGACTGCACTGCAAAAACCATTAACCGCCGAGAGCGCGGAGCGCGCAGGGTTGAAAATTTGCAAAACCCGCATCAAGAGCGCTTTTTCTTTGCGGAATCGGTAAAAAATTCTTGGCGACTTTGCGCTTTTGCGTTAGAAACACCCTTTTTGCAGTAGAGTCATGAGTGTTCGTGCGTGGAAACTCAATGCACTGCAAGTTGCCCAGCGGGGCAGTATCCCTGCAACCGGGGCTGCTGTGATATTGGCGCGGGGAAAGAGAAGCCGGTAGCGCAAACCTTCGGTTTGCGTGAGCAGACCAAAGGTCTGCTCTACCTAAATTATTTACAACAAAATCACATCCACGCTCTCCCCCGCGCTCAGGCCGGTGGCATCCGGTGGGATGCGCAGTAAACCGTCGGCTGCTGCCAGGGTGAAGATAAGATTGGATTTGCCGAAGATGGGATGTGCCAGCCAGGTCTGCCCATCCCCTTGCCCGGATGGAGGCAGGGCTTCCAGGCGCACCGGCCACCAATCCTCGCGCCCGGCCTGCGAAGACAGATTGACCGCCAGGCGCGCCTGCACCGCCAGCCGGGGGCGCGGCAAAACGCCCAGCAGTTTCTCGATGACCGGCACGACAAATAAATAGCCGTTCACCAGCGCGCTGACCGGGTTGCCCGGCAGCCCGATGACCGCTTTGCCGTCGCACACCCCCAGGATGGTGGGCTTGCCGGGGCGAGTGTTCACGCCATGCACTAACACGCCCGGCCGCCCCAATGTGCCAATCACCTCGGCGGTCATGTCGCGCGTACTGGCCGAAGAACCTGCGGTGATGACCAGCAAGTCGCATTCTGCCAGCGCGCGCGCAGCCGCGGCCTGCAAAGCGGCAAACGAATCGCCCACAATGCCATATAACACCGGCTGACCGCCAACCTGCTCGACCAACGCCGCCAGCGTATACGAGTTGATATCGCGCACCTGACCGGGACGAGGCTCGACGTCGGGCGGGACAACCTCATCGCCGGACGAGATAAGGCCGACACGCACTTTCTTGGCTACACGCAAACTGGTGATGCCCAACGCCATCAGCCCGCCAATTTCGGCCGGACGCATCCGACTCCCCGCAGACTGCACCACCTGACCCTGAGCCACATCCTCCCCGACGAGGATGACGTTCTCCCCCTCGGCCACGGCGCGCAGAATCTCGACTTCAGCCGCAAACCCCTCGGCTGGCTGCGTCTGCTGGGTGTATTCGAGCATGACCACCGCGTCGGCGTTTTCGGGCAGCATCCCGCCGGTGTGGATGAGCATGGCCTGGCCAGGCTGTAAAGCAGACAGCGGCGCAGCGCCCATCGGCACCTCGCCCGCCAAAACCAGATAAGCGGGCAACGACTCGCTGGCGCCGTAAGTGTCACGGGCGCGCACGGCGTAACCGTCCACGCTGGAGCGCGGAAAGGCCGGCAGCGGATGGGGAGCGCGGATGTCTTCGGCGCACACCCGGCCCAGGGCCGAGGCAACCTCTATCGTCTCGGTAGCAGGCTCAGGCGTAGGAAGATGCGAGAGCAAGCGGTCGCGGGCTTCGTCGGGCGGGAGGAGAGTCAAAAATTCGGGCATAGGTCAACGCAGCCAGAAGGCAAAAGTCAAGATATAAGCGCACAAGCCAAAGACGGTCAGGGCGTCTACGGTGAGCAATTTCCAATTGGGTTTGGCGCCCAACGCCACGCTGCGCAGGGTGTAGATTTGCAGCAAGGCAAACGGGAAGGTGAGGAAGGCCGGCCAAATCAATCCTCCTGCCAGGCCCCAAAGCGGCAAAGCCGCCAGCAAAAGGTAAGCGCCCAACACCAGGCCATGATGCAGCGGCACAGCGCGTTCCCAACCCATGCGGCGCACCAGAGTGCAGCGGTCGTATTTTTGGTCGGCGGCGTAGGTTGGGAAGTCGAGCGCCACAAAGCAAGCCAAAGCCAGGAGTACGAGCGGGAAAGAGACAATAGCCGCCAGGCGATGATAGGCGCCAGATTGCAATACAAAGCCTACAGCCGGCGCAAACATAGCGATTTGCACCGCGAGCGCCAATTCTCCAAAGCCCAGGTTCACCAGGCGGGCAGGAGGCACAGCATACGCTATAGTCAACAAAAGTGAAAGCGCCAAGAAGAGCAGCGCCGCCGGCGAAAGACTGCCGGCGCGCGCCAACAGCAAAGCCATCACTGCTGCAAACGCCAGGGCAGACAGCGCTGCCAGCAAAGTCATTTTGCGCAAGGCCAGGCGCTCTGCTTGAGAGTCGCCCTCTTCCAACGGTTCTGTTCGTGGACGAAAGGCCTCGCTCAGCCAACTCATACTGATTTGCACGAGCATTACCAGGATCATTCCCACCCAAAACGCCAGCAGACGTTGGGAAATGCCCAGGTAATGCGCAATACCGGCGCCCAACGTGTAGGTCAGGAGGGTAAAGGCAGCATACAGCGGGCGAGAGAGGCGAATCAAAGTGAGCAGACGTGGTCTCATCGGAATCTCACGGGACAATCAGGCGAACAACGGGAAGGGCGCGCAGCAGGCTGAAAACCAGAAAAGAGAGAAGAAAAACTGCCAGAGCCGTCAGGGGAATGAACCACAGCGGGTTTCCCATCCAACTGTATAAGCGAACGCCCAGCAGGCCATGGCGCAGCAAGTCTATCACAAGAATATGCACCAGGTAAACGCCAAAACTTGAGGCGGCAAGAGGGCGCAGCCAGCCAGCCGCCCGTCTGCCCAGACGCTCGCCCAGGTCTTTGAACAGCAAAAAGCCACAAATAGCGGCCAGAATGGTGGGTAGGCTGAAATAACTGTAGAAGAAGGCATCAATCGTCTCGGATGAGGCTGAAAGCCAGGCGGTACCCCAAAATGTTGCCAGAACAGCCGCCAACGCGCCCAAAGCGGTCAGCCATCGTCCGCGCGAGGTCAGGCGCACCTCCGCCAGCCAATAACCGAGCAGAAAATAGCCCAGGTAGCCGCTGACCATTGGAATCTCCAGTGCGGTGGAGAAACCGGTCAGGCGCTTGAACAGTTCGGGCAGCGAGGTGCCCAACAGCCAGAGCAACAGAAAATATCCCAGGTCGCGGCGGGAGGCCACCGAAACCAGCAGGCGCAGAAGAGGCGTGACCAGATAGATGCCGGCCAACACATATAGAAACCACAAATGAATTTCGACATCGCCCAGGTAAATCGTCTTGAGGATGGACAAGACAATATGCGGCGGCGTCATACTTCCATTGCGGTAGGCTTCTACCGACCATAGCAAGTAGAAAACCGACCAAAACAGGGCCGGAATGCCGACCTTCACAAAGCGCCGCCATAAGAAAGCGCCCGTTGGTTCGCGCTTACCCAGCAACAAGGCGCCGCTGACCATGAAGAACAGCGGCACGCCCATGCGCGACAGCGAATCGTAGAAGTTGGCCGCAGTCCAGGCCGAAGGCGGCAAATCGCCCTTATAGAAGATGGGGTAAGACAAATGCACCAACACCACCTGAAAGACGGCAATGACGCGAAGCAAATCTACCCAGGCAATGCGGGCAGGCACAGGCGAGGTTTGGGCTTCAGGCAGGCTCATAAACCAGACGTCTCAGCCAGTCGTTTACGCAAATCGCGCAGGTGAATCTGATTGTGAAGATACACCATCTTAATCATCTCGATCAGGGTCGTTTGCCCCAAGAAAGGATGACGGCCTTCTTTGTACAGGTCAGCCTGGCTCAGCCCGGCCACCCAGCCTGCCATTTGCGCGCGCACGGCGTCGAACTGCGCCAACAACTCGGCCGGCGGCACATCTTTGGTCTTTTCCTGCTGCGAGGCGTTGTAACGGTCAATGGAAAAATCTTCCGCTGCGCCCTTGCCCCCCGCGCGGATGCTTTCAAACAACGCCAGGAAGCCGCGCTCGGCAGTGACAAAATGCGCCAACACGCTGCGCACGGTCCACAGCGCCCCTTCATCATAGACTTCGATTTGCCACTGTTCTGGGCGCAAGGCGGCAAAAAAAGCAGCGCATTTCTTCCCTTCAGATTTCAGGCGTTCAGACAGAAAAGCAGGCGTTTCGGGCATACAGCCTCTCCTCTAAAGCAATGAATAGCCGCCATCTATCACGATGGTCTGGCCGGTAATGTATTCGTTTTGGAGCAAAAATTCGAGCGCAGAGGCAATCTCCTCGCTCGTGGCCGGACGCTTGAGCGGCAGGCGCTCGACCAGGCGGTTCCACTCATCGAGAGGCAGGTCTTCGGGCGGCAGCACCAGGCCCGGCGCAATGGCATTGACGCGAATGGAGGGCGCCAGGGCGCGCGCCAGCACGCGCGTCAGCGACTCCAGGGCTGCCTTGCTGACAGTATAAGAGGGGAAGCCCGACCAGGCTTTGCGCGCTCCAATATCGCTCACATTGACAATCAACGCGCCGGCGCGCATTCTCAGAGCGGCCTGCTGAGCGCACAGGAAAGGCGCCCTGACATTCAGGTCGAGAGCGGCGTCCCACTCGGCCAGCGGAAGGGTTTTCACCTCCCCGCGCAGCATCACCGCCGCCGAATTGACCAAAACCGCCAGGTGAGAAATTTTTGCAGCCGGATCGGCCAACAAAGCGTCAACTGTATCGAAAAGCAAGCGCACCTGTTCGGGACGGGTCAAATCTGCAGAAACAGGAAAGACCGGCACGCCGAAGGTGCGGATTTCGGCTGCTGTTTTTTGCGCCGCCTTCTCCGAGGTGTGATAATGCAGCAACACCGCATAGCCTCGATATGCCAGCGTCAAGGCAAAAGCGCGGCCTAAACGGTAGGCGCCACCGGTGACAAGTGCCAAAGGGAACCCGGCCATAGGCCTGTTTTACCACTTTTTTCGATTTTTTGTAATTGACTCCCTGCAAAAAGGTATTTGCACCGCAGAGCGCGCAGAGAACGCTGAGATTGTTTACCGATTCCGCAAAGAAAAGGCGCTTGCGGGTTTTGCAAATTTTCAACCTTGCGCGCTCCGCGCTCTCGGCGGTTAACGGTTTTTGCAGTGCAGTCAAAATTACAAACCCTTTTTCGAATTCCCTTTCTCTACCCAACTTATCTGGTAAAATATGCCCTTGCGACAATCGGCCTTGCGAGGCGCGCTTCCTTTCGCGCATCCCCTCTCCTCCAAGCGCGGTCGCCATATCATTCGACAAACATTTGAAGGAGAACGTGTTCAATGGTTCGTATTCGTTTTCGCCGCGTTGGTCTGAAGGGACAACCCTCTTACCGCATCGTCGCTGCGGACAAGGAAAGTCCGCGCGATGGCCGCTTCTTGGAAATCCTGGGCTTCTACAACCCTCGCACCCAGCCGGCTACCCTGACCGTCAAAGAAGACCGCATCTACCACTGGATGAAAAACGGCGCTTTGCCGACCGAATCGGTGGGGCAGGTACTCCAATCGGCGGGTGTGTTAGAGCGCTTTGAACGCTACAAGAAGGGAGAAGACCTCGAAACCCTGCTCAAGGAAGCCTCCGAAGCGCAGGCCGGCCGCAACCTCACCGCTAAGACCCGCCGCGATTGATTCCCTCCCATGCGGGCAAGCCCGAAATCTGCCCGACGACCAAAAAAGATTGAGCGCCTATGAAAGACCTCATCGAGTATATTGCCAAATCGCTGGTAGACCACCCTGAACAAGTCGAGGTGCGCGAGTTCCGCAATGGCAACCGGGTGCGCATCGAACTAAGCGTAGCCCAAGAGGATATGGGGCGCATCATTGGCAAGAGCGGGCGAGTAGCCAACGCCATTCGCACCTTACTGCGAGTGGCCGCTGAAAGCGAAGGCAAACAAGCGACGCTCGACGTGTTAGAACCCTGATGACGCCTGGAAAGAGACCGGCCGCCGCTAAAACAGGCTCGCCGCCCGTTGGCGAGCCTGAATATTTAGTGGTAGGCTTTCTGCGCCGCCCGCACGGGGTGAAGGGAGAAATTCTTATGGACGTTCACACCGATTTCCCCGAGCGGCTGAAGGTCGGCGTGACCTTGTTCGTAGGAGAAGAGCGTATCCCCATGAAACTTGCCAGCCGCCGCCCCCATCAATCGGGCTGGCTGATACGCTTTCGCGGGCTAGACACGCCCGAGCAAGCCGGCCGCTATCGTAACACCTGGGTTTATGTGCGCACCGCCGACCGTCCGCCCTTGCCCCCAGGAGAATACTATCACCATCAATTGCTGGGCCTGACGGTGGTCACCGACCGGGGCCAGCCTCTTGGCACACTGGTAGAAATTCTCGAAACCGGCGCCAACGACGTATATGTGGTGCGGGATGAAGACGGGCGCGAGACCCTGCTGCCCGCTATCCCTGCGGTCATTCTCGACATTCGGCCTGCTGACCGTTTCATGCGCGTCCACCTGCTGGACGGTTTGACCGCCTCCCCCTTGCCGTGAACGAGGGTCTCCGAAATGGACGAAAAAGGGTATTGGGTTGGTTTCAGCCTCATCAAAGGCATTGGCGCGGTACGCTTCCAACGATTGCTCGAACGCTTCGGCGACGCCCAATCGGCCTGGGAAGCGGAAACGTCTGCTTTAACGGAAGCCGGCCTGAGTCCAAAAGTGATCGAGCGGCTGGTCGTCGTCCGTCAGCAGGTAGACCTTCCCCGTCTGTATGAAAAAATCTTGTCGCAAGGCATCCAAATTTTGACCTGGCAGGATGAGGCATACCCGCAGCGTCTACGCGAAATTTCCCAACCGCCGCCTGTGCTGTATTTGCGCGGTCAGTTGCTGGCAGAAGACGCCTGGGCAGTAGCCATCGTCGGCACGCGCCAGGCAACGCCGTATGGCCGGCAAGTCACCGAGCAAATTGCTTCCTTCCTGGCAGGCAGCGGCATGACCATCGTCAGCGGATTGGCGCGCGGCGTAGATACGATTGCTCATCAAGCGGCTTTGCGCGCCGGCGGGCGCACCCTGGCGGTGCTGGGCAGCGGCGTGGACCGCGTCTACCCGCCCGAACACCGCGCCCTGGCCGAGCAAATTTGCAAACACGGCGCTTTGTTGAGCGATTATATCCCCGGCACGCCCCCCGAAAGCGCCAACTTTCCTCCCCGCAACCGTATCATCTCTGGGCTTTCGATGGCAGTGGTGGTGGTGGAGGCAGGCGAGACCAGCGGCGCTTTGATCACTGCCGAATTTGCCGCCGAACAAGGGCGCGAAGTCTTTGCCGTGCCGGGCAGTATCCTGGCAGCACAAAGCAAAGGCACGAACAAACTCATCCAGCAGGGAGCGCTGCCCCTCTTAAACGCCAGCGACGTGATGCAGGCCCTCGATTTGACGCGCCTCGGTCAACAAAAAGCGGCCCGCAAGATCCTCCCCAGCGATGTCGTAGAGGCCAAACTGATGGAGGCCTTAAGCGACGAGCCGCTGCACGTAGATGAAATCCGCAGCCAAACCGGCCTGCCGATAGAAAAGGTCTCTGCCGCTTTGATTATGATGGAACTCAAAGGCATGGTACGCCAGGTCGGCGGAATGCAATATGTAGCGGTTCGTGAGGTACAATCGGATTATTCGGTCAGCAATGAATAGTTTAGATCATACATACGCAGTCATCATGGCGGGCGGCGGCGGAACGCGCCTGTGGCCGCTTTCGAGACGGGAACGTCCCAAGCAGATGCTTTCTTTGGTAGAAGGGCGCTCCCTCTTCCAGGCTACCCTTCAGCGCCTGGAAAGGCTCTTTCCTCCCGAACGCACCCTGATTGTAACGGTCAAAGAGCAAGCCGAGAGGCTCAAAAGCCAGGCCCCTTTCATTCCGGATGAAAATTTTCTGCTCGAACCCGCCCCCCGCGGCACGGCTTCTGCCATTGGGCTGGCAGCCATAGCCATCCAAAAGCGCCATTCGCAAGCAAACATGGCCGTCCTGCCGGCTGATCACTACATCCGCAATGATGAAGGATTCGCCCTGTTGCTGCGCACAGCAATGGCTGTAGCAGAAAAAGACTACCTGGTGACGCTGGGCATTACGCCCACCTACCCGGCCACCGTGTACGGTTACATCCAAAGCGGTGAACCCTTGTCCGAATCCTTCGACTACGCGGCGCACCGTGTTTTGCGCTTCATCGAAAAACCGAACCCAGAACAAGCCCGCTCACTCCTCGAAGCAGGCAACTATTTTTGGAACTCAGGCATGTTCTTTTGGAAGGTGGGAAATATCCTGAACGAAATGTCGCGCCAGATGCCGCACCTGTATTCTGTGTTGACGCAGATCGAGGCGGTATGGGGCAGCGCACAGCAGGCCTCTACCCTGGAGAGGCTCTGGCCGGCCCTGCGCAGCGAGACGATTGATTACGGCATCATGGAACATGCCGAACGAGTTGCGGTGTTACCAGCCGAGAGATTAGGATGGAATGACATCGGCAACTGGGAGTCTCTATTCGACATCTTGCCAACCGATCAAGACGGCAATATCGTGTTCGGCGGTCAGCATGTCGCCGTAGACACGTCGAACTCGCTCATCTATGGGAATCACGATGGCCGTCTCATTGTCACCATTGGCATAGACAACCTGGTTATCGTAGATACAGGCGACGCCTTGCTCATCTGTCACAAGGAACAAGCCGCGAAGGTACGCCAAATGGTAGAACATTTGAAAAATTCGGAGTGGGAGCATTATACTTAAACCCGCTCGTATCTTTTCAAAAAGAGGGGAGAACCCCGATTTTTTGAGAGGATACCACTCTCTACTCTCTTTCCTGGAGGTTTCATGGAAGCCTATTGCGTGAAATGCAGGACAAAACGTGAAATCCAAAACCCCGAAGCAACCTTTACCGCCAAAGGTTCGCCTGTTACGACGGGCAACTGCCCAGAATGCGGTACAAAACTGTACCGCGTAGGCAAGACTCCTGCCCACGAAGGTTTGACGCCGCCGCAAGCCAGCAACACGCGCGAAGGGAAACTGGTGATCGTTGAATCGCCGGCCAAAGCCAAAACGGTAGGGCGCTTCTTAGGCAAGGGCTACACCGTCCGCGCTTCGGTAGGACACGTGCGCGACCTGTTGCGTTCGCAGTTGTCGGTAGACGTGGAAAACGACTTTACGCCCAAATACCGCGTTCCCAATGAAAAGAAAGAGGTGGTCAAAGAGCTCAAACAACTGGCAAAAACCGCCCAAGAAATCTACCTGGCGACCGACCCCGACCGCGAAGGCGAGGCCATTGCCTGGCACTTGATGGAAGCGGCTCAAATCGAGCCAAAACTGGCTAAGCGCGTGGTCTTCCACGAAATCACTGAAACAGCCATCAACGAGGCCTTTTCTCACCCGCGCGGCATCAACGAAGACCTGGTCAACGCACAGCAAGCGCGGCGTGTGTTAGACCGCCTGGTCGGTTACAGCATCAGCCCGATTCTATGGGAAAAGGTGCGCAGCCGCCTTTCGGCCGGGCGCGTTCAATCGGTGGCGCTGCGGCTCATCGTCGAGCGAGAACGTGAGATCGAGGCTTTTGTACCGGTGGAATACTGGAGCATCGCAGCCGAGTTCAAGCCGGAGAAAATTCGCTCCACTTTCCTGACCAAACTGTCCAAGATAGATGGCAATGACCCCAATCTTCCCGATGAGCAAACAGTCAAGCCTTTGCTGACGGATATGGAAGGGGCGGCTTACGTCATTACCAGAGTTAAACGCGGCGAGCGCAAGCGGCGTCCCTCCCCCCCTTTCATCACCTCCACGCTGCAACAAGAAGCCTCGCGCAAATTGGGCTTTACTGCCAAGCGCACGATGGGACTGGCGCAAGGCCTGTACGAAGGCCAGGATGTCGGCGAAGGCGGCACAACCGGCTTGATTACGTACATGCGCACCGACTCGACCCATATAGCAGAAGTAGCGCAACAGCAAGCCCGTGAATACGTGATGGGCAAATATGGCGCAGACTTTCTGCCCGCCGAGCCTCCCCAATACAAGACCAAATCGAAAGGCGCACAAGAAGCGCACGAAGCCATCCGACCGACTTCGGTCATGCGCGACCCAGAGAAGGTCAAACCATACCTCGAACCGGCCATGTTCAAACTCTATCAACTCATCTGGCAGCGGTTTGTCGCCTCTCAAATGGAAGCGGCCGTGTACGACACGCTGCAAGTGGAAGTGACCGGCACGAGCAGCGCACATGAGTACCTGTTTCGCGCCTCTGGCTCGTCAATCAAATTCCCCGGTTTTCTGGTGGTGTACGAAGAAGCCAAAAATGAAGATGTCAGATCCGAGGAAGACGAGGAAAACGTCCGCATTCCGGCTGGGGTGGCCGAGGGGCAAAAACAGGAATTGGTGCGTCTGATTCCCGAACAACACTTTACCCAGCCGCCGCCGCGTTACTCGGAGGCTTCGCTGGTACAGGCGCTGGAGGAATACGGCATTGGCCGCCCCTCTACCTATGCCCCCACCCTGTCCACCATCCAACAGCGCGGATACGTAGAACGAGTGGACCGCCGCCTGATTCCAACCGAGACCGGAATGCTGGTCAATGATCTGATGCTCCAATATTTCCCCGAAATCGTGGATTTGAATTTCACCGCCCACATGGAAGAAGACCTGGATAGAATCGCCTCCGGCCAGGTAGAATGGGTGCCGGTGATACGCGAATTCTACGGGCCGTTTTCGGCCAAGGTGCAGAAAGCGCAAGCGGAGATGCCGGTCACCAAAAGCGGACCAGAACCCATCGGGCGCGCTTGCCCCGATTGCGGCAAGGAATTGGTCATCCGCTATGGGCGTTACGGAAAGTTCATCTCGTGCAGCGGTTTCCCAGAGTGCCGCCACACCGAACCCTGGCTGGAAAAAATTGGCGTTGCCTGCCCAAAATGCAACGGCGAGATTGTAGAACGCAAAACGCGTAAGAACCGCATCTTCTATGGCTGCATCAATTACCCGGCCTGTGATTTCACCTCGTGGAAAAAGCCGCTTGCCCAACCCTGCCCCAAATGCGGCGGCTTGCTGGTAATTGCCAACAAACGTGAAGCGCAATGCTCTGCTTGCCAAGAAACCTTCCTGTTGGAAGAAATCGTCCCCGAAAGCCTGGCCTAAGGTAACTGCCTATCTTTGTATAACGAGAAGACCTTAGCGCCTAAATCATCCGAGTTTTCTCCCCTCTCCCTTTGGGGGCTCCCTTCGGGGATGATAAGGGGTTAGGGGTGAGGGTGGGTAAGCAGTTACGAATTTGCGCTGTAATACCAGTGGGTGAGTGAGTTTCCCAGGTCGGATGGGATATAATATAGTAGCGCTATCTTCTCGAAGAGAAAGGGGAAGCAAGTAGCCAGGCGCTCTATGCGCGCCCAGATTTCGCCCTTCATCGAGAGGATGCCACCGGCAAGTTGATTCAATCCAAGGGACGTGACATGGCTTCGATATTCCAGTTATTTGCTGTTTTGATCAAGCGCCCAACGGTAGCGGCTGTTTTGGGTCTCATTGGCGGATTGATAATCGGTCTGACAATAGGATGGTGGCTGTGGCCGGTAGAATGGACCAATACCACCCCTGAATTGCTGCGCCCTGACCTGCAAGAAGACTACCTGCGAATGGCGATCGATTCCTTTCGTATGAATGGTGACCCCAATCTAGCGGTGCGCCGTTGGGACGAGTTGGGACCAAACGCGCGCGCCCTCTACCTAAAAATCCAGGAAAACCCGGCCGGGCTGGATATGGGCGCTATCACGTCTTTTGGGCAAGTCATTCAAACCGTGCGCGGGCCTATCGAAACGGCAGCGCCCTCGCCAGAGGAGAAAAAGCCGCTGCCCTTCAGCACCATCCTGATCACGGTAGCAATTATTCTCATCTTGGCGGTGATTGTTTTTGGCGCCCTCTACCTGATTCGCAAAATCTTCAGACCGCGCTCTGGTGTCGTAACCCCTGCTATGCAAGCCGCTGAGGTGGCCCGTCACACCGAACGCACCGACTTCCAATCGCTGGGATTGGCGCCTCCTATCACCCAGACCATGACGACCTACATGCTGGGCGACGATTTGTACGACGAATCCTTCAGCATAGATACCCAGGGCGGCGATTTTCTCGGCGAATATGGCGTAGGCATCTCCGAGACCATTGGCGTGGGCGACCCCAAAAAAGTCACTGCCCTGGAAGTGTGGCTCTTCGACAAGAACGACATCAAGACCGCCACCAAAGTCTTGATGAGCGCACATGCCTTTGGCGACCCCAACATCCGCGCCCGCCTGGAAGCCAAAGGCGAACTGGTGATGATCGAGCCACAAAAACAAATCATGCTCGAAACGGCGGCGCTGCAATTGCTGGTCACTGTTGTAGACCTGGAATATGGCGTCGGCCCCCTGCCGCCAGAGAGTTACTTCGAGCGAGTGACGCTGGAAATAGCCGTGTGGCCCAAACAAAAGTAGACTCCAAAAAGGCTGGGACGAAACCCAGCCTTTTTGTAACTGCCTACCCTCCAGCGCAAATTTGCCTTTCAAAGTAGAGAAACCATCCACGAATAAGGCCACGAATGCTCGAGTGGAACGTTATTCGTGAATTCGTGGGGCATTCGTGGACGGTTTGCCATCAGAAAAGACTCACGTAGGTAGTTACGCCTTTTTTGTTATTTCTCAAAGCAGGGAAAGCGACGTGTTGGGCGGGCGTAGTAACCCATCCAAAACATCCCGCCGCCAGTTATTGAGAAGGGACTTCATTCTATCTTCAAAATCTTGAAGCGGATCTTGCCCCCCGGCGTTTCCGCTTCGACCATTTCCCCGGCCTTGCGGTCCAACAATGCCTTGCCAATCGGCGACTCATACGAAATCTTGCCGTTGGATGGATCCGCCTCGGTCGGGCCAACCAGGTGATAGGTCTCTGGCGGCCAATCCTCTTCTTGAATAGTCACATGAGAGCCAAGCGAAACTACATCCTGATTGGCGTTCTTTTCGATGATGACAGCGTTCTTCAGCAAGTATTCCAGTTCCTGGATGCGGCCTTCGAGAAAGGCTTGATCTTCTTTGGCCTTGTGATAATCGGCGTTCTCCGATAGGTCACCCATCTGGATGGCAGAACGCAGGCGCGCAGCCAGTTCTTCACGCTTGGGACCTTTCAACTCTTCTAATTCCTTCTTCAAGCGCGCAGCACCCTCGGCGGTAAGATAAGGCGTTTGCTCAGCCATGGTCAGGGTCTCTCCAGGGGATTCAAAAGTTTCTGATGCTCTTCGATAGCGTAGCGATCGGTCATGCCGGCAATATAGTCACAAATCGTGCGCTCTAGCCCTCGCCTTTCGATAAAGGTCTGAACGTGATTGGGGAGGGTGGACGGTTCATCGTGATAGGCATGGAATAAATCGGCAATAATACGCTCCGACTTGACCTGCATCCGCACCACACGATAATGACGGTACATTTTATTGTACAAGAAATCTTTCAACTCACGGTTACGACGGCGCATCTCTTCGCTGAAACCGATGACATTGTAAGACAATTTCTGAATGTCAAGCGGAGACTGGGCACCGCATTCTTTCAAGCGCGCATCAGTGGCTGTAACCAGATCGGTAACTTCCATGCCAATCAACTGGCGGATAAGACGATGCCTGGCAATCTCTTCCAAAACGGGCGACTTCCAATTGATTTCATCCAGCAGAATCTCCCACAGGGAAATGCCCGCCAGCATTTGCGGCGTAAGCATCCCAGAGCGCAAGCCATCATCCAGGTCATGGGCAGTATAAGCCAATTCATCGGCCACGTTAGCAATCTGCGTCTCCAGGTTGCCGCGCAGTTCGGGGTTGTAGGCCGAGGCGTCTGAAATATCGTATTCTGATTCGTGCTTGACCATGCCCTCGCGCACTTCCCACGTCAGATTGAGACCGGGGAACTCCGGATAGCGTTGTTCCAATTCGGTGACGATGCGCAGAGATTGTTTATTGTGGTCAAAGCCGCCGTAATCCTTCATCAAACGCGCCAGGGCCGCTTCTCCAGCGTGACCGAAGGGGGAATGTCCCAGGTCATGCGCCAGGCAAATGGCCTCCGTCAAATCCTCGTTGCCGCCCAAAGCGCGGGCAATCGTGCGGCCAATTTGCGCCACTTCGAGCGTATGCGTCAGGCGCGTGCGATAATAATCGCCTTCATAGTTGATGAAGACCTGCGTCTTGTATTCCAAACGGCGAAAGGCGGTGGTGTGGATGATGCGGTCACGGTCGCGCTGAAAAGAGGTACGGTACTCTGGTTCAGAATCGAGATAAGCGCGGCCGCGGGTATCCTTGCTGCGCATCCCATAGGGCGCCAGGCTTTTGTCTTCGATTTCTTCCAGTTGTTGACGGGTAAAGAACATATTTTGCCTGTAAAAATGTCGTAGCGCGGGGAGGCGCTGCTCTGCTTCCTACGATATGAAAAGCGACCATCTGCCGCAACGCAACTTTCGCTGGGATGGTATAACGAAAAAATTGCAAAGTGGCATGACGTTACGGTCGCGCTACGGCTTATCCACAGTAAAGTGGACGTCCTCTGCTTCTGCGATTTCTATTCCATCTTGATTGAAGGCACGCAGTTGCCAGATGTAATAACCTTCTGGAAGCGGAGTTTGTAGCGTATATTCGGTCATTTCGGTTTGTTGCCATTCTTGAATATCGGCAAAACCTTTTTTCCAAATTGTTACCTCATAGTAAGAGGCTTCGGGATACTCCGTCCATTTCAACGTAGGGCGATCTTCCTGGATTGTAGAATTGTCTACCGGATATATGGTGCGGACGTCCACTTTGAAAATATGGACTGGCTCAAGATACTGAACCTGATCAGCCTGGAGAGTTTCCTTCTTTTGGGTATTATAGATATACCAGTTTGTATTTGGAACGTTGACAACGAGTTTATATTGGCCGGGCTTGACATCTTTGAATATGTAATAACCCTTTTCATTGGTAAGGGCCGAATACTCTGTGCCGCTACAACCTCCCCAATCATACTCCTCGCATAATAACACTTTCACATATTGTAACGGTTTGCTATTCCACAATATCATCCCTGCCGCGCTGGCTTTGCCGGCTGCCGGTTTAGCAACCTCGATGGCAGGTGTCGCTGTTGCAGTCGGACTTGGCGTAAAGGTAGAGGTGGGGATAGAGGTAGGGGTCGAGGTCGGCTTCGGCGTAAACGTCAAAGTTGGAGGAATGGGCGTAGCGGTAGGCATTAAAGCAGGGATGGCTGAACAACTACTAAATAACCACACAAACATAAGAAAGGGAACAACAATCGCGCGAGAGATTTTCATAGTCTTAACCTCCATGAATCTGGTGTATTGTCAGGTCCTGCTTGGCTCGACAAGAGCAACCCTTTTCACACAGGCAAGCAGTTGTTGCATGTGGCGAAGGACCAGCCTACAGGAACTTCGACGCCTCTCCTTTGACATTGGGTCATTTGCAATTTTTTGCAAACAATGGGGCGAGTGGGGGTCGAACCCACACGGTGTCACCACCGGCGGATTTTAAGTCCGCTGCGTCTGCCGATTCCGCCATCGCCCCGGCAAGATAAATTTTACCCGATTTTTGCTCAAAACACCAAGATACTCACCGCCTCCCCTTTGAGGCGCTTCACGGTAAAATAGCCCCGTGCGCAACTTCCGTCATCTGCCTTCCTGTCTCCTCCTGCTTATTCTGCCGCTCGCCATGGCCGCCTGCGGGGTAGACACACCCCCTCCGCCTTCACCTACGGCGACTCTGTTCCTCATTACCGCCACCCTGCCACCCACATACACGCCGCGCCCCTCGCCCACGCCCTTGCCCCCCACTTCCACCCCACCCATACAACCGGTAGAGGGACAAACCACCAGCCAGTTGAACGTGCGCAGCGCCCCATCGGCCGAAAGCAACCTGCTCGGCACAGTCTACATGTTTGCTAAGGTACAAATCGTAGGCAAAGACGCCAGCGGCGGCTGGTACCTCATCCAATTCCCTGAAAGCCCTAGCGGCGTGGGTTGGATTACCGCCCAATTCGTCCAGGTCAACGGTTCGCCAGACGTGCCTGTCATCGTCGAACAACCGCAGTCGGCAGCGACAGCCGCCCAAGCCGCCTCCTCGCCTGCGATAACGGAAGCAGGTTCCTCGTCGGACCCCGAAGCGGGAGCATCCCCCTCCCCAGGCCTGCCGGCGGCCCAATCACCGGCCGCGGCAGACAACGATTCGCCACAGGCCCCGGCCGTCAGCCTGAACCTTTCAACAACGCAGACGCGCACGTTCCAATACAGCAGCGACGTTTCGTCACCACAAGGCGACCCAGAGGATTGGGTGCAATTCACCCTGCCCGGCCAGGCCGGCCAGCCCGCCAGCGTGTCGGTGATGTTGCAATGCACCGGCAGCGGTCCGCTGGCCGTGGAACTCATCCAGGCTGGCGTGCGTCTGCAAACCTGGAACGACCTGCCATGTGGGCAAACCAGCCAGTTGATTTTGAGCCTGTTTGCCGGCAGTCCGTATACCCTGCATCTTCTGGCAGGGCAGGGCGGCAGCGCGCTGAATTACGCCGCCTATACACTGACGGTATCGCTGCGCTGAATGTCCTGGAGATTGCCCAAGAAGGAAACGCACCATCGCTCGACATACCTTACAAGGCTTGCTGCTGTGCCTGATGCTGATAGGCTGCCTGCCCCCGCCTGGAGGCGAAGCGGCGGCCTGGCCCCTCCCGCCGCGCGGCGCCTGGGAGGAAGCCTGGTGCATGCTCGACCCCTCCGATGCCGATCCCGCCCACGACCTTACAGCCGTCTACGTGCGCTCGCAAGACGAGAATATAGAAATCCGCATAGACCTGCTGGCTTATCAAAGCGCAGATGAACTCTCTTTAGACATGGAAATTGGGGACGAGGCGAACCCCCAAGCGGCCCCGCGCCTCATCCACATCCCCCCTTCGGCGGATTCGGCCCGCTTCGCCCTCGACCCCGATCTTGATACCGTTACCGTAACGCTTCCCCGCTCCCAGGTTCCCGCCCGCCCCCGCATAGAGGTAACCACCCCCCAGGATGCGCTCACCCTCTCCAGAGCGGCGACATACCCGCAAAGCGGATGTCCACACACAACCTCCCTGCTGTTGACGTTCTACGATACGTTTGCTGGCCGTTTTCCGGCCGAGGCGCTGCGCAGTTGGGATGCAGCCCATAGCGGCCCGCGCGGCGAGCGTCATGGCCTCAAGCATTTACTGGAGGCTGCCGAAACCTACCAGATTCCACTGGTCTTGCTCGACCTGAAAACGCCCGAAAACCTATCTGCGCTAGACGCTATGGGCCTGCTGCCGCGCATCCGTCGAATGGAAGAAGAAGGTTTACTGCTCCTGCCCAACCGGCCCCATCCAGGCGCCCTGTTTGGCCTGCAAGACAGCCCTTTCTTTTACGGAGAGATACAAACAGGCGCGCCCACCTTTACCGCCAGCGGCGATGCCACCCGCCTCTACCGACCCCTTTTCTCAAACACAAAAATCATCCCGATAGCCCTCCAAAGCGACCAAAACCAGCCCACGCCTGGCGGCCCCTCGTTGGAAGTGCGCCGCGCCCTGCTAGAAACGGCTCTGAACGAAGAACCCAACGACTTGCTCCTCCTGGGCGGCAGCCTGCGCCTTAGCACCTGGGGCCATCCAGAAATGGTCGGCAAGATGCTGGCCTGGTTTGCCAGTCGCCCCTACATCCACGTTTTGACCGCTGACGATTTGCTCGCCTTCCCTGCCAAACCTGGCTGGCCAGAGCTCCGCCCCCTTCCACGCGATGAAGCGCACGCCCAACTTGCATTGCACTACCAGAGCCTGACCGAACCCATCTTGCATTTCGCCGAACGCTGGCAAGGCGCTCGGCTTTCCCATTGCGCCGACGACCTGGACCGAGATGGCGAAGCGGAATGCGTCCTGGCCAATGAAAACTACCTTGCCATCCTCGACGCTCGCGGAGCAAGATTAACCTACTTGTTCTCCTTGACGCATACAGGGACTGCGCCTCAACTGCGCCAACTCATCGGCCCCTCCTGGCAAGCGGCAGTGGGACTGAGCAACCCATCCCTATGGGACCTATCCAAAGGCGAAGCCGCCGATCCAGGCGCCTACCCCGGCGCGTTCACCGACCTGGACGACGCTTTCAAAGTCTACCACCCCATCCTGCAAGGCGATACGCTGACATTCGTCCAGCCAGACAGCCAGCGCACAAAGACCTTTAGGCTGACGCCGGTCAGACTGGAAGTTTCCTATAGTGGGCAAGAAGCGGCGAGAACGCAAATCTCCCTGCTGGTAGAGCCAGAAACGCGCTTTACCCCGGGCTGGGCAGGGAAATACGTGCAAGAGGTCTCGCCCGGCGAGGCTGCCTGGGGGCTGGTCAACGGTCCCATGCTCAGGATTCAGACGCAGGGTCAGGTGACGCTGCGGGCGTTCAACGAATCGCTGCCATTATTGACCGGCCCTGAAGACCCAGATTTTTCCTATCCCGCCGGTCACTATCTCCCCTTCCCCATGGCGGTTATTGAAGCGACCATAGCGCCAGATGCGGCTGTATGGATAACGGTATCCCATTAGGCTGTGTCGGTGGTAAAATCTTTGGCTGTGCCGCAAACTTCAGTTTGCGCTTTGCACAGGAACAAACAACTTCGGGGCGCTGGTTTTGCTCATCCCAAACTGACAATTACATTTCTCTCTCTTGAGGAGGTTGATGTGAAAGAACTGAAAGAACGCATTCTAAAAGAGGGCAAGAATTTAGGAAACGGCATTTTGAAAGTGGACGGTTTCGTCAATCACCAGGTAGACCCGGCCCTGATGGACGCCTGCGGGCGTGAGTTTGCGCGCCGCTTTCAGACATTGGGCGCAACCAAAGTGCTGACAGCCGAAATCTCTGGCATTGCCCCCGCCGTAGCCACAGCCCTGCACTTGGGCCTGCCGGTCGTCTATGCCCGCAAACACAAACCCATCACCATGCCCGATCAAGTATTGCTCACCCTGGCCCCCTCGCACACCAAAGGCCGAACGGTTGAACTAATCGTCTCGCCAGAGTTCTTATCGGGCGGCGAAAAGGTGCTTATCATAGACGATTTCCTGGCCAGCGGACAAACCATCCTGGGACTGGTGCGCCTGGCCGAGGCGGCCGGCGCCAAAGTGGTGGGGGTCGGCGCCCTGATTGAAAAGACCTTCGAGGGCGGACGCGAAGCGCTTCAATCGCTGCACATCCCCATCGAGGCGCTGGCGCGCATTACAGCCATGGAAAACGGCACCATTACGTTTGCCGATTGAAAAGCAAAGCCAGCCGCCTCACCATGGCCAGCCACAACGCGCCGGTGGCAATCTACC
The DNA here is from genome assembly GCA_037440925.1 of Chloroflexota bacterium. Taxonomy (GTDB): domain Bacteria; phylum Chloroflexota; class Anaerolineae; order Anaerolineales; family Villigracilaceae; genus JAABUE01. The sequence continues at coordinate 19,465 of JBBITF010000003.1, forward strand.
TGCATATCCCCTTCTGCGTCCATCGCTGCGCCTATTGTGACTTCAACACCTATGCCGGGCAAGAGTCTTCCATCCCCACCTACGTAAACGCCCTGAGGGATGAAATTGCCTATCTTGGACAAGCCGCTGCAAGACTCTCCCTTGATCAGACCATTGGGACGCTCTTCTTTGGCGGTGGAACGCCCTCGCTTCTTTCCCCGCCGCAACTTGCCTCCGTTATGGAGGCCTTGCGCTCCGCCTTCAGCCTCGCCCCCCACCTCGAAGTCACGCTAGAGGCCAACCCCGGCACCACCTCGCTGGAATACTTGCAACAAACGCGCGCCTTGGGCGTCAATCGCTTGAGTTATGGCGTCCAATCAGCGCGGCCTCGTGAACTGCGCCTGCTGGAGCGCTCGCACACCTTCTTCGATGTCATCCAAGCGGTCAAATGGGCGCGCCAGGCCGGCTTCGACAATCTCAACCTCGACCTCATCTACGGCCTGCCTGAGCAAACGCTGGCCGACTGGCAAATCAGCCTTCGACGCGCCCTCGACCTGCGCCCAGAGCATCTCTCGCTGTATGCTCTCACCCTCGAACGCGGTACCCCCTTTGGGCATTGGACCGCGCGCGGGCTGCTCCCCCAACCTGACCCTGACCTGGCCGCTGACATGTACGAATGGGCAGAGGAATATCTCGCTGCCAACGGTTATCTGCACTATGAAATCTCGAATTGGGCAAAAACCGACGAATGGATGTGCCGCCATAACCTGCAATATTGGCGCTCACTTCCTTACCTTGGACTGGGCACCGGCGCACATGGCTACGCGCATGGCATCCGTTACTCCAACGTCTTACGCATCAAAACCTACATCGAACGCCTTACCTCTCCCACACCAGGCCACACACCATACCCCTTCCCCCTTACCCCCGCCGCTGTCAACCATCACCGCCAAAGTATGCAAGACGACATGAGCGAATTCATGCTCAACGGCCTGCGGCTCACACGCGAGGGCGTCGCCCCTGAAACCTTCCGCGCGCGCTTTGGCCGCGACCTGCACGACATCTTTGGAGGCGAGATCGAAGAGCTGACGCGGTTGGGCTTGCTGGAATGGGCGGAAATACAGACTTCCAAAGTCTTAAGGCTAACCGTGCGCGGACGCCTACTGGGCAACCAGGTCTTCCTGCGTTTCGTTTGAACGGTTCTTTCTACCTGCACCTGCACTCGATGGGGTCCCAATTGCAAAACAACATGAGCGGCGGCGGGCAAAACTGGTGAGTCGGCCGTGGCTTAGGCGTGGCCTCGTCTCGCGGGCAAAGTTGCGGCTCATACCCATTGGGTTTGAAGCCAAAAGCCTCCCGGCAGGTGTTATCTACCGAATGCAAGGCTTTGAGCGGGTAATATTTCTCGCTCTTTTCCGGCGAACCGGCTTGCTCCTCGGTAAAGCGGTCTACATAATCCAATTTCCCAACCTCTTTCAAGCCGGCATCTGCCAACACGCCCAGCATGTAAGCGCCATCGGTCAGAGAATGCTTGAAAGCAAATTGCACCGTTGCCTGCCGTCCAGCATTCACGCGCACCCAAGCCAGGTCAGGATCCTGGCCGAAACCGCTGTCGAAGAGTAATGTGTCGTATCCGTTCCCCGGCAAGGGCGCATCCGAACGTTCGCCCGAAAGACCGCCGGTATCATGATTCGAGTCCTCGAACACTTGCACGCCGTCGGTCGTCCAGGCAGGAACATAAGGCGGATGCGCCCAAATCAGCCGATCGCCAAAGCCGTCTGCGTCCAGATCAATTTCGACGCCATAATTAATGCCAATTGCGTTATTAGGGTCGAAACCGCTCAGTTCCAGGGACACATAGACATACGTGTCATCCTGGCTGAGCGTGAAAGTCACGATGTCCAGGTCTGGGATGTACGTCATATCCTGCTGGAAGGGACGTTCCAGGCGATTGATCTTGTAAGAATCGCCATAAGGCGCACGCTTCTCGGCGGCCGTGTCGGCCGAATCGACATCGTAGACCAGTTTTCCAGGCGGCGGCGCATCGGACGGTCGTTGAACGTGTGTGACGGTAGCGGTAGCCGGCACCAGGGTAGCGGTAGGGATTTGCGTAATCGGCATAGGAGAAGGCAACAACGCAAGCGTCGGCGTCGCCACCGTATTGGCCTGGTCAGAGGGTAAATTGCAGGCGATAGCGGCCAATCCCCAAATTGCCATCAGAAACAAACAAGAACGAGCAAGGCGGGTCATCATCAGCCATCCTCCTACTCAAATTTCATAGCGCGGCTGTGCCGCAAATTTATGACTGCACTGCAAAAACCATTAACCGCTGAGAGCGCGAAACGCGCAGAGTTGAAAATTTGCAAAACCCGCATCAAGAGCGCCTTTTCTTTGCGGAATCGGTAAAAAATCTCAGCGTTCTCTGCGCGCTCTGCGGTGCAAATACCTTTTTGCAGTGGAGTCATTTATGAAACTTGAAAAAATAATTCGGTATTTTTCCATCTTCGGGGGGGATCAATCCCCCGCCTCAGTCCATGCAAGTCGGCTGGAAGCCGACTCCGAATCCGCTTGAGCGGATTTCCACGCCCTGAGCAGGGGCTTGAGCCCCAGCGGATGGGCGGCGCAGGCGGCCTGGGTTTGGCTTTTCCTTCGCTGCCTGGAGACGAGCCGCTAAGGACAAGATCGCCGAAATAATTTGTTAAGCCTCATCAGTTTGCGCTTGTGATAGATTCTCAAGAGTAATACTATACACATTAACAGTATACAAAAAATCCAGGCACAATGTATGGCAAATATGGCCCACTACTTCTTTCCTCTCAAACCTTGCGGCGCGGAATTTCGATTTTCGCAAAGGCGGTTTCAAGTTCAGAGAGAACCGCCGCAGCAACTTGTTCGAGGCTGCCCTCACGTTCATACCAGTCGCTTTTTTGCCATGCAGCCATGTAGGCAACGCTGTCGGTCTCGCCGGTGGCCATTGCATAGGCGTCTATGGCTTTTTGAAAACGTTCTGGCAGTTGGACTTTGATCTCACGTCCCTCTCCCTGGAGGATAATAGCGGAGGGGATATGTTTCCAAGACAGGATACGGTAGCGCGTCATAAAGCATCTCTCCCAAAATGTAGACTTTTAGCAGTTCAAGGCTGGACGCCCAAATCGCGCAGGGCCTGGACGGCCGGCGGCCAGTTGGGATGGACTTTGAGCGCGGCACGATAGTCGGCAATAGCCTTGTTGGTTTGACCGGCCATGTAATAAGCGCGCCCGCGCCAGATGAGACTTTCTTCCAACACCGGTTCGCTGATGGTATCCTCTAAAGTGGTCGTAGCCAGATTGATAACATCGGCATAGCGGCCGCTGTAGTAATACGCAAAATAAGGGCCGGTTTGGTACCACATCATGCGATAAGGACGGATGCTGTTATCGCTGGTCAAGCCAGCATAAAGTTGAAAGGCGAAATCGTAGGCGTAGGCAGCGTCTACGTATTGCTGCAAAGCGACATGGCTGCTGCCGATATTGAACCAGGCAAAGAAGCGGTCAATGCCGTCCAGGGTCTCGCTCTCAGCCTGCGCCCTTTCGAGCGCGCGCTGCGCGGCCGTGTTCGCGTCTGCCAGCGGGCCGAGCAGGGTCAACACTTCCTGCTCGCGTTCCGAGGGGTATGTGACGACGAACAGGTAGTTGAAGGCGCGCCAGCCTTCCATGAATTTTTCGTAGGGGATGGCAAAATTCGGCCCGTCCAGGTAGGTATCTTGCGCCAATAGTGTTGCAGTGGCGTCATCGTAGCCGGTGACGAATTGGTAGTGGCCCATCCAGCCCATTTTGCCGGTGTAATCGCGCTCGTAGTAGCCTTTTTCGGCCACTACCGGGAAGCCGGCCGCGATCAGGCGTTTGAGCGTTTCGATGTCGCCGCCGTAGCGCTGCAGGGCGCTCATGCCCGGCACTTCGTCGGCCACGAAGTCCACCAGTTCGTAGGGCATGACATTCTTGTCTTTGTCGCTGGGTTTGATGGCCTTGCCGATCACGTCGCGGTTGCCTTTCCAACCCCAAAAGGTGAGCGCCATAGAGAAATTGGCCGGGCCGCAGTAGTTCCAGCGGTTGTGCTGGTCTTCGTATTTGACGCCCGCCAATGTCACGGCAGGCGGTAAGGGCGTGAGCGTGATGGTGGGAGTGGGCGTAGGGCCAGGATGAGGGGTAGAGGTGGGCTGTGGCGTCAAAGTGGCAGCATACTCGGCGCGCGTCGTTGCCAGAATGGTATCGAAGGCGGCGCTTTGTTCGGGTTGGAAGACGGCCTGGTCGGGCGGGTTGAAAAAGTAGGCAATTTGGGAGCGCAGGGCGTCCATGCGCCAGGCCAGGCGCTCACGGATGGGGGGGAGCAGGGAAAGGCCCATCGCCAGGACGAAAACCAATGAAACGGTCAGCAGGAAGCGGGTGCGCCGCGAGCGAAGGCGAGGAGGCCGGCGCAGGACGTCGAAAAGTCGTTTTAGGTTCTGCATGGGAGGATTATATCAAACAAAACAGGCGGCCTCCCCCGAAAGCCACCTGTCATGCATTACGTTTCACGAATCACGAATCACGAATCACGAATCACGTTTCACGCCTCTCTCACTTCCCCATCAATTACATCTCCATCGCTCGGAGGCGGCGTAGAGGGGCCGCTACCCGGCGCTTCGGGTTGCGGCTGACCCTGGGCATACAATTGCTGGCTGAGCGCGTGGAAGGCTTGCTGCACTTCCTCGGTCAGGCGCTTGATGCGTGCGGTATCCTCGCTCTGTGCGGCCTGTTTGAGTTCGTTGATCTTGCTCTCAATGTTCGATTTTTCGGAGGCCGGCACCTTGTCGCCCAATTCGCGCAAGGTCTTTTCGGTCTGGTAGGCCAGGTTGTCCGCAGTGTTACGCGCTTCGATCAATTCACGGCGTTTCCTGTCTTCGGCCTCGTGCTGGCGGGCTTCCTGCACCTTGCGCTCGATTTCTTCTTTGCTCAGGTTGGTCGAGGCGGTAATGGTCACTTTTTGTTCTTTGCCGGTGGCCTTGTCGCGGGCAGTGACGTTCAGGATGCCGTTGGCGTCTATGTCGAAGGTGACTTCGATTTGGGGAATGCCGCGCGGGGCCGGCGGGATACCGTCCAGCCGGAAGCGGCCCAGGCTCATGTTGTCAGCGGCCATCGGACGCTCTCCCTGCAAGACATGGATGTCCACAGCGGTTTGATTGTCGGCAGCAGTGGAGTAAATCTCGGTCTTACGCACCGGAATGGTGGTATTGCGCTCGATCATGACGGTCATCACACCGCCCAGGGTTTCGACGCCCAGGGAAAGCGGAGTCACATCGAGCAAGAGGATGTCTTTGACTTCGCCGCCCAACACGCCACCCTGGATGGCTGCGCCGACGGCAACCACTTCATCGGGGTTGACGCCCTTGTGCGGTTCTTTGCCGTTGGTCAACTTACGCACCAGTTCTTGGACCTGGGGCATGCGCGTCGAGCCTCCGACCAGCACCACCTCGTCGAGGTCGCTGGCCTTCAGGTTGGCATCTCGCAGAGCGGCCTCGAACGGACCACGGCAGCGGTTGAGCAGGTCTTCGGTCATTTGCTCAAATTTGGCGCGCGTCAGTTTCAAGACCATGTGTTTGGGGCCGTTGGCGTCGGCGGTAATGTAAGGCAGGTTGATTTCGGTCTCCATGACAGTGGAGAGTTCGATTTTCGCCTTTTCGGCCGCTTCGCGCAGGCGCTGGAGGGCCTGACGGTCTTGACGCAGGTCAATGCCCTGCTCCTTCTGGAATTCATCCGCCGCCCAGTTGACGATTTTCTGGTCCCAGTCATCGCCGCCCAGGTGAGTGTCGCCGTTGGTCGCCTTGACCTCAATGACGCCCTCGCCCACCTCGAGGATAGAGACATCGAAAGTGCCGCCGCCCAGGTCAAAGACCAGGATGGTCTCGTCCTTCTTCTTGTCCAGGCCATAGGCCAGGGCCGAGGCGGTCGGTTCGTTAATGATGCGCTTCACATCCAGGCCTGCAATGCGACCGGCGTCTTTGGTAGCCTGGCGCTGGCTATCGTTGAAATACGCCGGGACGGTGATGACGGCTTCGGTCACCGGCTGGCCAAGATAGGCTTCTGCATCGGCTTTCAATTTAGCCAGTACCATAGCCGAGATTTCCTGCGGGCTATATTCGCGGTTGGTGACAGGAATTTTTACTCTGACATCATCCGACGGCCCCTTGATAACCTGGTAAGGCACCATCTTGCGCTCTACTTCGGTCTCTTCGTAGCGACGACCGATGAAACGCTTGATGGAGTAGACGGTATTTTCCGAGTTGATGACGGCCTGGCGTTTGGCGGTTTGCCCAACCAGGCGTTCTCCATTCTTGTTGAAGGCCACTACCGAGGGGCAAAGGCGCCCTCCTTCGGCAGTCGAGATGACGGTCGGCTGGCCGCCTTCCATGACGGCCACGACGCTGTTGGTGGTTCCTAAGTCAATTCCAATGATTTTACCCATGGCTTTGCTCCTGATAAATAATTTCTGACTGCCATAGGATACCGCATGAATGCAAGAATCTTGTTAACATCGCGTAGAAATTGAGTCAATTTCTCAGTTTCAGGAACTGTTCTACCGCAAAACGCGTCTCTGGGCTAAAGGCGGCAAATTCTTCTTCCGTAATCAAGTTCTCGGTGCGCCAGTTGATCAACAGGAACACCGCCTGAGAACGCCTCCAGTCATCGAAGCAGTTACTCAGGACTTTATCGCGTGTGTGGATGTGACGATACAAATCGAGGTAGGTCTGGTGAGACTTGCCCTCTTCGGCTCGCCCAAGAATTTTTTCGGCCTCCTGCAAGATGCGCCGGCAAAAGCGGTCTAACGCCAGCGGCCTCAAGCGGGAAAGGACTTTCCAGTCAGATTCGGGAAAATTGAATGACATACGCCTCCATTTCTCAGCGTTCCAGTGTTCGTTTTTGCCGCAGACTCGCTCCTTTGTCGAGTAGACCCGAAAAGGATTATACCGCCAACTATCTCAAAAAATCACTGCTCTTCTTGTTCGGGCATTTCGGTTCTCAGCGCATCATCCAGCGCCTCCACAACCGCATCCAACTGCTCATACGTAATCACCAACGGCGGCAGCAAGCGGATGGTCGTCAGCCCGGCATTGAGCGCGATAATCCGCTTTTCTTGCAGCGCCTTGATGTACGGCGCCACTTTTTGCTTCAGTTCGATTCCCACCATCAGCCCCAGCCCGCGCACCTCGCGCACAATCGGCAGGTTGAGGGCGCGGATTTTCTCTTTCAGGTATGCGCCCTTTTCGGAGGCTTGCTGGGGCAGGTTTTCTTCCTCAATCGCAGTGAGAGCCGCCACTGCCGCCGCGCACGAGAGCGGATTCCCGCCAAAGGTTGAGCCGTGCAGCCCCGGTCCGAGATTTTTGACCGCCGGGCCGAGCAGCACCGCGCCCATTGGAATCCCGCCCGCCAGCGATTTGGCAACGCACAACATATCGGGGACAATCTCATAGTGCTGGTAGGCGAACATTTTCCCGGTGCGCCCAAAACCGCTTTGTACCTCGTCAATCACCAGCAGCGTGCCGCGTTCCGAGCAGATCTGCCGCGCGGCCTGCAAAAAAGCCGGGTCAGCGGGATACACTCCCCCCTCGCCCTGCACCGCTTCGAGCAAAACGGCGGCAGTATTCTCTGTCACCGCTTTTTCGAGCGCAGCCGGGTTGTTGAACGGGATGTGAGCATATTCCGGCACCAGCGGCTCAAACGGCTCGCGATATTTCTTGTTCCAGGTGGCCGAAAGCGCCCCCAGGGTGCGGCCATGAAAACCGCGCATGGCCGCCACAATGCCAGGCCGGCCCGTAGAAAGGCGGGCAAACTTAATGGCCGCTTCGTTGGCCTCGGTGCCAGAGTTGCAAAAGAAAACGCGCTCCAGACCGGGCGTGAGAGCGGTCAGCTTCTCCATCAAAGCCGCGCGCTGGTCGTTGGGGAAAGTTTCAAAGAGCGTCACCAGTTTCGCGGCCTGTTCTGCCACTGCCGCCGCCACTTTGGGGTGCGCATGACCCAAATTCGCCACCCCATGCCCCGAGGAGCAGTCAATGTACTCGTTGCCATCCGAATCCCACAGCGAAGCGCCTTTGCCGCGCACAATGGCGAAGTTTTGTTTCGTGTACAGACCGGAAGTATGTTTGTTTTCAATATCGATAATAGTATTCATGCTGTTTTCCTATGAAAGTGGGTTTTAGTGTAGCAATTCCGGGTCTCGATACGCCGGAAAACCACCGGCTCCTCGACCCTCGGCTCTATCATTTCGAAAAATGGCTCTGCAAACTGCGATACTTAAGCGCATTCTCGCGCAGAGCGCGAATGGCTGCCACCGCCGCCATCGCCGCCGAGAGCGTAGTCAGCAGCGGGATGTTCATTGCCACTGCCGCCGCGCGAATTTCCGCGCCGTCGGCATGAGCGTGCAAACCAAGCGGGGTGTTGATGACCATCTGCACCTGCCCACTGCGAATCAGGTCCACCGTATGCGGCGAACCCTGCGCAAATTTGTTGACCGTTTCAACAGGCAGCCCCACCCTGCGGAAAAACTCCGCCGTGCCGGGCGTGGCATACAGGCAAAAACCCATCCGGTGCAGGTCGCGGGCAATTTTCAGCCCGGCGCTTTTGTCGTAGTCGTTGACGCTAATCAGCACCGCGCCGCCCTGCGGCAGGGCTGTGCCAGCCGCCACCTGCGACTTGGCAAAAGCATGGCCGAAGTGCGCCGCGTGACCCATCACCTCGCCGGTGGAGCGCATTTCGGGGCCGAGCAGCACACTGGAGCCGGGCAGTTTCTTGAACGGCAGCACCGCCTCCTTGACAAAAAATCCATCCACGCGCGGCTCCTCGGTCACGCCCAGTTCCGCCAGCGAACGCCCGGCCATCACCTGCGCAGCAATATAAGCCAGATTCAGCCCGGTGGCCTTGCTCGCGTATGGAACCGTCCGCGAGGCGCGCGGGTTGACCTCCAGCACATAGACCACCTCGTCCTTCAGCGCAAACTGGACGTTCATCAGCCCGCGCACGCCCAGGGCCAACCCCAACTGCTCAGTATATTCGCGCATAATGCCCAAATGGTAAGCGCTCACCTTGTAGGGCGGCAGCACGCAGGCTGCATCGCCGGAATGGACGCCCGCTTCCTCAATATGCTGCATTACCGCCCCAATCACCACCCGCTCGCCGTCGGCCAGCGCATCCACATCAATTTCAAAGGCATCTTCCAGAAAACGGTCAATCAAAATGGGCTGTCCGGGAGCGGCTTCGATCGCTTTTTGGATGAACCCCGCCAGCTGGGCTTCGCTCTCCACCAGAGCCATCGCCCGCCCGCCCAACACAAACGAGGGCCGAACCAAAACCGGATACCCAATCCGCGCTGCCACTTCGCGGGCTTCTTCCAGCGAACGGGCGATTCCGTTCTCCGGCTGAGGAATTTCCAGCTGCGCGAGCAGCCGGGCAAACGCCTCGCGGTCTTCAGCCAGTTGAATGGCATCGGGAGAGGTGCCAAGAATCTTGACTCCGGCTGCTTTTAGCCCTCCCGCCAGGTTGAGCGGCGTCTGCCCGCCAAACTGGACAAGCACGCCCGACGGTTGTTCGCGCTCGATGACGTTTAGCACATGCTCCAGCGTAAGCGGCTCGAAGTACAACCGGTCTGCTGTATCATAATCGGTTGAGACCGTTTCGGGGTTGCAGTTGTACATGATGGTCTCATAGCCCATTTTGGAGAGCGCAAAAGCCGCCTGACAGCAGCAGTAATCGAACTCAATGCCCTGCCCAATCCGGTTCGGGCCACCGCCCAAAATCAGAATTTTCTGTCGGTCGGTGGGTCTGGATTCGTCTTCCATCTCATAGGCGCTATACAGGTAAGGCGTTTGCGCTTCAAATTCCGCCGCGCAGGTATCTACACGCTGGAAGGTGGGGAGAATGCCGAGGGATTGGCGTAATTCTCGGATGTTGATAATTGGTAATTGGTAATTGGTAAGTAAGCGGGAGATGTGCGTATCCGAAAAACCAAGTTGCTTGACAATTCTCAGCGCGGGCTTGAGTTCGGCCTGCGTCTGGCAATTACTAATTACTAATTCCCAATTACAAATTTCTGCCATTTCTGCCAAAAACCACAAATCATATCCTGTAACCTGCGCAATCTCCTCCAGCGCAATCCCCTGCCGAATGGCACGGTAAACGCGAAAGAGCCGGTCGGCGGCGGGAGTTTTCAGCGAGGCCAATGTCTCGGGCGTGGGGGGCAGGCTGCGGCCCGGCCCGCTCCCGTCGAGGGCATCTACCCCAATTTCGAGAGATTGAACCGCTTTGTTCAGCGCTTCGGGGAAAGTCCGCCCGAGGGCCATCACCTCGCCCACCGATTTCATCTGCGGCCCCAGGGTGGGGTCCACGCCGGGGAATTTCTCAAAAGCCCAGCGCGGAATCTTGACCACGACGTAATCGAGGGATGGCTCGAAGGAGGCTTTGGTCTGACCGGTGATGTCGTTGGTGATTTCATCGAGGGTGCGGCCAACCGCCACCAGCGCGGCGATTTTGGCAATCGGGAAGCCGGTGGCCTTGCTCGCCAGCGCCGAGGAGCGGCTGACGCGCGGGTTCATCTCAATTACTACCACCCGCCCGGTTTTGGGGTCTACGCCAAATTGCACGTTAGAGCCGCCGGTTTCCACGCCAACGGCGCGCAAAACGCGCCGCGCCAAGCCGCGCAGCACCTGGTATTCGCGGTCGGTGAGGGTTTGGGCCGGGGCAACGGTAATGCTGTCGCCGGTGTGGACGCCCATGGGGTCGAGGTTTTCGATGGAACAGACCACGACAAAGTTATCGGCCCGGTCGCGCATTACTTCCAGTTCGTATTCCTTCCAGCCGAGGACGGATTCCTCCAGCCAGGCCTGGCCGATGGGCGATTCGGAGATGGCTTTGCGGACGGCCTCGGGCAGTTCGGCGGGTTCGTACACCCACGACGCGCCGGTTCCGCCCATTGCAAATGAAGCGCGGACCAGAACCGGATAGCCGGTCTCCTGCGTCAGCGCTTCGGCCTCAGCCAGCGAATAGGCCGCCCCGCCGCGCGGGACGGGAATGCCGGCCTTTTGCATGGTCTCGCGGAAGAGCAAACGGTCCTCAGCGCACCGAATGGCTTGCAGGTTGGCGCCGATGAGCTGCACGCCGTACTTTTCCAGCACGCCGTTTTGAGAAAACGCCAGCGCCAGGTTCAGCCCGGTTTGCCCGCCAACGGTCGGGAGCATGGCATCGGGCCGCTCTTGGGCGATGATGGCCTCGAGCGCTTCGGGCGTGAGCGGCTCGATGTAGGTTACATCGGCAATTTCGGGGTCGGTCATAATGGTGGCCGGGTTCGAGTTGACCAGCACCACGCGGTAGCCTTCTTTGCGAAGGGCTTTGACCGCCTGCGTGCCAGAGTAATCGAACTCGGCTGCCTGCCCGATGACAATGGCCCCGCTGCCGGGGACGAGGATGGTTTTCATCATTCCGGATTCATCATTCTAAAGAATTCTGCAAAAATATCATGCCCATCATGCGGGCCGGGCGCGGCTTCGGGATGAAACTGGACGCTCAGCACCGGTTTGTGCCTGAGCCGCATCCCCTCCAACGAGTTATCGTTCAGGCTCTGGTAGGTGATTTCCACTTCCTCGGGGTTCAGGTCGCCAGGGCGGACGCAGTAGTTATGGTTTTGGGCGGTGATCAGCACTTTGCCGGAGGGCAGGTGTTGAACGGGATGGTTGCCGCCGTGATGACCAAATTTGAGACGTTCGGTCTGCGCGCCCAGGGCGCGGCCAATTAACTGATGACCGAGGCAAATGCCAAAGACGGGGACGCCGCTTTCGATGAGTTGACACACTGTTTCGACGGCATACGGCAGCCCGGCCGGGTCGCCGGGGCCGTTGGAGAGGAAAATTCCATCCGGTCGAAGCGCCAGGGCCTCGTTCGCGCTCGTATCCGCCGGGACGACGGTCACCGTTGCGCCGTAGGAGGCCAGGTGGCGGAGGATATTTTCTTTGATACCAAAATCATAGGCGACAATTCGATATTCCTTATTCGAAATTCGATATTCGGAACTCGATAACAGGGATTCGTTCCCCAATTTCCGAGTATCGAATATCAATTTATCGCTTCGCTTGACCCACATCGCCCCTTCGTCATCCACCCAGTGATACGGCTCCGGGCAGGTCACTTCCCGCACCATATCGCGCCCATCCAGGCCCGGCCAGTCGCGCGCCATCTGAAGCAGGGTTTCGGGAGATGTGCCTTTGGTGGAAAGCGCGGCCTTTTGCGTGCCGCCATCGCGCAGTTTGCGGGTCAGAAAGCGGGTATCTATGCCGCTGATGGCAGGGACGCCATGATGAGACAACCAGTCAGAAAGAGACAGGGCGGCGCGCCAGTTCGAGACGACCGGGCTGAGCGAGCGCACCACCACTGCCGAAACCTGCGGCGCAGCCGATTCGTCATCTTCCAGATTGATTCCTACATTGCCGATATGCGATACCGTAAACAAAACGCCCTGACCGCGATAGGAGGGGTCTGTGATGATTTCCTGGTAACCGGTCATGCTGGTATTGAAGACCAGCTCGAACACGGCATCGGTTTCAGCACCAAAAGATTGGCCGATGAGGACCTTTCCATCCTGAAGAACTAAAGTGGCAGGGTTCATGCAGCTCCAAAATACAGAAAACAAAAACAAACTGCGCAAGGATACAGACCAATTCGCGCGAGCATGGCGCTGGGCCGAATTGACTGCGCGCCAAAAGGCTTGCCCTTTGTTGTTTAGGGCAGGATGGTCTCGCCCATCAAATAGCGGTCACACTCACGCGCGGCGCCGCGGCCTTCGTTAATGGCCCAAACGACCAGGCTTTGGCCGCGCCGCATATCGCCGGCAACAAAAACGCCGGGCTGGTTGGTAGCAAATTTGCCGTATTCCGCCCGAACGTTGCTGCGCGCGTCACGTTCCAGGCCAAGCGCCTGCGGCAGGGTGTCTTCGGGGCCTAAAAATCCCATCGCCAGTAAGACGAGTTGGGCCGGATAGGTTTGCTCGCTGCCAGGAATTTCGCGCGGGGTCAGGCGGCCGCTTTCATCACGCGCCCATTTCACGCGCACCAGTTGAATGGCCGCCACGCTGCCGCTGCCATCGTCTATGAACTGTTTGGCAGTCACCTGATACTGACGCGGGTCATGCCCATGCAAAGCGGCGTATTCTTCCTGCCCATAATCGAGCGAATATACTTTGGGCCATTCGGGCCAGGGATTGTTGGGCTGGCGGGTTGGTGGAGGAGGCGGCAAAATTTCTAATTGTGTGAGGCTTTTACAGCCCTGGCGCAAACAGGTTGCCACGCAGTCGGTCCCGGTATCGCCGCCGCCAATCACAATCACATCTTTGCCTTCTGCCGAAATGTAGGGGTAAACAAACGCACCCCAACTTTGCGCGCCGCCATAGTGCTGATCGTGCAAACGGCGGGTGTTGGCATGTAAAAATTGAACGGCAAAGTGAATTCCTTGCAATTCACGCCCTGGAATGTTCAGGTCACGGGGTTTGGTTGCTCCACATGCCAGCACAACGGCCTGAAATTCTTTCAATAACTGCTCGGCAGGATAGGTTTTGCCAATTTCGATATTGGTGACGAATTGAATGCCTTCGGCGGTCATCAAATCTACCCGCCGGCGGACAATAGATTTATCTAACTTCATGTTGGGAATGCCATATTGCAGCAGGCCGCCAATTCGGTCGGCGCGCTCAAACACGGTCACCCAATGCCCGGCCTTGTTCAACTGGTCGGCGCAGGCCAGACCAGCGGGGCCAGAGCCAACAACCGCCACGCGTTTTGCGGTGCGCACAGCAGGCGGGCGGGGAGTAATCCAGCCTTGCTCAAAGCCTTTTTCGATGATGGTCTCCTCAATGGTTTTGATGGAGACGGGCGGAGCATTCAAGCCGACGGTGCAAGAACCTTCGCAAGGCGCGGGGCAAACTCTGCCGGTAAATTCGGGAAAGTTGTTGGTTTCAAGCAGTTTTTCGAGCGCTTCACGCCATAAGCCGCGATATACCAGGTCATTCCATTCTGGAATCAGATTGTTGATCGGGCATCCCGAAGCCATGCCGCTGATGAGTGTGCCGGTATGACAAAACGGAATGCCGCAGTTCATGCAGCGCGCGGCCTGGGTGCGAAGTCTTTCTTCGGCCATAGGCAGGTGAAACTCGTTCCAATCGGCCAGCCGCTCCAGCGGAGGCCGTTCGGCAGGCGTTTCGCGTTGATATTCAATAAATCCGGTTGGTTTTCCCATTTCTGCCTCCTCTACGACCCGCTGACACGCACAGGGCTGCTGCTGTTGGCTTCAAAGGCGGCCATAACCGCTTCTTCGCCGCTCAAACCGGCGGTTTCCATTTCTCTAAAGAGCTGTTTCATGCGGGCATAATCATTTGGCACAACGCACACAAAGCGGGAGAGCGCGCACGGCCAATCGAGCAGGATTTGGCGCGCGGCTTCGCTGCCGGTCAGGTCGAGGTGCTGCTGTAACATTTCTTTCACCAGGGCAATCTCTTCGGGGTCTTGCAGTGGCTGTAAAGTGACCATTTCTTGATTGCAGTGGGCTGCGAAGTTGCCGCGTTCATCGAACACATAGGCAATCCCGCCCGACATGCCAGCCGCAAAATTACGCCCGGTGCGCCCCAACACCACAACGCGCCCGCCGGTCATATACTCGCAGCCATGGTCGCCTACGCCTTCCACCACAGCCGACATGCCGCTGTTGCGAACGCAAAACCGCTCTCCGGCGCGCCCGCAAATATAGGCGCTGCCGCTGGTTGCGCCATAAAAAGCTACATTTCCGATGATGGTGTTTTCTTTGGCAACGAAAGTAGACCCTGCGGGAGGGTAAACAACAATTTTGCCGCCCGAAAGGCCTTTGCCCACGTAGTCGTTGGCATCGCCTTCCAGCAGGAGAGTGACGCCTTTGGGCAGGAAAGCGCCGAAACTTTGGCCGGCTGAGCCTTGAAACGTCAGCAGGATGGTATCTTCTGGCAGACCGGCAGCGCCATACTTGCGCGTCACTTCACTGCCCAGCCGCGTTCCAACCGAGCGATGGATGTTTTGAATGTTCAGTTTGGCCCGTACCGGCTGACCTTCTTGCAGGGCTGGCTTGCACACCTCCAGGAGAACCGAAGCATCGAGCGTTTTGTCCAATTCATGGTTTTGCTGCATGGTACAGGTTTGCAGACCGCCGTTTTCGACCACATCGGGCTGATACAGCAGGTTGGAAAAATCCAACCCTTTGGATTTCCAATGCAAAGCCGATTGGCGCACTTGCAGCACTTCTGAATGCCCTACCATCTCCTCGACAGTCCGGAAACCCAATTGCGCCATAATTTCGCGCATTTCCCTAGCAATAAACCGCATAAAGTTGATAACATGCTCCGGCTCGCCCTTAAAGTTACGGCGCAGTTCGGGGTTTTGCGTGGCAATGCCGGTCGGACAGGTATCCAGATGGCAGACGCGCATCATCACGCAGCCCAGCGACACCAGCGGAGCCGTGGCAAAGCCAAATTCCTCCGCGCCGAGCAAGGCTGCAATCACCACATCGCGCCCGGTCTTGAGTTGGCCGTCGGTTTCGACCACAATGCGGTTACGCAGGTTGTTCATCAGCAGGGTTTGGTGCGTTTCGGCCAGTCCCAACTCCCAGGGCAACCCGGCATGTTTGATGCTGCTATACGGGGAAGCGCCGGTACCGCCATCGTGACCGCTAATCAGAACAACATCCGCCCTCGCTTTGGCAACCCCCGCTGCAATCGTGCCAACTCCAACTGCCGAAACGAGTTTCACGCTTATGCGCGCTTGCGGATTGGCGTTTTTCAAATCATGAATCAATTGCGCCAGGTCTTCGATGGAGTAAATATCGTGGTGCGGGGGTGGGGAAATCAGCCCAACCCCAGGGATGGAGTGACGAACTTTGGCAATCCAGGGATACACCTTGCGCCCCGGCAGCTGCCCGCCTTCTCCAGGTTTAGCGCCCTGCGCAATTTTGATTTGCAATTCTTTGGCCTGTACCAGATATTCACTGGTGACCCCAAAGCGGGCCGAAGCCACCTGTTTAATAGCGCTGTTTTTAGAATCGCCGTTTGGGAGAGGGATGTAGCGCTCCGGGTCTTCGCCGCCCTCGCCGGTATTGCTCTTGCCGCCAATGCGGTTCATGGCAATTGCCAGCGTTTCGTGGGCTTCCTTGCTGATGGAGCCGTAACTCATTGCGCCTGTTTTGAAGCGGCGTATAATCGCCTCCTCCGATTCCACCTCTTCCAGCGGAATAGGAGAGCGCAGGGTTTTGAAATCAAACAGGGAGCGAAGCGTGCCTTTTTTGGCTTCTTCGGCATTGATAAGCACCGAATATTCTTTGAAGTCAGCATAACTGCCCGTGCGGACGGCTTTTTGCAATTTATGAATGGTGAGCGGATTGAACAAATGATACTCGCCCTGGCTGCGCCACTGATATTCACCGCTCGAAGGCAAAGTATGCGCCGAGATCCGCCGCTCGGCATAACCCAATTTATGACGCATTTCGGCCTCGCGGGCAATCACGTCAATATCAATGCCGCCAATGCGTGAAGGAGTCCAGGTGAAGTATTTATCAATCACGCTCTGGTGAATTCCCAGGGCCTCAAAAATTTGCGCGCCGCAATAACTCTGAATGGTGGATATGCCCATCTTGGACATGGTTTTGACGATACCTTTTGTGGCGGCTTTGAGAAAGTTTTTAATAGCCTGTTTTTTCTCAACGCCATTCAACAACCCTTGTTCCACCATGTACTCAATGGCTTCATAGGCAAGATAGGGATTAATCGCCGTTGCGCCGTATCCAATCAGCGCAGCAAAATGATGAACTTCGCGCGGTTCGCCGCTCTCTAAAATTAACCCAACCTGCGTGCGTTTGCCTTGACGCACCAGGTGATGATGCAGCCCGGCCACAGCCAGCAACGCCGGAATGGGCACATGGTCTTTGTCCATATCGCGGTCTGAGAGAACAAGCAGGTTGAAGCCTCGCGCAATGACTGAGTCGGCTGCCTGAAACAAATCTTCCATTGCTTGCTCTAAACCCGCTCCGCCAGAACTTGCCGGAAAGAGAATCGGCAGGCGCATCACAGCAAAACCAGGGATTTTGCTGTGATAAATCTTCGCCATATCTTCATTTTTGAGCAAGGGATACTCCAGGCGAATTTGATGACACGCCTGCGGGGTTGGCTCCAGGATGTTGCTCTCAGCACCGACCATGACTTCGGTGGCAAAAATCAGTTCCTCGCGCACCGAATCAATCGGCGGGTTGGTTACCTGCGCAAACAGTTGCTTGAAGTAGTTGTAAAGCAATTTGGGCTTTTCAGAAAGCACAGCAAGGGCGGCGTCATTGCCCATTGAACCCACCGGTTCAACGCCATCGCGCGCCATGAAAGTTAGAATCAGGTTCAAGTCTTCATCGGTATAGCCAAATGCGCTCAAACGCTGCATCAGGGTCGCCTGGTTGGGGGGCGGAACCAGGGCCAGGTTCGGTTTGGGAATTTCTTCCAATGAAATTTGATATTTGTTAAGCCAGTCGCGGTAAGGATGCGCCGAAGCCAGTTTCTCTTTAACTTCGTCGTCGCTTACAATTCGCCCTTCGGCGGTATCAATCAGCAACATGCGGCCCGGCTTCAGGCGGTTTTTATAAGCAATCAATTCCGGCGCAATGGGCAAAACGCCCACTTCCGAAGCCAAAATCACCTGTCCTTCATGGGTGACGTAGTAACGCGCCGGGCGCAGACCGTTTCGGTCGAGCGAAGCGCCAATCCGCACTCCATCGGTAAAACACATGGCCGCCGGGCCATCCCAGGGTTCTTGTAAATTCGCATGAAACTCGTAAAAAGCACGCCGGGCGTCGGTCATGCTCTCATGCTTAGACCATGGCTCCGGGATCATCATCGCCATTACATGCGGTAAAGGACGGCCCGCCAGGGTAAGCAGTTCAAATAAATTATCAAACATCGCCGTATCGCTGCCATCCGGCTGAAGAACAGGCAAAACCTTTTTGAATTCGCTGCCAAATACCGAAGATTCCAGCCAGTTCTCCTGCGCGCGCAGCCAGTTGATGTTGCCGCGCAGGGTGTTGATTTCGCCATTATGGGCAATGTAGCGATATGGATGAGCGCGTTCCCAACTCGGAAACGTGTTGGTGCTAAACCGCGAATGAACAAGGGCCAGCGCGCTCTCGAAATCCGGCTCAGAAAGGTCGGGAAAATAACCGCGCAGCTGGTCTGAAACCAGCATCCCCTTATACACCAGCGTTTTGTGAGAGAGACTGGCAATGTAAAAATATTTTCCACCCTCAAACATGCCGCCATAGCGAATCTCTTTTTCGGCGCGGCGGCGAATGATGTACAGTTTACGTTCAAAAGCCGCCTCGTCAGGCAAACGGGGGCTGCGCTCAATAAAAGCCAGGCGCATTTTTGGCTCCGAGCGCAACGCCGAAGCGCCCAAACCGCTATTGTTGGTTTTGACCGTGCGCCATCCCAAAAAACGCTGCCCTTCAGAAGCCACAATATTCTCAAAATGGATTTCAACCGCCCGGCGCTGATTCGGGTCAGGCGGCAGAAACACCATGCCAACGCCATACCAGCCCGGCTCTGGCAAAGAAAACCCATGCCGGTTTGCCTTGCGCTGCAAAAACGCATGGGGCAGCTGAACCAGCATCCCGGCGCCATCACCCGTGTTTGGCTCGGCCCCCCGCGCGCCGCGATGAGTCAGGCTCTCCAGCACCGTCAGGGCTTGTTCCAAAATTCGGTGCGTTTTTTGCCCATTGATATTTACCACAAAACCCAAACCGCAAGCATCATGCTCAAAATCAGGACAATACATGCCTTGACGGTCAGGTTCCTCCTGTTTTCTATTCATCTCTTCCTCCTTTGCGCGGCCTGCTACCATCTTCTCCATGGCTTTCTGCCGCTTTTGAAAATAAAATAAATGCCCGGCGTGCCAAAATTCTGCCGATTATAGCACATTGTCTATACAATGTAAGCAAACAGATAGACAGGGACGCTACTGAATCACCGTTCCGTTGCCGGCCAGCGCGTTGGAAATTGGCTTTTCCACCCGCCCATCGGCGATGATGACTTTGCCAACCCCGCCCTGAAGCGCCTCCTCCGCGCCCAGGACTTTTTTCTTCATCCGGCCCTGCGCCATCTCCAGCGCCGCGGGCAGTTTCGACTGTGGAATGTGCTTGATGAGCGTGGATTCATCGGGGAATTTTTCCATCAACCCCGGCACGGCAGTCAGCAGCAGCAGGGTTTCGGCCTTCAACGCAGAAGCCACCATCGCCGCAGCCCGGTCGGCATCCACGTTCAACGCTTCACCGTTTTGGCTGACGGCGACCGGCGCAATGACCGGCAAGCAGCCCATTTCCAAAATCGCCAACAATAAATGACGATTGACCGACTCGATTTTGCCGGTGTAATCATCTCGAATCATCCTGCGCTTGCCGTTTTCCACGCTCTGAATGGCATCCTTGCGTGCGGCGACCATCAGACGGCCATCCATGCCGGATAGGCCAAAGGCATTGATACCCAGCCGGTGCAACTGTTCGGTCAACAGCGAGTTGACCTTGCCATTGACGGCCATCAGGAACACTTCCAGCGTCTTGCGGTCGGTGTAGCGCGAGGTGTAGCCCGAAGGCGAGGTGATAAATTTGGGCGGCGTACCCAGCGCCTCGCCCAGCGCATTGGCCTCTGCCGAGCCGCCATGCACAAAAACGAGTTTCTGCCCGCTCTTGAACAATTCCGCCGCATCCGCGCAAATTGCCGAAAAATCCACGCCCTCGGTGCCGCCAAGTTTGACTACGGTGATTGGTTGCGTCATAGAAACTCCAAATAATGGTAATTCCCTACCCTCACCCTAACCCTCTCCCAAAGGGAGAGGGAAACGGATAGATGAAACGGATTTTTTGGCCGAAAACGACAAAATCATCTGGATTTTCTCCCCTCTCCCGCCGGGAGAGGGGCCGGGGGTGAGGGTGGGTAGGCAGTCACAAATAATGAATGATGAATGGTGAATGGTGAATGGTGAATGCAAAGCGCAGAATCAAAACAAAAACTGCCTTGGAGTTTTATTTTGCATTCATCATTCTAAATTCTGCATTAGATGGGATGCAGCCCGGCAAACTCCAGACCCAGCGTCTCCTCCCAGCCCATCATCAGGTTGAGACACTGCACCGCCGTGCCAGAAGCGCCCTTCATCAGATTGTCAATCGCGCAAATCGAGACAACGTGACCGGTGGCTTCATCCAACTCAAAGCCGATATCGGCATAATTCGTCCCGGCCACGATTTTCGGCTCCGGCACGCGGTAAATACCGCGCTGTTCCTTCACCACGCGTATAAACGGATTCTCGTTGGCGGCAGCGCGATAGGCTTTCCACAGGTCTTTATTCGCTACGCCCGGCCTGACCTTCGCGTGAGCCGTCGCCAGCACGCCGCGCACCAGGTCAACGGCGGTCATGGTCAGCGAGACGTTGGTCACGCCCAATTCCTGAATCACTTCAGCGGTGTGGCGATGCCCAAACGCCGAAAACGTGCGGATGACATTGGCGCGCTCGGCGTGATGCGAGCCTGCATTGCCCTCCGCGCCGCTTTCGGAGGAGCCGACCTTAATTTCGACATAAATCGGCTGGTCGAGGTCTATCAGCCCGGCCTTCACCAGCGGCAGCAGCGCCAGGTTGCTGGCGGTGGCGTTACAGCCCACGCCGCTGATATAGTTGGCCGCCGCCATTTCAGAACGGTGCAGTTCGGGCAGACCATAGACGAATTTACCCAGCCATTTGGGGGCGGCGTGCGGTTCGCCATACCATTTTTGGTAATCGGCAGCGTCCTTCAGACGAAAATCTGCCGAAAGGTCAATAATTTTGCCCGCCAGCGCGGCATAGTGTTCAATATTGTGCTGCGCCTGTCCGTGCGGCAATGCCAGGAACAGGACATCCACCGGCTCCAGCTGGGCCGGGTCCACAAATTTAAGCTGCGTCTGCTTGCGCAGATTGGGGTGAACCTGATAGACATACTCGCCCAAATGCGAGCGCGAGGTCACTTGCTTCACTTCAACGTTCGGATGTCCGAGCAGCAGCCGCAGCAACTCCCCGCCGCCGTAGCCCGAACCGCCGATGATGGATACTGAAATCATAAATAATTGCTCCTTTTCCAGTTATCAGTATTCAGTGGTCAGTAATCAGTATCTAACCAGCAAAATTGCCACTGATAACTGCACACGGATAACTGATCACTGATTACTGGCCACCTGCATCACATACGCCACAATCTCATCCGCAATATCAATGCCGCTCACCGGCTGCATGGTGTGGAACTCCATGGTGTGATTGATTTCATTGACGAGATAACCGCGTTCCGGGTGTTCTATTAAATCCACCGCCAGCACGCCGCCGCCCACTGCTTGCGCAGCGCGGAGACACAGCGACTCAATCTCCGGCGTAATGGGGCAAAGTTCGCCCTCGCCGCCGCGCGCCGTGTTGGTAATCCAATGCTCCGACTTGCGGTACATCGCCGTCAGCACCCGGTCGCCAATCACAATCGCGCGGATGTCGCGCCCCGGCTTCTCGATATATTCCTGGATGTAGAAAACACTGTGCTGCACCGAGCCGAGCGTAGCCTTATGCTCCAGCACCGCTTCCGCCGCGTCGCGGTCGTTGATTTTCGCCAGCAGCCGGCCCCATGAGCCGACCACCGGCTTTAGCACCACCGGGTAACCAAAGGTTTCAATCGCATCCAAGGCTGCTTCGGGCGTAAACGCCGTCGCGTTGTGCGGCTGCGGCAGCCCGGCCTTTGCGAGCATGGCCGAGGTGGTCAGTTTGTCACCGCAAATCTCCGCCACCGCTGCCGTATTGACCGTCGGCACGCCAAACGCATTCAGCATCCGCAGGGCATACAAGCCGCTGGTATAACTGATGCTGCGCTCCAGCACGGCATCGAACGCGCGCCAGGGAGCGGGGTTATCCAGGTCAAATGAAATCGTCCGGTCGTCCAGACGCTCATAATCAATGCCGCGCTTCTCCATCGCGCCAAAAATCCACTTCTCCTCCACCCGCACGCGAGAGTAGAGGACGCCGATTCGTAGCCGTTTTTGCATAGGTAACTCCAAACCTAACCCCCGCCCCTGCGGGGCACCCCCTTCCCTGCTAGGGAAGGGGGCCGGGGGGATAGGTTATTCCCCCCAATCCTCCTGCTCCATAGGGGCCAGTTCCACCGCCGCGGGGTTGAGCGCGGTCACTTCCAAATCCACGCCGCAATCGGGGCAGACGATGATTTCACCCACTTCCACATTTGCTTCCAGGGTGATTTCGGCTTCACATTCGGGACAAACAACGGTATTCATGATTTTTCTCCTTTGAGTAAAAATTTTGCATTTTGAATTTGTTTTGTAACGGAATCGGGAGATGTTCCACCCGTCGCATTCCGCCGTTTAACCGACTCCATCGGGTCGAAAACCTGGTACACGCCGGACTCAAACGACCCGAAAGCCTGCATCTCGTTTAACGAAAGTTTCTCCAGGCTGATTCCTTTCTCCGCCGCCGCCCGCACCGCCCGGCCTGCCGAAGCATGCGCCTCGCGGAAAGGGATTCCCCTGCGGGCGAGGTAATCCGCCAAATCAGTCGCCAGCATCGCCGAATCAATTGCCGCCAGCATCTTTTCGGGCCGCGCAGTCATCGTCTCCAGCGCGCCCGCCAGCACCGGCAAAATCGTCATCAGCGTATCGAAGGCCTGAAACACGGGGACTTTATCCTCCTGCAAATCCTTGTCGTAGGTGGAGGGCAGACCCTTGAGCGTTGCCAGCATGCCGGTCAGCAGACCAATCAGCCCGCCCGCTTTGCCGCGCGAGAGTTCAAACAGGTCGGGGTTTTTCTTTTGCGGCATCAGGCTAGAACCGGTCGAAAAGGCATCGGAGAGTTCAAAAAAGCCAAACTCGGCGGTCGTGAACAAGACCATCTGCTCGCTCAACTTGCTCAGGTGGACGCCAATCATCGCCGCGCAGAACAGAAATTCAGCGGCGAAATCGCGGTCCGAGACGGCATCCAGGCTGTTGGGGGCGGGTTTGTCGAATCTGAGGGCCATCGTCAGGGCTTCGCGGTCAATGTCGAAAGCAGTTCCCGCCAGAGCGCCGCAGCCCAGGGGCAGCACAGCGACCCGGTCACGCAGGTCAGCCAGGCGGTCTTTATCGCGCTCCAGCGGCCAAAAGTGACTCAGCAGCCAATGGGCGAGCGTCACAGGCTGGGCGCGCTGCAGATGGGTGTAACCCGGCATCAGGGTTTCGACATGCTTTTCCGCCAGGCTCAACAATGCAGATTGCAAAATGCAAAGCGCAGAATTTAACTGCTCAAGCGCCTCCAGCATCCACAGCCTGAAATCGGTTGCCACCTGATCGTTGCGGCTGCGCCCGGTATGCAGTTTGCCCGCCGCCGCGCCAATAAGTTCTCCCAGCCGCCGCTCCACTGCGGTGTGAATGTCCTCATCAGATTCTTGAAACGTGAAGGCATTCTGAGCAAACTCCTCGGCAATTGTGTTCAGCCCTTGCACGATGGCGGCATGTTCCGCTTCAGAAAGCACGCCCGCCTTCAGCAGCCCGCCCGCCCAGGCAATCGAGCCGCGCACATCCTGCGCCGCCAGCCGCTGGTCAAACGGCAGGGAGGTGTTGAGCAGCCACGCAGCAGCATCCAGTTGGCCGGTAAATCGTCCACTCCAAAGGGTCATTGTCGCTCCTTATTTCGCGATTTCTCGCTTTGGTGATTTGGTGATTGGTTTTCAATCACCAAATCACTCAATCACGAAATCACCCAATTAATCGCGCTTGAACTTCGAATAATCCGGCTTGGGCAAATCCATTCCGGCCACCGGCAAGCCATTCAACGCGCGGACTTTGAGCGGCAGGCCGTAGAGCCGAATGAAGCCCTCGGCCAGGCTCTGGTCATAGACATCTTCCTGTCCAAAAGTGGCAAAATCTTCGCGGTACAGGCTAAACTTGCTCTTGCGCCCGGCGCTGATGATGTTGCCCTTGTAGAGTTTGAGCCGCACCGTGCCGGTCACCGGGCCTTGCGTGGCATTCACAAAAGCGTGCAAGGCTTCGCGCAGCGGGGTAAACCACAAGCCGTTGTAAATCAAATCGGCATATTTCACGGCCACCATTTGCTTAAAGGCCAGCGTATCGTGGTCCAACACCAGCGATTCCAGCTCGCGGTGAGCATAGAGCAGGATGGTGCCGCCGGGAGTCTCGTATACGCCGTGCGACTTCATGCCGACCAGGCGGTTTTCGACCAAATCAACGCGCCCAATGCCGTGCGCCCCGCCAATGGCATTCAGCAACTCGACGATTTTGGCAGGCGAGAGGGTTTCGCCGTTGACTGCCACCGGTTCACCGCTGACAAATTCGATTTCGACATAAGCGGGTTCATCCGGGGCGTTTTCGGGCGAGGTGGAAATCTGGTACATGCTCTCTTCTGGCTCGTTCCAGGGGTCTTCGAGCAGGCCGCCCTCGTGCGAAAGGTGCCACAGGTTCGAGTCGCGGCTGTAAATGGATTTAACGGTGGCCGTGACCGGAACATTGTGTTTGGCGGCGTAGGCAATCGCATCCTCGCGCGAACGGATATCCCACTCGCGCCAGGGGGCGATAATCTTCAGGCGCGGGTCGAGCGCCATCACGGTCAGTTCAAAGCGCACCTGGTCGTTGCCTTTGCCAGTTGCGCCGTGCGCCACCGCATCCGCCCCCACTTCATGCGCCACATCCACCAGATGTTTGGCAATCAGCGGACGGGCAACCGATGTGCCGAGCAGGTACTTATGCTCGTACACCGCCCCCGATTTGAGCATCGGGAACAAATACTCGGCAGCAAATTCCTCGCGCATATCGTGCATAATGAACTGACTGGCGCCGCTGGCGAGGGCTTTTTGCTCCAGTTTGGTCATATCTTCGTCACCCTGGCCCACGTTGGCGCAAAAGCAGATCACTTCGCAGCCGTAGTTTTCTTTGAGCCACGGGACGATCACGGACGTGTCCAGCCCACCGGAGTAGGCGAGGACGACTTTCTGGACAGACGGTTTTGGTTTGGACATGGGTTCTCCTGTTGACTCTCCCTCACCCTAACCCTTTCCCAAAGGGAGAGGGTACTCCCTTCCCCCTGTGGGGGAAGGGTTGGGGATGAGGGGCAAAATAAAATAAAAACAGCCCTCCGAGAAGGAGGGCTGTTTGGGTAGACTTGCGCGTCACCTGCGCGTTGATTACGTCATCCAAAACCAACCAAACCCAACCTTCTCGCTGAGAAGTGGGTACGGACGACGGGAACGCGGGGACAGTTTCATGAACATATTGGGCGGTATTTTACCAGCCAATTGAAATATGTCAATAGTCAAAAAGAATCCCGTTACCGGCGATACCCTTCCGCCACAATTTGCTGTGACGTAATCGTCACGCTTTCAATGCAGACTGTTGAGGGCCACTCTTTTTCCAGGGCCTCGTTCAGCTTCTGGTCGAGCAATGAAATCGCCGGAAGCGGAATCCCGTTCACCTGCGCGGTTTTCAGGCTGACGACCAGGCGGCAATCGACCGCCGTCAGGCTGCCCTCGCCCATCACCTGAATCCGGTCACCGACCAGGAATAACGGAATGCCCTGTTCCTCCATGAGCGAGCGCGCAACCATCCCTTCGACCTTCAATGCGCCCTCCAAGAGGGTCACTTTGCCCTCCAACAGCCCATTTGCCTGCGATTCGGGACCGCCCAGGTAGGCAGCCGTCATCGCGTCGACGTCAGCGGAGGTGGCATAAACCCGCACCCGGTTTCCGGGCTGAAGCAGGGCTGGCAGAGCCTCCAATTCTTCCAACGACCCAATCCGATACCCGGTCACAGCGGGAGTCGGTGTAAAGGCCGGAGTTGGCTCAGGAGTGGGGGTAGGGGTTGTCAGCCCCACCCATTGCAGCAGCCATTGCAGCCAACCGGGCAGCGGCGGGGGAGAATCGTCTGCATCCAAAGCGTGTGCCGGTACGGGGAGACTCAGAGCCAGCGCAAACACCAGCCCAACCAGTAAAATTCTTTGCCAGAGTTTCATTCTTGCTCCTTTCTGGCAAAATTTTACCAGCGGAAACCCGCAAACACCCATCCCGTACCTCAACTCTTATGCTCAATTCATAAAAGGGCCTCCTTGCGAATTACGAATTGCAAATTACGCGCTGGCAATGACATAATCCACCATCAGCGCCGGGATGTTGACCCCGGTGGTGGCGATGCTGTTGCGAAACTCCATTGTATGGTTGACCTCGTTCACCGTCAGGCCGCTTTCAGTCTCAAAGACATCAATCGCCAGCAGGCCGCCGCCCATTGCCTGCGCAGTTCTCCGGCAGATGTCGCTCAATTCGGGGGTGAGCGGGCAATTGCTGGCCTGTCCGCCGCGCGCGGTGTTGGTAATCCAATTTTCTGAAGTGCGATAAATCGCTGCAATTGGCTCTTCGCCAATCACAAA
>JBBITF010000003.1:46061-96015 GCA_037440925.1 Chloroflexota bacterium
AATCTGGCTGGTGACGTATTTATCGCCGCAGCGTTCGGCCACTGCCGGGGTGTTGACCACCGGCACGCCGTTGGCATGGAAAATCTTTGAGATGTACAGGCCGCGCGAGTAGGAGATGGAACGCTCAAACAAGACATCTACCTTTTCGGGTGGCTGAGCAATGTCGAAAAATCGCTCGCCATCGTTGACGCGCACAACCTCAACGTTAGGGCGTTTTTCCAACTCTTCGATGAGGTATTTTTCTTCCACGCGCAGGCGGGTGTAGAGAAAGCCGATTTTAATCATAAGTTCTCCAAATAGTGAATGGTGAATTTTGAAGATGCAAATGCAGGTTATTCCGCATTCTGCATTCATCATTTTCCGTTGTATTTCTTCAACACCATGCGCGTCTCAGTTCGTTTTACGCCCGGCACGGTGCGGATTTCCTCAATGAGATTGTTCAGCGCCATCATATCCTCGGCATCCACAAACGCGCTCACATCAAAATCGCCGGTGATTTCGTACACGTTTCGCACGCTGGTAAAGCCGCGCAGCCGCCGCACGACAGACGAGGTGTAAACATGCGACTCGACCTCCAGCATGACCATCGCCTGGATGCTGTGCGGGATAATGTCGAGCTCGCGCCCCGTTACCTGCTCGGCAATTTGCAGGATGTCGCTATCGAAGAGCTGCTTGCGCTCATCGCCGATGCTTTTGATGCGGTTGACAATGACCTCCAACTCTGCCGCGCTGACCTCGATGCCGTACTCGTCCAAACGGGCCGCTACGGCGCTCTTGCCGGTGTACTTGTCAATGACGATTTTGCGCTCGCGCCCCAGCAGGGCCGGGTCGAAAGGTTCGTAGGTGCGCGGGTCTTTGAGAATGCCGTTGGTATGCACCCCGCTTTTGTGGGTAAAAGCATTCAGCCCGGTGATGGGTTTATTCGGGGCCAGAAAAAAGCCCGAAACCCGCTCCAGGTAGGCCGAAAGTTCCATCAGCGGGGCAAGGTTGTATTTCTGCACCCCTTCCAGGTTGTGAAAAGCGAGGATCGTCTCGGCCAGGTCGGGGATGCCCGTCCGCTCGCCCATACCGTTGACTGTTGTGTGAATACAATCGGCCCCGGCGCGGATACCCGCCATGGCGTTGGCCAGCGCTAAACCGTAGTCGTCGTGACAGTGCAGGTCAATTTTGCAGGGCAACAGCCGCGCCCGCAGCGCGGAGACGCGCTCGGCCATGGTGTGCGGCTGCATAATTCCCAGCGTATCGGCAAAACTGATGCGGTCGGCCCCGGCTTCGATGGCCGCGTTGCACACCTGCGCCAGGAACTCGAACTCGGTGCGGGTGGCGTCTTCGGGCGTGTAACGCACCTTCAGCCCCAAGCTGCGGGCATAGGCAATGTGTTCGCGGATGATGTCGAGGGCCTGCTCCTGCGTCTTGTGCAGTTTGGCGTCCAGGTGAATTTTGGAGGTGGCGTAGAAAATTGCCACCCGGTCCGCGCCACAGGCTTTGGCCTTGTCTATGCCGGAGCGCGAGGCGATGGAGTGGGCCACAATTTCGGCCTTCAGCCCCAGCCCGGCAATTTTCTGCAAGGCTTTGGCGACATTCGGCGAAACCGAGGGGTCACCGGCCTCAACCATCTCCACGCCTACCTGGTCGAGCAGGCGGGCAATTTCAACTTTTTCCTCCAGGGTAAAGTTGACATAGGGCGTCTGTTCGCCCTCGCGCAGAGTGGTATCGAGTATTTCGAGCATAAGTTCTCCTCTTGAATGGCGGGAGATTGCTCCCGCGCCCGAAGCACGCTTCAGGACTCCAGATCGAATTGAAAAAAAACGCCACCCGTTGTCGGGTGGCGTTTGGTATGCAAACAGGTAGGAATAACTAAATCAGCAATTTGCCTATTTAATTTCCTGTTCTTCAACCGAAACAAGCCCAAACCCGGCAACCGAAGTCGCTGAGTTGGGCAGGCGCTTAGCCTTGGCCTCCATAAGGATACTTGCGCGGTCTCTGAACATATTGGGCGGTATTTTACCACCTCGTGAAAATATGTCAACAGTTTTGTATGTATAATTTACTCTATGACCACTTCCCTGACCCCGTTTTTCCAACCCAAAGGCGTGGTAATCGTCGGCGCGTCTACCTCTCCGCAAAAACTTGGCTATGGTGTAGCCCGCAACCTGGTTGTCAGCGGCTACCGCGGCGCTATTCATTTCGTCAGCCAAAAAACTGGCATGTTGTTTGGCCGCCCGTTGTACACCGATTTGTCTCAAGTACCAGAGCCGGTTGACTTAGCGGTACTCATCGTGCCGGCTGGCGATACGCCCCAGGCGCTGGAGGCCTGCGCGAGACGCAACATCCATGCAGCAATTGTGGTGGCTTCTGGCTTCCGCGAGTCCGGGCCAGAAGGAGCAACCCTCGAAGCCCGCTGCCTGGAAATAGCGCGTAAACAAGGCATCCGCATCGTCGGCCCAAACTGCATCGGTAGTTTAAACACCCACCTGCCGCTCGATACCACCTTCCTGCCGCCGCCTATGCCGCCGCGCGGACATATCGGCTTCATTTCTCATTCAGGCGCCTTCTGCGCCGCAATCGTGGACTGGTCGCGCAATCATGGCTTCGGCTTCTCGCAACTCATCAGTTTAGGCAATCAAGCCGACGTAAACGAAACAGACATTCTGCCAGAGGTAGCCAACGATGAGCATACTCGCGTGGTCACGCTATATCTGGAAGGGATATCGAACGGTAAACGCTTTGTAGAAACAGCCAGAGAAGTGACTCGCAACAAACCGGTCCTGGCGCTCAAGGTGGGGCGCTTTGAAGCCGGACGCCGTGCGGCTGCCTCGCACACCGGCGCGCTGGCCGGCTCTGACATCGCCTACGACGCCGCCTTCGAAAAATGCGGCATCTATCGCGCCGAGAGCGCCGAGGAGATGTTCGACTGGGCGCAGGCGCTGGCAGCCTGTCCCCTGCCGCAAGGCCGCAACGTAGCCGTGCTGACCAACGCCGGCGGACCTGGCGTCATGGCCGCCGACGCGCTGGAACGCAATGGCCTGCACATGGCAAACCTCTCAGCAGGCACAAAGAAAAGTCTGGCTGCAAAACTGCCGCCCGCAGCCAGCGTGCAAAACCCGGTAGACATGCTGGCCTCGGCTTCGCCTGCCCAATATGCAGCCTGCCTGTCCATTTTGCTGGATGACTCTGCGGTGGACGCCGTATTGTTGATATTACCGCCGCCGCCCATGTACCGCGCCGAAGAAGCCGCCGAAGCCCTGATCCCCATTCTCCAAGCCTCCCACAAACCTGTCCTCATCACGCTGCCCGGCTCGGAACTGACAAAAGAAGCGGAAAAGCGCTTGCAGCAGAGCGGTATTCCTACCTATACCTTCCCCGAACAAGCCGCCTCTGCATTGGGAATTTTGGCACGCCGGGCTGAGGATATGCGGCTAGAAACGCCTCAGAAAGAGCAAAAACAAACGCGCACACCCATTTCTCCGTCCAATAGCGCCTCGACACCCGAAGACCTGGTCGCTGCGTACGGCATCCTAATCGCACCGTCGAAACTGGCGACCAGCGCTGAGCAAGCCGTCTCCATTGCGCGCCAAATGGGCTTTCCGCTGGCGATGAAAATTGCCAGCCCCGACATCCCTCACAAATCGGACCTGGGCGGTGTGCTGCTCGACCTTGCCAATGAAGAAGCCGTCCATCTTGGCTATACGAAAATCATTGAAAACATCCGCGCCAAACGCCCCCAGGCGCGCATCCAGGGCGTTTCCCTGCAAAAGCAGGTCTCTGCCGGGCAAGAGGTCATCGTAGGCATGACGCGCGACCCGCAGTTTGGGCCGCTGCTCATGTTCGGTTCGGGCGGCATTGAAGTGGAAGGACTGAAAGACATTGCCTTTGCCCTGGGGCCGTTGAACTCAGCCGAGGCTGAGACCTTGATACGGCGCACCTGGGCCGGCCAAAAATTAGACGGCTTCCGCGGCCTGCCGCCGGCAGATAAAGCCGCTGTTGTACACGCCCTCCTCAGCCTGGCGCAATTGGCCGAGGAGCATCCTGAAATTATGGAAATCGAAATCAACCCGTTGCGCGTGCTGGAAAAAGGCGCCGTGGCGCTTGACGTGAGAATGGCGCAAGCATGACGACGGTGACGGCGCTGATTTACTACCCCATCAAGTCTTGCCGCGGTTTCGAGGTGGACGAAATCGAAGTGGAGCGCATGGGATTATCGAACGACCGCCGCCTGATGGTGGTCGGCCACGACGGACGCTTTCTCACGCAGCGAGACGCCCCGCGGCTGGCCCTCGTTACCCCGGCCCTTTCTCAGCGACGGCTGATTCTCTCTGCCCCCGGCATGACTCCGCTCAGCATCGAAATCTGCGCTTCTGGCCCAACCCGCCCAGTGGATATTTGGAAAAGCCGCGGCGTGCCGGCTGTAGACCAGGGCGAGGCAGCCGCGACCTGGTTTTCGGCCTGGCTGGGCCGCCCAGCCCGGCTGGTACATCTGGCAGAAGGCCACCGCCGCATCGTCAGCCAGAAATACGCCGTCAACGCTGACGACCATACCGGCTTTGCAGACGGCTACCCGATTTTGTTGGCGTCAGAAGACTCGCTGGCCGACCTGAACGCACGCCTGGAAGCGCCCGTGCCGATGAACCGTTTTCGACCCAACCTGGTGGTGGGCGGCTGCGAACCATTCGCCGAGGATACCTGGGCGCGCATCCGTATCGGCACGGTGGAATTGGCGGTCGTCAAACCGTGCGCGCGTTGTGTGGTGACGACCATAGACAAGGAGACTTTGGCCCAGAGCCAAGAACCGCTTGCCACGCTGGCGACTTACCGCCGACAGGGGAGCGGGGTGATGTTTGGGCAAAATGTGATTCCCTTAAACGAGGGTAGGCTGAGGCTGGGAATGAACGTAGAAGTTCTGAAAGGAAAATTGTGCAAATCTTAATTGACATTCTGGGGTGGATTGGCACTCTGCTGTATCTGGCAGCCTATACGCTGGTATCCATGAAAAAAGTAGAAGGGGATTCGATCCTCTACCAGGGTATAAACATTGTGGCTGGCGTGCTGTTGGTTATCAACACCCTGTATTGGCGGGCATACCCATCGCTCGGGCTGAACGCCGCGTGGATCGGCATCGCGCTCATTACGCTGTGGCGAAAGCGACGCAAATGAGGCGGCAGAACAAACGCAGATGGTTTGCGTTCAATGAGTGATAATGCGATGGATGGCTACTCCGCTATGGCGCACAGGCATTACGGCTTCGATACGCAAATCGCCCAGGTTTGGCTCGGTGGTGATATGGGTTTGCAGCCAGGGGCCTAAAGGCTGGCTGAGGGCATAACCAAGCAATCCAAAAACAATGGCAAAGGGCAGCAGCCACAAACGCCTTCGCCAAGAACGCGCCCCACTCAACGGCAACCAGGCCAAAGTTCCGGCCAGAAGCGCAGTAGAGGCAAAGTTCGTCCCACAACCGGCGTGGATGGCCAGTTCATTTTCGCCGGCGCGCAGCCTGGTCATGGCCTGCGTAACGGCCGTTTTGACCTCCTCTGTCGAAACGTTTCCCAACAAAAAGAAGCCGGTCGGGTTGGAATGTCCGGCAAAGTGACGATCAGGGTGTCTGGCCGTCAAAATGTGGATGGTAGCATGTTCGAGGGCGTGATTGCGACGGGTTTCAAGGATGAGCGGCAAATCGAGAATCATGGTCGGGTTATTCCTTTGGGTCTTGTTTTGCGAGCAAACTGGCGACGCTTTTCAAAGCCAGCCACCACTGTTCTTTGGGACGTTGATGTTCGGCGTCTATCATGCGGTCGAAGTCGCGCATATCGTGGAAGTGGATTTTGCCGTTTTGCATTCCAATGAAAGCGCTATCTTGGCCGCCTTGTTCGCACTGCTCGATGAGGTATTCCAGGCACATGCGCGCCAGTCGCGAGGCTTGGATGCGGTCAAAAGGAGAGGGATCTCCGCCTTGTTGCAAGTGACCAAGGATAGCCGGGCGCACGTCGAACACATCGCGGCCCTCTTCCTCGAACAGGGAGCAAATGAATTTCGTGTCATAGACGGGGTTGGCGTACTCATTGCGGATGACCAGCCCCAAGCGTTTACCGCTTTGAAAACCGCGCAAAAGGCTTTCGACATCCGTTTGTAAATCGCGCAATTTGATGCCTTCTTCGTGCAAATAGACTCGTTCTGCGCCGGTCGCCAAGCCGCCCATGAGCGCCAGATAGCCGCAGTAATGTCCCATCACCTCGACGACAAAACAGCGGCGTGTGGCGACCGCCGATTGTTTGATTTTGTCCACCGCGTCCACGATGCTGTTGAGGGCAGTATCGGCGCCAATGCTGAATTCTGAGCCGGGCAAGTTATTATTGATGGAAGCCGGCAAACAAATCATGGGGATATTGAACGACGGGAAATTGAGGCGGTTGCTCAACATGATAAAAGCAGACTGGTAAGCCGTCCAACCGCCAATGAGCAGCAAAGCGTCTATATGATGGTCTTCGATGACGCGCGCAATGGCATACAGGTCACGCCCCTGGGGAACACGGCGTGTGGTTCCCAACATCGAACCGCCGCGCGTGGCCCAGCCGCTGACGCTCATCCAATCCAGGGCCTCTACTTCACCCTCTACCATCCCTTCGAAGCCATTATGGATGCCGAGCATGATATGGCCTTTATCCAATCCCAAGCGAATGGCGGCGCGCGCAGCCGTATTCATGCCGGGAGCAGGGGCGCCGGCGTTCATGACGGCAATACGGAAGCGTTTGCGGTTCGGTTCGAGAGGATGAGGCAAGGCGCGAACCATCGTTTTGAAAGTATCGAAGGCATCCTTGAAGGAGGAACTGCGCAACGACATGGCGCGTTCGTACTGTTTTGCCGCTATTGCTTCGACAACCTCCTGGGTTTGCCGCACCGCTTCTGTCAACGAGAGGCGCGTTATGCGATTGTTGCGGATGCCAATGACAAGCGGCTCGTCAGAGGGTTGGACGTTCAGGAGGGCATTGACGGCCTCGTATCCCATCAACGTGCTGAGGGTGCGGTCGAAGGCGCTAGGCCGCCCTCCGCGCTGTACGTGTCCTAACACCGTGACGCGCACTTCCTCGCCCAGGCGTTCCTCCAATGCGCGCTGTACGTCGCCGCTGCCAATGTAATTTCCATTTCGGTCACGAGCGCCCTCCGCCAGGATGACGATGCTGTCGCGACGTCCGGCTTTCCTGCCGGCGCGCAGGCGCTCTGCCAACACATCCTGCCAGTTTTCGACATCCGGCGGGGATTCAGGGATGAAGACCCAATCGGCCCCGCAAGCCAGCGCTCCCATGAGCGCCAGATAGCCGCAATTGCGCCCCATGACTTTGACAACAAAGGTCCTTTGATGGCTGGCAGCGGTGCTGGAAATGGCGTCTACGGCTTCAGTGATGCGATGCAGGGCCGAGTCGGCGCCGATGGTCATGTCGGTGCCAGAGAAATCGTTGTCAATGGAGCCAACAAGCCCAACGATAGAGAGGTTTGGGAAGGCGGAGGCTTCTTCGTGACTGATTTGGCCTGCTTCGGCCAGTTCTTCCACTAACGAAGGCCATTCCTGGCGGAAGATGTTAGCGCCGGTCAGCGAACCATCGCCGCCGATGACAATCAAGCGGTCTATGCCCGCTTGAATCAGATGCAGAGCGGCAGAGCGTCGGCCATCGCGCGTCCGAAAGGCTTCGCAACGGGCGCTGCCGATGACGGTGCCGCCCAATTGCAGGATGCCGCCGACCGAATCCCAATCCATTTTGCGAATCCGTTCGCCGCCCTCTACCAAACCTTGATAGCCTTCATAGACGGCATAGGCTTCCGCTCCCTGCGCCAAAGCGGTGCGCACCACCGCCCGCACAGCGGCATTCATGCCCTGGGCGTCGCCGCCGCTGGTAAGCACAGCAATTCGTTTTGTCATGTCATGAGTCCCCTATCAGGGGGTTGGAGTCAGAGTAACAGTTGGGGTAGCCGTGGCGGCAGAGGGAGTTACAGTGACGTCTCCGACTACAATGATCACCCACGGCGTCTCGCCAAAATAATTGCCGTTGGCATCGGCCAGGCGCCAAATGCCTTTCAGCTCGCCGGTCTTGTCTTTGGGCGCCACCATCGGCACAGAGATTTCGATTTGGCGGCCAGGTTCGACGCGCTGATTCAACGTCACAGCCACACCGCCCATCGCTTCGCCGCCAACAATGTTGAAAATAAAACCCGGTTCCCAGGCGCAAGAGCCATTGTTCAGCATCCGCCAGGTTTTGGTAAAAGACTGTCCAGGCGTCATGGGGGTTCTATCCGGAATGGTGACATCTCCCGCAAAGGCGGAATTGTAACAAGCCGCTGCGCCTACGCTGCTGGTATTGGTAGGAAGGGGCGCTCCGCTGGTAGGGGGAGCAAACGTAGGAGGTGGGGTAGGGGTCATGGTAGGCAGCGGCGTCTCTGTAGGTTGGGCCAGGGCGGTTTGCGTCAAATTGGCTTGAAAAGTAAAAACAGCCAGGGTTTGAATTTGTTCTACACCCAGGGTAGGAGTACTATCCGCAGAAGCGCCTCCACAGGCACTCGAGGTCAGCAGGATTGCCGCCGCGATCCACGCCAGGGTTTTAATGTTGCGCATGTTCGTGTCTCCTTTCTTTGCACAGCATGAGCAAGGCGTTATTGTAATCTAAAATCCCAGCCGTTGAAACGCAACAAAAAAGGTCGGGGAAAAACCCGACCTTTTTGGCTAGGCTGGTTGAGGGGTGCCGCTCTTCTTTGGCACAGGCGGAGGGAAGATGGCCTCGAACTCCTCGCGCGTGATGCTCTCGGCTTCGAGCAATTTCTGAGCCACCGCGTCCAGCTCGCGGCGATATTTCTTCAAAAGGCTTTTGGCCTGCTGGTAGGCCTCATCTACAATCTTGCGGACTTCCATATCAATTTTTTGGGCTACAGCCTCTGAATAATCACGCTGTTCGGCAATCTCGCGCCCTAAAAAGATCAACTCTTCTTTCTGGCCGTAGACCATGTTGCCCAGTTCTCCGCTCATGCCCAGGCGGGTGACCATGCTGCGCGCCATACGCGTCACCTGTTCCAGATCGCCAGAAGCGCCGGAAGTAATATCGTCGAACACCTCTTCTTCGGCAGCGCGGCCGCCCAAGGCATAGGCCAGGGTAGCCATCATCTTCTTGCGCGACATGAGCAGACGATCTTCGTCTGGGCGGAACCAGGTGATGCCGCCCGCCTGCCCGCGCCCAACAATGGTGACTTTTTGCACCGGATCGGCCTCTGGAATAGCATTGCCCACAACAGCATGACCGGCTTCGTGATAGGCAATGATGCGTTTCTCTTCATCCGAAATCAAGCGCGATTTGCGCTCTGGTCCCATCACAACACGCTCGATGGCTTCTTCTAACTCAGGCTGGCCAATAGATTTCTTGTTGCGGCGGGCTGCCAGAATAGCAGCCTCATTGACCAGGTTTTCCAGGTCTGCGCCCACAAAACCAGGCGTGCCGCGCGCCAGGGAAGCCAAATCTACCTGCGGGTCGAGCGGTTTGCCCTTGACATGCACTTTGAGGATGGCCTCGCGTCCGCGCACATCGGGGCGGTCGAGAGTCACGCGGCGGTCGAAGCGGCCAGGACGCAGCAAGGCCGGGTCAAGAATGTCGGGACGATTGGTAGCCGCTACAATGATGACGTTGGTGTCGGTGTCGAAACCGTCCATCTCCACCAGCATTTGGTTGAGGGTTTGCTCGCGCTCATCATGTGAACCGCCCAGCCCAGCGCCGCGCTGACGGCCAACGGCATCAATTTCATCTACAAAGACAATGCAGGGCGAGTGACGCTTGGCCTGGTCGAACAAGTCGCGTACCCGGCTAGCGCCAACGCCGACGAACATTTCGACGAATTCTGAACCAGAAATGGAGAAGAAGGGGACGCCCGCCTCTCCAGAAACGGCCTTAGCCAGCAGAGTCTTGCCCGTACCGGGCGGGCCGACGAGCAACACGCCCTTGGGAATGCGCGCGCCCAATTGAATGAATTTTTGCGGTTCGCGCAGGAATTCGACCACTTCGGCCAACTCTTCTTTGGCTTCTTCCACGCCGGCCACGTCTGCAAACGTGACGGTAGGATGGTCTCCGCTGAACATGCGCGCACGGCTCTTACCGAAAGCCATGGCCTGATTGTTGGTGCCTTGCGCCTGGCGGAAGATGAACCACAACACACCGGCCATCAGGACAACCGGGAGAATGTAAACAGCGCCGCTCAATAAGTTCACCCAAGCAGAGGGCGGCTCGACAATCAGTTTAAAACCGTTGTTTTCAGGGGAAAGTTTTTCAGGCGTAACGCCCAGACTGATGAGTTGTTCTACCAGCGTTGCGCCCGGCTCTTTTTGGGCCAGTTTTTCTTTGCCATCTTGGTAAACGACTTGCAGTTTATCGTCACTCTTTACAACGATCTTGCCAACTTGACTTGCCTGGATGTCATGAGCCAGTTGGTTAAGCGTCAACGCTTCTTGCGGGCTCGTCTCCTGCCGAAAGCCCATATACAACATTGCAGCAATGGCAATGATCAACAGGAAATAGACGAGAACAGACGAATTTCTTGAATTCACGGAATCCTCCAATACCGATATGATTATACCAATCCAATCTCATGACGAGTAGTGCAGGCGATTTCTTATAACAATTCTCTAATGAATTCCTGTCAAAAGCCATCAAAATTAGCAACTCGTAACTGCCTACCCTTTCTACCTACCCTTTCTATAACAAAAAGACCTTAACTCGGACGAGCCGAAATCAACATAAAGTACACAAGTAAGGAAACTCAAGTTTCTGGAGTGCGAAATCTGCCGATTTCGCCCGAAGTCTTGAGACTTCGGAGTCCTTACCATAGTATTGACCTTAGCCTAGGTTAAAATCAATTCCACCGGGCAATGATCCGAACCCTGCACGTCTTCATGGATGATGACATCTTGCACGCGCGGAAGGAGGGCCTCGGAGATCAGGTAATAATCAATGCGCCAGCCGATGCCGCGCTGACGAGCGGCAAAACGATAGGTCCACCAGGTATATTGCACGCGGTCGGGATATAAATGGCGATACACGTCCACAAAGCCATGCTCGAGGAATTTTTGCACCCAGGCGCGTTCCTGCGGCAGAAAGCCAGAAGTGGTCTCATTTTCTTCAGGGTTTTTCAAGTCAATAGGCTGATGGGCTGTGTTAAAATCGCCTGTGATAATCATCCGCTCCCCGGCGGCGTGCAGCCCATCACACTGTTCGAGCAGATGAGCGTAGAAGTCCAGTTTATATTGCACCCGCTCTTGACCGCGTTGGCCGTTCGGAAAATAAATATTATAGAGAAGGAAATCCTCATGGCGAGTACGAATGACACGCCCTTCCACATCGAAACGCGGCGCGCCCATGCCAAGTTGCACTGCCAGCGGCGGCCGGCGCGCATACGTGACCACACCGCTATAGCCGCGGCGCTGGGCCGGGTTCCAAATAGACAGGTAACCGTCTAACTCGCGCTGCTCGGCGGGAATCTGCTCGGGATAGGCTTTAATTTCCTGGAAGCAGAGCAGGTCTGGGTCCAGGCGGAGAACGGCGCGTAGCGCATCCTTCTTGAGCGCAGCGCGCAATCCGTTCACATTCCAACTGATTATCTTCATATTCGTCTCGCTTTGTGGTAAACTTACAAGAAGATAGGCTTATGGAAATCAACACCACTAAACACATCTTGTGTATCGAAGACGAACCAGAGATGATTGACTTGATTCGTCTCATTCTCAGTCGTCGAGGATTTGAAGTGGAGGGGGCGGCCGGTGGGAAAGAAGGGCTGGAAAAAGTGCGCCAAAACCCGCCTGATCTGGTCTTGCTCGACTTGATGATGCCGGACATGGACGGGTGGGAAGTATACCAGCAAATGAAAGCCACAGAAAAGACCAAAAACATCCCTGTCATCGTGGTCACGGCTAAAGCGCAAAGCATTGATAAAGTCCTTGGGTTGCACATTGCCAAGGTGGATGATTATATCTCTAAACCATTCAGCCCCCAGGAATTGTTGAATAGTGTGGACAAGGTGTTCAGCCAACGAACCTCCGAAACCTGAACGAATGGGCGGGGCGGCAAAAGTCGCCCCGTTTTGAATTTGTTATGGCCAAAATCGTGACGGTACGCAACTCTGAACGACCCCATCCGACTCCGGCGCGCGTTGCATGGTGCGACTCGTTTCTCTGCCGCCTACGCGGATTGATGTTCCGCCCCCGCCTCGAACCGGACGAGGGTCTGCTCCTGGTCGAAAAGCGGGACTCGCGCCTCGACGCTTCCATCCACATGCTCTTTGTGCCTTTCCCTTTGACCGTCATCTGGATCAACTCGGACAAGAGAGTGGTGGACAAGGTGCTTGCCCAACCCTGGCGGTTAGCCTACTTTCCAGACAAGCCGGCGCGTTACATTCTCGAAATCCACCCCAGCCGCTGGGAGGAATACCACATTGGGGAACGCGTGGAGTTTGACAATGTCTAAACGTATCGCGCTCATGCTCCTATGTCTCGCCCTGATTTTGCCGGCCTTTCCAGTTGCAGCGCAAACGACGGCCGGTCCCATTTACATCGTGCAACCAGGCGACACACTTTCCTCGATTGCGTCACGCTTCGACGTTTCCATGAATGACTTAATGACCGTCAACGGCATCAGCGACCCCAACCAGCTCTCTGCCGGGCAGGAACTGGTCATTCCGGGCCTGGAGGGCGTCAGTGGCGTGCTGTTGACCGAAGTGGTGCAATTTGGCGATACCTACCGCGGTCTGCTGCGCCGTACACAGGTGCCAGAAGCGTTGCTGCGCAGGCTGAATCGCCTGGTTAGTCCAAATGAGTTATATGTAGGCGTGAGCCTAATCGTGCCGCAAGAAAACGGCAAAACGCGCCTCAATTCCCGCGCAGCGCTATCGAACGGCGAAAGCCTGTTGGAATTGGCCGTGCGGCAAAACACCGATGCGTGGACGCTGGCGCAAGTCAACCAATTAGCCGGCACGTGGAGTGCGCTGCCGGGCAATGTGCTGTACTTCTCCAGTGAAACGCCCGCACAGGAAGCCAGCGGCCTGCCGCCAGTCTTCCAGCAGGTTGAAGTGGGTCCTTTGCCACTCGAACAAGGCGCAACAGCCGTCATCCGCGCCCAAACCCCCGAAGGCGTAACGCTAAGCGGCCTGCTGGTAGATCACCCCCTGCGCTTCTTCTTAGAACCAGATGGGACTCAGGTTGCCATCCAGGGAGTCCATGCCTTGCTGGAACCTGGACCCTATCCGCTGCGCCTGGATGCGACTCTGCCGGATGGCAGTCAACAATCCTTTGAACAGATGATACTCATTGTCTCGGGCAACTATCCGCAAGAAGACCTGTATGTCGAGTCGAACACCATTGATCCACTTGTCACCGAGCCGGAGAATCAGCAAATCCTATCATTGACCGCCGCGGCCACACCCGCCCGTTACTGGACGGGCATTTTTAGTTCTCCGGCCTTCTACCCTGATTGCTTTACCTCGCGCTATGGCAACCGCCGCACCTATCATGGCTTGAACACCGACACCCAAATTCAGGGCTTTCACACTGGCCTGGATTTCTGCGGAGGCGAGGGTTTGCCCATCACAGCGCCTGCGCCGGGGCAAGTCGTCTTTGCCGGTCCGCTCACCGTGCGCGGCAATGCTACCATTATTGACCACGGCCAGGGTGTGTATAGCGGATTCTGGCATCAATCCTCGATTCAAGTAACGGTGGGACAAATGGTCGAACAAGGGCAAACAATCGGCATTGTAGGCGGCACCGGGCGCGTCACCGGTGCGCATTTGCATTGGGAAGTGTGGGTCAATGGCATACAAGTCAATCCAATGACCTGGTTGGAACGCTCCTTTCCGTGAAGCAGAGCGGCTCACGTTATAATAAGTGATCGGATGTAACGGCCTACCCATCGTGAATCGGTGGGCATTCCTGGTCTGCGGATTTTCCTTGCCATCGCTAACAACTTTTGCATGCACACCTGAGTGGACTTGGGCTTGCTTCTGTTTTCAATTCATGTTATATTAAGCGCGTTTTCGGGACAAGAAACCGGCTTTTCTATATTGCATCTCTTGAAGAGATGCAAATTCTGTTCGTAGGACAAATCACATGCCGACCAATTTCCTGACCAAGGAAGGCTTCCAAAAACTTCAGGAAGAACTCGATTATCTGCGTAATGTCAAGCGGCAGGAAGTTGCCGATCGCCTGCATGAGGCTATGGAAGGCGGCGAGTTGATCGAAAACGCCGAATACGAGGCTGCCAAAAACGAGCAAGCCTTTGTCGAAGGCCGCATCCAGGAACTAGAAATGCTGTTAGCCACAGCGCGCGTCATCGAGGACGATAAGAAAAAAAAGGCCGATACCGTTCAGGTGGGTTCTACCGTTACGATCCAAGAAGAAGGCTACGAAGCAGAGACCTACACCATTGTGGGCGCTGCTGAGGCCAACCCGCGTGATGGAAAAATCTCGAACGAATCGCCCATTGGTAAAGCCATCCTAGGGCATCGTGCTGGTGAAGAAGTACAAGTCGAAGTGCCAGATGGCGCCTTCAAAGTCCGTATCCTCAAGATTAGTTGACAGGGGCGGCATTCCTCGCCCCGCGCCATCTGTCAACAGGCGCGGGGCATTTTTATTCGGCTGCCCCAGGAAGAAACGACTATGCCAAATTACACCTCGCTCGAAAAAGTTCGCCTGCAAAAAATCGAGGCCTTACGCGCTCAGGGCATCGAGCCTTATCCTACCCGCTCCCAACGCACGCATACCAGTGCGCAAGTCATCCGGGCTTTTGAGGCCGCCGAAAAAGGCTCCGCCGATGGCCAGACGCCCAAAATCGAGGCCACGCTGACCGGACGCCTGCGCGCTGCCCGTCCAATGGGCAAGTTGACCTTTGCTCACATCGAAGATGGCGACGGCAAAATTCAATTGTTGTTGCGTATCAACGAATTGGGGCAAGAGCGGGTAGACTTTTTCAATGCCATGTTCGACCTGGGCGACTTTTTGCAGGCAAGCGGCGTGATGATACGAACCCGCACCGGCGAACCCACGCTTCTCATCCACGACTTTAGCCTGCTTGCCAAATCCGTGACGCCCCTGCCTGCCGACAAAGATGAAACGCTGCCCGATGGTACTATCGTCCGTCATGCTGCGTTGGAGGATCCTGAACTACGCGCTCGCCAGCGGTATGCCGACCTGGCGGTCAATCCATCAGTGCGCGAGACCTTCCGCAAGCGCGCCGCTATCCTCAAAGCCTTGCGGACTTTTCTGGACGAGCGCGGTTTCTTGGAGGTTGAAACACCTATCCTTCAGCCCCTCTACGGCGGCGCAGCGGCGCGTCCCTTCGTGACCCATCACAATGAACTCGACCAGGATATGTACCTGCGTATTTCTTTTGAGTTGTACCTCAAGCGCCTGCTGGTAGGAAACCTGGAAAAAGTATATGAAATTGGCCGCGATTTTCGCAATGAGGGCATTTCGTTCAAGCACAACCCCGAATTTACGCAATTGGAATTCTATTGGGCCTATGCCGACTACCTGCAAGTGATGGAATTGACCGAACAAATGGTCTCCTACGTCGCCAAAGCCGTAACCGGCAGTAACCAAGTTACCTATCAGGGCTACTCAATTGATTTCACCCCACCCTGGCGGCGGCTGGAAATGCGCCAGGGGCTCCTTGAAACTAGCGGCATAGACATTGCTGAACACCCCACCCGCGAGACGCTCTTCCAGGCCATTGTGACACAACATCCCCATGTTACTCCTGACCCTAATGCCACGCGCGGCAAACTGATTGATTTCCTGTTGAGCGAATTCCTCGAGTCAACCCTTATTCAACCTACCTTCTTGTATGATTACCCGCGTGATATTTCCCCGCTTGCAAAGTCCAAACCCGGCGACGCGTTGACGGTAGAACGTTTCGAGGGCTATGTGGCTGGTTTCGAGTTGTGCAATGCCTTCACGGAGTTGAACGATCCGCTCGACCAGGAACAACGTTTCCTGGAAATGGGCCGTGATTACGATAGTGAAGACGAAGAACGCCATCCCCTCGACGAAGACTACTTACGCGCTATGCGCTATGGGATGCCTCCCAATGGCGGCTTTGGCATGGGCATAGACCGCCTGACTATGCTTTTGACCAACCATCATTCCATTCGTGAGGTGATTCTCTTCCCGGCTTTGAAGAAGCAAGAATAGGAATAGACCTTATCGGAATAACATGATTGCTGTTTTTCTTCTCTCCCCTTGAGAGAGGAGTTGTGGGGTAAGGGCGGGCAAGCAATTACAAAAACAGGGTTGTCTGACGACAACCCTGTTCGATTTCGCAAAACGTTCGGCCGAAGGGCTTCAAGTCTTACGAGATCACCACCACGTTGGCGGCCTGCAAACCTTTCGGACCGTTCTCGATAGAGAATTCCACCTTCTGCTCGGCTTCGAGCTTCTTGTAGCCTTCCATTTGCAGAGCGCTAAAATGGACGAAGACATCTTCGCCATCTTCCCGGCCGATAAAGCCGTAGCCCTTGGTGGCATTGAACCACTTGACGGTTCCAGTATAACGATCTTCGGACATACTATCTTTCTCCTGCTGAGATAAAAAAATTGACCCAGTCACCTGGTATCGCTTTCTCCTCAGGCGAGCCGGGCACGATGGATGCAAGGGTATCACGGCTGTTTTTTTGTGTCAAGAGTCTTTTTAGTGAGCGTCAAGGCGCATCTTGCCAGAGGTAAGATACCTTAAAGATTCTGTAATTGACCCGTAAGCGCAATAAATGACTTGCCTTGACTGTCAAATTGTATTATTATCAAATTCGTCAGGGGTTTTCCCTGCGTTATTCCCATCTTCTGAGAGGAGAAGAAATGACTAAAGCACGCTTTACCTATCTTTTGTTTGCCCTGGTCGCTGCTATGGCGTTGGCATTGTCGGCCTGCGGCCCGGCGGCTACCCAGGCTCCTACGGAGGCCCCCGCTACTGAAGCGCCTACCGAACCGCCTGCTACTGAAGCCCCCACCGAACCGCCCGCGCCCGAACTCGGCACCCCTGAGAACCCCATCATCATGGGTTTGGCGCCCTCTGCTACCACGCAAGAACTTCAGACCGGCGGCGAGGCGATTGCCGCCAAACTGAGCGAGATGACCGGCTACACTATCACGGTAACCGTCCCGGCCTCCTACGGCGCGCTGGTAGAAGCCATGGGTGCTGGCCAGGCCCATATCGGCTGGCTGCCGCCCTTCACTTACATCCTCGCCAAGGCGCAGGGTTATGCCGATGTTGCCCTGGCTACCGTCCGCTTCGGCTCCGATCACTATAGTTCCCAGATCATCGCGAATGCGGCGGGCGGTTACACCTCCTACTACGATGCTGCCACCGGCACCAACACAGCCGATGCCAAGACCGCGTTGGCGCAGTTTGAGGGCAAGAAACCTTGCTGGACCGATCCTCTGTCCTCCTCCGGCTATGTCATCCCGCTGGGCATCTTCAAGGCCGCGGGCATCAATGTCAAGGCGGGCGCGTGGGTGCAAGGTCACCCCACAGTCGTCAAATCCATCTATCTCAGCCCCAAGGGCGAGATCTGCGACTTCGGCGCCACCTATGCGCCAACGCCCGACATCTCCAAGGACTTCCCGGATGTCAACGAGAAGATTGTTATCATTTGGATGAGCGATCCCATCATCCCGAATGACAACGTCTCCTTCGCCCCCAATGTTCCGGCGGAAATCCGCCAGAAGATCGTGGACGCCCTGCTCGCCATGGCTGAGACCGAAGATGGCAAAGCCCTGCTCAAGAACGGCGGCTACGATATTCAGGGCCTCAAGGTCGTGGACGACACCTTCTACGATGACTTCCGCGTCTACCTCGAAGCCTCTGGCGTGGACACTACCAGCCTGATGGGCAAGTAAACAATCCCTTTCACCAAAGAGGGAGGGCGCAATGTCCTCCCTCTTTTTTCACCCTTCCCCCCTCCGTCTCCCCCCATTTTCGGGGAAAATGGGGGGAGTGGCTCGAAGAGCCGAGGGGGGTAAATCGAGGCACCCATGCTGCAAATTCAAAACGTATCTAAAACCTACCCTAATGGCACGCAGGCGTTGAAGAATGTCTCTTTCGATGTGAAGGACGGGGAGTTCATGGTCGTCATTGGCCTCTCCGGTTCGGGCAAGTCCACCCTGCTGCGCTGCATCAACCGCCTGATTGACCCCACCGAGGGAAAGATCCTCTGGGACGATGTGGACATCACCGCCGCCTCCCCCGCTGAACTGCGCCAGAT
Source organism: Chloroflexota bacterium (assembly GCA_037440925.1). Taxonomy (GTDB): domain Bacteria; phylum Chloroflexota; class Anaerolineae; order Anaerolineales; family Villigracilaceae; genus JAABUE01. Next base: position 64,326 of record JBBITF010000003.1, read on the forward strand.
CCGCCGCAGTATCGGCATGATCTTCCAGCAGTTCAATCTGGTCAAACGCTCCAGCGTGATGACCAACGTGCTTTCGGGGCGGCTGGGATACGTCAACCCGTGGATGAGCCTCATCGGTCTCTGGCCGGCGGAGGAGAAACAGCGCGCCCTCGACGCCCTGGCCCGCGTGGGCATCGCGGACAAGGCGAATGAACGCGCCGACGCCCTCTCCGGCGGACAGCAGCAGCGCGTCGGCATCGCCCGCGCCCTCATGCAGACCCCGAAGTTGATCCTGGCCGACGAGCCGGTTGCCAGCCTCGACCCGGTCCTGTCCCATTCCATCCTGCAATATCTCGAACAACTCAACAAAGAGGGGATTACCGTCATCTGCTCCCTGCACTTTTTGGATCTCGTCCACCGCTACGCCACGCGCGTGGTGGCGCTCAAAGACGGCGTGAAAGTCTTCGAAGGCACGGCGCAGGAGATTGACCGCGCCAAATTCAAGGAAATCTACGGCGAAGAGGCGCAGGAAGTCCGCGCCGCCAGCCTGTGAGGGGGGTTCATGACCGCCGCATCGAAACAGACCATTTCACCCTCCCTCGCCGCCCTGCTCTCGGCGCTCCTGCCCGGCCTGGGACAGTTTGCCTCCCGCCAGCGTTACCGCGGCGTTTCCATCTTCATCGGCTTCCTCGTGCTGGTGCTGACAACGCTTTGGTATGCCGACCCGCTCTGGTATGTTTCGCCCGCCCTCGTCTGGCTGTGGAATATCTGGGACGCCGTCCGCCAGGCAAACGGCCGGAGAAACGGAATCCTGCTCCCCGTCCTGTTTGGACTCGCCGCCGCCTACGGCATCGGCTGGCAGGTCTTGCAGATTGATCTTTCGCAAGCGGATATGAACCGCGCGGTTCAAATCCTCCGCCCCATGCTGCAACCCGATTTCGTCCAGGAACGCCGCGAAGTCAACGAGATGTGGGTGGAAGTGTACGTTCCCTGCGACGCGGACGTTCCCACCGCCCGCCACGAAATGGATGGCAAGACCGCCATCGCCACGCCCGACTGCGCCGCCGTGCTGGAAACTGTCATCGTCAGCGTCAGCGGCATGTGGCCGAATGCCGAAACCGAAATCTGGTGGGAGACGCCCATCGGCAACGCCCGCATGTTGGGCGAAAACGAAGCCGCTATGCTCGTCCAAACCACCGACGAGGCCGGCTCGCTGACCGCCGTCATCCACGTCCCAACCCTCGCGCTGGCCGGCGCGCCCGACCCGACCATCTCACTTCCCCACCGCGTCTACTTCGATCAATACCGCCCCATCGGCGGTTACGAACTTTCCTTCGTCGGCGGCAAGGTGCTGGAGGGCGCGGTGACCACCATTGCCATGGCGCTCATGGCGACCCTGTTTGCCATCGTCCTTGCCATCCCCATCAGTTTTCTGGCGGCGCGCAACCTGATGAGCGGCAACCCCGTCACCATGACTGTCTATATCATCGTCCGCACCCTGCTCAATATTTTGCGCTCCATCGAATCGCTCATCATCGCCTTCATCTTCGTCAAAATCGTCGGTCTGGGACCGTTCGCGGGCATGTTGGCGCTGGCGGTTCACTCCGTGGCCGCGCTGGCAAAACTCTACTCCGAAGTCATCGAAGGCATAGACCCCGGCCCCATCGAAGCGGTCCGCGCCACCGGCGCAAACTGGGTGCAGGTGGTGCGCTACGGCGTCATCCCGCAGATCGTCCCGCCCTTCACCGCCTTCACCATCTACCGCTGGGACATCAACGTCCGTTCCGCCACCATCGTCGGCTTTGTGGGCGGCGGCGGCATCGGCTTCCTGCTCATCGAACTCATCCGCATCAGCGACATGCGCGGCGTGAGCGCGGTTTTCATCACCATCGCCGTCATCGTCATCGCCCTCGACTACCTGAGTGCCAAAGTGCGCGAAAGGCTGGTGTAGATGAAACGCTCCGCCGCCTTCCGCATCACGCTCAACGTTCTGCTTCTCGCCGCGCTGGTCCTCGTCCTGGGCGTCTCGTGGAACGTCACCGGCGTGGACTTTCCCGGCCTGCTCAAAAACCTGCCCAACGGCAGGAAGATCATCGAGGAAATTCTTTCGCCCGACCTGTTCACGCGCGACTTCGAGACCACCACCATCGAGACCACCTTCGCCATCCCCTGCGGCTCCGCCCCGGACCCCGTGCCGGCCTCCTCCGGCCCGAGGCTGATTGCCACCCCGGTCTGCGCCGATGAGAAAACCGCCTTCACCCTCGAAGGCTTCGACCTCAGCCCCAACGCGGAAATCGTCATCCGCTGGCAATTCCCCGATGGCCGCATCCTGACGGCCGCGCGCACCGCCACCGACGCCGACGGTCACTTCACCATCAGCGTGGATGCAAAACCCATCGCCCGCGCGGTGGACGGCGTCCCCAGCAAATTGCAGGTGGATACCAACGTGCCGGTTGGTGGGCTGATTCCCAGTCAAGCCCTGCAAGATGTCACACGCGAGATGTTTGTCACCATCTTCATGGCGCTGATGTCCACCACCATTGCGACGATCATTGCCGCACCGCTCAGTTTTCTGGCTGCCAGCAACATCATGCGCCGCGGCGTGATCGGCACGACCGTTTATTACATCTTCCGTTCCTTCTTCAACCTGATGCGCTCCTACGATCCGCTGGTGATGGCCACCGTCTTTGCTTTCTGGCTTGGCTATGGTCCCTTCGCGGGGATGCTTGCTCTCACCGTTGTCACCATCGCCTCGCTGGGCAAACTCTTCTCCGAAGCCATCGAAAGCATAGATCCCGGCCCCATCGAAGCCGTCACTGCCAGCGGCGCGCCGCGCCTGCATACAGTCGTCTATTCCGTCATCCCGCAGGTCGTCCCTGATTTCATTTCGTTCATCATCTACCACTGGGACATCAACGTGCGCATCTCCACCATCATCGGTTACGTGGGCGGCGGCGGCATCGGCTACTACCTCAGCGAACGCATCAACACCTTTGCCTACCATCAGGCCGGCACTGCCATCTGGGCAATCGTCATCGTCGTCTGGGCGATGGACTTCCTGAGCGCCGAAATCCGTAAGCGGTTGACGTGATATCAGTTGCATCGAAAACGGGACGCGATATTGGCGTCCCGTTTTTATTTGGTACAATCTTGCTCATGCTCAAACAGGTTTGGAAATTTCTCCGCCGCTTCCTCCTGACCCTGGGGCTGCTCGGCCTTCTGGGTCTTTTCCTGCCCCGGCTGTTGACCGCTCTCTACGCCACCGGCCGGACGTTTACCGTAGAAGATGTGCCACCAGAACGAGTGGCCATTGTCTTTGGCGCTGGATTGCGCCGCGACGGCACCCCCACTGCCGTATTACGCGACCGTGTTGAAACTGCCGTCCAACTCTACATGGCGGGCAAGGTCGAAAAACTGCTCCTGAGTGGCGATAATCGCTTTGTAGACTATAACGAGCCGGAGGCCATGCGTCAATATGCCCTCAGCCTCGGCGTGCCAGACGAAGCCATGGTCCTTGATTATGCCGGCCGTCGCACCTACGATACTTGCTATCGTGCAAAGGCCATCTTTGGTGTGAAACGCGCTATCCTGGTCACACAGAATTTTCACCTGCCGCGCGCCCTGTTCACCTGTAACGCCTTGGGACTAAAGGCCATTGGCGTGGGCGCCAACAACATCTATTACCTAAAGCGCTCGCGCTTGTACTGGCAGGCGCGCGAACTCTTTGCCACCTTTGGCGCATTCTGGGACATTTGTATTTCCAGACCGCTGCCTGTGCTGGGCGATCCGGAGCCAATTTTCAGTCGTATTCCTACAGCGAAAAGGAGACCCTCATGAAGTATCTTATTGCCGGTCTTGGATCGGTAGGTCGCCGTCACATGCGAAACTTGCTCGCGTTAGGTGAAAAAGACATCGTCTTGCTGCGCACGCACAAATCTACCTTGCCCGACGATGAACTGGCGGGCTATCCCGTCGAAACCGACATTCATGTAGCCCTTAAAAATCATAAACCGCAGGCTGTCATCGTGGCAAATCCTACTGCTTTACATCTGGATGTTGCTATTCCGGCTGCCGAAGCGGGCTGCGCCATCTTGCTCGAAAAGCCAATTTCGCATTCGACCGAACGGTTGGACCAACTCGAAGCCGCCGTAAAGAGAAGCGGAGCAAAGGTACAGGTTGCTTTCCAGTTCCGCTTTCATCCCGGCCTGGTGCGCGCAAAGCAACTCATTACGGATGGCGAGATCGGGCGCATCGTCTCGGCGCACGTCCACTTCGGTGAATACCTGCCTGCCTGGCATCCCTGGGAGGATTACCGTCAGGGCTACGCTGCCCGCGCCGATCTGGGCGGCGGCGTAGTGCTGACCCAGTGCCACTCGCTCGACTACCTGCCCTGGCTGGTTGGGAAAAAGGTAGAGCAGGTTTGGGGCTTTGTCGGCAAGGTCAGCGACCTGGAAGTGGACGTGGAAGACATCGCCAAGATCGGCCTGCGCTTCGAGGGCGGCGCGCTGGGAAGTTTGCATCTCGATTACAACCGCCAGCCGCCGGTGCATACCTTCGATATTGTCGGGACGAAAGGCTCTATCAAGTGGGACTTGGTGGACGGCGTGACGCACATCTACCGCGCAGTTCTCCCCTCTCCCTCGGGGAGAGGGGCCGCGGGTGAGGGCCTCCCCTCGCCCTCTGAGAGAGGGGCCGGGGGTGAGGGCCTCCCCTCGCCCTCTGGGAGAGGGGCCGGGGGTGAGGGCCTCCCCTCGCCCTCTGGGAGAGGGGCCGGGGGTGAGGGCCTCCCCTCTCCCCTTGGGAGAGGGGCCGGGGGTGAGGGAGAATGGCAAGCCTATCCCATGCCGCAGGGCTGGGAGCGCAACGTCATGTTCCTGGAGCAGATGAAGCATTTCGTGGCCGTCGTGCGCGGCGAGGCGCAGCCCTCTTGTCCGCTCGAAGATGGGATTCGCGTCCAGGAACTGGTGCAGGCCATTCGTGAGTCGGATGCGCGCGGGAGCGTTGTCCACCTGTGAGGCGCATCGTTCACTGGAGAATGGTATAGTTTGCCGCGCAATCTTTTGCTAATGTCACTGCGAGGAACGAAGCAGCCTCCATTTGCGCGGAGATTGCCTGTCCTGGCGTCAGGCCAGGGATTCGCTATGCTCCGCAATGACAGATACCTTTGGTTACGGCTGGAGGCCACACTATGGACAAGGTAAAGTCAATCTGGCGCTCCGAACCTTTCAGGGTGTTTGCGCTGCTGGCGCTGGTTTCGGGGCTGGCTTACCTGCCTTTCGTCGCCGGGTTTGGCTATTTCAACGATGACTGGTATCTGATGTACGCGGCCGGGGCCAGGGGCGTTTCGGTCTTTGCGGATATTTTCAGCGTGGACCGCCCCGGACGCGTGTTGGTAATGGTACCGGCCTGGCTGCTGTTTGGGGGTAACCCGCTGTATTACAACTTGAGCGCCTACCTCTTCCGGCTGGCTGGCGGGCTGGGTTTTTGTTTTCTGCTGCGGCATCTCTGGCCGCGCCAGCGCACCGAGACAGCCCTGATGGCATTGTTGTTCGTGGTCTACCCAGGCTTCCTGAACCAACCGAATGCCATTGACTATCAGTCGCATATCGTGGGGCTGGCCGCTGCCATTTTCTCACTTGCCCTTACGCTAAAAGCAGTGTTGTCCCGCCGAGGTTTTGCAAAGGTCGTCTTTTTTGCCTTGTCCGCCTTGCTGGGCTGGTTTGCCCTGTGGCAGATGGAATGGTACATCGGCTTCGAGTTCCTGCGCTGGGCGGCAGTCTTCCTGCTGGCAAACCGAGGAGCGGGGACTTTGCGGCGCAGGTTGACCGCGACGCTGCGCGCCGCCTGGCCGGTCATCGCGGTCCCGGCGCTCTTCCTGCTGTGGCGGATCGCTTTCTTCGAACCGGGACGCGGCGCAACCGACCTGGGCCTGCAACTGGACAATGTGATCCAGTCGCCGCTGCGCACCGGCCTGACCTGGCTGGCCTCCCTTTTCAGCGACAGTTTGGATGTGCTGCTGCTGGCGTGGGGCGCGCCGCTGTCGTCGCTGCTGGCGTGGGTCTGGTCGCGCAACCTGCTGTTGGTCGGGCTGGCGCTGGGCGCGGCGGCGCTCGTGGTGTTCCACTATTTCCTGCGGCAGTTCGAGACAACACTCACAGACGAGATGACGGATTGGCGACCCGAAGCGCTCTGGCTGGGCGGGACGAGCGCGCTGGCGGGCTTGCTGCCGGTCATCCTGGTCAACCGTTCGGTGGATTTTGGTTTCTACTCGCGCTACTCGCTGGTCAGTTCTGCCGGGGCGGTGGTTTTCCTGGTTGCGCTGCTGTATTTGCTGGAGAGCCTGCCGCTGCGCAAAGCCCTTGCCGGCGGGCTGGTGCTGATTGCCGTTTTCACCCATTACGCCAACAGCCAGAAGGCCGTCCAGGTGACGCAGGCCACGCGGGAGTTCTGGTGGCAGGTCAGTTGGCGCATCCCGCAACTGGAGAAGAACACCACGCTGGTCGCCCGTTACCCGCAGGTTGCCATCGAGGAAGATTACTTCATCTGGGGGCCGGCCAGCCTGATCTACTTCCCGCAGCAGGAGAACCAGAAGTTCATCCAGCCGGGTGTGTTCGCGGCCCTGCTAAATCAGGATACGCTGACGAAAACGCTTCTTCAGGAGGGCCAGGAGTTCGACAATCGCCGCACCATCCGCACTTACAAGAACTATCGCAATCTGCTGGTCCTGACCCAGCCGGGCGCGGATTCGTGTGTGCAGGTGATAGACGGCGCGCAGCCGGCCTATTCGCGCGACGAGGACGCCTCCATCCGCGTCATCGGGCCTTTTTCCGAGATAGAGCATATCCTGGTCAACCTGCCTGCCAACCCGCCCCCGGCGCTTGTGTTCGGCCCCGAACCCGAACATGGCTGGTGCTACTACTACCAGAAGGCGTCGTTGGCAAAGCAGCGTGGGGAGTGGGGGGAAATCGTCCAACTCGGCGAGCAGGCCCAGGGTCAGGGATTGGAAGCGGGCGATCTGGTCGAGTGGATGCCCTTCCTGGAGGCGTATGCGCACGAAGGGCAAGCGTCCCGCCTGGAGGCGTTGTCCCCGCTCATCGCGGCGGATGTATACGCCGCCCGGCAAGCCTGCCAGGTGCTTGGCCGTATGCAGGGGCTTGCGCCGCCGGTGATGGATGTCATCCAAGCCGGGTATTGTGTTGAACGGTAGAACAAGAAATTGATCTTGGGGAGAGCAGGTTAGCCTCTCCCATTACACAATTCAAGCAATTCTTTTTTGAATTTCCATCAACCAACGACGTAATAATGTAGCGTGATTTGAGAGGCGCGAATACAACTGAACAGCAAATTGTTCTTGGTATGTGTGTACGGTTAAGTTGCGATCGTTGGCAATCCCCATCATTTTTTCGGCGGTCTCTTCATCGAACATGCCTGCCTTGAAGCAGCCACGAATCACTCCTTTCGGGGACGCGCTTTCCAGTAGTTCGTGCTTGGCCAGGTAAGCCTGTGCGGTTTTCCATACAGTCTCAAACGTATATTCGAATCGCTGAATAGCCGCGTCGCGTTCAACGTCTGAAGGATTGGGAAGATTAACGAGTTTTTCGAGCGTTAGCAATGCCTTGAGCGCAAATCCTAGAAGTTCTTCTACTCTGTCCATAGAACACCTTCCTCTATAACCTTTTGATAAAATTTTTCATCCACTTCCCCCAAATCAACCACATCCACAGTCCGTATGACATCGCTTTCTTCGAGCGCATCCCGAAGATTGAAAAAGAGGGACGGCGGTAATGGTTGCAAAGGCAGGATAGCGACATCAATGTCGGAATAGAGATGAGCCTTCCCAGTCGCCTGTGACCCGAACAGATATACTTTGGCGCGATACCCCTTCAGGGTTTCCAGGGTAATTTTCCGCGTCAGTGTGAGGTCCTTGAGGAGAACCCGACTTTTCATAAGTCAATTATACCGGGGAAATGACCGGCATTATGGAAAATCAGATGGGAAACGGGGAAAAATCCAAAATTCATCTGCTGAATTTTGATGTATAATTCCTTCTCGTGCTTGTAAAAGTACCAGACAATGTTTGCCTGCCAATTCGACATGGCAAATCTTTTCATGGAGTAGATGAATGACAAAAGCAAATTTGATCTCGCCTTACGGCGGTAAATTGGTGGATCTGATGGTGACCGGGAAGGAACGCGAAGAATTGATTGCGCGCCTGCCCTCCCTGCCGTCCATCAAAATCAACCAGCGCGCGGTGCATGACCTGGAACTGCTGGCTACTGGCGGTTTCTCGCCGCTCGACCGTTTCATGGACAAGTCTACCTATGAGCGCGTCCTTCACGAGATGCGCATGGACGGCGGCACGCTCTGGCCGCTGCCCATCACCCTCACAGCCAACCCAGACGAATTGCCACAGGTGGGCAGTGAGATCGTGCTGCGCAACGCGCTGAATGAACCGCTGGCGATCATGAAACTGGAAGAGGTCTTTTCCTGGAACCTGGAGAAGGAAGCGCGCCTGGCCTATGGCACCACAGACGCCCGCCACCCAATGGTCTCGGAGATGGGGCGCTGGGGCAAAGTCTGTATTTCTGGCGAGTTGAAAGTCATCAACCTGCCGAAATATTACGATTTTGTGGAACTGCGCCGCACGCCGGCCGAGGTGCGGGAGATGTTGCAGGCCATGGGACACGACAATGTGGTTGCTTTCCAAACACGCAATCCGCTGCACCGCATTCACGAGGAATTGACCAAGCGCGCCGCCGAGGCAGTGGGCGGCAGTTTACTCATCCATCCGGTGGTCGGCATGACCAAGCCCGGCGACGTGGATCACTACACCCGTGTCCGCATCTACAAGGCGCTGGTCGAAAAATATTATGACAAGAAAAAGACGGCTCTCAGCCTGCTGCCGTTGGCCATGCGCATGGCCGGACCAAAGGAAGCCTTGCTGCACGCCATCATCCGTCGCAACCATGGCGCCAATCATTTTATTGTTGGGCGCGACCACGCCGGCCCCGGCAATGATAGCACCGGCAAGCCTTTCTATGGCCCATACGATGCCCAGGAAATGCTCAAACAGCACGAAGAAGAACTGGGCGTCAAAATGGTGCCTTTCGAGATGCTGGTCTATCTGCCAGACGAAGATCGCTACGTAGAAGTCAAGGACGTGCCGCCAGGCGCAAAGACGCTCAATATTTCCGGCACTCAGGTGCGCGATGATTACCTGGCAAAAGGCAAGTTGCTGCCTGAATGGTTCACCCGCCCTGAGACGGCCGAAATCTTGCGCCAATCGTACCCGCCGCGCCACGAGCAGGGTTTTTGCTTGTGGTTCACCGGCCTGAGCGGCTCGGGCAAATCGGCTACCACACAAGTTCTCTCGGAACTGCTGCTGGAGCGCGGAAAGACCATCACCGTTCTGGATGGCGACGTGGTGCGCACGCATCTTTCCAAGGGCCTGGGCTTCAGCAAGGAAGACCGCGACACCAACATCCTGCGCATTGGCTTTGTGGCCGGGGAACTCGTCCGTCATGGCGGCGTGGTCATCTGTGCAGCCATCAGTCCGTATCGCGCGGCGCGCAACGAAGCCCGCAAGATGGTCGGTGAGAATTTCATCATGGTCTACATGGACACACCCGTCGAGGTTTGCGAACAGCGCGACGTCAAAGGATTGTATGCCAAAGCCCGCCAGGCCATGCAGGCTGGCAAGCCGATGGGCTTTACCGGTGTGGATGATCCCTACGAGCCGCCCATTGATCCAGAAATCACCCTGCAAGGAGTGGGCGTCACGCCCGAAGAAAACGCGCGGCGGATCATTGCCTATTTAGAGAAACAGGGCTACCTCGAGTAGCGCGTGAGTACAGCGCGTACGCATATACCTGTGTACTTGTGTACCTGTACTGTGTACGTATTCCATGAACCCCCGCCATTTCCTGTTTGTCTTCACCATCGCCCTGCTTGGACTTGCTGGCGGCTGGCTATTGGCCTACAGCACGCCCAATGGACTGGGGCTGAATGACGATTCGATTGCCTACATCGCCGGAGCGCGCAGCATTCTGGATGGGAAAGGCTATCGTGAGGCCTGGCTGGTTAGCAACGGCCCGGTAACGCATTTCCCGCCAGGCTATCCATTTGCCCTGGCATTGTTGGGTTGGACGACCAGCCTGGACCCGCTCTACGGCGCACGTATCCTAAATGGATTGTTGTTTGGCGCAAACATATTCTTGACCGGCTGGTTGGGTTGGCGTATGAGCGCTTCTCGTTGGGCGGGCCTATTTACCGCTACGGTGGCGTTGCTTTCCAGTTCATTGCTCTCCATTCATGCGCGCGCCATGAGCGAACCGCTGTATATCTTCTTGACGCTTTTGGCTTTCCTGGTTCTGGACGAATACTTTACCCGTTCACCAGCGGCGCAATTGCGAGCGAGTCGAGTGGCGGGCGTCCCCCTTCTCCTGATTGCGCTGGGTTGTCTCCTCGGCTGGGCTTACCTGGCGCGTTATGCGGCCTTGTCTCTGCTGGCGACCGTGACTGCTGCCTTGTTCGTGCTGCACGCTGACTGGCGCAAACGCTGGCACAGCGCCGCCATGATGCTCGCTGCTGCGCTGCCCTGGGTGCTGGCCTGGTCCATTCGCAATCGCGTCGTGGGCGACAGCCTGACCAACCGCGTGCTAGGCTGGCATCCCATCAGTTTAGAAAACTGGGAACTGGGCGTGCAAACGATGGCTGAGTTCCTCGTTCCATTCAACTTGTTGCGCAATTGGCTGCTGACATGGCCCGGCTTCTTCGAGGTCATCTTACTTGCGTTGGGATTGATCTTGCTCATCTGGGTTTTGTCTATAGGCTGGCCACGTTTTTGGCGCCCCGCTCAGGCTGATGTGCCGCCAGTCTTGCCTTTCATGAGCGGCCTTTACATCGTTGTCTATCTTGTTGCCCTCGTGACCACCATGACTCTGTTCGATCCTGCCACGCGCTTTCAGGAACGCATCCTCTCGCCTGTTTATATCCCGATCATCCTGCTTGCGGCCAACTTGGGCGTTTGGTTAATATCCCCCAAAGGAGAATGGAGGCAAAAACACAATACCGCATACAAAGCATTGGCTGTTGGAGCGATCCTGCTGGCGCTGGGAACATTGACGATGTTTGGCTACAGCCAGGAGCGTTTTGTCCGAGGCTTGCGTACAGGCGGCGGCATCTTTGCAGGCGAAAAATGGTTTACTTCTGAAGTCTTTGCCCGTCTCAAGCAACTTCCGCCCGAAACGCTCATTCTCACCAACGAGCCGGGCGCCGTTTATCTCTACACCGGCCGTCCAGCCGGCGTCCTTCCACGCGAAGAACCGGGTATCTCGGAGATCAAGCCATACGTGCTAGAGGGTAAAATTGTGCTAGTCCTCTTCCGCGTCAACAAGGCGGAATCCACCATTCTGGATTATTACTATGAATTGGGGCGCGGCTTGTACCTGACCGACTTGGGCAACACCTGGATTTTTTCAGCCTTTCCAAAATAGGAGTAAGCATGATACAAGACAAATTCAACCTCAACGGCCGTGTTGGCATCGTCACCGGCGGAGCCGGGCAATTGGGCGTGGAATTTTGCCGCACGCTGGCCGAGGCCGGCGCCGCTGTGGTAATAGCCGATTTGAATGTGGACGCTGCCGAAAGGACGGCTCAAACCTTGAGGGACTCCGGCTACCGGGCGGCTGCCTACGCCCTGGATGTGACGCGCATCGAATCGACCCGCGGCCTGGTCGCCGAGACCCTGAGCCGCTTCGGCCGCCTCGACATCCTGGTCAACAGCGCGGCGCTCGATCCCAAGTTCGACCCAGAAGCGGCCGCCAGAGGCATCACTCCAGGTGCTTTTGAAGACTACCCGCTCGAACAGTGGAACGCTGCTCTCAACGTCAACCTGACCGGCCTCTTCCTGGTCACCCAGGCCTGTGTAAAGCCGATGATCGAGCAGGGCAAAAAAGGCAGCATCATCAACATTTGCTCGACGTATGGCTTGAACGGCCCCGACCAGCGCATTTACGTCAAGGAGGGGAAGCGCGTGGCTTTCAAGCCGGTCTATTACACCACCACCAAGGCGGGCGTGCTGGGATTCACCAAATACCTGGCCGCCTATTATGCAGGCACCGAAATCCGCGTCAATGCGCTCACGCCCGGCGGCGTATTCAACAACCACGAAGAGTACTTTGTCAAAAACTATTCTGCCAAGGCCATCATGGGGCGTATGGCAAAGAAAGACGAAATGAACGGCGCCTTGCTGTTCCTGGCCTCAGATGCTTCCTCCTACATGACAGGCAGCAATGTCGTTGTAGATGGAGGCTGGACAGCCTGGTAAATGATAACTGATGACCGAAACCCTGGCTCTCATCCCCGCGCGCGGCGGCTCAAAAGGCATCCCGCGCAAGAACATCCGTGACTTTGCCGGCTATCCGCTCATTGCCTGGAGCATTGCTGCGGCTCAACAGGCTGCATCTGTAACGCGTGTCATCGTCAGCACCGATGATGAGCAAATTGCCGCCGTTGCCCGCCAATTTGGCGCAGAGACGCCTTTCTTGCGGCCAATCGAATTTGCCCAAGACAATACCACCGACCTGCCCGTTTTTCAACATGCCCTGAATTGGCTAGCCGAACAGGAGGACTATCAACCTGATGTAGTCGTACAACTGCGCCCGACTTCCCCCATCCGCCCGCGCGGACTGGTGGACGAAGCCGTCCGCATCTTGCTTGCCCATCCCGACGCAGACAGCGTGCGCGGCGTGGTGCCGGCTGGACAGAATCCTCACAAGATGTGGCGCCTACCGCAGGGCGAACACGCTCCAATGAAAAACTTGCTGGAAGTAGAAGGCATCGCCGAACCGTACAACGCGCCGCGTCAGAGTCTGCCGCCAATCTATTGGCAGACCGGCCATATTGACGCTATTCGCACGGCTACAATTCTCAATGGCTCGATGAGCGGCAAGAACATTTATCCTCTCATTATTGACCCGCGCTACACAGTAGACATTGATACTCTGCAAGATTGGGCGCGTTATGAACATCTCGTCGCCAGCGGTAGGCTGGATATGGTGTGGGTCGGCCGAGCGCGCCGACCGATGCCCTCGACGGTCAAGTTGATTGTCTCGGACTTCGACGGCGTCATCACCGACAACCGCGTCTGGACGGATGAAAATGGCCGAGAAACGGTAGCAGCCTCGAGGTCCGATTCGATGCGCATTCGTGAGTTGCGCGAGCGCGGCATCGAGGTCATGATCCTGTCGTCAGAGCCAAACCCTGTCGTTCGCGCCAGGGCCGAGAAGATGGGCATAGAGGCTATCCAGGGCATTGACCTTCGGAGTAAAGGCGAGGCGTTGAAAAAATTATTGGCCGAAAAGAAAGTGGAAGCGGCTAATGTGGTCTATATTGGCAACGACTTGAACGACCTGCCATGTTTTGAGATTGCCGGCTGGGCAGTGGCAGTGGCAGATGCATATCCCGAAGTATTGCGCGCTGCTGATTATGTGCTGACTCGCCCGGGCGGCCACGGCGCGCTGCGGGAGCTGTGTGAACGAGTTTTGCAGAACGAATGAACAAGCGTCCCGAAAGCTTGGCTTTACCGTCAAAATCGCGCTCTGTAAAACTTTCGGGACGTTTCAACAGCTAAACTCAAGTTCATCTACATTACAGCACAAAGCCCGCAAAACAAAAACAGCCAAAAAGCCGCAACCTTGCGCTGTATATCTATGATATGAGGAGAAAAAATGACGCGCGAAATAAAATTAGGCAATCGTCTCATTGGCGATGGGCATCCTGCCTTCATCATTGCTGAGATTGGCATTAACCATAACGGCGATTTGAACATCGCCAAGCAAATGATTGACGCTGCGGTACACGCCGGCGTGGACGCGGTCAAGTTCCAAAAACGCACCCCAGAGGTCTCAACTCCTGAAGCGCAGAAGAAGCAGATGCGCGAGACACCGTGGGGGTATATTACCTACCTCGATTATCGCTACAAGGTGGAATTCACCGAGGAACAATACCGCGAGATTGACCGTTACTGTGCCTCCAAAGGTATCCCCTGGATGGTTTCGGTATGGGACGAGCCGGCGGTGGACTTCATGGAGAAGTTCGAAACGCCGGCATATAAGATTCCCTCCGCTTCGCTCACGGACCACAGCCTGCTGCGTTATGCTCGCCAGACCGGCAAGCCGCTCATCATTTCGACCGGCATGTCTACCATGGCGCAAATCCACAAAGCGGTGAACATAGTGGGTGAAGACAACCTGGTCATCATGCACTGCACCAGTACCTATCCCTGCGAGCCGGAAGAATTGAATCTCAAGATGATCGAAACCCTGCGCAAGGAATTCCCGCGCAACCCGATTGGCTATTCGGGCCATGAGGTAGGGCTGGTGCCTTCGGCGGTAGCGGTTTCGCTGGGCGCGTGCATGGTAGAACGCCATCTCACCCTCGACCGCGCCATGTGGGGCAGTGACCAGGCCGCGTCGGTGGAGCCGGGCGGCTTCGAGAAACTGGTCAAGTATATTCGCGTCACCGAGGCCGCGCTGGGCGACGGCGTGAAGCGTGTGTATGAGTCGGAGAAACCGTCTTTGATGAAGTTGAGACGAGTCAATGATGAGTAAGACTTGTATACCTGATACTTGATACCTGATACCTGTCTACCTGTGTACCTGTGTACCTTTTACCTATGTACATCCCTTCCCACCCCGGTGACTGAATGGAATTGACTCAAAACCTCCGCCGCGCGCTCCGTCCCATTGGAAAAACTGCGCAAGCTGTGGCGCGCTGGAAACGCCTGACTTTCGATGAAGCGCCGCCCATCTTTGGCAATGCTAAGCCGAAGAGCGGGTCTCATTTGCTGTTGCAGGTGTTGAACGGTTTTTGTCAAATCATGCCCTATCGTTATGTGGAGGCAGATCCGATTCGGACGATCACGAAAGAGGGAAGAAGAAAGCAAAAAGAAGAAGTGCTGGATGAACTGACCTGCATCCCGCGCGGAGTAATCGGCTGGGGCTATGTGGAGGCGACGCCCGAAAACGTTTCTTTCCTGACCCGCCCTGGCCGCGTGAACTACTTCATTTACCGCGACCCCAGAGACATGCTCGTCTCGCAAGTGTTTTTTGCTACCGACATGCACGAGGAACATGGGATGCACGACTTCTACAAGTCCCTGCCTGACTTCGACGCGAGGTTGAAAGTTGCCATCACAGGCATTGACGAAAATGGCTTGAAAATGGTCAATGTGAAGCAGCGTTACGAGGGTGTGTTTGCGTGGCTGGCGACGCCCGGCGTGCTGTGCATCCGCTTCGAGGACCTGATCGAGCAGCGCGATGCGACTCTGAACGCCATGCTTGACGAAGTGGAAAAGACCGGCTACAAGATCCCCACATCGCGCCAGCAGGCCCTCTCGGTACTGGCGGAAGCCATTCAGCCCAAGAAGAGTCATACTTTCCGCTCCGGCAGAACAGGCGGATGGCGTCAACATTTCACTGAAACGCATAAAAAACTCTTCAAAGAAGTAGCCGGGGATTTGCTGGTGAGGCTGGGGTACGAGGAAACCAATGATTGGTAGTCGCTTATGGCTATGACAACGACTGTGTACTTGTGTACTTTGTGTCTAACCCTCTTTGGTTTCGGCTCGTCCGAGTTAGTTGTCAATCAATAACATGATTAAAGATTTCTACACCCAACGCCTCAAACGTGGCTTGGTCCGCAGGCTCAACAATCTCAAAATTGCGGTGATAGCGCAACAGGTGGCGCGGCGTGCACCTGATTCTTCCAACGTCGCGCCGGTCGTTTTCTTCAAGGCGTCTACCGGCATTGACGATCTCTCATGGAATAGCGGCTTCCATCTTCTTGCGTCGTGGGCGCTGCGGCTGAAGGGCATCCCGGTGGCGTATTTTGCCTGCAATGCGGGCATGAGCAAATGCGTGCTGGGGACGAACCGCAATAATGTTTACAGGGAAATGCCGTGTAGGTCATGCGTGATGCAATCAAAGGCGTTGTATGCAGGTATAGAGGTAAATACGTACACAGGTACACATGTAAATACGTACATAGGTACACACGTAAATTGGTTTGGCTTTCAACGTGACGAGCAACTTGCAACTCGCATTTCGCAACTTTCTTTGCAGGAATTGATGGAGTTCGAACATGAGTCCATTCCCCTTGGCGCATTGTGCCTGCCCGGTTTGCGGTGGGTCTTGCGCATCCATCATTTGAACGATGACGAGCCGACGCGCTATCTATTGCGCGAGTATATTCTCTCGGCCTGGAATGTGGCGCAAAGGTTTGCGGACTTTCTCGATCGGACTCAGCCCCGGGCGGTTGTTGTGTTCAACGGGCAATTCTTCCCTGAAGCGATTGCCCGTCATGTGGCTCGAAAACGCGGCATTCGGGTCATTACCCATGAAGTGGGTTTGCAGCCCGCTTCGGCTTTCTTTACGGACGGTGAAGCCACAGCCTATCCTATTGCCATTCCCGAAGAGTTCGAACTGAACGAGGAGCAAAACGCCCGCCTGGATGCCTATTTGAGAAAACGCTTTCAAGGCGATTTCAGCATGGCGGGCGTCAAATTTTGGCCTGAAATCAAAGGATTAGACCAAGCCTTTTTGCAAAAGGCGGCCGCTTTCAAACAAATCGTTCCCATTTTTACCAATGTCATCTTCGATACCAGCCAGCCCCATGCCAACACCGTCTTCGAGGATATGTTCGATTGGCTGGATATGGCCCTTGAGGTCATTCGAGCGTATCCTGAAACGCTATTTGTCATCCGCGCGCACCCCGACGAATTGCGGGAGAGAAAAGCGAGCCGCGAAACGGTCGAAGGTTGGGTAGCCGGTCGCGGCGTGGAAAGATGCGAGAACGTCGTCTTTGTGGGGCCGCGCGAGTCGCTGAGTTCATACGAGTTAATTCAAAAATCGAAGTTCGTCATGGTCTATAATTCCACCATTGGGTTGGAGGCGGCCATTATGGGAGCGGCGGTGCTGTGCGCGGGGAAAGCGCGTTTTACGCAATATCCAACGGTCTTTTTCCCCCAGACGGTGGAAGCAGTGAGACAAAAAATGAAAGAGTTTTTGGAGGCAGAGGAGATCGTGGTGCCGCCAGAATTCAAGCGCAATGCACGGCGATTCTTGTATTTCCAATTATTCCGCACTTCTTTGCCGTTTGAGGATTTTCTGACGCCGTCGGTGCGTACCACCCATGCCCGGCTGCGGACGTTTGATTTCGATGCATTGTTGGAATCCAAGGCTATACAGGCCATTTTGCAGGGTTTGTTAGCCGGCGGAGATTTTTTGTTGAGCGAGTAAAATTGCGCTGCGATTGGAGCGCTGTCGTTGCTGAAAGGCATTATGCACATTTTGATTGTCCATCAGGCCTTTGCCTCGCTCGATGAACCCGGCGGCACGCGCCATGCCGAGTTTGCTCATCTTTTGGCTGCGCGCGGGCATCGGGTGACGGTGATTGCCAGCCCGGTGAGTTACATTACGGGATCCCCCCTCCGACTCCAAGAGGGGGATGGGATTTCTGCGAAAATGGGAGAAGAGCAAACGGCGGATGGGGTGAGGATACTTCGCGCCTCGGTCTACTCTGCTCACCACAAATCCTTTGTGCATCGTATAGTTGCTTTCCTCTCGTTCATGCTCTCGTCCTTTTGGCTGGGGCTGGGCGTGGAACAGGTGGACGTGGTCTGGGGCACGTCGCCGCCCATTTTTCAGGGAGTCACTGCTTGGGCGCTGGCGCGTTTGAAGCGCGCCCGCTTCCTGTTCGAGGTGCGCGACCTGTGGCCGCAGTTCGCGGTGGCGGTGGGGGTGCTGCGCAATCCCTGGCTGATCTGCGCCTCGGAGTGGCTGGAGCGCTTCCTTTATCGCCACGCTGACCGGGTGATGGTCAACAGCCCGGGCTTCCGCGAGCATGTCGAACGTCGGGGGGCGAAGCGGGTGGACCTGATCCCCAACGGGGCCGACCCGTCCATGTTCAACCCCAGCGACACTGGCGCTTCGTTCCGCTCTCGTTACCTGCTGGCCGATTCATTCGTCGTTCTCTACGCTGGAGCGCATGGTTTGTCAAATGACTTGGGCGTGGCGCTAGAGGCAGCCAAAAGGTTAGAAGGCAGCAACATTCACATTGTTTTTGTGGGCGATGGCAAAGAAAAGCCAAATTTACAGGCACAGGCTAGGGCAATGGA
This sequence comes from Chloroflexota bacterium, assembly GCA_037440925.1. GTDB lineage: Bacteria > Chloroflexota > Anaerolineae > Anaerolineales > Villigracilaceae > JAABUE01. The sequence continues at coordinate 82,483 of JBBITF010000003.1, forward strand.
ATTGACCAATGTGACCTTTGCCCCTGCTGTGCCAAAAGCAAAGATGCCGACCGTCATGGCTGCGGCGGATGCTTGTATGGCCATCCTGAAGCCGCTGGAAGAGTACAAAACGACCTACCCCAACAAGGTGTTCGATTATATGGCTGCGGCTCGGCCGGTTATCCTGGTAATTGACGGGGTGATTCGCGAGGTGGTGGAAGCGGCCGGCTGCGGGGTTTTCGTCCCCCCGGGCAACCCGTCTGCGCTGGCGGAGGCGATCCGTGGGCTGGCCTCAAATAAGGAGAAAGCGCGCCAGATGGGGCTGGCCGGGCGGGCATACCTGGAACGGCATTTCAGCCGCGCGGCGCTGGCGCAACGTTTGACCACGCTTTTGGAAGAGATGGCGATAGGACTCTCTAGTGGTTGACTTTTTTGCACGAACCTTGTACACTAAGTACAAATTTTAGTATCTGTCTAGAACCCAGATGATTGACGATACCAAATTTACTTTATTGGAGGAGAAATTATGCCTGGACAATATCAACTGACCATGCGCTCAGGGCCGGTGCCTGGCACAGTATATTCTTTAGAAGGCGAGCAATTGACGATTGGACGCGATTCTTCCAATGAGATCGCAGTCAATGACGCCGAAGTTTCGCGCCGCCATGCCCGGCTGACTTTCCAAGGGGGCAAGTATGTTTTGGAAGACCTTGGCTCTACCAATGGTACTTTCGTGAATGGGCAGCGATTGACTGGGCCGCGCGTGCTGAAAAGCGGGGAGGTCATCTCCCTGGGCGAGCAAATCGTTTTTGTGTACGAAGCGGTGGATTCCGACCCCGGCGCGACCATGGTGTCGCCGCGCAAGGCAGCAGCCGCGGCGCGGCCTGTTGCGCCCGTCTCTCCTCCGCCGCCTGCGCCGCAGCCTTACGCCGGTCAGGTGCCGGCCGGCCCGCCTGCTGCTGCCAGCAAGAAGATGAATCCTTTACCAATAGTGATTGCTGTCGGCGTGGTCGCCTTGATTTGCGCCTGCATAGGGTTCTTGTGGTGGGTAGACGCCAACTACATGTGGTGCACCTTCTTCCCGTTCCTGGGCGGTTGCTAACGTCAGTTTGGAATAAGCACAACCAGCGTCCCGAAGGTTCGATCTTTGTGAAACCTTCGGGACGTTTCAACGCTTATCCCGAACTGACAGCAGCATTTCTTTTGAGACCATCACACCCACGAAGATTCTTTGGCCCAGATTCACGCTGATAAGGATATTATAAAACCATCAAGTCTAGAAGAACACCCTTGCAATTGACGCAGATTGCGCCGATCTTTTTCTTCAATCTACGTTCTCTGCGACATCTGCGGTGATTTCCAAAAACAGGTAAGCAAGTACAAAAAAGCGTTTTTTGCATGAATCAGCGTCCTATTTTGGTTGCGGCTGGAAGCCACGCTATGACGATACGCAAAAAATTTCTCCTTCCCTTTCTGGCAGGTCTCATACCGATAGCCCTGTATGCGCTGGCGCTGGCAATGCGCTTTCCGTACGGCCTCAGCCAGCACCTGGCGCGCTACTCGTTCTCATACTTCCTGGTCGTACTGGTCTTGTATTACCTTGCTTTTCGGGTACGCGGCAGGGTTGCCTGGCTGGCAGGCGCCAGCCTGACGGTCCTGATCTTCGGGATGGGCGTCTCCTTCCTGTGGAATTCCGGCTACTCGACGGACATGATCATCGGCGGGCTGCTGCCCTACCGCGACGCCTTCAGTTATTACAACGGCGCATACTTCCTCTCGGACGGGCATTTGCTGGCCAAACATACCAACGGGGCCGCCTGGCGTCCGCTTTTCACCACTTTCCTGTCCAGCCTGTTGTGGCTCACCGGCCAGAACCTGATGTGGAGCATCGCGCTCATCGTGGGGCTGTTGGCGGCAGCCGCCTTTCTCTCCGCCTGGCTGCTGCGCAACCATCTGGGCGCAGCAGCAGCGGCGCTCTACCTTGCCTTCGTCTATTTTTATATCCAGGCCATGCTGGGATTGTTGTACACCGAGCCGCTCGGACTGGCGCTCGGCTGTCTGGGCTTCATCCTGATCTTCCATGCAACCCAGACGCAAAACCTGCGTGGATTCCTGTCCGGGTTGGCCGTGCTGATGGTGGCCGTCAGCGTGCGCGCGGGGACCTTTTTCGTCTTCCCGACGCTGGCGCTGTGGGCGGGTTGGGGTTTCCGAAAAGGGGAACGCTACTCGTTCCGCGCGGCCGGGTTGGCGCTGGCGGTTGTCGTGGTCGTCTTCCTGCTGGCTAACGCGCTGTACGCGCGGCTGGTGGTGGAACCGGGCAACCTGTCGTTCGGCAACTTCGCCTTCACAATCTACGGACAGGTGGTGGGCGGGGCCGGCTACAATTCTGCCTATCAGCAATTAGGTCTGCGCGAACCGGCGCTCATCTACCGCGCGGCCTGGCAATTCTTTCTGAACCATCCGCTCAGTTTCTTCATCGGCGCGGCCAAGGCCTACCGCGATTTCTTCTTCCCCCACCTGGGCATCTTCGGCTACTACTCTCCCAACGGGCGCAGCCTCTGGGATTACGTCTTGTGGCTGGCGGGCTTAGCGCTGACGGCCTGGGGCCTGGTCAAGTCCGTGCGTAAGATCGCCTCGCCGCTCCATTCCCTATTCCTGGCGGCTTTCGCCGGCATCCTGCTATCCATCCCCTTCCTGCCGCCCATTGACGGGGGCGTGCGCATATATGCCAGCACGGTTCCATTCATCTTCATCTTCCCGGCGCTGGCGGTCGGTTATTCCGACCTGCGCCCGACCGAAGACGACACCTGGCTGCCACGTCTGGCAGGGACGCTTTCGATACTCGTGATCTTCCTTGCCTCTGTCGTACCGGTGCTGCTCAACCGCCTGGGACAGGAACCGGCCGTGACGCCTCCCGCCTGCCCGGACAAGCAGGTCCCTTACGCGGTGGAACTGCACCCCGCCTCTTTCATCGACCTTGTGCCTGCTGGCCGCTCCCCATGCGGACACGCCCCCCAGGTCTGCCTGGCCGACTTCCAGGCCAACTCCTGGATGGTGGACGCCTCGGACGCCCAGGTCTACGACGAATTGATGGCCTACAGCGCCTCGACTGATGAGACCATCCGTCTCTTCCCTGCGCACGAAATCACGAGTGGCAAATTTTACCTGTTCATGGGAAAAGCAAGGCAATTACCCCCCAGCCAGGCGTTCACCGGCTGCGCAACAGAAATCCTGATCGAGAAACGTCCCAGCATTTATCGCATTGAGACGGTGGAATAGGACAACGTTCCTAAGGTTTTGCAACCTTTGAAACGTCGTTAAAAACCTATGGGGGCAATCTTTGAACCACAAATTGACACGGATGACCCCACCGCAAAAAGGTATTTGCACCGCAGAGCGCACAGAGAACGCTGAGATTTTTTACCGATTCCGCAAAGAAAAGGCGCTCTTGATGCGGGTTTTGCAAACTTCCAACCCTGCGCGCTCCGCGCTCTCGGCGGTTAAGGGTTTTTTACAGTGCAGTCACGGATAAAAGGATTGGAGTCGATAAAAGCAGCCAGACTCTTGCCGGGAAAGCAACCCGGCAATTCGTTCTGTATGGAACGGACACTCGATCACCCATAGTATAATCTGCATAGATACCTTTTGTGGAGGCTGTATGAGTGAACGAAAGATTCGTGTACTGGTAGCCAAACCCGGTTTGGACGGACACGACCGCGGCGCAAAAGTGGTCGCCCGCGCTTTGCGCGATGCTGGCATGGAAGTCATCTATACCGGCCTGCGCCAGACGCCTGAGATGATCGCCGAAGCCGCTTTGCAGGAAGATGTGGATGTGGTGGGTCTGTCTATTTTATCGGGCGCGCACATGGCGCTGGTGCCGCGTGTGCTGGAATTGCTCAGGGCTAATGGGCAGGGACAAGTCAAGGTATTCGTGGGTGGCATCATCCCAGACGAAGATTTGCCGCGCCTGAAAGAGATGGGGGTGAGCGGCGTCTATGGCCCCGGCGCTTCGACGGAAGACATCATCGAGCAAGTCAAAGCGTCTGTGGCGGCTTAGTTTGATGTCGTTGGTCGAATCTGCTCTCTCTGGGGACCGCCTGGCGTTATCGCGCCTGTTGACGCAGGTAGAGAATGACACCCCCGAAAGCCGCCAGGCATTGGCAGCGCTCTTTCCGCGCACCGGGCGAGCGCATCTCATTGGCGTGACCGGCGCGCCGGGGACGGGCAAATCGTCGCTGGTCAACCGGTTGGCGTTGTATTATCGTACTCAAGGCAAGCGCGTGGCGGTGGTAGCGGTGGATCCTTCCAGTCCGTTCACCGGCGGGGCCGTGTTGGGCGACCGCGTGCGTATGCGCGACCTGGCGGGCGACTCCGGCGTGTTCATCCGTTCCATGGCCTCGCGCGGTTCGCTGGGTGGGTTGGCGCAGGCAACGGCCGGGTTGGTGCAAGTGTTCGACGCGGTCGGGTTCGAGATTGTCATGATCGAAACCGTAGGCGCCGGGCAAAGCGAGGTGGATATTGCGCGCCTGGCGCATACCACGCTAGTGGTCGAAGCGCCAGGGATGGGAGATGACATCCAGGCTATCAAGGCCGGCATCCTGGAGATTGCCGATATCCTGGCTGTCAACAAGGCTGACCGCCCAGGTGTGGAAAACACGCTCAAGGCCCTCAAGAGTGCGCTCGAATTGGCGCATCCGGTACGGCATGTTTTCTTGCATCATGGAAAATTGGAGACGGTCGAGGCGCCTGATACGCCGGCTTACAATTCTTGGATCCCGCCCATCCAGAAGACGGTCGCCACTACAGGCGAGGGCATCCCCGAACTGGCGGCGGAAATCGCCCGCCATGTGGAACACCTCCGTCAGAGCGGGGATTGGGCCGCCCGCGAGCGCAGCAGGTTGAGGTCCGAGTTGGAGACGCTGCTGCGGGAGGCGCTTTTTACCCGTTTCCGCGAGCAGGTGACTGAGTCCCGTTACCAGGATGTGCTGGAGCAGGTCTTCCAGCGCAGCCTGGCGCCGGTGGAAGCAGTCCGAATTCTTTTGGATAGCTGTTGACATGAAGTATATTTGTAGTACAATGGCATTGCGTCTGGGATGAGTCGCCAAGCGTCTCGTGATGGGGCTTTTAGCCTCAACCCCAGTCGCTTTTCTTTAAGGTTATCGCTAATGAAAAAGAGGTATTGATGTATTTGTGCTACCTCGACGAATCTGGTACGTCGGACATCCCTGGGAATACTTCTCACTTTGTTCTTGCTGGTTTAGCGATACCAATATGGCATTGGAAGGACTGTGACAGAGAAATCGAAACTGTCAAGCAAAAATATGCTCTGGGGAATTTAGAGATACACATTGCATGGCTTTTGCGCCCTTATCTTGAACAAACCCGCATTGCCAATTTCGATTCATTGGATTACAGGCAGCGAAGATCCGAAGTCGAGAAATTGCGCAGAGCCGAGTTGTTAAGGCTTCAAAGGGCAGGGAATCCCAAACTCTACAAGCAAACAAGAGTAAATTATCGAAAAACGCAAGATTACATTCACCTAACCTATGACGAGAGAATGTCTCTTGCAGCGGAAATCGCTCAACGCATATCGAAATGGGGATTTGCCAGGCTTTTTGCCGAATGTGTAGATAAGGTTTATTTTGACCCCGCTAAAACTGTACGAGATGTTGATGAACAAAGTTTTGAGCAAATTGTCTCACGCTTCGAACAATATCTTCACCTTATGGAAAAAGGTGGTTCTGGGTCATGCTACGGGGTGTTAATTCACGACAACAACGAAACTGTCGCCAAAAAGCATACCGAAATGATGAAGATATTCCACCAGAGAGGAACACTCTGGACTCAAGTCAAACATATCATTGAAACACCATTGTTTGTAGATAGCCAACTTACCAGCATGGTTCAAATTGCTGATGTATGCGCTTATTCATTACGCCGGTATCTTGAAAATAATGATGAAACCCTTTTTGACTTGGTTTTCGAGAGAGCAGACCGCAAAGATGGCATTGTTGTTGGCGTAAGACATTTTACAAACCCCAAATGCACTTGCAAGATTTGCACTTCTCACAGGAAAGCTGCGCTATGATAGAATGTTGCCTGAAATTGACCGCATCTGACCGGCTATGGCGTGGACATGCTGGCGCAATGTGTATAAATTTCTCGGTTTTTAGCAATCGAATCTTGACTGCACTGCAAAAACCATTAACCGCTGAGAGCGCGAAACGCGCAGAGTTGAAAATTTGCAAAACCCGCATCAAGAGCGCCTTTTCTTTGCGGAATCGGTAAAAAATCTCAGCGTTCTCTGCGCGCTCTGCGGTGCAAATACCTTTTTGCAGTGGAGTCAATCTTGCATAGCACGACGGCAGATGAACCTGGCCGGTGAAATGGATGGTTGAAATGAGCATGATTTATGGAAAGCGCGTGCGTTTGCGCGCATTGGAAAAAGGGGATGTGGCAAAGTTCTATGATTGGGTCAATGACCCCGAAGTGACCGCCGGGCTGACGCTTTACCTGCCCATGTCTACGCTGGACGAGGAAAAATGGTTCGACAGCGTGCAACAGCGCCCGCAAGAGCAAAGGCCCTTTTCTATCGAGATACGGGAGGAAGAAGGTTGGAAACTGGTAGGCAACTGTTCGTTTTTTGACCTCGACCGGGTGGCCCTGGCCGGAGAGGTTGGCATCATGATTGGCGATAAATCGGCTTGGGGGCAAGGCTATGGCACCGAGACGATGGAGTTGCTTTTGCGTCATGGCTTCGAGACCTTGAACCTGAATCGGGTTTGTCTGCGCGTCTATGCCGACAATGTCCGCGCGATTCGCACCTATGAAAAGGCTGGCTTTGTGTTGGAGGGACGCATGCGGCAGGCTGTTTACAAACGAGGCAAATATCAGGATGTTTTGATGATGAGCGTCCTGCGGCAGGAGTGGTATGCAAGACAGGAGGAACGATGACTCAACATCTACATCATGAAATGAAAGTATACGGAGATATCAAACTTTATGCCGGTAGCGGTTCTCCCGAACTGGCGCAAAAAATTTCGGAGTACCTGGAAAAACCGCTATGTGGCTGTGACATCATCCAGTTCCCCAATGAAAACCTGTTCGTCAAACTGCACAGCAGCGTGCGCGGTCAGGATGTGTACGTCATTCAGCAGACGGCGACGAATGTGCATCGCAACTTGATGGAATTGCTCATTATGATTCAGACACTACGCCTGGACTCGGCGGCGCGCATTACAGCAGTAGTGCCTTACCTGGCCTATGGGCGCTCAGACAAGAAAGACCAGCCGCGCGTTCCGATTACCTCGCGCCTGGTGGCCGATATGATCGAAGTGGCCGGCGCAGATCGTTACATGACTCTTGACCCTCATGCCGGGCAGATCCAGGGCTTTTTCTCCATCCCTGGCGATGTGCTGACCGCCTCTCACATGGTAACGGATTATATCAACCAAAACTTGCGCGGCAAAATGCAAAACCCTGTGGTGGTAGCCGTAGACCTGGGCTTTGCCAAGAAAGCGCGCAACATGGCTGCCGACCTGGATATGCCGATTGCTTTCATCGAGAAACGCCGTTCGGCCAATGATGCCAATGCCGAAGCCTTGACCATCATCGGCGAGGTCAACCGGCGGGATGTGATTATCGTAGACGATGAAGTGGACACCGGCGGTTCGATTTCGCAAGCCGTACATTTGGTGAAGGAATACGGCGCTCAAGATGTTTACCTCGTCTTCATGCACGCTGTCCTGTCGCGCAATGCATCACAGCGTCTGAGCCATTTGCCCATCAAAGGGATCATCACCACCGATTCTGTCCCCATCCCGCCGGAGAAGATGCTGTACCTGGAAGACAAAATCACGATTATTTCTGTAGCCCAATTGCTGGGAGAGGTCATTCTACGCGCGCATGAAGGCCGCAGTGTAGGAGAAATGTTCAACGAATGAGCCGCTCTTCTTCTCATAGCAAAGGCTCTTTGCCGGCGGCAGATTCGCGCTTCGAACATACTGACATTGTGGTTAACGGCATTCGCCTGCATGTCGTCACCGCCGGCCCGCCACAGGGACGGCCTGTCTTGCTCTTGCATGGCTTCCCTGAATTTTGGTTTGGTTGGCGCCGGCAGATTCCGGCGCTGGCGCGCGCCGGGTATCGCGTCATTGTCCCCGACCAACGCGGATACAACCTGAGCGACAAACCCAAAGGAGTCAAAGCCTATGCGCTAGACAAACTGGTTGCAGATGCACTGGGCCTGCTCGATACGCTCGGTTATGACAAAGTGAACCTGGTCGGCCACGACTGGGGCGCAGCGGTGGCCTGGGCCTTTTCCATCTGGCATCCTGACCGCCTGCACAAACTGGCAATCCTGAACGTACCGCACCCAGCCGTAATGCTCAATTTCCTGCGGCGCGGCGACCCCGAACAGTGGCGACGCTCGTGGTATATCTTTGCCTTTCAACTTCCCTGGTTGCCAGAGGCCTTGCTGCGCGCGCAAAACTGGCGCAATCTGGAGCGCGCCTTGCGCGGCAGCGGCAAGATTCATACCTTTTCGAGAGAAGACGTTGCCGCCTACAAACAAGCCTGGTCGCAGCCGGGCGCTGTGACTGCCATGCTCAACTGGTATCGCGCCATGCTGCGTCACCGCCCCAAACTGCCCGCCGACATGCGCGTTCATGTCCCTACGCTCATCCTATGGGGAATGCAAGACGTCGCCCTCAGTCACCGCATGGCACGCCTCAGTCTGGATTATTGCAGCAGCGGGAAACTGGTCTTTTTCGAAGACGCGACTCATTGGGTGCAGCACGATGAAGCCGAAGAAGTCAACCAGTTGCTGATCGAGTTCCTGAAATAAGTAAGAATAGGATTGCTTACCCATTCCAATCAAAGTGACACGACCCTACGTCATCATCAACGTTGCCGTGAGCGCGGACGGCAAAATGGACACCTTCGAACGGCGCGGCGCGGCCATCTCCTCTCCCCGCGACAAGGAACGGGTGGACCGCTTACGCGCCGAGTCGGACGCCGTCATGGTGGGCGGCAACACCCTGCGCGACGAAGACCCCAAACTGACGGTCAAATCGGCGCATCTGCGCGCGGAACGGCAACAGCGTGGACTGCCGCCCAACCCCGCCAAAGTGGGCCTCGCCTCGAACCTGGACCTTGAGCCTGCTTCCGCTTTCCTGACGGCCGGCCCGGCGAAAGTCTTTCTCTTCACCACCCCGCGCACTGCCCAGGCCCAGGTGGACATGCTGCGCTCACGCGGCGCCGAGGTGTTTGTGCATGACGCGCCGCGCGTGGACCTGGTGGCCGCCCTGCAAACTTTGCAGGCGCACGGAATCCGGCGCTTGATGGTAGAAGGCGGCGGGACACTGATCTCCGAACTGCTCCGCCTGGGATTGGCAGACGAATTGACGGTCTACGTTGCGCCGATGATCTTCGGGGGCGAATCTGCCCCTGGAATGGTAGCAGGCCCGGGCCTGGCGCGAAGCGAGGCCATCCCGTTGAAGTTGGTGAAGGTCGAGGCGTGGGAAGATGGCGGGGTCTTGTTACACTACAAGTTGTAGGACAATTTGCCAAATTGTCCAACAGGAGTCGAAATGACCACTTTGACACATGAAGTCATCGAAGAACTGATCGAAGAGAATTGCTGCCACGAATGCGAAGGCGTAGGCAAGGATCACGTCTGCGTGCGCATCGAGGCGATTGCCGAATTGCCCTCGCGCTTTGGCGATTTTCATATTGTAGCCTTTTGGAACAACCGCGATGCCAAAGAACATGTGGCTATCGTCAAGGGCGAGATCATCGGCGCCGAAGATGTGCCGGTGCGCCTGCACTCCGAGTGCTTGACCGGCGACGTGATCGGCTCGCTGCGCTGCGACTGCCGCGACCAACTCGAAGCCGCCCTGCGCATGATTGGGCAGATGGACAAGGGCATCCTGCTCTACCTGCGCCAGGAGGGGCGCGGCATCGGCCTCATCAATAAAATCCGCGCCTACAGCCTGCAAGACCAGGGGCTGGATACGGTGGAGGCCAACCTGGCGCTGGGCTTCCGCGACGACGAGCGCGATTATGCCGTGGCAGCCCACATGCTGATGTCGCTCAAGGTCAAGTCGGTGCGTTTGATCACCAACAACCCCAAGAAAATCGAGCAACTTACTCAGCACGGTATTCATGTCACCGAACGCATCCCCCATGTCATGCAGCCTAACGAGTACAATCGCTTCTACCTGGAGACCAAGGCCGCCAAGTCGGGGCATTTCATTGACTTCAGCGGCAAACCGCGCCTGGTGGAGCAAATTGACCGCCCCATTTTGGAGGGCATGACCGAAGAACAGGTGAAGGCGCTTTACGATTGACCCCCCTGAGTCTCCAAACAGGGAGGCTTTCTTTTTTGATAGAAAATGAGGGCGCTTGTTTTGTTTAATGGGCGCTCCATGCAAAAATCAGCCTTTTCCATGCAGGTCCTCGCTTTGATGGTGACCTGGGCACTGACCATGATTGCCCAGCCTGTTTTGCTTTGGACGTGTGGCCAGGCGGCGCTGGCAATCGGCATGTCATGGGCGGTGGTCGTTCAGGCCGTCACCGTGCTGGTCATTCTGGCCCAAGCCTGGGGCTGGAAGCGCACGGCCTCGCTTTTGGCGCTGATGACGATGCTGGCGTACCTGGCTGAGTTTTTGGGCAGCCAGACGGGTTTCCCCTTTGGCAAATATCACTATACCGATGCTCTCCAACCGCAATGGGCAGGCGTGCCGCTGCTCATCCCGCTGGCCTGGTGGATGATGCTGCCGCCCAGTTGGGCCGTGGCGCGCCTCATCGTAGGCGAACGGGGCCGCCTTCCTGCTTTCGCCTTCGTTGCTGCGCTCGCCTTCACCGCCTGGGACTTGTTCCTCGACCCGCAGATGGTCGCCTGGGGTTTCTGGGAATGGGAAACGCCCGGCTCGTATTTCGGCATTCCGCTGGTCAACTACCTGGGCTGGCTGCTGGTTTCGGCGCTCATCACCGCCCTGGCGCGTCCGCGCGATTTGCCGCTGACGCCATTGGTTGCCGTGTATGCCATCACCTGGCTGTTGCAAACCATCGGACAGGGGCTCTTTTGGTTCCAGCCGGGCCCGGCGGTTTGTGGCTTTCTCGGCATGGGCGGGATGTTGCTGTGGGCGCGGAGGAAAACATGACCTCTTCTCTCTTCTTTCCTCTTCTCTTCGCTCTCTTTGCCTTCTTGCTCGGCTCTCTGCCTTTTTCCGTCTGGCTCAGCCGCTGGCTGGCCGGCGCCGACGTGCGCGCGGTGGGCGACGGCAACCCCGGCGCTACCAATGCTTTCAAGGCCGGCGGCTGGCGGGCGGGGCTGGCCTCCCTGCTGCTGGACGTAGCCAAAGCCGCATTTCCGGTGGGACTGGCCTGCCAGGTTCTCGGTCTGCGCGGCTGGGCGGCCTTCTTTGTGGCTGTTGCGCCTACGCTGGGTCATGCCTTCTCGCCGTTCCTGCGCTTGCAGGGCGGCAAAGCCCTTGCGACCATGCTCGGCGCCTGGATCGGCCTGACGCTTTACGAAGTGCCGTCCATCCTGCTCTTCTTCATCGTTTTCTGGTACCTCATCCAAACCCTGAGCGGCTGGGCCGCACTGCTCACCATCCTGTGCGCGTTGGGCTACCTGCTCGCCTTTCATCCCGACCCGCTCTTGCTGGGCGTAGCGCTCTTCCAGGCCGCCTTCATCGTTTACAAGCACCCCGATGACCTGCGCCAGCGTCCCCAACTTCGTCCCTGGCTGCGCCGATTCTTGGGCTAATGAATTTCCTGCTTTTCCTGGTCACACTTGCCTTGACGGGTATGGCGTTTATCGCCATTCTAAATGCGTTGACATACCCGCATCTTCGCCGCTCACAGGCAAAGGAAACGCCCTTCGTCTCGATTCTCATCCCGGCGCGCAACGAAGAGGCCAACATTGGGCGTACCGTGCGCTCGTTATTGGAACAGGACTACCCGAACTTCGAGGTCATTGTGCTGGACGACGCTTCCAGCGATGGCACAGCCGCCGCCGTTCGCCGCGCCTCGAACTCGGACCCGCGCCTGCTCCTGCTGCCCGGCCGCTCCCTGCCCGAAGGCTGGCTCGGCAAAACCTGGGCCTGCCAGCAACTCTCCCAGCAGGCCAGGGGCGACTTGCTGCTCTTCAGCGACGCCGATGTGCGCTGGCAGCCGGGCGCACTGAACGCCGTCGTGCGCCAGTTCCAGCAAAGCCGCGCGCATTTGCTGGCTGTCTTCCCCACACAGGAGACCGTCACCTGGGGCGAACGCCTGGTCATCCCTCTGATGGGCATGGCCATCCTCGGCTACCTGCCCATCCTGGCCGTTCACTACATTCCATGGGCCTCCTTCGCCGCCGCCAATGGTCAATGCCTGCTGTTCGAGCGCGCCGCTTACGTAAGAATCGGCGGGCATCAGGCCGTCAAAACCTCGCTCATTGAAGACGTCAGCCTGGCGCGTCTGGTAAAACGGAATGGCCTGCGCCTGCGGTTGGTTGACGGCGCCGGGCTGGTATCCAACCGCATGTACGGGAACTGGCCCGAGGTCCGCGATGGATTCGCCAAGAACATCCTCGCGGGTCATGGCAACCTGTTCTTCTTGTTCCTTTCCACCCTCTTTCACTGGATGGTCTTCGTCCTGCCTTGGGTCTGGTTGTTTGTGAACTGGCGCATTGCCTTGCCGCTCATCCTGTCAGGCGTTGGCGTCCGCGCCCTGTCTGCTGCTCTTACTCGTCAGCGCCTGGCCGACAGTCTGCTCATGCCGCTTTCAGTGGCGCTGATGACCATCATCGCCCTGCGCGCCGCCGTCTGGCAAATACGCTTTGGTGGCCCGCTGTGGCGCGGACGAGCCATCCAACAATAAAAGGAGTACACTCATGTTTACCCATCGCGTTATCGTCATCAGCGGCACTACCGGCGCAACCGGCCGGCAAGCCGCCCGGGCCTTTGCCGAACGCGGCGCGTCGCTGGCGCTTTTCAGCCGAGATCAAGGTAAGTTGGACGCTCTGGCGCGTGACCTGTCCCTGCCGCCGGAACGCATCCTGACCCGCGCTGTGGACCTGCTCGACGAGTCCGCGCTTCGTGCTTCAGCCGAGGCGTTGACCGCTAAATTTGGCCGCGTCTCGGCCCTGATTCACCTGGTCGGCGGCTGGACCGGCGGCACAACCCTGGCCGAATCCAGCCCAGACGACTTGAAATTCATGCTCGATCAGCACGCCTGGAGCACCTATCACCTGGCGCGTGCCTTTGTGCCGTCTATGCAAGCGCAGGCTTGGGGGCGCGTGATCGTGGTTTCTTCCCCGTTTGCGACCGCGCCTGCCGCCAAGTTGGGTCCCTACGCTGCCGGCAAAGCCGCGCAAGAGGCGCTGGTGCTGACGCTGGCAGACGAATTCAAAGGCACCAACCTGACCGCCAACATCATCCAGGTCAAATCCATAGATGCGCAAAGCCAGGGCAAAGGGACATCCCCTGCGGAAATCGTCTCGGCTATGCTCTACCTGTGTTCGGACGAAGCCGGGAAAATCAACGGAGCGCGGATTCCCATGTA
>JBBITF010000003.1:96115-114376 GCA_037440925.1 Chloroflexota bacterium
TCTACCTGTGTTCGGACGAAGCCGGGAAAATCAACGGAGCGCGGATTCCCATGTAAAATAGTTGCATGAGCGAACAAAAATTTCCCGAACCCACCGTCGGCGTTTTCATCTTTGATCCGCAGGGCAAATTGCTCCTGCTAGAATCGCACAAATGGCCGGGCAAATACGTCGTGCCGGGCGGGCATGTGGAGTTGGGAGAGCGCATAGAAGAAGCCGCCATCCGTGAAGCCAAAGAGGAGACCGGGCTGGACGTGTACGATCTGGAGTTCATTCACTTCCAGCAATTCATCTACGACCCGGCCTTCTGGAAACGGCGGCATTTCATCTTTTTCGACTTCGCCGCCAAGACGGACAGCAGCCAGGTTACATTGAACGACGAGGCGCAGGCATATCACTGGATGAAGCCGTCTGAATCTTTGCAATTGCCCCTGGACGCCTACACGCGCGCCTCGCTCGAAATCTGGCTGAAGCGCAAGAAGTAAGACAACTTGAAAAGCCCCAGTCGTTGACCGTCTCGGGCGGCGCGTGAAAGGAAGAGACAAGCGCGCGGCTAGATGATCCCCAGTTTCTTCCCTGCCCTGCCGATGACCTCCATCGCTCTTTCGATTTCGCTGGCCTCATGCCCGGCAGTGACCGTAGCCCGCAGGCGCGCCAGCCCCTCTGGAACGGCCGGAGAAACGACCGGCAACACGAACACATCGTTGCGCTGAGCCTCGCGCGTCATGGCAAAGGCTTTCTCGTCTTCACCGCAAAGGATGGGAACAATGGCGGTCTCGGTCAACATGGTGTCGAAGCCCATACTCTTCAACCCGCCAATGAATTGTCTGGTGTTCTCGTTCAATTTTTCGATGCGCCAGGGTTCGTCCAGAATCACCTTGAAGGCTTCGTTGGCCGCGGCTGCCTGGGCAGGAGGCAACGCCGCGGAAAAAATGTAGGCGCGGCTGGCATGGCGCAGGTAGGTGATGATTTCTTTTTTTGCAGCGACATAGCCGCCTACCGAAGGAATGGTCTTGCTCAAGGTGCCCATTTTGATATCTATGACATCGCCCAAGCCAAAATGCTCTTCGATGCCGCGCCCGGTCTTGCCAAGCACGCCCACCGAGTGAGCCTCATCTATCATCAACCAGGCATTGTATTTCTTGCACAGTTCGACCATTTGGGGCAGAGCGATGATGTCTCCGTCCATGCTAAAGACTGCATCGGCAATGACCAGTTTGGCCACATCGGGCGGCGCGTTTTTGAGTAAAGTTTCGAGATGCCCCAGGTCGTTGTGTTTGAAACGGCGGAACTCTGCGCCCGACATCAGGCAGCCATCTACAATAGAGGCATGATTGAGTTTGTCCGAAAAAACGTAATCGCCACGTCCCATCAAAGTAGAGACGACGCTAAGGTTGGTAGCGTAGCCCGATGAATAGGTGATAGCGGCCTCAGCATGTTTGAAATGGGCGATTGTCTCTTCGAGCTCAGCGTGGACGGTCAATGTGCCTGCAAGCGTGCGGACGCCGTGCGTCCCGGTCCCAAACTTGTCTATTGCCGCTTTGGCGGCTGCGTTGATGCGAGGATGATTGACCAGCCCCAGGTAACTATAAGAGGCGTACATGCCCATTTCACGTCCATGCACGCGTACTTTCATACCCGGTAGGATTTCTTGCACCGGCTGGTTGTAGAAATAGAGGTCATTGGCCTGGAGCGTCGAAACGCGTTCGGCAAAAGCCTGAATGCGGCGCTTAACAGCGTCATCGGTTGTTTTTAAATCCATAGCAAAACGTCCTCCTGGGTTTGAATTCTCCAAGTATAGGACAGGCAGGGGGTTCTGTCTAGTGAAAATTAAGACTTGACACAATCGCTTTTCTGAATATAATCACCGCAATTACCTCAAAGGCTGTGACGAGGACGAGTACGCGCTGAACGACGGTACAGAGAGCAGGCAATGGGTGAAAGCCCTGCCCGAGACGACAGCGCCGAATGGACCTCTGAGCCGCAGGGCGAAAGTGTGCAATGAGTAGCCCGAGCCGGAAGTCGCCGCCGTTATCTGGGCGAGGTCACTCGGTTTGTTTGGAATGATAGCAAGATTTTTCAACCCACAAACCCGCTGACCAATTGAGTGAGGCTGGCTTTCTCTTCCCTGATGCTTCATCAGGGAATTTTTTTATCAGGCCAGGGCCGGCCTAAGTTGGGTGGCACCACGGATGCAGCAGCGTTCGTCCCATGTTGGGATGGGCGCTGTTTTTTTGTCGCCGCGGCGCTCGCCCAGGCGGCTCAAGCCAGCGTTCTGCCTGTATTTTTGAGATTTGGCAATACCCATTTCGGGCACTTTGCTTCGTCAGCAAAATCATGCGATTTCCAATGAACCTTTTTTGTACCAGAAGGAGCGAAAAAATGAACACACACTTTGAAGCAACCATATCTATCGAGACTGCAAGCAGCGAGGCGGAGGGGATTGTCCCTTTGCAAGAGCGCTCGTGCGTGCAGGTTGCCGACTCCGTCGAGGAAATGGCAGAGGTTATTTTGGCGGCGAGCAGGTTGGAGGTCCAGCAAGAAGCGGAGCGCGCCTGTATGTCGCTGTTCATACCGTGAGGGAGAGTGGAATGTCCAGGCAACGTATCCTCACCGGGCATCGTCCTACCGGCCCGCGCCATCTCGGTCATTTGGTTGGGACGTTGGAAAATTGGACGCGCTTGCAGGATTCGCACGAGTGCTTTTTCCTGGTGGCCGACTTGCACGTCTTGACCACCAACTTTGCGCATCCCGAACGGGTGCAGGAAAATATTTTGAATATGCTGGCCGACTGGCTGGCAGCAGGCATTGACCCGCAGCGCGCGACTATTGTGCTGCAATCTATCATCCCAGAACACGCGCAACTGGCGCTGCTGCTGGGCATGTTGACGTCCGTCGCGCGCCTGGAACGGATGCCGACCTATAAGGAACAGATCAAGGAACTGGATTTGCAGCCTTCGCTGGGGCTGCTGACCTACCCGGTGTTACAGGCGGCCGACATCTTGCTTTATAAAGCCAATCTGGTGCCGGTGGGCGAAGACCAACTGCCGCACATCGAACTGACGCGCAAGACGGCGCGGCGGTTTAACCAAGCCTACGGCCAGACCTTCCCGGAACCAAAGGCGCTGCTTTCCAAAGCGGCACGTCTGCTGGGGCTGGACAACCGCACCATGCACACGTCCTATAACAACGCCATTTACCTGAATGATAGCCCGCAAGAGACAACGCGCAAGGTGATGACGATGTACACCGACCCGGCGCGCATCCACGCTACCGACCGCGGGCATGTGGACGGCAACCCGGTCTTCGCTTACCACGAGATTTTCAACCCCGATCCGGAAGAAGTGGAGGATTTGAAGAGCCGTTACCGCGCCGGTAAAGTAGGCGATGTTGAGGTGAAAAAACGCCTGGCAGAAGTGCTGAACGCCTACCTGGCGCCGTTGCGCGAGCGGCGGGCTGAGTTGATTGCCCGGCCTAAAAAGTTGATGGAAGTCTTGTTCAGCGGCACAGTAAAGGCTAAGTTTATCGCTCAGCAAACGCTGGAGGAAGTGTACGCCCGCATGGGCTTGCTGCACAGCCAATCTTTCAGCGAGAAGGTGCTGGCAAACAATATCAGCGGTATTTTTTGTTGAGGAGGCAGAAGATGACCTTATACATCCTGTTTTATCCGCCTTGAGGGGGAGGACGTAATGCGTAATGCGTAATGCGTGATTCGTAAATCGCAAATCTAAAATCATCAAAAAGGAGTTTTCCATGTCTGAACAAACTCGTTTCATCTTAAGTGAAGGCGACTTGCCAAAGTTTTGGTACAACGTAATGGCCGATAGCCCGTTGCCGCCGACGCCCGTATTGCGCCCAGATACGCTCGAACCGGTCACGCCAGACTTTTTGGCCGCTTTATTTCCGATGGAGTTGATCTTGCAAGAGGTCTCCGCCGAGCGTTTCATCGAAATTCCCCAGGAAGTGCGAGAGATTTACAAGTTGTGGAGGCCGACGCCGCTCATCCGCGCCCGGCGGCTGGAACAGGCGCTTGGCACGCCGGCGCACATCTATTACAAAAATGAGAGTGTCTCCCCGGCTGGCAGTCATAAACCCAACACTGCTGTCGCTCAGGCATTCTATAACAAAGCCGCCGGCACAAAGGCGCTCACCACCGAAACCGGCGCCGGCCAATGGGGTTCAGCGCTCTCGCTGGCTTGCAACTTCTTCGATCTCGACCTGGAAGTATACATGGTCAAGGTCTCGTACCAGCAAAAACCCTATCGCCGCGTGATGATGCACTCTTACGGGGCTCAGGTCTTTGCCAGTCCTACCGACCGCACCCACTACGGACGCTCGGTGTTGGCAGCCGATCCGGACAATCCCGGCTCGCTGGGTATCGCCATTTCAGAGGCGGTGGAAGTGGCCGCTACATCGGGCGGCACGAAGAAGTACAGCCTGGGCTCAGTGTTGAACCACGTACTAATGCACCAAACGGTAATTGGCGAAGAAGCCCTCAAACAAATGGACCTGGCCGGCGAGTACCCGGATGTGGTCATCGGCTGTGTGGGCGGCGGCTCGAACTTCGCCGGCCTGGCCTACCCCTTCTTACGCGAGAATCTCAAAAATGGACAGCGCGCGCGCCTGCTGGCTGTGGAGCCAACTGCTGCGCCCTCTATCACAAGAGGAATGTACACTTTCGATTACGGCGATACTGCTAAGATGGCGCCGGTGGTCAAGATGCACACCCTGGGGCATGACTTCGTCCCGCCTGCCATTCACGCTGGCGGCCTGCGCTATCACGGCATGGCGCCCAGTTTATCGGCCTTTTGCGACGCCGGTTTGATTCAGGCAACGGCTGTGCCGCAAAAAGCCACCTTCGAGGCCGCACTCCAATTTGCGCGCGCCGAGGGCATCCTCCCTGCGCCAGAGTCTGCGCACGCCATTCGCGCTGCCATTGACGAGGCGCTAGAAGCCAAAGCCCAAGGCGAAAAGCGCGTCATCCTCTTCAACCTGTCGGGGCATGGACACTTCGACATGGCCGCCTATGAGAACTACCTGCTCGGAAATTTGGAGGATTATGAATATCCTGCCGAAGCGGTCGCGGCGGCTATGGAAAAACTGCCCAGGGTGCAAATGCCAGCCTGATCGTTGCTTCGACCTGCCCTTGCAAACGGGTAAAACCGCTAAAGTCCTGTGAACAGCATCACAGGACTTTGTTTTGAATGCCGAGCGAATCCTCTTCAAAAGCGTTATAATGGAAGTATGGCGCGCAAAATTCGATTGCTGATGGCTATTCTGATTGTGGTCCTCTCCTGCGCTTTGCTGATATGGGGAATATGGCCCGAAGAGCGGCGAACGCGCATCCAACCGATCCAGCCTACACAGATGCAATTGCCGCCCCCCGCCTCGCTCCTCCCGGACCTCTGGACTGCTTGCTGGCCCCCGACATGAATCTACGCCCTTGCCTCTTCTGTCTGCTTGCCCTGAGCGCTATGCTCTCGCTGACGGCTTGCGCTGTCGCCGCTTCGCCGCCGCTTCAGGAGACCGCTCCTGCCATGGCAGAACTTCCCACTGCTTTGCCTTCTGTCGGGCCGCAAGCCCCCTTATCTGTCACCTCTACGCCGCTTGCCAGTTCTTCCACTGCTCTTCCGCCTTCGTTAGCCCCGACGATGACGCTTCTTCCACAGGCGGCCATCCTCGAAACCCGTCGTCTGACGCTCGAATTTCCGCCACGGATGCGCGCCGGCGATTCCAGCCGCATCCGTCTACAACTGGAAGTAGACGAACAGGGCAACCTCACCCCCACCGCCGTTGTGGAAGGCAACGTGGTGGTTGGTGAAACAATCGCCTTGCCCAACCTGTACGATACCCATCGGGTCTTGGCCGAAGCGCGCCTGGATATGGCGGGCATAACAGTCAGCCCGCCAGGCACCATCAGCGAAACGCTCCAGCCGGGTTTGCCGGTTGTCTTTTACTGGAGTGTGCGGCCAGATGCGCCAGGTCGCTACCAGGGTACCGCCTGGCTACACTTGCGCTTCATTCCCCTGGCAGGTGGAGAAGAAAGCCGTATTCCCATTTCGGTGCAATTTGTGGACATCGAAGCGCGGTCCTTCTTTGGCTTATCGGGGGGTGCAGCGCGCGGCATTGGCACAATCGGCTCTGCGATTGGCGCAGTGTTGGGTTTTCCCTTCGTAGATGACCTGCTCAAATGGCTATGGCGCCGTCGCAAGAAGTGACTGCCTGTTGTCAGGGCTTTTCAGTTGAGATTTTCTGTTTTTGCAGTGGAGGCAATAAAACAAAAGCCCCTTTATAGGGGCTTTTATGTTCAGGGGATATAAGCCTTGCACAGGCGGCCCCGACGGGATTCGAACCCGCGATCTTGGCCTTGACAGGGCCACATGTTAACCGCTACACCACGGGACCAGTTTTCGAGCGGGAAGTAGTTTATCATACCCCTGCCTTGATGTCAATATGCATAGTCTGAATACAAGGCCGGGTCGGTGGGGGTCAAGCCAGAGGGATCGTGGATGTATACCCAATCGCCTTCTACAGCCCAGTTGAATAACCAGTGTGAATCGCCTACCGACAGATTGACGCAGCCGTGAGATTGTGGGTAGCCAAAGCGCGTGCGCCAATAGGCGCCATGCAAAGCCCGCGCCCCATCGTAATACATCGTCCAAGGGACGTTATCCAGGTAGTAAAAATCCGTCGGGTCGTTATTGCGCATGGTTTCGGTTTCTTTCTTCTGGGTAATTTGGAACAGGCCCGGTTTCGTCCAAAACGGTTCCATGCCGCTGGCAATGACGGTGGCAAAGATCAGTTGACGGTTCTCGTACACGGCCAGGGTCTGTTCGGCCAGGTTGACCTCGATCCAGCGGTTGTTGGTCACGCCCTGGGGCGGGGTGGTATTGACGTTCACCTGTGCCACCTTGCGCGCTTCTACCCAGCGCCCTGGGCCGATGAAGTTCCAATCTGCGCCCTCTACATTCAAAGTGGCGTAGATTTGAATCACAGTATAGGGGTTGAGCCATTCGCCGCTGTTGGGCGTACTGTAACCAGGGCCGACTTTGACCGGAATTTGCTCGAACGGCCAGCCAAAGTCGTTTCGCGGCGTAGAACGGAACAGCAATCCCTGAAAGGCCGAAATTTCTCCCACGCGCGCACCTTTGCCCGGAATCCAACCGCCATTCTGCATGAGGTAATACACACCTGCCTGGTCCCACATGTCAATGTAGGAAATGTACACAAAGCCAGGCGGAAACTGGTTGACGCCGTTGCCTCTTTCGCCAGGCGAGCTATAAATAGGGACGTAATCCTTCTCCAGTTTGAAGTAGCGGTAGGGAAGTTGGGTCAAGGACGGGTCAGGTTTGTAGGCTGGCAACGGGCGCGGCGGGATGGTCAGCCCCAATTTAGCCAGTTTTGTCAGGTATTGGGACGGACCAAGCGGCAAGCAATCCTCTGGCGTTTGCAAGTAGGCAGCCGGCGCACATATTACCGCTCCGCTGTCAGTTTCGTTAGGCGGAGGCGTCTCTTGCGCCGATACTATGGGAACAGGCAGAGCAACTGCCAGCAGGTAAAGGGCAATCAAAAGGAAGGTTATTTTTCTCATAATGTGCGTCTCTAGAGCGCGGATTATAGCACGACCGCTAGGGCTGCCAGTTCAGCAGGACTTTCAAGGCTTTCAGATTTTGGCTGAAATCAGTATCGCGGTGATTGCGCAGTTCCATGTCCACGGCATTAGCGCCCAACGAGACGGCGTAATCGGCCAGGGTGCCGGTGTAGACACAGCCGGTGTCAATGGGCGGGAAAGGATATTTGGTCACTTTAGCCAGCGCTTTGGCCAATTCAATCGAACCTTCCTCCCAGGGCTCTCCACCTGGAAAGATGCCCAGCGCTGCGCTATGGTAACTGATGAGGGCAACGACTCTATGGCTGGACAGAAAATTCATCACCGCGCGCGTCTCCGGTTCGGAGCCGGGACCGCTTCCACTGGTGGTAGGCGTGTAATCCCAACAGCCGTCGCGGTCCCATTCTGCTTGCCAGTTTTCAGGAAAATTGCGGTTCAGGTCTACGCCGTGGTCGTTGACACGTCCATTGATCGTATGAGCGCGCGCGTCGCCGTCGGGGTTCATGTTTCGCAGGATGAACAAGGTCGTATCGCTGGGGATGATCTCAGGATGCTTATTGATGTAGATAATCAACTCGTCAGCCAATGCAATCGTGTTCCATTCATAGCCGCCGTGAATGCCGGCTACAATCATCACTTGTTTTTCACCCTGTCCAAAGGTATATACTTCCAGCGGCCGGCTGGATACGGAATACCCAATGATGATTGGTCGAGGGCCATTTTCCAGCACAAATGCCGTTGGCGTAAAAACGACAATGGAAGTTGCTAAGGGGTTGGGGGTAACTGTAGGTAAGTAATAAATTTGCGGCGGCGGCGTGGAGGTGGGGCTGCTGACGGGCGCCAGAGACAGGTCGAGCGAGGAGGAAACATCAGGCTGCTGGCCGGCAAGGTAAAACGTCATCCCTGCCAGGAAGCCAAACAGCCCTATAACGTTCAATCCCCAAAGGGCGGTCACCAACCATAGGCTAGATTGGGGGCGGCCGCGTTTCATTTACTCGTTTTTCTCCGCCCTGCGGCGCAGCCAATTGAGCGCCAGGTTCACAGCCCAGCGGGGAAGCAAAGCAGGATGGCCGCCAAAAGAAAGTTGCCTTTCTTGGTTCCCCTCTGGAGTCAAAAGCGCCATTTCTACGGTTTTTGTTTCGGGGAAGGCGGCAATGCCCAAAGCGGCGCGGGCGTTATGCTGGGACTGCAATTTTTTCAAAACGGTAGATAGTTCTCCCGGCTTCGTCTCGATGACTTCGACGGCAATCAGATTCGGCGCCGTAGCGTTGGCGAGACGGCGCTTTAGGCTGCCTCCCAGGCCTGCTTCCGCGGCCACCAGGTTCCAGGTCCGGTTGGAGGCGGCGCGCAGGGCGGCGGCCTCGAGGGTGTCCTCGTCGGCGCCGAAGATCACCGTCCCCAGCCGGCTGCGTATCTGCATTTCCACGTCGGCAATCATTTGGTCGGCTTCGGCTTCGGTGGCGGCTTTGGCAGCAATGCGGATGTCCACAATGCCGGTATGCGCAGCCAGGCCGATAGTGGGGTTAGCCAGCCTCTCAAAGTCGCCAATCTTTTCATCTATATCCGCTTCTGGCACGCCGGCTGTATGCAACAGGCGAACTTTGATGATGTGGTCGAGATGATAGCGCTTTTGCAAGTAGGGGATGACTGCCTCATGCAACAGATATTCCATCTCTTTTGGCACACCGGGCAGGCAAATGACGGCGCCGGCCCCCCTTCCTGGGACCTCTCTCTGGGGAGAATGAGCGTTGAACTCCATGATGAACGCCGGTGCCGTTCCCACCGGGTTTTTGATTCCCAGCGCGCCTATTGGCAGGTATGCCTGCCGCTTTTGGTTTTCGCTCGGCGCTCGCCCATAACGGGTGATGATTTCGAGAATTTGGTCCCACAGCTCGGGGCGGAATTCTGTCTCTACATCGAAAGCGCGTGCCACCGCCTCGCGGGTCGGATCATCTACCGTAGGGCCAAGGCCGCCTGTGGTGATGATAATGTCGGCGCGCAACATAGACTGGCGAATGGCGTCGGCGATGCGCTCGACGTTGTCGCCGATGGTGATGGTGCGGTAAAGGTCAACACCCAGGCCGCGCAGGGCGCGGGCGATGTAGCGGGTGTTGGTATCTACGATTTCGCCAAGGAGGATTTCGGTTCCAATGGTGATGATTTCAGCGGAGGGCATGGGGAGGTGCCAGTGACCGGTAATCAGTAATCAGTGAAGTGATCAGTGAGCAGTGGTTAGACCACATTGTACTCCCGAATCAGGCGGCCTTCGCTAAAACGCGCCAGGTCGAGCATGGAAACGTCCAGGGTTCGGAATTCGCCATCCAGGATGAGTTCGCTCATCAGTTTACCGGCGACGGGGCCGTGCATGAAGCCGTGACCGGAAAAACCGCCCACGACCAAGAATCCCTCGACAGGCGTCCTGCCAAAGAAGGGATGAGCGTCGGGGGTAACCTCGTACAAGCCGGCCCAATGAGAAACCATGCCTGCTTTTTCGACCAGCGGCAAACGCGCGATGGCCGCTTCCAGGTTGACCAGTTCGAAGTCTTCGTCCACGTTTTGGTCGAAGCCGTGCTTTTCGTTGGGGTTCGACATACCAATCAAGAGGCCTTCCCCTTCACGATGAAAATAAAGCGATTGAGCAAAATCAATCACGAAAGGCAAATCGGCAGGAATTTCGGGCAGGGGAGTGGTAGTAAACATTTGCCGCCGCAGAGCCGTGATGGGAATGTCTACGCCGGCCATTTTTCCGATCAAGCCCGCCCAAGGGCCAGCGGCATTGAGGACCAATGGAGTGGCAACATGGCCCTGGTTCGTCTCCACGCCTGTTATTTTCCCGTTTTCGACCTTTATCCCGGTCACTTCGACATTGTTGAACGATTTACCTCCCAGCCGCGCTGCGGCGCTGATGTAACCATTGACTACGCTATTGGGGTCCACCAGGCCGTCTCTCTGATGGAAGGTAGCGCCAAGCGCGTCTTCGAGGTGGAAAAGCGGCAGGCGTTTTCGAACTTCGTCGCCATCCAGCCATTGGGTGCCAACGCCGAGGCTATTTTGTAGAGTTACATTATGCTGAAAAGCAACATAATCTCTCTCGTTGGTGCAAAGGATGAGATAACCGCATTGACGATAGTCAATGTCTTGCCCGATTTCCTCCTTGAAGCGTTCGAGCATGGGCAGGCTTTCCAACGAGAGTTTGATATTGATCTCAGTGGAAAACTGATAGCGCACGCCGCCTGCGCAGCGCCCGGTGGCGCCCTGACCAAAGAATTCTTCCTTTTCGAGCAGAATAGCGTTCTTCTGCCCGCGCGCTGCCAGGTGATAGAGTGTGCTGGCGCCCATCACCCCGCCGCCGATAATGACGATGTCTGCTGTGTTCGGTAACATGTTCATTGCTTTTCTTGATAATTTACGTCCATGTAATCTTTATCATGCGCTGATCTCAACGCTTTCTTGCCAGATTCGTTGCACGAAAGGGTCACCTTTGCTCAAACGAGACTGGATTTCGGCTTGTGTGTAAACCAGCAAATCTACGCCATAGCGCAAATCGAAATAGGGTAAGAAAGTCAGGATACGGCGGTGAGGGTCGTTCTCTGGGAAGTGGTCTAGCACAATGAGGATATCTGCATCGCTCGTAGCGGTGTAGTCATTGCGCGCAAGCGAACCGAACAGCCGTATCGAAACAACCTCCGGATGTCGTTTTTTGATTTGACGGGCGATTTGTTTGATGCGCCTTAACAAGGCATTACGATCTGGGTATATAATCTTCACAGAATTGGATGATGACGATAGCGACATCAATGGCCTCTTTTGCCTTTTCCAGGTTGAAATAATCGGCTGGCTTGCCTTCCGCAAAGCCGTTTGGATATTGTTCCTTTTCATCTCCTTACCAATTTACCGTTTGTCCAAGCCCCATTTTATCAGCATTCTGCAGCGCCAGTTGTGCGGCTATCGCGTCCTGCACGGCCAGGCCCACCGATTTGAAATAAGTTACCTGTTCTGGCGATTGCCTTCCGGTTTTACGCCCCAGCACAATTTCACCCAGTTCAGCGTGGATGTGATTTTCGTCAAACAGGCCGGCGCGGATGGGCTGAATCAGGTCGCCGCTTTCGGCCAAAACAGCCGAGCGTGAATCGACCACTACCAGCGCGCGGGCAAGCGTCCTGGCAGGTATCTCCTGCATGTCTGGCAGGTACGACCCAATAGCGCTGATGTGGACGCCCGGCTTCAAGTGTTCGTCATCGAAGACCGGCGTTTTAGACGTCGTTGCAGTGCAAATGATGTCTGCATCCTTGACCGCTTGTTGGGAATTTGTCGCTACGCTGACATCTTGGGGGACCTCCCCCCGCCCGGCCATTTCTGCCGCCAGGACTTCTGCCCGTTGTATGGACGTGTCGCACACCCAAACCTTTTCGATTCTTCTCACGCTGCAAGCGGCTTCCATTTGTGAGCGCCCCTGCCCCCCTGCGCCGAATACCGCTAACACCTTGCTATCGGGGCGCGCCAGCAAATCAATAGCGGCGCCGCTGGCAGCGCCGGTGCGGATGGCGGTGAGAGACGAGCCTTCGAGCAATGCCAGTGGCCGCCCCGAATCCGCTTCCAGGACCAGCATGGCTGCCTGGATGAAGGCCAGTCCACGTTGAGGATTACCGGGGAAGAGGGAAACAATTTTGACGGCTAACGCGTCTCCTTGCTCAGTTTGGACGAAGGCCGGCATGAACAAGGTGGCTGCATCGTGTTTTGGGACGGGTAAACGTGTCCGTAACGGCATCTCGGCTTTCCCGTCGGAGAGCGAAGCGTAGGCGCGTTTCATGGCTTCGATGGCCTCGCGCATGGGCAAGGCTTTGCAAACGTCGGCGGCGTTTAGAATGAGCATTGGACCTCCATGGACGAATGAATCAAGAGTAGGTTATTCTGTCAAGAAGGGAAACAAAAGCGCAGAGGCAATTTTTGTACCTCTGCGCATTTGTATCATGAAGGACGGCTTATTCCATGCCGAGGTACGCTTTTTGGACGGTTTCGTTTTGTTTTAAGTTGGTGGCCTTGTCTTGCAGGACAATTTCACCCGATTGGAGGACATACCCGCGATTGGCAATGGAAAGCGCCATGAGAGCATTTTGTTCCACGAGAAGGATGGTGGTGCCATCTTTGTTGATTTGTTGGATGGTGTCGAAGATGACCTCCACTAATACCGGAGCCAGGCCCATGGAAGGTTCGTCCATCAACAGGATGCGGGGACGAGCCATGAGAGCACGGGCGGTGGCCAGCATCTGTTGCTCGCCGCCCGAAAGGGTACCGGCTAACTGGCTGTGACGTTCCTTCAGGCGGGGGAAGAGGGTGAAAACCCGCTCTAAGTCTTGGGCAATTTCTTGTTTGCTGCTACGGCTGTAGGCGCCCATTTCCAGGTTTTCGGTAACGCTCATGCGGGCAAAGACGCGTCGGCCTTCTGGCACCATGGCGATGCCTTTGTAGACGATTTCATGAGGCTTGTAGCGTGTCAATTCGTCGCCATCCAGACGCACATTTCCCTCGCGTGGCTTCAATATTCCCATGATGGTTCGCAGCGTTGTGGATTTGCCGGCGCCGTTGGCCCCAATCAGGGTGACGATTTCACCTTTTTCGACGGTCAGCGAGATGCCTTTCAGGGCATGGATGTTGCCGTAATAAGAATGGATATTGTTTACATCGAGCATTGGCATGATACACGCTCCTTGTCAGGCTGCCGTGACTGCGCCAGCATTTTTCTGGTTGAGACCGCTGGCGGCGCCACGTCCCAAATAAGCCTCGATGACCTTGGGGTTGTTTTGAATCTCGGTAGGCGTGCCTTCTGCGATTTTCACTCCAAAATCCAGCACCGTGATCAGTTCAGAAATGCTCATCACCACGCGCATTTGATGTTCGATAAGCAGGATGGTGATGCCCAATTCGTCGCGTAAGTGTTGAATGAAATGCACCATTTCTTGCGTTTCACTAGGGTTCATGCCAGCGGTCGGTTCGTCCAGAAGCAAGATTTTGGGCTTGCTCGCCAGCGCACGGGCAATTTCCAACCGTCGTTGATCGCCATAGGGTAGGTTCATGGCCATCATATCGCCTTTGCCGCGCAAACCAACGAATTGGAGCAACCGTTTGGCTTCATCGAGCGCTTCCTTTTCTTCTTTTGTCGTGCGTGGGTCACGTAACACGCCGCCGATTAGCCCTGATTTCAGGTGCGGATGCATCCCTACCAGAATATTTTCCACAGAGGTCATATTCTTGAATAAGCGAATATTTTGATAGGTTCTAGAAACACCCAGGCGAGTTACACGGTCTGGAGAAAGCCCAGTGATGTCCCTGCCATCTAGCAAAATGGAGCCTTCTTCGGGAGTGTAAAAACCAGTGACGCAGTTAAAGAACGTTGTTTTCCCTGCGCCATTTGGGCCGATAATGCTATGGATGGATTTTTCTTTGACTTCCAGGTCTATGTGGCCGAGCGCTTCGAGCCCGCCAAAGCGTTTGGTTACTGCCTTTGCAACTAAAACAGCCATTTTGTCTTCTCCTCGCTACTTGGTAGGGTTGGCGGTTGCGCCTTCGGCCTCGGTTTCGGCTGCTTGTTCTTCTTCATGCAGTTCCAATCGCCGTCGTTGATCGGGCCACAAACCTTCTGGTTTGGTCAGCATCATGGTAACCAGCAAAGCGCCATACACCAGGTAGCGGTATTCGGCAAATTCGCGCAACAGTTCCGGCAACCCCATCAGCGCCAGAGAGCCGACGAACACTCCAGGGATGCTTCCCATACCGCCGATGATGATGAGGCTCAACACATTGATCGAGACCAGGAAGTTCATGCTGTGTGGATACACAGATTGCAGCTTAGCGGCAAAAATCGTTCCTGCTATTCCAGAAAAGAGAGCGCCAGTGGCAAAGGCCAGCAGTTTGGTGGTAACATGGTTGATGCCCATCGCTACTGCCACATCCTCGTCTTCGCGTAATGCCATCCATGTGCGCCCCATGTGAGAATCGCGCAAACGCCAGGCAACGAAGGCTACAATACCTACCCCAATCAAGAAGAGATAGTACAGTTCTTGTTGGGTGTTCAGCACGAATCCGCCGATGCTTGGTTGAGCGATTAACTGAATGCCCTGCGAACCACCCAGCCAGGGACGTAGCCAGTCGGAGAGCGCCAACAGGCGAACGATTTCACCGAAACCCAGGGTCACAATGGCCAGGTAGTCTCCACGCATTTTCAACACCGGCAGGCCAAGGACAACACCAGCGATTACACAGGTGACAATGGCAAAGGGAAGCGCCTGCCAGTAGGTCATTGGGTTGGCGCTCAATTCTGGCGAGGTCAAAACACCCATGACATAGGCGCCAATGGCAAAGAAGGCTACATATCCCAGGTCAAGCAGGCCGGCAAAACCAACGACGATGTTCAGTCCCAACCCCATCAAGATATACATCATCACCGTATCCAGAATGTCGCTGAAGAAGATGCCCAAGATGGGAGGTAGCAGGATCAAAACGATAACGATACCACCCCACATCAACCAACGAAGAACAGGCAATTGTTTGGAAGATGCGCGGCTGCGTCGTTTTTCGCGCTGCTGGCTGAGCCAGTATTGTAATACAGCAACCAACACAAAGATCAACGCTGCTCCTAATGGCTTAAGACCACTGGTGGCAAAGAGCGATTTGATGGGTTTGGCCAGAGGACCCCAGCGGGTGGTCACGGTCAACAACAGATCGCGCAACAGGCCGATCAGGAACATCCAGAGGAAACCCTGGCTAATAGCGCCGGTGATTCGGCCTGGGAGCAGGGACAATCCGCCTCCTAAAATCCCCATGAACATACCCATCCCCAGCAAGGCCAGCAGGCCGGGCAACAATTCTTGATCGAAAGTCAGAATTTTACGCAAAGTAGGAGAGGAGTTGACGAACATGACCTGCAGGTCAATGCTGTTTCCAATCAACACCAGGGCCGCTAATAGGGCGCTTCCAATCAGGCCGACTAGCAGGCTGGATAGGAGAACGATTTGTATGGGCTGTGGGTGGAGGCGGCGTTGCAAGAAATAAGCCATCAGAAGCATAGGAGCCAGGAAAATGGCTTGCCCCATCGTAAAAATGCCGCTGATGATAAATCTCTCCCGAAAGGTCGCTACCATCCCTACCAGAGAGAGCAGAACTGCAATAGCGCCTGCAATCAAGCCCGTCTGGATGATCTGTTTCCAGGAAAATGAGGTTTGCATGTCCCTGCCTCCTAAGCCTTGGCCTGTGTCAGGCGTTCACCCAGGATGCCGCTTGGGCGGAAGATCAGGATGAATACCAGGATGGTGAAGGCAATGGCGTCCTTTAACTGATAGGCCGCTGGAATCCCCATGCCGTCTAGAAACAGGCTAGGGCCCACCGATTCAAGCAAACCCAGTACCATTCCTCCCATAAAGGCGCCTGGCACATTACCAATCCCGCCCAATACTGCGGCTGTGAACGCTTTCAGCCCAGGGAAAAAGCCCATGTAGAAGTGGGCGACCGGGAACAATAGCAGGTAAAGGATACCTGCCAGGCCAGCGGCCGCGCCTCCCAGCGCAAAGGTAGTGGAAATCGTTTTGTCTACATCAATGCCCATCAAGGCCGCCACTTCTTTATCTTCGGATACTGAGCGCATGGCCTTGCCCATCTTGGTCTTTTGCACGATGGCGTAGAGTACCAGCATGAGGACAATTGCTCCTATAATGGCAACAGCCTGTGTCTTGAATACCTGAATTCCGGCAATCGTCCACACGCCCTTGAAGATTTCCATCTCAGGATAGCCCTTGAGCCCAGAGCCGTACAAACCTCGGAAGGTATATTGCAGGAAAAATGACGCCCCGATGGCAGTAATCAAAGGGACCAGTCGGGGCGCGGTGCGCAAGGGGCGATAGGCAATCCGCTCGACCAGGATCGCAATCAAGGTAGACACGCTTGCAGAGACAATCATCACGATCAGTAAACTTAGCAAAGGGTATTTATTCCACCACCCTATTGCAATCAATGCATCAGCAGCAAAAGCAGCAGTGAATGGCCCGCTCATGAAGACTTCGCTATGAGCAAAGTTAATCATGCGCAAAATTCCATACACTAGCGTATATCCTAAAGCGATAAGTGCATAGACTCCCCCCAAAGCCAGGCCGGTGATGATCAAATCAATCCAGTTATCTCGCGTATATTTTCCTATGGCTAGTGTTGCGGCCGAGCCATATACAACCATCACCGCAATAGCGATACCGATAATCCAGATGACAATATCCGTCACAGTGATTTTTTGGCGCCAGGTTCTTAGCATCTTGTACTCCTGTCGTTAGGTTTATATTTATGAGGGGCGAAGGATCTTCGCCCCTCATAGGTGTTGCTAATTTGCCTGGATTACGGCCAGATGCGCTCGGGTGGATATTGACCGGCGTGATATTCGTACACGGCAATCTTCGGGTCAGCGCAGTCGCCAGTGGGCGTGCAGGTCAGGTTACCGGTCAGACCGGGGTAATCCTTGGTTGCATACATGGCATCGCGCAGCGCCTGGCGCGGGATGTGTAGGGTGCCGTCTGCATCCTGAACAGCCACTTTTTCGATGGCGGCGAAGACCAGATTGGCCGCATCGAAGGCGTGGGCATGGAAGGCGGCGAGCGGTTTGTCAACGCCGGCCAGTTCCTTGTATTTTGGCAGGAAAACACTCTGGTAATCGGCGCTGAAGGCTGCCAAGTCGGGGCTGGAAACGAACAGGCCCTCAACGGCATCGCCGGCGCCCTCAACCACGTCGGGCGAGAACATGCCATCGGCGCCCATCAGGTAGACGTTCTCCAAGCCGGGAACCTCTTTGGCCTGGCGGGTGATCAGGCTGCCCGCCTTGACGAAGATGGGATAGTAGATGAATTCCGGGCCGCCAGCGGCAATGCTGGTGAGAACAGATTTGAAGTCGGTCGCGTTCGGGTCAACGGCTTCTTGCGTGGTGATTTCGCCGCCCAATTCCTGGAAAGACTTGGCAAAGACTGCTTGCAGGCTTTCCGCATACAGCGAGCCGTCATGGATGGTAGCGGCTTTCTTCACGCCCATTTTCTCAAAGGCAAACTTGGCTGCAACCGCGCCCTGGACTTCATCGTTGTGCGCGGTGCGCAGGAAGCCGGGGTGCTGGTTGGGGTCGCCGGGGCGGGTCAGGTCAGGAGCGGTGTTGGAGGGCGAGATGATGACGAAGCCAGCCTGCGAAAGCAGCGGGACAGCCACGCGGGCCGAGCTGGAGCAGGAGGTTCCGATGACCGCTACAATGGTCGGATCGGCCGCCAATTTGGTGCCGGCGGCCTGGCCGCCTTCGGCCGAACAGCCATCGTCTTCACCGGTCAGGCTGATATCATGACCGAGCACCTGTCCTTTGAGGGCAATAGCAACCTCAACGCCGGTGCGCGAGTCAATGCCCAGCGTTTCATCCGGGCCAGAGATCACCATAGCGTAGGCCAAATGGATGGGTTCGCCGGGGGCAACATCCAGGCAGCCGATAGCATCGGTGCATTCGAAAGCCGCTGGCGCTTCAGTGGCTGGCGCCTCAGTGGCTGGCGCCTCAGTGGCTGGCGCTTCAGTGGCTGGCGCTTCAGTAGCCGCCGGCGCAGCAGGCTGGCAGGCCGCCAGTATCATGCTGGCGACCAGCAACGCTGCAA
>JBBITF010000003.1:114476-117427 GCA_037440925.1 Chloroflexota bacterium
GGCGCAGCAGGCTGGCAGGCCGCCAGTATCATGCTGGCGACCAGCAACGCTGCAAACAAAGCAAACAAACGTTTTGACATTTCTTCCTCCTCCGAAGGATAGATGAATTTTCCCGTTCGACGGGTTACAGACGACCAGCAGACAAAACTTACGTTGTCGGCCTCACCTCCTTTGGCATGGAATGATGACACACTGAGTTACTATAAAAGAAGAATGCTTCTCCTGGCTACCTATAACACTGAAGTTGACAATACAGTGCGCAAGTATACCAAATTCATAGCAAAATCGTAAAGAATAGTTTCAATTCTTCGGGTGAAAAATATTATTTTTTTACTGTTTTTTTATCTTCTTGCGGCTGGTATAGCAATTGTTCGCGCACACGCAAGTCGGTATTGCGGATTTTCATCGCCAGGTCGGCAGCCAGATTATACATCAAGCGATACCCCAATTGTGGATAGGTTTCACAGAGCATGATCAGTTTGTCGCGTTGGATGACGAGCAGGCGGGTATCCTTTTGCGCGGCGCGCGCCGAGGCTGAGCGGAGTCCTTCATCTACCAAGGCTACTTCGCCAAACGATTGCCCACGCCGCAGGATGGCAATGGTAGATTCGGCCTGACTGGTCTTCCCAGGCGCGCTAATCAGCGCCGGGTTGATTTGAATCTCGACCTCCCCTTGCACGATGACGTAGAGCTCCTTGCTGCTGCTATTTTCTTTGAAAATGACCTCGTCTCCTTGAAAGACAACCTCTTGGCATAGGTTGGCCACCATCTCCAATTGGGTGGGCGTGAATTGGTAGAAAATGTCGCTTTGTCTGAGATAGTTTACAAACGAATTCATGTCGTTTTTTCCCTTTGGAAAAAGTGTAACACAAACGACCTCATGATGCAACAGGCACAAAATTTTGCTTGTTGATATCAATGCCGACGTTTCAAGGTAAAATCATAGCACGGCTGTGCCACAAACTTCAGTTTGCGGCTGTGCCAGTTTGCGGCTGGGAAAACCACCAAGACACGGAGACACAGAGAAAGAGAATTGAAAAACTCCGTGACTCAGTGTCTCCGTGGTTCAAAGCGGATCGCTCGTTTAATTGCAATGCTGTTTAGATAACGTTGCTGGAGTGTGATATACCCAGCACCCACAGACACAGGATGTCTCGATGAACTGTTCGCTTGTCATTCGCGCGTATAACGAAGAAAAACATCTTGGTCGTTTGCTGGAGGGGATACAGCGGCAAAGCGTCAAGAATGTGGAAATTATTCTAGTCGATTCTGGTTCGACCGATACAACCGTCGCTATTGCCAAATCGTTTGGGGCGCAGATAGTGCGCATCGAGCCGGTTGAGTTCACCTTCGGGCGTTCGCTCAATTTTGGGCTGCGCGCTGCCACACGCGAATTGGCGGTCATCGCCAGCGCACATGTCTATCCCGTCTACCCCGATTGGTTGGAATGTCTCTTGCGCCCTTTCGAGGACAAATCCGTTGCGCTGACCTACGGCAAGCAGCGTGGCCCGCAGACAGCGCATTTTTCCGAGCAACAAATCTTCCTTCAATGGTATCCAGAAACCGGTCAGCCACATCAGGCCTATCCGTTCTGCAACAACGCCAACGCTGCCATCCGGCGCAGCGTGTGGCAGGACAATCCCTACGACGAGACGTTGACTGGCCTGGAAGACCTGGCATGGGCCAAACGGATTTTGGAAAAGGGGTACACCCTTTCCTATGTGGCCGAGGCTGAAATCGTGCATGTCCACCAGGAAACGCCGCGCGGGGTGTTCAACCGCTACCGCCGCGAAGCAATGGCCTTCAAGCGCATCTACCCAGAAGCGCATTTCAACATATACGATTTTGCCCGCCTGACAACGATGAACATCCTGAGCGATTTGTGGCACGCGGCGCGCGAGGAGAAATTGCGGCGCAGTCTGGCGTCCATTTTCTGGTTTCGCTTCATGCAATTCTATGGCACGCTCAGAGGCTATCGCGAATCAGGTTTGTTGACCCCCCAACTGCGCGAGACGTTCTATTACGCGCGCGCCAGGCTGCCGGCTTCCAACACCCGGCGGGATATAGAACCAATCCATTATCAGGAATAAAAAAACGTCCCGAAGGTTGTGGAACCTTCGGGACGTTGATTCAATTGCCCGCTTCTTTATCCGGGATGTGGATGGGCTGCTCCCGCCCCAGTTCCAGCGAACGCTGATAGGCGGCCCACACGGCGCGTGAGATGGCCGTGCGGAAGCCCGCCTTTTCCAGGTAATACAACGCCTCGGCAGACGTCCCGCCCGGCGAAGTGACTTGGTTGCGCAGGGTGGCAGGATGCCGTCCGGCGTGCCGGTAGTAGTCTATCGAGCCGCGCACGGTCTGAAGGACGAGTTGCTCGGCGATGCGGCGCGGGAAACCCATGTGAACGCCGGCGTCTATCAGCGCTTCGGTGAACAGGAAGACGTAGGCCGGCCCGGTGCCGGAGAGCGCGGTCGCCATATCCAGGTAACCCTCGTCTTCGACGAAGACTTCCTCGCCCAACGCGCCCAGGATCTGGCGCGCCGTGTCGCGCTGCGCCGCCGAGACGCCGCTGGAAGCCGTCCAAACCGTAATGCCTTGCCCAATTTGTCCAGGTGTGTTGGGCATGGAACGCACAACGGCATCGTGTTTCAGCGCCGCGCTGATCTTCTGGATGGGCGCGCCTGCCACGATGGACAGCACCAGCGCGTCCTTGCGAACGGATTTGAGCCCTTTCAGGACGGCGCTCAGGCGCTGCGGTTTGACTGACAGGACAACCACGTCCGCTTGCGCGGCAGCGGCAGCGTTGTCGGTTGAGGCCCGAATTCCGTATTTGCCGCTCAACTCCTCGCCGCGTTCGAGGCGCGGACCACAGGCCAGCAAATGTTCGGGCCGGGCCAATCCCTGGCGCAGCAATCCCGCGATCATGGCTTCTGCCATGACGCCGGGGCCAA
>JBBITF010000004.1:0-11496 GCA_037440925.1 Chloroflexota bacterium
AAGTCAAGAATTCGCGTCGTTTGGCTTGCGCAGGATTTTACGCCAATCCAGCATAGCCCTCAAATGCTCCATAGGAACCTGACCTTCTGGCACGAAGCCCACAAAGGAACGATGATAGGCTTCTTCTGTGCCATCCGAAAGATGCCAGGCAAGCGGCTTCTTGAAGATGCCAATGCAGGAGGTAGCGTCGTCTTCATCGGGCAGAGCGGTTTCATACGTTATGACCACTTCGCCGTCGGGCGTCTCGGCTACCTCGACAACGGTCGCTTCATGAATCCAACGCAGCCATTGTTGCTGAGTAGTCTTCTGACCTTGGGCATTCAACAGGGTGCGGGAACGAGTGATCATTTCGCCGATTTTATAGGTCCAGGGTGAAGGCCCGCCGGCGCCAGCCTTTGCTCCTTTCCCGCCGCTCGATTTATTCCCCTTTTTGCTCCCAAACTCTGCCGGCAGCAATCCAACGCCATCTTTGCTTTTCACCTGTTTGGCAATTTGCCAGGCATTGGGCGGACTGTCTGAAAAGCGCAGCCACAAGATGCTTGCTCCGCTGACATAGTCTTGAGCCGACGTGGGATGCTTGTAGAAAGGGCGCGGCAAGCCAGGAAGTTTATTCTCGTCTTCCTTGATATACCAGCCTGGCCTGGCAGCCAAACCGCCGGGAGGCAGATGGCCGCGCAGATGCTGGATATGCTCGGCAGTTTCGTTGCAAACTGCACGAGTAACAATCAATTCATGACTGCGTCCATGTTCCTCACGCCAGGCAGAAGGATCGAAAGCCATCCAGGCATCCAAAATTGAACGTATCTGGTCATACTGCGGCTTCAAGCGTTCCTGTTCTTCTTGGGGTGTCAGTTTTTCCCAACCGGCATCGGTCACCTCGGTCAAGCGCAGAGGCGTCAAGGCAACTATTTGTTTCCAAGCCCAAGCCGGAAATTCCGTTTTTCGAGCGCGCAGGGCTTCTAACACTTGCTCTGTCGTCATACGACTGACCTCATAAGCATCCTCTACCTTACACAGGTTGAGCAGTCCCTGGCGCTTTGCCCCCACACTGCTCGCTTTGAGGCTGGGCAAGTGCCAGCCAATTTGATCACGCCATGTTTTCTCCAATGCAAAAGCCAATTTCGGCACGACGCCGCTCTTGGTTTCATAAGCCGAGATCTTTTCCTGGCAGCGTTGTACCAGGGCATCATCGTTCAACGTCTTGACTTCGGTCTCGATAGTAGGCGCTCGCAAACGTATCAACAAATCCTTTGGGTCGGCCCAAGAATGATGCGCGCTGGCATAGCGCATCCCTGAAAAATGCACCACCATATATTGCAACCAAAGCGGAAAACGCCTCGGCTCCTTTTGAAAGCGCTGGTAAATTTCCTCCAGCAACTCATACTGATTCTTGCCTTCCAGGCTAGCCTTGTATTCCTCGATCTTCCATACGGCAATATCATAAGCGCTGACCGGCCGAGTAGGCGTATAAGTCCGCAGAAAAACATCTTCGGGCGTGTTGAAGGCGGGGTCATTCTTAGACAGACGATACCATTCGAGTTTGCGAGATTCGACCTTGTCATACGTTGCCAAAAAAGCGCGCAGCCGATCGAGTTCCCTTTCTGCCATGGGCAAGGTAACCTCTTGCTTGTAGCGAAGTTCCTGCCTTTCCGTCATATATTTGGGATGACTTGGATCCATATTTTCGAGCCGCCGAGTACGCGATTTGACCCAATCGCGCAGCAAATCACGATGATTGACCCAGAAAGCAATCTGCATATCCACAAAACTGCGCTCGCCGCGAATATCCTTTGGCCAATGGTCCACAAAGGCGCTGTGCAGATGGTTGATCTCGGACATTTCGGCCTCGTCTAGCGGATGAAAGAGCGTGGCGTATTCGCTGCGGACATCAGCCGTCAAGAAATAGTCGCGAAGGGACAAAAACTTCCTATACGCCTCTTCCGCCGCCCGCGCCTGCGCCTCCTTCCAGGCTTCGATCTCTGCCCCAAGCGTTTCTGGCGTTTTTTGCCGGTATTGTTTCCAAATGTCTATTTCGGCATAATAAACAAGAAAATCGCGCAGTTTGGCCTCCCGCATGGGATAGATAGTCCGACATAAAACCTCATTTTGCCACTGATAATAGATTGGCTCTGCCATTATTGCTCCTTATTTTGTAACCATTTTACCTGTTTGATGAAGAATGGGTGGCTCTATCATAGCGCGGCTTCCAGCCGCAACCAAACGTAGGACAGGTCTCTGACCTGTCTGGACAGACCAAAGGTCTGTCCCACGATATTTGCGCATGCAATACAAATGTTGCGCGATAATACTATAAGTTTGCTTTGTCATTTCGGGCTTTTTGTGTCAGAATCAGAAAGGAATGGACGCAAGCGGTTATATCCCCATCAGCCTGGCAAAAGTCATTGTTCCTCGACGGCGCAAGGAAATCTTGACCCGCCCCCCCTGTTGAAAATGATGTGCCAGTTCTTGGACAAGAAACTGATATTCGTTTCTGCGCCAGCCGGCTATGGCAAGACTTCTATGCTGATTGACCTATGCTATCACAGCGAACTGCCTTTTTGCTGGCTGGCGCTGGATGCCCTGGATCAACATCCACAGCGCTTTCTGGCCTATTTCATCGCTTCACTGGCGCAACGTTTTTCGGGTTTTGGCGGCGAATCGAGGGAACTCTTGAGCCGCTTCAGAGCCGTGAGCGGGGAATTGGAAAATATCGTCATCAACCTGGCGAATGAGGTGTATGAACGTATCCCCGAGCACTTTGTGCTGGTACTGGATGATTATCATCTGGTGGGAGATGTTCCCTTGATTGGGATTTTGTCAATCGCTTTGTCCAACTGGTAGACGAGAACTGTCACCTGGTGCTTTCTTCTCGTACATTGATTGATTTGCCTGACCTGCCGCTGTTGATTGCGCGCGATCAGGTGGGCGGACTGGACTTGAGCGAGTTAGCCTTCCGCGCAGATGAAATCCGCGCCCTTCTGGCGCAAAATTACGCCTTGCAAATCTCTGAAGAGACGGCCGAGGCCCTGGCGGCTGAGTCGGAGGGTTGGATCACCGCTCTACAACTTTCCGGTGCGGGAATCGCCCAGGGCATGGCCGACAAGTTCAAGGTCGCGCGCGCTGGCAGCAGCCTATTCTCATGCAGGAGAAAGAACCCGCGCCAGAGAAATGCTCAAGGGACTGTTGGATTGGCGTGCAGGCAGCCCGTCTCATGCTTTTTTGATCTCTGCCTGGCAAGCACGCCGCTGGTTGAATGGATTGCAAGCCGATGCCGAGGTGGGACGACAGGTGCGCACTTGGTTACAACAGGCAACACGGGCAGCCAGACAACTGCCAGCGGTGCGCCGGCAAGTGCGGCGTTTGTCGCGCTCAGTGCAGGCGCCTGTCGTTGGGCTGTCTATCCAGGCGCTGGGGCCAGGGCGGGTCAGCGTGGCCGGCAAAATGCTCACCTTAACAGATTGGCAAACCCAATCGGTGCGCGATTTGTTTTTCTATTTCCTGACTTTGCCTGGGGCGGCCAGCAAAGAACAAATCGGCGCAGTGCTGTGGCCGGAGATCGAAGAGCCGGCCAGGCTGCGCCTGCGTTTCAAAAATGAAATCTATCGCTTGCGCCGAGCGGTAGGCAAAGACACGATCTTGCTTTTCGAGAACGAGCAATATGCTTTCAACCGTAGTATGGAGTATGAATATGATGTCGAAGCCTTCGAGTCATATTTGCAGCGGGCGCAAGACAGCGAAGAAGAGGAACAGAAAATTCTATACTACCAAAAAGCGCTTGGCCTGGTAAACGGCCTTTTCCTGGAAGATATTGAGGCGGTCTGGGTTTTCGCAGAACGGGAACGACTCAACAGAGCCTTCACTTCTTCTTCTCTGGCGCTAGCCGCTCTACTCAAAAAGAGAAAACAGTTCGACGAGGCTTTGGCAACTTGCCAGCGCGCTATCCAGTTCGACCCCGCCTACGAAAGCGCTTACCGCGAGGCAATGGAAATTGCCGCGTTGTCTGGCAATCGAGCGGATGTAGTACGCTGGTACGAGGCCTGCCAGGCAGCCATGCGCCAAGAACTGGACTTACCCATTTCGGCAGAGACACAGGCCCTGTACGAGCGCCTTCTAGGCCGTATGTGATGCCGCCGTCTCACATCGAGCTTCTTATGTTGATTTCGGCTTGTCCGTGTTAGAGTCTTCTCGTGATACTGTGTTAGAATGAAGACGGATGATTACGCATTGGGAGGCAAATATGCCTGATTTAAAATCTACCCTTCGGCGGGCCACGCCGCTGACCCCCCTCAAAAAAGCCATCTTAGTGGGCGCCGCCGGCGGGATTGGCGCCGCCCTGGCGCGCAAATTGGCGGACAAGGGCTACGGATTGGCGCTGCTGGATCGCAACCAGGATACTCTCCAAAAACTCTGTGACGAAATCAACCTCTCGCAAGGAGAGACGCGCGCCATCGCTTATGAACATGATGTGACCGATTACCAAAAAATCCCCGCCTTGTTCCGCCGCGTGGTTGCTGATATCGGCGGGCTGGACTTGTTCGTGTATGTGGCTGGACGAATCTATTTCCCCGCACTGGATGAGTACAATTTTGCCGAAGACCAGAAGATGATGGAGGTCAACCTGCTCGGCGCAATGGCGTGGATGAGCGAAGTTGCCCCTCTTTTTGAGAGCATGAAAAGCGGGCAAATCGTGGGTGTCTCTTCGGTGGCCGGCGACCGCGGGCGCATAGGCAACCCCGGCTATAACGCTTCTAAGGCGGGTTTCACTTGCTACCTCGAAGCCCTGCGCAACCGATTGAGCCGCTATGGTGTGAACGTCATCACCATCAAGCCCGGCATGGTCAAGACGCAGATGCTCGACCTGCCCAATGCGCCCAAACCCATGCTGGCAGTCACACCCGAGCGGGCCGCAGACGGCATCTGGAAGGCTATCCAAAAGCGGAAACAGGTAGTTTACGTCTCCGGCATCTGGAGTTGGGTGATGCTGGTCATTCGCCATATTCCATCATTCGTTTTTCGACGATTATCCTTTTAGATCATTAGAGACCAGTGACTGTTCTCTACTCTCTACTCTCTACTCTTTCTACTCTCTCTACTCTCTATGAATAAAACCTTCACCATCCTCGAAAACTTCGGACATTCGTTGAGCGCCCCATCCTATCGTTTTACCCCCACCACGTCCGAAGAAATTTACGAAGCCTTCCAACTTGCCAAAAAGACCGGGCTGACCGTCACCCTACGCGGGGCAGGGCGCAGTTACAACGACGCCGCCCTGAACGGCGGGGGCATCGTGCTGGACCTTTCGGGCATGAACCAGATCGTCGAATGGGAGGCAGGCTCAGGCGTAGTCCGATGCGAGGCGGGCGTCACGCTGGCGCAACTCTGGCAAAAAGTCCTGCCAGATGGCTGGTGGCCGCCGGTCGTCTCTGGAACGATGACCACTACGCTGGGCGGCTGCCTGGGCGCCAACATCCACGGCAAGAACAACTTCAAGATGGGCACCATTGGGGAGCATGTCATCGAGTTTACGGCCCTGCTGCCCACCGGCGCGGAGGTCACCTGCTCGCCCAAGAAGAACGGCGACCTGTTCTACAGCATCATCAGCGGGCTGGGGATGCTGGGAGTCATCACCACCGTTACGATGCAAATGAAGAAAGTCGAGTCGGGGCTGCTGGAAGTCCACGCCTGGCCGACGCGCACGCTCGAAGAGCATCTCAATAGCCTGCTCGAAGGTGCGCCCAAGTACGATTACATCGTTGGCTGGCTGGACACGATCACATCAGACCACGGGCAGATCCATGCCGCCAACTACGTCCACGATGATCCCGATCCGGCCAAGATGCAGGTGGGCTACCAGACCCTGCCAGATCGCCTGTTTGGCGTGATGCCCAAGAGCCTGCTGCATTACTTCATGACGCCCTTCGTCAATAACTTTGGCTGGGGTGCGGTCAACATTGCCAAATACGTCGCCAGCCTGCGACGTCATACCTTCCGCCAGAGTCACGCTGCCTTCCACTTTTTGCTGGACTATGTGCCCAATTGGGAACTTTCTTACGGACGCAATGGGTTGATCCAGTACCAGTCGTTCCTGCCGAAGGAAACCGCGCTTCGCACCTGGACCGAGATGCTTGCTACCGCTAAAAAACGGGGTCTACCCTCCTATCTTGGCGTCACCAAACGCCACCGCCCGGACGATTTCCTGCTCTCCCACGCCGTGGACGGATTCTCGCTGGCGCTGGATTTCAAGGTCACCGACCGCAACCGTGCCGCGCTCAGGGCAATGTTGGCTGAGTTCGACCAGATGGTACTGGCGGCAGGCGGACGGTTCTACTTCGCCAAGAACAGCGAGACTTCTGCAGAAACAACCCGCGCCTTCCTCGGTGACGAGGCCGTGGAGAAGTTCAAGAAATTGAAGAAACGCACCGACCCGGATGGATTGCTGGAAAGCGATCTGTATCGCCGCATATTTGGCGCGTGATTCGTAATCCGTAATGCGTGATACGTAATGACGGTCAAAACTCGAATCGTCCTGGGCGTTGCATTGCTAGCGTTCCTGGTTGTGCTGGCGCGCAACGCCTGGGCGTCGGACGATGCCTTCATCACCCTGCGCACGGTCTACAACGTTTTGCACGGCGATGGCCTCAGGTGGAACGGCGCGGAGCGGGTACAGACGTTCACTCATCCCTTGTGGTTGTTCGTCTTGATCCCGTTCTACGTGGCGGTTCGCGACCCTTTCTTTACGCTTTACACGGCTGGCATGGCGGTTTCCCTGCTGGCCGTGTATGTCTTGTTGGCAAAATTCTTTCCCCAACCCTGGAGCATACCGCTTGCCCTGGCCTTTGTCCTGTCGTCGAAATCCTTTGTGGATTATTCGTCCTCCGGCTTGGAAAACCCCCTGTCGCATTTGCTGGCGCTGCTCTTTGCCGGTTTACTCTTGCAGGATACCGTCTCCACGTCGAAACGGGTTTTCTTCCTTTCCCTGCTGGCGGCGCTTTCGATGCTGAACCGCCTCGATACCCTGCTCCTGTTCCTCCCTGCGTTGTTCCTGACAGTCTATGAGACGAGAAAGACGATCTGGCAATCCGGCAAGTGGATGGCGCTCGGTTTCCTGCCCATCGTTTTGTGGGAAGGGTTTTCCCTGTTCTACTACGGTTTCCCGTTCCCCAATACCTATTATGCCAAACTGACGACCGGCATCCCTCAATCCGACCTTTA
The DNA here is from genome assembly GCA_037440925.1 of Chloroflexota bacterium. Lineage (GTDB taxonomy): Bacteria > Chloroflexota > Anaerolineae > Anaerolineales > Villigracilaceae > JAABUE01. The sequence continues at coordinate 7,213 of JBBITF010000004.1, forward strand.
CCGGCAGGGTTGGCTTTATTTCCAGAACTCGCTGGCGTGGGATCATGTCACCCTGCCGACGATCGGGCTGGCAGCGCTGGTTTCCCTGTTTTCCAGGGAATCCAGACGCATCAGCCTGGTCCTGGGGATTCTGCTTTACCTGGCCTACATCGTGCGCATCGGCGGGGACTTCATGAGCGGCCGTTTTTTCTCGACCGTCTTTGTCTTGTCCCTGGCGCTAATCGGCAGCCTCATCCCGACCCAATGCTTGGCATCGAAAACCATTCCGGTTCTTGCGCTGGCTTCGAGCGCGTTCATCCTGGTGGTCGGTTTGACATCCACGCACCCTCCGCTGCTGGTTCATACATCGAGTGGAACAAACACAATGGAAAATGGAATTGCGGATGAAAAGACAATTTACATCAAGTGTTGTGGCTTGCTCAACCGCTGGGCGCGCGACTGGTTGCCCAAAGTTGCAGAGGACGCCCGTCAGGCCAGGAAAGAGGCAATACCAATTATCATCCGTGAATCGATTGGCATGTATGGCTTTTACGCCGGTCCCGATGTGTATATTATGGATAAAGTTTGCCTGGGCGATCCGCTGCGGGCGCGCTTACCCGTTACCGCGGACTGGCGCATCGGCCATTTCCCCCGTCATGTTCCTGTTGGTTACATCGAAACGATCACAAACGACTTCCAAAACCACATCCGCGAGCCGCACTTGCGGGAATACTACGACAAACTCCTGCTGATCACGCGCGGCGACCTGTTCTCTGCAGAAAGGTTGAAGACCATCCTGGAATTCAACCTGGGGGTATACGATCCCTTGCTCGAGGCGTATGTCAATTCCAGGGATTGGGAGCAATAGCGGGGTTTCTCCAGCGGGGGAGAATCGCAGATATTTTAAGGCAAACGTTTGTTCTGCATTGCGTCCGCGTGCTATAATCCAATCACTTCCAACCCGCAACCTGTAACGTCTCACCTTCAACTTACAATCCCTGACCGGTATGTCCTTTGCCCACCTGCACGTCCACACCGAATACTCGCTCTTGGATGGCTTCTCGAACATCAAGAAGTTAGTCCAGCGCGTCAAAGAATTGGACATGCCGGCGGTTGCCATCACCGATCACGGCACCATGTTTGGGGTCATAGATTTCTACAACGCGGCCACAGCGGCGGGAGTCAAGCCGATTATCGGCATGGAAACCTACATGGCCGCGCGCGGCATGAAAGACCGCGATGCCAAACTCGACCGCTCATCGTATCACCTGCTGTTGCTGGCCGAGAACGAGACCGGCTACAAGAACCTGCTCAAGATCGCCACAGCCGCGCAATTAGAGGGCTTCTACTACTACCCGCGCATTGATCATGAATTCCTGGCGGCCCATTCCGAGGGGCTGATCTGTACCAGCGGCTGCATGTCGGCAGAGATTCCAAGCGCCCTGCTAGAAGAAAACCCCCAAGAAGCCGTGCGGCGCATGAATTTCTATTACGATGTCTTTGGCCCAGAGCGTTTCTTCGTCGAACTCCAGCACCATAATATCAAGGAAATAACCGACCTGAACCGCCGCCTGGTAGAACTGGGCGCGCGCTATTCTGCCCGTTACCTGGCCACCAACGACGTGCATTATATCCAACCGTCCGACGCCAAGTTGCAAGACATTCTGCTCGCCATTCAGACCAATTCTCTGCTGTCCGACAAGGGCCGCATGATGATGACGGACGACTCGTACTACCTGCGCACGCCCCAAGAAATGCAGCGACTGTTCGCTGAAGTGCCAGAGGCGCTCAGCAACACCTTATTGGTGGCCGAGCGCTGCAATGTTGACCTGTCGTTCAAAGGCTATCACCTGCCCGAGTTCGAAGTTCCAGCAGGCGAAACGCCCCAAACTTACCTGCGCCGCCTGTGCGAGGAAGGATTGCAGCGGCGCTACGGGCAACGCGCCAACAGCCAGCAAGTCCGCGAGCGGCTCGACTACGAATTGCGCGTCATCCATGACATGGGCTTTGACGCCTATTTCCTCATTGTATGGGATCTGTGCCGCCATGCCCGCCAGAGCGGCATCTGGTACAACGCGCGCGGCTCGGCAGCCGGCTCCATCGTGGCGTTCACCCTGGACATTACGCTGGTAGACCCTCTGGAGCATGACCTCATCTTCGAGCGCTTCCTCAACCCCGGCCGCATCGAAATGCCCGACATTGACCTGGACTTCCAGGACGACCGCCGCGCCGAGATGCTGGAGTACTGCGCACGCAAGTACGGCGACGACAAGGTAGCCCAGATCATCACCTTTGGCACCATGGGCGCCAAGGCCGCCCTGCGCGACGTGGGCCGCGTGATGGACATTCCCCTGGCAGAAGTAGACCGCATTGCTAAGTTGGTGCCTTTTGTCTCCGGGCGCACCGTCACCCTGCAAGAAGACGCCATGAAAGTGCCGGAGTTCAAACAACTCTACGACAGCGCCCCACACATCCGCGAACTGGTTGACCTGGCCATGGGCATGGAAGGCACCGTCCGCAATGCCGGGACGCACGCCGCCGGCGTAGTCATCTCTGACAAGCCGCTGACCGAATATCTGCCCCTGCACCGCCCGACTTCCAATTCAGAAGAGACGCCCATCAAGTCGGTCACACAGTTCGAGATGGGCGTCCTCAACAGCCTGGGTATGTTGAAGGTAGACTTCCTGGGGCTGGCTACCCTCACCACCATGGCGCGCGCCTGCGACCTGATCCGGCAGCGGCATGGCGTAGATTACAACCTCGGCAACATCCCACTGGACGACCCCAAAGCCTTCAAATTACTCGGCGACGGGCAGACGGCCGGCATCTTCCAGGTAGAAGGCAGCGGCATGACGCGCTGGCTGGTGCAGATGAAGCCTCAAAACCTGGATAACGTCATTGCCATGGTGGCGCTCTACCGCCCCGGCCCGATGCAGTTCATCCCCGATTACATCGCCCGCATGCACGGCGAAGCGGAAGTGGAGTACCGCCACGAGGCGCTGCGGCCCATTTTCCAGGATACCTACGGCATCCCGGTCTACCAGGAACAGTTAATGAACGCGGCCGTCAAATTAGGCGGCTATACCCCCTCCGAAGCCGATGACTTGCGCAAAGCCATCTCCAAGAAGATTGCCGAAAAGCTCAAGAAACATCGCAGCAAGTTCGTCTCTGGCGCAGTCGCCAACGGCATCCCCGAAGAAACGGCCAATCAAATTTTCACCGACTGGGAGGAGTTTGCCCGCTACGGCTTCAACAAATCGCACAGCGCCGATTATGGTGTGTTGGCGGTCCAAACTGCCTACCTGAAAGCCCATTACCCGGCCGAATACATGGCCGCGCTGCTCTCCGTCTCGCGCAACGACACGGCCAAGGTGGCCTTGTACGTGGCCGAAGCGCGCAGCATGGGCGTGCCGGTTCTTCCGCCCGACATCAACGTCTCTGGCTGGGACTTTACCATCGAGGATCAGGAAAGCGGTCCCGCCATTCGCTTCGGACTGGGCGCCATCAAAAATGTCGGCGAGGGCCCCATTAACCTCCTCCTCCAGGCGCGCGCCAACCTCCCCTTTGCTAGCCTGGATGACTTTGTACGCCGCGCCGACTTGCGCGCAGTGGGCAAACGTGCGCTGGAATGCCTGATCAAAGTCGGCGCGCTGGACGCCTTTGGCAACCGCGCCGCCCTGCTGGACGCACTCGACCGCATTGTAGCCGCCAGCAACGCCCATTTCCAGGCTGCGCGGGCCGGGCAGATGTCGCTCTTTGGCGTGGCTACCGGCGTTGCCGAGAACATTCAATTGCCCGAAGTGAACCATGTAGACCGGCGCGAAATGCTCAACTGGGAACGCGAATTGATTGGTCTGTACATCTCCGACCATCCGCTTTCCGCCTACCAGGCCACCCTCAAGCAACTGGTCACCTATTTCTCCGGCCAGTTGCCTGAGGCCCAGCATGAGGAGAAAGTGCGCGTAGCCGGGCTGGTCACCAACATCCGCCCATACCAGACCAAGGCCGGCAAGCCGATGGGCTTCGTCACCATCGAAGACATTCAGGGCGTTATCGACCTGGTGTTGTTCTCGCGACCGTGGGGCCAGTTTTCGAGCCTTTTGACGGTTGGCGAGATCATCATCGTCGAAGGCAAGGTGGACGCCAACAGCAGCCCGCCCAAGATCCTGGTGGACAATGTGATGACAGACTTTGCGCTCAAGGTTTCTGCGGACGAAGCCCACCTGCCGCCTCCGACTACGCCTGTACCTGCTTCCGTTCCCCAATCTATTTCCCCGCCTGTGGGACGGGATTCCATCCCGTCCC
>JBBITF010000004.1:11596-18507 GCA_037440925.1 Chloroflexota bacterium
CCGCCTGTGGGACGGGATTCCATCCCGTCCCTTGCCCAGCCGGCCTCGCCGTCCTACGACGCCGGCTGGGAGGACGATGGCCCGCCGCCTCCCGAAGCCTTCCCGCCTGGCTGGGAGCAGGCCTGGCAGCCATCTTTCGAGGCGGCAGAATTGGCCGCCCGCCCCGAACCTGTGACGCAGCAAGGCGCTTCTTTGCCCCCGGCGCCGCAGAACGCGCCAGCAGCCGAGGCAGAGGCCGATATAACGGAAGCAGGCAGCGGGTCCGAAAATGAAGCGGAGATGGGCGTTCAGGCGGCCCTGCCTCCCATCCGTCTGCCTTCGCTGTATGTCCCCGTCTCTCAGGCAGAAAGCGGTCAGCGGCCGCCTCAGCAATTGACCATCTTGCTGCGCCCTACCGGCGACCGCGAGCGAGATAAGCGCCGCATCAAGGCCTTGCATGGTACGCTGATCTCGTTCCACGGGCGCGACCGCTTCAGTTTCCAAATTTTTGAAGGCGGCAAGGGTCACTTGATTGACTTTCCTAACGATACCACGCGGGTTTGCCCTGAAATGTTGGAACGACTGAAGAAACTGATGGGGGAGGAAAGTTGGCGCGTGGAAGAGATTGCGTTCCAATAACCGTCCAACGTAGCGGGCTCAAGAGGTAAGGCGCGGCCCTGCGCCTGCGGAGGATTTTCCTATGAAACGATTGATCTTTCTTTCGACGATGCTTGCTGTCCTGAGCGCTTGCGCTTCTGCCCCCACGCTGACGCCGATACCGCCTGCGGCAACCGCAACGCTCGAAAGTGCGCCCCCACAGCGGGAAGATACCACAGCCTTGCTGAAACGCTTGGGCGGCTACCCTTGCCCAGATAGCGCTTTCACCTGCGTAGATGTGACCGTTCCGCTCGATCATTTCGACGCCCAGGCAAGCCGCACTACCAAGGTCGTTTTTGGCGTCTTGCCGGCCAGCGGCGAGCGCAAGGGGATGTTTGTGACGGTGATTGGCGGCCCAGGCGGTTCGGGATTGTTGCGCGCCGACGACTATACGTCTACTTTCGACCCCTCCATCCCTGAACATTTCGATGTGGTCTTCTTCGACCAGCGGGGAGTCAACCTGTCGGGCGGGTTGCAATGCACTGCCGCGGCGGCGGCGTTCTATCGCGCAGACTGGGACGCCAGCACGCCGGCCAGCGAGGAGAATTTGCTAGATTCCGCCCAAACCTTTGCCGAAGCGTGCGTGGCCGAAATGGGCCATCCCGACATCCTGCCTTACATGGACACAAAGCAAGCCGTAGAAGACCTGGAAGCCTTCCGTCAGTTGATGGGGGAGGAGAAATTCTGGCTATATGGCGAGAGTTATGGCACGCAGTTTGCCCAAACCTATGCCGCCGCTCATCCCGACCGATTGGCCGGTCTCATCCTGGATGGCACGGTAGACCTGACCCTGACAGATACAGACTTTCTTGTAGGGCAGGCGCAAGCCTTCGACCAGACGCTGATGGCTACCCTGAAGGCTTGCAACGCCGATGAACGCTGCGCCGCCGATATGGGCGGCGATGCTCTAGCCGCCTACGATGCATTGGCAAGCCGTTTGAAAGAGTCGCCCTTGTCGTTCGACTTTCCGCTGGTCGCGGGGGGCGTTTCACGGCGCACATTCACGTTTGCCGATTTGGAGACAGCCGCCTCCAGTTTTCTGTATTCCGAGACCGAGCGTATGATTTTCCTGCGGGCATTGGCGGCCTACGCGCGGGACAAGAACCTGATACCGTTGGCGCGCATACTCTACAACGCGCTCGTCTTGGACCCCGAGACAGAGGCGGCCATCCCAGACCCCTCCTACTCCGACGCGGTGTACTACGCCGTCACTTGCCGCGATTATGCTCTGCCCGGCAAAACGCCAGAAGAGCGCGCCCTGGGCTTTATGCGAGCCGGAGACCTAATAGATAGTTTGCCGCACATGGCCTCCGTTTTTTATGGCGATCTGCCATGTGCCTTCTGGCCCTATCCCCAAACTGACTTATCTCGCCCGGCGGCTTTGCAGGCTGAAGGTGTCCCCACCCTGGTGTTGAACGCTACCGCCGACCCGGCCACGCCCTATTCCAATGCCCAGGCCGTGTATTCCAGGCTGGCCGATGGCTATCTGGTGACAGAAACTGGCGGGCCGCATGTTATCTTTGGGTGGGGAAACATCTGCGTAGATAGCCTGGTAACGGAATTTCTGGTAAACGATGAGTTGCCCGCAGACCGTGAAACCGTGTGCGAGGGTGAAGTCATCAGTCTATACGAGCCACCATCGCCGCTAGAGGCAGCCTCCTTCGAAAATCCGCTCCAGGCGTTTGCCTCGCTGGACAAAGAACTCTATTACTTGCCAGAATATTACTATTGGGATTATGAGACTCCTACTACGGTTGCCTGTCCCTTTGGCGGGACGTTGACCTTCGAAGCCACAGAAGCAGGCGAAGCCTTCGAACTGAAGGAATGCGCTTTTTCCAAAGGCTTCGTGATGAGCGGGCAAGGGGAATACCCTTATGAGGAAGGAACGTTTACGCTGGATGTGCGCGTCAGCGGACTGGCCGATGGCGCGCTGGTGTACACACGGGATGCAGAGTGGAACTTACACGTTACGGGCGAGTATGCCGGCCAGGCCGTTGATCTTTCAGAATAATATTTTCCGTACCCTGAATGCTGCCACATCTCGTGTGACCGCTTATAAAGTCAAGCAAGTGTTGTACAACAAAAACCTGCCCACACAGCAGGGGGGCAGGGTGTTTGGAGGAAAATACCATTTTCCTTTACTCGGTACTCAGCCTGGCCGTTGCGCCGCCGTCTACGACCAGCGCCTGACCGGTCATGAAAGAAGACTGTTCGGTATCGGCCAAAAAATAGATGGCCTGGGCAATTTCTTCCGGTTTCCCTACTTTGCCGCTGACCGTTTTACGCGCCAGATTGTCGAGGCGTTCCTGCACATTGCCACCGCCCACATGCCCGCGTCCGAGACCGGCGCGCAGCATGGGCGTGTCAACCGCGCCCGGTAAGATGGCATTGACACGGATGGCATCGGGCGCGAATTCGATGGCCATGGCGCGCGTCAAGGCCAGCAATCCGCCTTTGCTGGCGGCGTAGGCGGCAATGTTGGCCGAGGTCTGAATAGCATGGACAGAGGAGACATTGACGATGGCCCCTCCTCCGCGCGCTTTGAGCAAGGGATAAGCCAATTTGACGCCCAGAAAAACCGAGCGCAGGTTGGCCGCCATGACCGCATCCCACTCTTCGACGGTTGTCTCTACCAGAGGCTTGGCAATTTGTAAAGCAGCATTATTGACCAACGCATCCAAACTATCGGTAAACTCGCGGGCTTGGGCAAAGATAGCCTCTAACTCTTCACCGCGCGAGATGTCGGCCTGGATGAACAAGCCGCCGGCAGGGAACCCCTCCCCAAACGGGGCGCGGTCTACGCCCAGCACACGCCAGCCCCTTTCGGCAAACAAAGCCACCGTAGCGCGGCCGATGCCGCCGGCGGCGCCCGTAATGAGCATACTTTTGGAAGCAGAAGGGAAATCACTCATACAGTAAGTAACCGTAACTGCCTATCTTTATTATAACAACAATACCCTAACTCGAACGAGCCGAAACCGGCATAAAGTACATAAGTACACACGTATACACGTATACAAGTATACAAGTATTGTGCCTTTCGAGTTCAAGAATTCTTGCACAAAAAACAAGAATTTCAGCGGCCTGCCGCGCTATAATAGCGCCATGCGAAAAATAAGCCCCAGCCTGCTTATCCTCCTTTTGGCTATCCTCGCCTCGTGCGCGTCCCCTGCGCCTGCCCCGACGGCCTCGCCTGCCCTCCCAACCGCCCTGCCGCCGACCGAAACCGCCCTCCCCCCAACTGAACAGCCCACAGCCACATCCATCCCTGCGCCAGAACGAGCCAGGTACACGCTTAACGTTGCGCTCGACTACGCCGCCAAGACCGTCCGCGCGGACGAGAGCATCCTCTACCCCAACCACAGCGGCGAAGCGCTCGCCAGCCTGGTGCTGGCAGTCGTCCCCAACCTGTGGACGGGCGGCTTCACATTGACCGGCCTGAGCATAGACGGCGCGCCCGTCAGCGCCTACACCCTGCAAGGTCAGAGGCTGGAAATTGCCCTGCCTGCTCCGCTCGCGCCAGAAGAGACGCTCACCCTCTCGCTTCAATTTAGCCTGGCGCTGCCCTTTGCCGAACAGCAAGACCCCAGCCTGGAACGCCCGCGCATCTACGGCTATACCGCCCGCCAGGTCAACCTGGTGAACTGGTACCCGTTCATCGTCCCATACGAAGCGGGGACGGGCTGGGTCTTGCACGATCCCTGGTACTACGGCGAGCATCTGGTCTACGAGGCCGCCGACTACGAAGTCAACCTGAAAACCGACCCCGGCGTGGTGGTGGCCGCCAGCGGATTCGCGGAACAGGGCGGCGAATTCACCCGTTACAGCCTCACCGCCGGGCGGGCCTTCGTCCTCTCGGCCAGCCCGGAATTCCAGACCGTCAGCGCCCAGGTCGGCGATGTGACGGTCTCCAGTTACTACTTTCCCTTCTATGAGAAACCTGGCCAGGCAGTGCTGGATGTCAGCGTAAAAGCGGTACAGTTATACAGCCAGCGCTTCGGACCCTACCCACATAAAACCTTAGCCGCCGTGATGGGTGACTTCAATGACGGCATGGAATATTCGGCCTTCTATTTCCTGCCGCGCGATTTCTACAACTTGTACGACGGCACGCCTCAAAACTACCTGACCTTTGTTGCCGCGCACGAGACCGCCCATCAATGGTGGTTCGAGCGTGTTGCCAATGATCAGGCACTGCATCCCTGGCTGGACGAATCACTGTGTAACTACAGCGAGCGTTTGTATTACGAAGCCTATCATCCCGAATTGGTTTCCTGGTGGTGGCCTTATCGCATGTACTACTACGACCCATCCGCCAAAATGGATATTCGGATATACGAGGGGGCCGGCTTCCAGCCTTACACCAACGCGACCTACTTCCGCGGCGCGCACTTCCTCGAAGACCTGCGCGCGCGCATCGGCGACGAAGCCTTCTTCGCCTTCCTGCAAGATTACCAGGCACAACTGAACGGCAAGATCGCCAAACCGCAGGACTTCTTTGCCATACTACGCCAGCACACCAGCGTGGACTTCTCCGACCTGATCACCGCCTACTTCGCCAACCCTTATTAGTCAATGAAGCCGCCCGCCACCCGCATTACGGATTGCGCATTACGCATTACGTTTTACGCATTGCGCATCACGTTTTACGCATTACGTTTTACGCAATACGCCACCCTCCTGCTTTTGACCCTCCTCCCCGCCTGCGCCCCGGCCGCCTCCCTCCCCGCCTCTCCTCCGACCCTCAGCCTGGTGACCGTGGACCCGAACGCCACCGCCACCTCCACGCCTTTCCAGCCCGCGCCCGAGACACCCACCCCGCTCCCTACACTGACCGTACAGCCCAGCGCCACCGCTACCGCCTCGCCCAGCCCGTCGCCTACCGCCTCGCCGAGCGCCACGGCGACCATTCCGCCCCTGGTCGTGACTGTTCCTCCCGAAGCGACAGTCACCTCTGCGCCCCCTGCGCGGCCCGAATACGTATTCTATGTCCTGTTCGACTACCCTGGCCGCCAACTCTCTGTAGACGAGACCATCCGCTACCCCAACCAGACCGGCGTTTCCCTGTCCGAGATCGTGCTGGTGGTAGACGCCAACCTGTACGCGGACAGTTTCGCGCTCGAAACCCTGTTCCTGGACGGCGCCAACGCTAACTACACCCTGGACGGCCACCGCCTGACGGTGTCCCTGCCCCAGCCGCTGGCGCCCGGCGCCACGCTAACCCTGGCCATGCGCTACTACCTTGCCATCCCCAAAAAGCAGGCCGATTACCCGCATGGCTACGACAGCACCCAGGTCAACCTGACGGAATGGTATCCCTTCGTGGCCCCGTATGCGGGCGGATGGGTGCTGCATGACCCCTGGGCGTTCGGCGAGCACCTGGTCTATGACTCGGCGGATTTCGAGGTCAACATGAAGGTTTCCGGAGAGGGGGTGCTGGTAGCGGCGCCTGCGCCCGCCCAGGCCAACGGGGAATGGACGCAATATCGCCTGAGCGGGGCGCGGACGTTCGTCTTCTCGGCCAGCGACCAGTATCTCATGGCGGAATCAGCCGTCGGGTCGGTTGCGATCCGCTCGTATTATTTCCCCTGGCACTCTGGCGCGGGCGAAGGGATGCTGCGCGCGGCGGTGCAGGCCGTCAGTCTGTTCGAGGCCAAGTTCGCCCCCTATCCCTATGAAGTCGTGAATGTCGTCGTCACCGACGTGCCGGATGGGCAGGAGTTCGACGGGCTGGCGTTCCTGGGCGCGAAGTTCTACGCCCAATACGGCGGCTCGGCCAAGAGCAACCTGGTCAGCATCGGCGTGCACGAGATCGCCCACAACTGGTGGTTCGGGCTGGTGGGCAACGACCAGGCGCTGGAGCCCTGGCTGGACGAGGCGCTGTGCGTGTACAGCGAGCGTCTTTTCTATGAGTACAACTACCCCAATTACGGGGACTGGTGGTGGAACTTCCGCGTCAATTATTTCAACCCAACCGGCTGGGTGGATACCTCGATCTATGACGGCGGCACGTTCCGCCTGTACACGAACGCCGCCTACCTGAACGGGGCTTACTTCATAGAAGACCTGCGCGTGCGCATGGGCGAGCGTGATTTTTTTGCATTCTTGAAGGATTATGCAGCCCAATATAGCCGCCAGCGCGCTACCAGCGCCGACTTCTTTGCCACCGTGCGCGCGCACACCACCGCAGACATTTCCGACCTGATGCGCGCCTATTTCAAAGGCAATTATTAGCGTAGGGCAGGTCTCCGACCTGCCAGGACAAGCCAAAGGCT
>JBBITF010000004.1:18607-91226 GCA_037440925.1 Chloroflexota bacterium
AAGGCAATTATTAGCGTAGGGCAGGTCTCCGACCTGCCAGGACAAGCCAAAGGCTTGTCCTACATCCACATTGAAAGTACAATTTTGCCATGCCCGAACTACCCGAAGTAGAGACCATCGTCCGCGCCCTGCGACCGGAACTGGCCGGCAGGACGATCCGGGCTGCCGATCTGCTGTGGCCGCGCACGCTGGTCACCCCTTCCGCTGCGCGATTCAAGAAAAATATTGTCGGACAGGAAATTTTCGATGTCGCGCGGCGGGGAAAACTGATACACCTGAAACTTTCGGCCTTTAACCTGTTTGTACACTTGCGCATGAGCGGGGATTTGGATATAAAAGAAGCAGATGTCTCGCTAGAAAAACATGACCGCTTGATTTTAACGCTCAGCCCCAACGGCCAGGCAAAAGCCCAAAAATTGGTCTTCAACGATGCCCGCAAATTTGGGCGCGTCTGGCTGGTGCAAGACCCGCAAGAAGTGACCGGCAAACTCGGCCCCGAACCACTGGAAGCAACGTTCACCCCACAGGGGCTGTACGCAGGTTTGCAAGCGCGCCGCCGCCAGTTGAAGCCATTGCTGCTGGACCAGTCCTTCCTGGCAGGGATGGGCAACATCTACACGGACGAGGCCCTGCACATGGCGCGCCTCCACCCTCAGGCCATGTCCAATTCTGTTAAACGGGAGCAGGCCGAGGCGTTGTGGGAAGCGATCCGCGCCGTTTTGCAGGAGGGCATCCGCCGCAACGGCGCCAGCATAGATTGGGTCTATCGCGGCGGTCAGTTCCAGAATCACTTTCGCGTCTATGGCCGCACCGGCCAGCCCTGTCCCGTTTGCGGGGCACCCATCCAGCGTCTGGTGGTTGGTCAACGCGGCACGCATTTCTGCCCGGTCTGTCAGCCGAGGGAGTAGACTATGCAACAAGTCAATTACCTGTTTTATATTGGCGTTGCCATCTTTTCCATGTTCTTTGGATATTTTTTTGGGCTATTCGAGGGGCGCAGCCAGGGATACAAGAAACGCAAGAAAGAAGAGGAAAAGGAACGCGAGGCCAAGTTAGCAGAGAGCGAAACTGCAGCATCTCCGATGGCTGCCGCTGTCGAAACGCCGCCTGCGCCTGCTATGCCGGCTGCTCCCCCGCCAAGCCTGCTGCGCCTGTTTCAGGACGAAACCGGTCGGCTGCAACTCGATTTGGATAACCAAAGCGTGGATACTTTTGCCCTGACCGGCGAACAGCGCAGACGCCTGATTGAATTGTTGACGCGAATGCGTCCATGGCTGGAAAGCGGCAAACCGCAGCCCCCTCCTGCACCTGCCCCCGCTTCTGGATCCACGCCTCAGCCTGCCCCCGTTTCCCGGCCTGCTGCTCCGCCGGCGTCCTCTCCGCTTCCCCCGCCTCCCAAGCCGGCGGCCAAGACGGTCATTGCCGGGCCGGTGGCGCCCAATGAACCGCAGCCCGAGGCGCCAAAAAGCATGGTGACGCAAATTGACGCCATCTTGCAAGTACAACTGATCGGCACGCCGTTGGAAAACCAAGGCATCAAATTACGCGAGTCGCCCGAAGGCAGCGTACTGGTGTATGTTGGCTCAAAAGTGTATCAGGCTATCGAAGATGTACCTGATGAAGCCATCAAAGCCGCTTTACGCGCCGCTATCGCTACCTGGGAAAAGAGGTTTACGCCGGGCTTGTAACGGTCGAAGCGGTGAAATTCTTGCAAATTTTTTAACTTGTTTCGATGTTTTTCATACAATTGCAGCGTATAGTATAGGGCGTAGAAACCAAATTTTTCAAGCAAAGGAGGTTCACTATGTCCAATCTTACTCGTTGGGAACCAATGCGCGAGATGATGACCCTGCGCGAGGCCATGGATCGCTTGTTCGATGATGCGTTCACTCGCCCGCTCAGCCTGGGCGTAGCCTCCGCCATGCCTGCTATTGATATGTACCAAACCGACGACGAAGTAGTCGTGAGGGCTTCTCTTCCAGGCCTGAAGGCTGAGGATGTGCAAATTTCTGTCACGGGCGATGTGCTGTGCCTGCGCGGCGAGTTCAAGCAGCAAGATGAGAAGAAAGACGCCACCTATCATATTCGCGAGCATCGTTACGGCGCCTTCGAACGCTCGCTCATGCTGCCGGTAGACGTGCAAACCGACAAGGCCAAAGCCGATTTCGAGAACGGCGTGTTGACCATCACGCTGCCCAAGGCCGAGGCCGTCAAACCCCGCACCATCAGCATCAAAGCGAAATAACGGCTTCCTCCCTTTAGCCCCTCTCCTGGCGAGAGGGGCCTTTTTTCTTATGACCAATACGCTTTCTCCAAATCCTTGGCCTTGAAATTGGGGGGAAGGCAGCGGAGGACTCAAGTTATAATTCAAGCACCGTAACTATTCAGCAGGCCCTAACAGCCTGTCGGAGAAGACTTGAAAATTGCCCTATGATTTCGTTGGATTGCCAAGTCCAACGGTTTACAACGTAATTTTGCCCAGTTCGATCTGGATTTGGCAATACCCATTCTGGGTACTTTCCAGGCCAGCAAGGCCGTCATTTTTTCTTCTCTCCGACGAACCGCTAGCCCTGGCAGATGCCTGAATAGTGACAATTTTTCTGCGCAATCTGTGGATGTTCCTCGTCGCCGCTGACAACTTTTGAGTGCGCACTGGCGTTGAAATTGGGGGGAGGGCAGCGGTGGGACCGAGTTATAATTCTGCGACATCTGCGGATGATTTCCAAAAGCAAGTAGGCAGGTACCTTTTCAGACACTTTCTGAGGGCTTTCATCGAACACGAGCATTCATGACTTTTTCCTCCTCTCCTGAGCATTCGCATAAATGGCGCGTCTTGTTGGCTGTCAGCATGGGTACCTTCCTGGCAACAATTGATGGGAGCATTGTCAACATCTCTTTGCCCACGCTGGTGACTTCCTTTCAAGTAGATTTTGCGCTTGTGCAGTGGGTCGCGTTGGCCTATCTGCTCACAGTTACAACCCTCATGTTGGGCATTGGCCGTTTGGCGGATATTTATGGGAAAAAGTCCATTTATCTGAGCGGCTTTGTGGTCTTTACCGCAGGGTCAGTGTTATGCGGAATCTCCTCGTCTATCTACTGGTTGATTGGTTTCCGCGTCTTACAGGCGCTGGGGGCGGCAATGGTGATGGCGCTTGGCATGGCCATCGTTACTGAAGCCTTTCCCCCTTATGAACGTGGCCGCGCCCTGGGTATAAGCGGCACGGTGGTCTCGGTAGGGATTGCCGTCGGGCCCACGCTGGGCGGATTGATTGTCCAGCATCTATCCTGGCATTGGATTTTCTTTGTCAACCTGCCTGTTGGTCTGCTCGGCATCTGGCTGGTGGCGCGCTATGTGCCGGCCCTGCGACCACCCGGCGGGCAACGCTTTGACTATGGCGGCGCATTGACCTTGTGCGTCTCTCTACTATCGTTGCTGGTGGCGCTTACTCTCGGCCAGCGTATGGGTTTCGGTCATCGTATTGTACTGCTACTGGCGGGGAATTTTATCCTGTTCCTGGCTTTGTTCATCTTCATTGAGTTGCGCTTGAGTCAGCCCATGCTCGACCTGCGTCTGTTTCGCAGCAGCCTGTTCTCTATCTCACTGACAACCGGCTTCATTACCTTTATCTGCTTGTCTGGCACATTGCTGCTCATGCCTTTCTACGCCGAAAACGTACTGGGATATACGCCCCAACAGACCGGATTGTTGATGGCAACCGTACCGGTTGCCCTGGGTGGAATTGCGCCGCTTTCCGGCTCTTTGTCCGACCGCTTCGGTTCACGTCCCATCACGGTGGCGGGACTGGCTGTCCTAGTGCTGGGATTCCTGGCGGTGAGTTCTTTGGATGGCCATACGACCACTCTTGGTTATGTCTTGCGCTTTCTGCCGGTGGGGATAGGGATGGGAATGTTCCAATCCCCAAACAACAGCGCCATCATGGGCGCCGCGCCTCGTGACCGTCTCGGAGTCGCTTCTGGCATGTTGGCTGTCACCCGCACCCTCGGGCAGACCAGCGGCATCGCCATCCTGGGTGCGCTATGGGCCGGACGAGTCTTCCAGCGCGCCGGCGAACGATTAGCCGGCGGCGCCACCAGCGCTCCCATTCCGGCCCAGACGCTGGCCCTGCGCGATACCTTTACCATCGTTAGCGTCCTGATTGTGCTAGCGTTGTCGCTCAGTTTGTGGGGCCTGGCAAAAGAACGCTCAAAACGCCCCACGCCCCCTTTTTCCCCTTAGAACGCTACCCGGCAACGGCCAGGCTGGCTGCATCTAACCTGGTCACCTCTTCCGGCGTCAATTTCCAGCCCAAGGCGCCGGCGTTTTGCGCGGCCTGTTCGGCGTTTTTGGCGCCAGGGATGGGCAAGGCGCCTTTACAAATGCACCAATTCAAAGCCACTTGCGCATTGGACTTTCCACCATGATCCTGACCAATCTCGGTCATCACCTTAAGCAGGGGAGAAATCTTTTTGAGCAAAACAGCATAGCGGCGCGCACGCATTCCCTTGGGTGGGTTTTCAGGGGTGTATTTACCCGACAGGAGACCCATTTCCAACGGACTATAGGCAATTACCCGAATGCCCAGTTCCTGACAACGTGCCAGCAAGCCATTCTGCTCGATGTGGCGGTCGAGCAAACTGTATTTGACCTGGTTGGAAGCCAGCGGAATGCCGCGACGCGCCAACGCCGAATACACTGCCAACATTTGAGAGGAACTGAAATTGGACACACCCACCGTGCGCGTCAGCCCTTCTTCTACGCAAGCCGCCAGGCCATCTGCCAGAGTTTCTGCATTCAGCAAAGGAGTGGGCCAATGCACTTGATACAGGTCCACACTTTCTGTTTGAATGCGCTCCAGGCTGTGCTTTAAGGCACGGGGAAGGGTATGCCTAGTCAACCGCCAGGGCAAGGGAAAGAACTTCGTAGCCACCAACACAGGTTGTTCGGTCTCTTTCAAAAATTGCCCTAACAACCGTTCAGAGCGGCCGTTGCCGTACACTTCGGCAGTATCTACGAACCGGATGCCGGCCTCCACAGCGGCCAGGAAAGCGGCGCGGCAGTCATCGTCTTTGTGCGTTTGCCCAAATTGCCAGATCAGACGGTCCCCCCATTGCCAGGCCCCTAATCCCATCTCAATGGCGTGCAAGAAGCGCGTTGCATTGTCAACTGTGACATTCATAAGGCAGCCTCCTCAACGCTGGTTTCAGATGGTTCGATTGTAGCAGAGAATGACCCTTTACAGCAACAATTTCCCCTTCAGGATGGGCAAATACCTGTAAATGTCAATACCGTCTTGCCTATTTTCGATTGGATCGCCCTAAACATGCTTCTGCCGTTGACTGACAAACCTTCATGAAAACGGCTAAACCTCACATGGCGGTCAAGATTTCGATGGACTGAGGTGATTACCAAATGTTGCTTCTCCGCAAGTCGGTGCGTTTATTGGTCGTTTTTGAGCCGTATTTTTCGACGAGACGATTGAAAATTTCCCTGTCGGTCGGTGTGATTTCGGTGATTTGGAAACCAACATTATAGACAAACGGGTCAAGAGGGTCGGCTCGACACCATTTGCTGCGGGCTTTGAAGACCATGAACGGCTTACTGGCGATCTCACTGGTCAAGTCAAGGTGCAAGTGATAATCTTTTTCCAGTGGCAAGGGCTTGGGGCTATCTAACTTGAAACCGCCTGTGCTGACGTCTACCAAGTGACCCACCAGTTCGTCAGTCTGGGTGTCAATCAGCCGCATGTAGTAAGAAAAATCTTTGCGTTCGAGTCGTCTGCGTTCAGGCATGGCACATTCCTTTCCAATAAATCATCTGTCATTTAGTTTAGTATAGAATATTTTTGGTCTGAAATCAATCCTGGAGGAATTACGAGAGCATTTCAATTTTTCCGCAACTGCCTACCTTGTTAAGGCGCTAACGGTTTGGCACGCCTGGCAAACATGATGGGGCAGATTATAATATAAACATGACCATCCTTTCTCTGACCACCGATTTCGGTCTGACCAATGGCTTTGTAGGCGTGATGAAGGGCGTCATTTATGGGATTGCGCCAGACGTAAAGATTGTGGATATTACCCATCTGGTGAGGCCTCAAAACGTGCGCGAGGGGGCGTATGCGCTGTGGCGCGCTGCGCCATTCTTCCCGCCAGGCTCAATTCACGTGGCGGTCGTAGATCCTGGCGTAGGCACTGAGCGCCGAGCGCTAGGAGCGCGCCTGGGCGAAAAGTTTTACGTGGCCCCAGACAATGGCCTGTTGACGCCGCTGATCGAAGATGCCGAGCGCGCAGGTGAAGCGGTCGAATTCGTCCATTTGGATAATCCCCGCTATTGGTTGCCGCGCGTCAGCCGGACGTTCCACGGCCGCGACATTTTCTCGCCTTGCGCAGCGTACCTGGCGAGGGGAGTGCCGTTGAACGAGTTAGGCGCATCCATCACCGATCCAATACGCTTGCCGCTGCCGCGCCCTGAGAAGACCAAAGATGGCTGGCTGGCGCATGTGACCATCATTGACATCTTTGGCAATCTCACCACGGATTTACCGGCTGATTCTTTAACGGGCTACAAAAACGTGCTGTTTCGCTTGCGCGGGCATGAAGTGAACGGTTTGGTCGAGTCGTATGGTCATCGCCAGCCGGGCGAGCTGGTGGCCCTGATAGACAGCGAAGAGTTTATCGAGATTGCCGTCGTCAACGGCAGCGCTGCCGCTTTATTGGGCGCGCAAGAGGATGACCTGGTGGAGGTGATCGTCAATTGATCCATTAGCGCGCCAAACCAATCAATCAGCCTTTGCTTGCTCTCCAGCCTGACGGCAAAGCAGGCCGATTGCCAAAGGAACGACTGCTCAAACAGGCTGGCGCTCTCATCTTGATTTTGGATGGGATACGATATAATGGACTTACCGCCTTATGCCTCTAACACCCGGTAGAGAATTTATGTCGGATGCTCCTCTTGTAGTCGAGAATCTTTCGTTTCAATATCGCTCCCGGCCTGAACGGGCCATCGAGAATATCTCCTTTGAGCTCAAACCAGGAGAAATGTTGCTGATTGCCGGTTCCAGCGGCTGCGGCAAGACCACCCTGGCGCGCTGTATCAATGGCTTGATTCCGCGCAGTTACAGAGGCAAGCGCGAGGGTCGGGTACTCTTACACGAGAAAGATGTAGCCGAAATGCCGCTGTCTGAAGTAGCGCAGATTGTGGGTACGCTTCTGCAAGACCCAGAACGGCAAATTGTAGCCAGCAATGTCTACAATGAAATTGCTTTTGGGCCAGAAAACCTGGGATTGCCGCGCGAGGAAATCCTGGAGCGAGTAGAAGCGGCTATGCAACGGCTGGGAATCACCTACCTGCGTGAGCGTGAGACGTTCAACCTTTCTGGCGGGGAAAAACAAAAGGTGGCTCTGGCCGGCTTGTTGGCGATGAATGCTTCCATTTTGCTGTTGGATGAACCGCTGGCTTCACTTGACCCAGCCTCGGCATACGAGGCGCTGGAGGTATTCCGCAGCCTGACCGATGAGGGGAAGACGATCGTGTTGATCGAACATCGTGTAGAAGACGCTATCGCGGCGCGCCCCGACCGCCTGCTTTACATGGAAAACGGAAAGGTCAAATATTTAGGCCGCATTGATCGTTTGCCAAAAGAAATCAATTATCACGAGGTCAAACTTCCGGCGACATGGGTGGTGGAACAAGCCAAAAGACAGAAAACGCTGATAGAATCGGCGAGCCGGCCGGTCGTCCGGAAAGAAGCAAAAGAGCCTGAAACACTGGTTGTCTTTGAGGACGTCAGTTTCCGCTACAACGAGGACAGGCCGTTTGTCCTCAAAGAGGTCAGTTTAGAAATTCGGCGCGGCGACTTGATTGCTGTGTTGGGGCCGAATGGGGCCGGTAAGTCCACATTGGTGAAGCACTCGATCGGCCTGCTCAAGCCAACCAGCGGGCGCGTATTGGTAGGCGGGCAAGATACCCGCAAAATGAGCGTGGCGCAAATTGCGCACCAGATTGGCTATGTGTTCCAGAGCCCTACCCACATGTTGTATGCGCCAACGGTGCGCGAGGAACTGGAGTTTGGGCCCAAAAACCTGGGCTTCCAAAAGGAAGAACTTGCCGGCGCGGTGGCCGAGAGCATTGCCACCGTCAACCTGACCGGGCTGGAGGAGTACCCCCCGCTGGGACTTTCTTTTGGTCAACAAAAACGCACCACCATCGCGGCTGTTTTAGCCATGCGCTCGCGCATCATGATTATGGATGAGCCAACCGCCGGACAAGATTATGCCAACTATACTCATTTTATGGATGCCATGTGCAGTCCGCTGGAAGGGACGCTCTCATTACTGTCGGCCAATTTTGCAGCGACCCTATTCATTACGCATGACCTCGACCTGGCAGTGACGTATGCCAACCGTGTGCTGTTGCTGGGCGAGGGTCGTCTGGTGGCGGACGGACGCCCCGAGGAGGTGTTGAAAGACTTTGACTTATTGACCCGCTGCCGGGTGCGGCCCACCTCGCTTCTGCGCCTGAACTTAGACCTGCTCCCCAAAACCGGAGGCTTTTTACCAGCCGAGAAGTTGGCGGCCTTTGCGTGAGCCGTTGGCGTTGAACCACCACGCGATAGAGGGCGCTTTGGACGATACCCTTGCAACGTTTTCGACCGAGCAGGGTTATCAAAGATAGGGTCAGCGCTTCCATTTTTCATTCAGTTAGACAAAAGGAGAGAAGTCATGGACGAAAAGAAGAACATCTGGGCGTTTGGCACCCGTGAAGTGGTGTACGGCGCGATTGGCGCTGCGTTGTATGGCGCTTTTTCTCTGCTGACGAACCTGGTGCCCTTGCCGGCGGCCGGCAATATCACCTTCCGCCCGGCAGTAGCGGTGTTGATTTTCTTTGGCATTGCCTATGGGCCCTGGGTAGGGTTGCTGGCCGGCTTTGTGGGCAATACGCTGGGCGATGCCCTGGCCGGTTGGGGCTTCTACTGGAACTGGAGCCTGGGCAATGGCTTGATGGGCATGATTCCCGGCCTGGTAGCCGCTTCTATCACCAACTATCGCGCCCAAAAAGACATCGTCAAAGCCGTCATTTGGGGGACGATTGGAATTGCAATTGGTATGCTGTTCGCGTCCCTGACCGAAATGTTCGTTGGCGGCATTGACCTGAATACTGCGCTCGTTGGCTACTTTGTCCCTGCCTTTGCCGGCAATTTCATCGTCACGCTGGTTTTGCTCCCTATCCTCATGGTCGCTTTTGCGGCGGTGGCAGCGCGGCGCGGACGGTAAGCACCCATGCTGGTCACCTGGAGGTATCGCCCACGCGATACATTCATTCAGAGGCTGGATCCGCGCACCAGGCTGATTTTCCTGTTCTGCGTCATTTTTGCGCTCACCATCCCTGAAATCTGGGACTTTCGCATTATCCTGCCGCTCTTCCTGCTTTCGCTGACCCTGTATTTTCTGGCCCGCATCGAGTGGAAGGATATCAAGCGCACTTGGATTTTCATCATTATCCTGGTGGTGTTCATTGTCGGCCTGAATGGCTTGCTTTCTGGGCGTGGCGGCCCTTCCTCTGTCACCCAGGTGGAATCGCCAACCGTTTTTGAAATCCCGTTCTTCGTCCCCGGCACAGATTGGGGGTTCACTGTGCCGGTGACGGTGAACAAAATCTGGTTTGCCCTCAACCAGATGACCCGTATGCTGGCCATGGCCATTCTGGCCATCCCCATCCCTTACACGATGGACCCCAACATTTATGGCGTTACCTTCCGACGCATGGGCGTATCGGATAAAGTTTCATTTACGATGGACCTGGCTTTCCGCTTTTTGCCCACACTGTCGCGCGATTTGAGCATCACCATTGACGCACAACGAGCGCGCGGTTATGAACTAGAGACCTTAAAAGGCGGCCTTATTGCTCGTTTGCAGAGGCTGGCGCCGCTCATCATACCGGTCACAATGCAATCCACCGTCACAGGCGAAGAAGTGATAGACGCCATGGACCTGCGCGCCTTCGGCACCAGGCCGCGCACCTGGCTCAAAGAGTTGCGCTATGCCAACCGCGATTATTTCATGATTGGCCTGGGAATTGCCATCTTTGTTGCTTGCTGTGTGGCAAAATGGGTGTTTGATTTTGGCGGCTTCTGGGTGCCAGAATTTATGTACACGCTGTTCGGATAAGCAACGGCACGCAGTACACGCGAAGAAATCCAACGCTACCGTGCCAACGTGCAGGCGGCATCTCGATACAAAGACAATCTTAAAAACTTCCCCCCTCCGTCCATGTGAACCAGAGTGCTAGTATAATCTCCCCCATGGACATCAAAACCCAACTCAACGAATCTCTCAAAGAGGCCATGCGCCTGAAAGACAACGTGCGCCGCGATACGGTGCGCATGGCGCTGGCGGCCATCAAACAGGCCGAAGTGGACAAGCGCACCGTGCTGGATGATTTGGCGGTAATTGCCCTGTTACAAAAGGAAATCAAGAACCGCCGTGAGGCCCTCGAAGAAGCGCACAAAGCCAACCGCCCCGACCTGGCGCAGGCGAACGAAACCGAAATTGCCATCCTGGAGACCTTCTTGCCCAAAGCCATGAGCGCGGACGAACTGCGCCAACTGGTCGAAGCCGCCATTGCTGAGAGCGGCGCCTCTACGCCTGCCGACATGGGCAAGGTTATGAAAGCCGTCTTACCCAAAGTCGCAGGACGCGCACCCGGCGACCAGGTCAGCGCAATGGTGCGGGAACTTTTGGCTAAATAGGATATGGAAGCCAGCCGGCTGGGCAAGATTCCAGCCCGCATCCGCACCATCCAGGTGCTGTTGTTGATAGCCCTTGGGCTGCTCTCCTTGCTGGCGCTGGTACTGCCTCTATCGCTCAGCCCAAGCGCTTTGCCCTTACGCGCCGGCGACGTGGCCCCCCGCAGTCTACAAGCGCCCCGCGCCATCGAGTACGTCAGCGAAGTGCGGACAGAGGAGGCGCGCGCAGCCGCCGAACGTTCCATTCAGCGCGTCTATACGCCGCCCGACCCGGCCATTGCGCGCGAGCAAATCGAACGCCTGAGAGCAGCGTTGCACTTCATCAGCCTGGTGCGCACAGACCCGTTTTCTACCCCCGAACAAAAACAAGCCGACCTGAAAGCCATGCGCGACCTGGCTTTGCGCCGCGAAGTCATCGAAAAAATCCTGAACCTACCTGCCGCCCGCTGGGACGCCATTCAACAAGAAGCCCTGGGCGTGCTGGAGCGGGTGATGCGCAACACCATCCGTGAAAGCGACCTGGACACCATGCGGCGCAGCGTTCCCTCGCTCGTCAGCCTGGCATTGAGCGAGGAACAAGCCGGCCTGGTTGTCGAGTTGGTCAGCGCCTTTGTGACGCCCAACAGTTTATACAGCCCCGAACTGACCGACGCCGCCCGCCAGGCAGCGCGTGAGGCCGTTCAACCGGTCGTCCAAACCTACAAAGCCGGCGAGATGGTGGTTGCCGGCGGACAAGTCGTCAGCGCGGCACAACTGGAAGCCCTCGAAAAGATGGGGCTGATCGAGAGCGGTCAACGCTGGCAAAATTATCTGGGCGCGACGGCGCTGGCGGCGATATCCAGCATTTTTTTGGGCCTATATTTCTTTCGCCGCCCCAAACCTTTTTTGGCAGAAACGCGCAGCCTGCTCTTGATCACTGTCATCTTCCTGGCTTTCCTGATTGGGGCGCGCGTCATCATTCCCAACCGCACGGTCCTCCCCTATCTCTATCCGTTGCCGGCTGTTGGCTTGCTCCTGGCAACCCTGTTCAGCCTGGAAACCGGCCTGGTCTTTTCGCTATCTCTCTCTTTGCTGGCGGCTTATGGCCTGCCCACCACCTTAGACCTGACGGCTTACTACCTGTTGGCCTCGCTGTGCGGCGTTCTGGTGCTGGGGCCGGCGCGCCGTTTTTGGGCTTTCCTGCGCGCGGGTATGGCCATTGCGGGCGCCGGCATCGCCATGTTGCTCGCCTTCCGCCTGCCGTTTATCCCCATGGACTGGGTGGGCATTCTTACGTTGATGGGCGCGGCGCTTTTCAACGGCCTGGCCTCCGCCAGCATTGCCCTATTGCTCCAATATCTGCTGGCGCAAACGCTTGGTCTGACCACTTCCCTGCAATTATTGGAAATCTCGCGCCCCGATTTTCCCTTGCTGCAATTTTTCTTGCGCAACGCGCCCGGCACTTACCAGCACAGCCTCCAGGTGGCTAACCTGGCTGAACAGGCCGCCGAGCGTATTGGCGCCGACGCCCTGCTCACCCGCGTAGGCGCTCTTTTTCACGACGTGGGCAAAGCCATGAATCCCAACTTCTTTATCGAAAACCAGTTGCCAGACAACATAAACACCCATGACGACCTCGACCCGGCCGTCAGTTCAGCCGCCATCACCCGTCATGTGCTGGATGGGATCGCCCTGGCGCGCAAATACCGCCTGCCGCGCCGCTTGCAAGATTTCATCCTGGAACATCACGGCACCATGCTCACCCGTTATCAGTATTCCAAGGCCGTCGAACAGGCCGGCGGCGATGAATCAAAAGTGGATGCCAGTAAATTCCGCTACCCCGGCCCGCGCCCGCGCTCCCGCGAAACTGCCCTGCTGATGTTAGCCGATGGGGTCGAGGCGCGCGTCCGCGCTGTGCGCCCAAAAGACGAAGAAGAACTGCGTAACCTCATTCGCACCTTCATCGAGCAAGTGCAAAAGAGCGGCCAACTCGACAACACCCAACTCACCCTGCGCGACCTGAGTCAAATTGCAGAGTCTTTTGTCACCACGCTGCGAGGCGCTTACCATCCGCGCATCGAATACCCACGCGCCGAAGAAGCCCCAGCCAACCTGCCCGCGCCCACCGTCCCACATCCTCTCAGTAAACCGTGATTCACATCGAAGTCCATCCCGGCCTGCCTGAAGCGCCCGACCAAAACGCGCTGGAACGCGCCGCCTTGCTTGCATTGGCGCATGAAGACTCCGATGGAGACCTGACCATCGTGCTGACAGACGACGCTCAATTGCGCCAATTGAACCGCGACTATCTGGACAACGACGCCCCCACCGACGTTCTCTCCTTTTCCGCTTCCGAAACGGACCCCGAAACCGGCCGCCGTTATCTGGGCGATATCCTCATCTCTATTCCTCGCGCCTTAGAGCAGGCGCAGGCTGCCGGTCATACCCTGCTGGCCGAAACGCAACTGCTGGTGGTGCATGGGACGCTGCATCTGCTCGGCCACGATCATGCCGAGGCGCAGGAAAAAGCCCGAATGTGGAAAGCGCAGGCCGAAATCCTGGAAAGACTCGGTCTGAAAGGGGTCGCTCCACAAGAATCATAGATGTCGCCTCTCGTCCGCTTCCTCCGCTCGCGCATGCGCTCCTTCCGTTATGCTTTTCACGGCTGGCGGTATGTCTTGCGTACCCAGCAAAACGCCTGGGTCCACGCCAGCATAGCAACGGCGGTGTTGGCTGTTGGCCTGTGGCTGAGATTGCCAGCCCGTGATTGGGCGGTGCTGCTTTTGACTATCGCCATGGTCTTTATGGCCGAGTTTTTGAACACAGCCATTGAAGCGGTAGTAGACCTGGCCAGCCCAGAGCGCCATCCGCTAGCCAAAGCCGGCAAGGACGTGGGCGCAGCGGCAGTGTTGATTGCGGCGCTGGCGGCCATTGGCGTGGGGGTGTTGATTCTGGGTCCGCCGCTGTGGGAGCGGCTGACCCTGCTGTTTGCTCGACGCTAAGGCAGAGGGCAAATTTGCCCACACGAGTCCAACAATCTTCTCTACCTTTTCAGCGAGGTAACGCTATGTCTTCCTCTTTCCAATTTGGTACGGTGGGTTCCCCTATCGGTACGCCCAAAAAACCGGGCGGCAGCGTGGGCGCCATCCTGTTCAGCAAGTCCATTGGACTGGAAACGCTCGAATTAGGCTGGGTACAGGCAGTGCGCGTCAGCGAGGCTACCTGCGCTGCCATCCGCCAGGCGGCAGAAGAACAAGGGGTGTCGCTGAGCGTCCACGCCCCCTACTTTATCAACCTGAACGCCGACGAAACCGAATGGCCCAAATCACGTCAGCGGTTGATGGATGCGGCGCATTATGGCAACCTGGCCGGCGCTACCGACATCGTTTTCCATCCTGGTTCGTATTTCGAGCGCCCGCCTCACCAGGTGCTGCAAACGGCCCTGCCGCGTTTGCAAGGTTGCATAGATGAACTGCGCGCAGCCGGCAATCCGGTCACGCTGCGGCCCGAGACGATGGGCAAGGCCGCCATGCTTGGCTCGCTGGAAGACACCCTGGCCATGAGCAAGATCAGCGGCGTAGAACCCTGCCTGGATTTTGCCCATCTGCACGCCCGCCCCGGCGACGGCTCGTTCAACACCTATGACGAGTGGGCGCGCGCGCTGGGCGGCTACGCAAAGGCCCTGGGCGAGATGGCATTGCGGCGGCTGCACATCCACCTTTCGGGCATTGAATACGGACCAAAAGGCGAAAAGAATCACCTGAGACTGGCGGAAGCCGATCTGGACGTGCGCGCCCTGCTGCGCGCCTTGAAAGACTTTGGCTGCGGCGGCAGAATTTTGTGCGAAAGCCCCATCATGGAAGAGGACGCGCTGGAGTTGAAAAGGCTGTGGCAGGAAATAAACGCCTAGGCGCTAACGAAGCGTGTGGCGCTCATGTGTCTCTGCGCTTTCATTTCCCCCTCTCCCGGCGGGAGCCCCCTTCGAGGATGATAAGGGGCTGGGGGTGAGGGCGGCTAAACAACTCCCACAAAACGGCAAAACCCTGCGCAGCCAGACGCAGGGTTTTACCAGGGACCAACTCGTTTATGGAGGAGAGAGAGTCTGTCAGCCAAGCCCAACAGCAAGCGGCTTATTCCCTACAAGGGTTCGTGGCCGGGATTAGTGCCGCACCAGGCACAAACCGGCTTTTCAAACTGGTTGCATTCTTGCGCGTTCGAGCAGCGACGGGCGCGAACGCGCGGCGGCTGGTCGGGAAGATGCTCGGCTGG
Organism: Chloroflexota bacterium; assembly: GCA_037440925.1. GTDB lineage: Bacteria > Chloroflexota > Anaerolineae > Anaerolineales > Villigracilaceae > JAABUE01. Next base: position 33,601 of record JBBITF010000004.1, read on the forward strand.
GTAAACCACATCTACTTCCAGCGCAATCTCATGCCCGACATATTCGCAATACTTGACCTTCGACACTTGCCATTTCCGATAAGCCATTGCAACCTCCGACCAATTCCAATAATAGTGTATCCATTTTTGCGGTCAGTTACCAGTGACAGGCGTCACAAATGAACGTGACGAATCGCCTTATTTGGATGACATATCTCCCAATTGTGGGCTTCCCCTCCTAGCGCCAGACAAGCCGTAAGACCTGCCCACTGTCGCTGGCGAGATAGACCTCGCCGGCCTCATCCTGCCCAAAGGTGGTGACGGTCAACCTCGTTTCAAACAGGACCTGCGTCTGCCACTGACCATCGGCGTCCAGCAGTCCCCAGACCGTTCCCCGGCAATAATCGGCGTACAGGTAAATGCCCTGCCATTCCGGCATCGCGCCGCGGTAGACCACGCCGCCCGTCACCGAACAGCCGCGATCGTGACCATATTCTGCCACGGGTGGAATCAACTCCACGCCCAGCGGTGGAAAGCCTCGGAAGTAATGCGTCCCTTCGTAATAGTCCCAGCCAAAGTTGAGCGCACCGCTAGAGCCGGCAGGCACAAAATTGATTTCTTCCCACTTGTCTTGTCCTACATCAGCGATGTATACATCTCCGTTGGCACGGTCTATAGCAATGCGCCAGGGATTACGCAGGCCATACGCCCATATCTCACTGCCAGAAGCATTCTCCGGCGGGATAGCATACGGCTCGGCCGAGTCTACATCCAGGCGCAGGATTTTGCCCAGCAGAGAATTCAAGTTTTGCGCGTTGCCAAACGGGTCGCCCGAAGAGCCGCCATCGCCCAGGCCGGCATACAAATAACCATCCAAACCAAAGACCAGCGCGCCGCCGTTGTGGTTGGCAAAGGGCTGATTCACGCGCAGTAAGACGCTTTCGCTGGCAGGGTCAGCCAGGCCGAGTTGGGGAGACGCCTGGAAGCGGGCGATGACCGTGTTCCCGTCGCGGTCGGTGTAGTTGACGTAGAAGAAGCCGTTTTCCACGTAGCGCGGGTGAAAGGCCAGGCCGAGCAGTCCCTGTTCGTTGCCTTGGCTGCCCACGCGCTCGCTGATGTCGAGGAAGGGGATGGAGAGCACCTGCCCGTCTTGCAGGATGCGGATGCGCCCGGCCTTCTCAACGATGTACAATCGCCCGGAACCATCGTTGGCGCTTTGAATGTCTACCGGGCGCTCCAGGCTGGCGGCGACCGTCTGCCAGGTATACAACGCCGGATCGGGGAAGGCGGTCGCATTCGCCAGGGGCGGGGTGGGGGGCGGCGTATCGGTTGTGAGCAGGGCGGCGGCGGTGGCTGCTGGGGTGAGAGGAGGCGCGGGCGTCAATGGGGCGCAGGCTGCCGCCAGGGACAGCGTCAGGAGGAGGGCCGCTATCTGTCGCATTCGTCCCTTATTTCTCGTCCACGTCTACGGTTTCGCCGTCTACCACATCATCTCCCGATTCCACGATGTCCATGTTGCTGGTCAGTTGCTGCATATGTTCCTGCACCACGTTGGGGGGACAGAATTCCACAAACAGATACGCGCCCAGCGAGACGATGGCTACGTCGTCCAGGGCGCTGACGCCGGGGATGACGGAGATCAGGTCGAAGGGGAAGAACAGGTAAACCAGCGACGCTACCGGCAGCAGTTTGAGCAGCGGGTTGACGCGCCGGTCAGCCATCAAGCGCACGATCAATTTGAGACGCAGCGCCAGGTCGCGGAACACACCGCCACCAGGCGAGACGATAATATCGCCAGATTTTTTGTTTGCCATGCCAATCTCCTTGTGAAAACAGGCTGTTCCCAATTATAAAGCACATGCGCGCAACTTTTGTGGAGATTGCTCATCTAATTCAGAGAAACAAACGAAACATCCTTCAGGAGAATTTTGTTATGGAAATGATCATTGATTTCCCCGGCGGCGCGCGCGTAGATGCGCATTTTGGCCCGTACACTGTGGCAACCGACCAACCCCCGGCCGGCGGCGGGGAGGGCTCGGCGCCGACACCGTTTGCAGTGTTTTTGGCTTCCATTGGCACCTGTGCAGGCATCTATGTGTTGGGCTTTTGCCGTCAGCGCGGCCTGCCCACCGACGGCATCCGCATCGTGCAGCGTATGTTCAGCAACCCCATGACGGGCATGGTCGGCAAGGTCGAATTAGAAATTCAGGTGCCGCCTACCTTCCCTGAGAAGTATCGCCCGTCGCTCATCCGCTCGGCGGAATTGTGCGCGGTCAAGAAACACTTCGAGCAGCCGCCCGTTTTCGAGATCACGACCAAAGAAGTGGAACTGGCCTGATTTTTCTATCGCCTGTTGTCTTTCTTTCTCCTTCCTTCTTTGCCTATGGAAAGTAAGGAAGGGGAAAGAACGCTTAAATGGTAAAATTCGCCCATGCCTTACCTGGTGGACGGTCATAACCTGATCCCTAAAGCCGGGCTGCGCCTGGATTCGCCGGATGACGAAATGAAACTGGTGGCCCTGTTGCAGGAATTCTGCCGCTTGCATCGCAGGCAGGTAGAGGTGTACTTCGACGGCGCGCCAGCCGGTCAGGCCGGGACCCGCAAGCTGGGAGCTGTTAAAGCGACCTTTGTCCGCACCGGAACGACTGCCGACGCTGCCATCGCACAGCGGCTCAAACGCTTGGGGCGCGCGGCGCGCAACTGGACGGTGGTCAGTTCCGACCGCCAGGTGCAGGCCGAAGCGCGCGCTGTCCATGCCGAGGCGCTTACCTCCGAGGCGTTTGCCCGTCTGCTACAACCCAGCGAGAAACCTCCCGCCTCGACCGCTGAGCGCCCACTCTCCCCAAATGAAGTGGAAGAGTGGTTGAATTTATTCCGTTCGAGAGGACATCGTACAGAGTAGGGCAATTAGGGGAGACAAAAGTGGACAAATTTGCTCAAATTTCTAATCTAACGTTAATGTAAATCAGACTGTTTTGGTGTATAGTAGGGTCAACGACACCTGCCCTCCCTTTTTATTGGTATCTAGGTGTCTGCCACCGAACAAAGTGTCTTAGCATGTCCCCCCCATGCTAAACAGGCGGTGGTGTCCCTCCCCCCTCAAGACCAACAGGCGCTGTTGCGCCTGTTGGTCTTTAATTACGCCTGCTGAGGCATATGCAGTATGCACGCGTACTATGGTACACTCTATACTATACCAAACTTATACAAATCATTGCACCCTTAACTATTCTACTGCAAGAACAGAAAATCTCAACGCAAAGACGCCAAGGCCCAAAGAAAATGAAATTTCCAATCCAAAATTTTCTTTCTATTTGAATAATGCAGAAAAAAGGTAACTATTCAGGCATCGCTGGCCTGGATTGCCAAATCCAGGCTGAACTGGGCAAAATTACTTTGTAAACCGTTGGATTTGGCAATCCAACGGAGCAATAGGGCAATTTTAAAGTCTTCTCCGACAGGCGGTTAGGGCCTGCTGAATAGTTACGAAAAAAGAAATAGACCTTAAAAATCTTGGCGGCTTTGCGCCTTTGCGTTAGAAACGCTTTTTTGCAACAGAGTCATTCGATGTCAGATGACTGATTGGAAAACACAAGTCCAACAAGAATTTGAACGCGCCAAAGCCGCCCGCGATCGAGGCAACGAGGGGCAGGCACGGGTATGCGCCCGTCGCGCAGCCGGCATTGCCATCCGTCAGTATTACGCCCGGCAAGGAAAAAGTCTCCGCACATCCAGCGCCTATGACTTACTCACCCTGCTCAGGGATGATCCCAATATCACGCCGGGCCTTAAACAGGCTGCCTCTCATTTGACCCTGCGGGTCAACACAGCGTTCATGTTACCCGTCCAGGTAGACCTACTCGAAGAGGCGCACAAGTTATGTGAAGAATTACTGGGGAGACTCTGAGCGCAAATCTGAAAATAGATTTTCATGCATGGTAAAATCAAAAAGTTATGGGAAAAGAGCAACAGCAAACTCTACCTCCACCGCCCGGAGTGATCGGTTCACTTAAATCGGGCTTCGATACCATTGCTTCTCATGTGGCGGTAATTGCCCTGCCCTTGATGCTGGACCTGTGGCTGTGGCTGGGGCCACACTTGCGCGTAGATCATCTCTTCCAGCCACTCTTCGATGAGATACTTCGCTATTCTGCCTCGAGCGGCATCCCAGCCGCCGATATAGCACGCGCTCAGGAGGTATATGCAGCCTTGTCCATCGAGTTGCAAAAATTCAACCTAATGAGCATGTTGCGCACGTTTCCAGTTGGCGTGTTTAGCCTGATGAGCAGCAAGATGCCTGTCGAAACACCTTTTGGCGCTGCTTTGATGATTTATGTAAATTCCCCACTTGCCCTGATAGGGTGGACGATCTTGCTCACGCTGTCAGGATGGATATTGGGAGGATTGTTTTTTCGGTGGGTATCCATTGTGGTGGCAGACCCATCCAAACCAACTGCATTGCAGCTGAAATATTACGTGATTCAAACGGTGTTATTTTCTCTGCTATGGCTTTTTCTGATGTTCTTGTTTGGCATCCCGTTTTCGATGACGTTGACAGCGGGGCTGCTTACCAATCCTGTACTTGCACAAGGTATTCTCTTGATTGCAGCGCTGTTGTCCATGTGGCTGGTGGTGCCTTTGTTCTTTACTCCACATGGCATTTTCATGCGGCAGGAGAATGCGTTTGCTTCAATTTATACCAGTTTGCGCCTGGCGCGATACACCCTGCCTACCAGTAGTTTGTTCATTATGACCGTGTTTCTGATTGCCTATGGGTTGGATTATCTGTGGAATATTCCCCCTGCCAACTCGTGGATGGCCTTGGTCGGGATTACCGGCCATGCCTTTATTACCACGTCGTTACTGGCAGCCAGTTTCATTTACTACCGCGATATGCACATCTGGTTGCAAACTGTTTTTGCAAAAATGAAAACGAATACGCCGCCGCAATCAGCGTAATAAGCCTTTGGAGGTCTTTGTGGTTCAACCGAACGGAAGTTACGAAGCAGAAAATATCCAGGTTTTGGAGGGTTTAGAGGCTGTCCGACGACGGCCGGGCATGTATGTGGGCGGAACAGACATCAAAGCGCTGCATCACCTGGTCTATGAGGTTGTAGACAACTCGATTGACGAGGCGCTGGCAGGGGCCTGCACGCGCATTGAGATTATCATCCATCCCGATAGCAGCGTCACAGTAGAGGATAATGGACGGGGCATTCCGGTGGGGATTCATCCGCAAATGAAAAAATCAGCCCTGGAAGTGGTGATGACCACGTTGCACGCAGGCGGCAAGTTTGGCGGGGGTGGCTATAAAGTGTCTGGAGGTTTGCACGGAGTGGGCGTGAGCGCGGTCAATGCGCTTTCGGAATGGTGTGAGGTGGAAGTGCGGCGCGAAGGCCTGATCCACTTCCAGCGTTTCGAGCGCGGTCGCCCGCTGGAAGCGGTAAAGGTCATCGGTAAGACCAAAGCCGGGGAAAGCGGCACCAAGACCACGTTCAAGTTCGACGCGGAGATTTTCAAGGGGGATCTCGACTATAAATTCGATACGTTGACCCAGCGACTGCGGGAGATGGCATTCGTCACGCGCGGTGTCACCATTCATTTCCGTGACGAACGCAACGACCGCGAGATGACGTTCTACTTCGAGGGCGGTATCATCTCCTTTGTCCGTTACTTGAATCGCAACCGCGAGACGCTGCATCCGGCGGTTTACGTCGAGAAGGAAATCGAAGGCATCGGTATCGAGGCTGCCATTCAGTATACGGATGCATATACCGAATCGGTCTATTCTTTTGCAAACACCATCAATACCATAGATGGCGGCACGCACTTGACCGGTCTGCGCAGCGCCCTGACGCGCGTGATCAACGATTTTGCCCGCAAAAACGGCTTGCTCAAAGACGCCGATGCAAATTTCTCTGGCGACGATACGCGCGAAGGCTTGACCGCTATTGTCTCGGTGAAACATCCCGACCCGCAATTCGAGAGCCAGACCAAGGTCAAGTTGATGAACGCAGAGGTGCAGACCTATGTGCAGCAGGTAGTGGCCGAGGCTTTCAACACTTTCTTGGAAGAAAATCCTCAAGCGGCTAAAGCCATCGTACAAAAATGTCTGACCTCTGCCCGCGCGCGCGATGCCGCCCGAAAGGCGCGCGACTTGGTCATCCGCAAATCGGCGCTCGAGTCGCTTACGCTGCCGGGCAAACTCGCCGATTGCTCTGAACGCGATTCGTCCAAGACCGAGTTGTATATCGTGGAGGGCGACTCGGCCGGCGGAAGCGCAAAACAAGGCCGCGACCGGCATTTTCAAGCCATCTTGCCCTTACGAGGCAAAATTCTCAATACCGAGCGCGCCCGCCTGGATAAAATTTTGGGCAACAATGAGGTCAAGGCGCTCATTTCGGCGCTTGGCACCGGCATCGGGGATAACTTTGACCTCCAAGGGTTGCGTTATGGGCGGGTCATCGTTATGACGGATGCTGACGTAGATGGAAGCCATATCCGCACTTTATTATTGACCTTCTTCTTCCGTTACATGCCGGAATTGATCGAAAACGGTCACTTGTTCATTGCCCAGCCGCCCTTATATCGTGTAGCGTACAAGAACCAGGTCAAATATGCTTATACGGATGCCGAGAAGGACAAAATCATCAAAGAGTTGGGGAATGAAAAAGCAACCTTACAGCGTTACAAAGGTCTGGGCGAAATGAACCCTGAGCAGTTATGGGAAACGACCATGAACCCGAAAAACCGCACCCTGTTGATGGTGACCGTGGAGGACGCCGCCGAAGCTGACCGCACCTTCGACATGCTCATGGGCGATGCGGTGGATCCACGCCGCCGCTTTATCCAAACCCATGCCCGCAGCGTCCGCAACCTGGATATTTAGCCGCCGCCCGCAAAAAGACCATCCAAGGGATTGGTCTTTTTTGTCCCACGATACTGCTGGCTTTGTTATGAAAGTAACATTTATTCGACTCAGAATATCGTTTAGAATTATCTTAGTTGACCTTTGACGGACATCGTTTCAGGCTATGTTCAAACGTTTGCGCTTGAATCTCACCCTCAGCCGCCTGCTGCAAATGATTGTATTTCTTTACCAAAGCAGCGCTATTGTCATTTTTCTTGTGTCTTTATACCTGGCATGGAACTGGCTGCAAAATCCCTTTGTGGGGGCATTTTTCGAGCCGACCATGGTGATGAATGGCGGCGGTCCAAGCGCTGAAGGCACAAAATGGCCGTTATACGACCAGGGCATCCAGCACGGCGATCAATTGATTTCAATTGCCGACCGGGAAATCCACAATGCAGAAGATATGCGGCAAACCCTGGCAGGCTTCTACCCCGGTGAGACCGTGCCGGTCGTCGTCCGCACTGTAGAGGGCAAGACAGTCACGTATCAAATCGAGTTGCAGCGCTTCCCCCAAGCGGATTTGATAGCCTATTTGGTGATTCCTTCAGTAATCAGTGTAGCCTTCTTTGCGCTCAGTTGGTGGATTTTTGGATTACGTCGCACTGAACCGGCAGGCCGTGGGTTTACGTTATTTGCCTCCTCGCTGGCCATTGTAACGGGCACCTTTTTTGACCTGTATACCTCACATCGTTTTTCTTACTACTGGGCTTTGGCCTTGCCCTTAGCGGGGGGGGCGCTCATTGATTTGACCTTGTCCTTCCCACAGGAAGCGCGCGCCGTCGTGGGGCGGCCTTATCTGCGCTGGGGCGGTTACTTGATTGCCATCGTACTGGCTGGCTATTCCCATATAACCATGCTCAACTTGGAGCAGCCTAGGGCCTATTTTGCAGCCTGGTATACTTCTTATTTTTTCAACGCTTTTGCCATTCTATTCCATACAAGCGTGACCATTCACCGCGCCTTTTTTGTGCCATCGCCGGTGGTCAAGAGTCAAGCGCGCATGGTGTTAATTGGGCTGGTCCTCTCGCTTGGCCCCATAGCGGTCTGGTCTGTTCTCTTTCCTTTCAACCTGGTCAAATTCTCTCCTTACCTGTTCCTTACCCTTATCCTTTTCCCGCTGACCATTGGGTATACCATTTTGCGTTATCGCCTGGTGCGGACAGATCTCTGGTTGCGGCAAGGATTGGTATATACCAGCCTGACTGTTTTGGCTGTAGGCGGTTATGCCGCAATGGTGAGCGGCATCGGCTTGATTTTCACTAGCGTCATTCCATCCGAAAGCCCATGGCTGATTGGGAGTATCATTTTTCTCTTGGCCATTGTGCTGGAGCCTTTGCGTATTTGGCTGGAAAAGACCATCAACAGTACCTTCTTCCGCGGACAGAAAGTCTATGAAGAAAGACTACGGAACTTCAGCCATGACCTGACCAACGCACTGGACTTGGAAAGTATTGGGCGGCTGTTGCGCCGTCATATTCTGGATACCCTTTCTCCTCAATATGTTCACATTTACATTCTCGATGCGATGAATGATCAGTATGTGAGCATGGCCGACGAGGATGGCCGTCCTAGCAGTGATGTCCGTTTTGCAGTGGGCAGCCCTCTGGCCCAATATTTTCTAAGAGAACGCATTCCTCTCTATTTAGATGATAGCAATTTGCCTGCCAGCCTGAGGCCCGAAGAGAGCCGTCTCAGGCTGCTCGGCGCACGATTGTTCCTGGCACTACCCGGTGAGCGCGAGGTGAGCGGTTGGCTGGCTTTGGGGCCGCGTCTTTCAGGACAGCCATATACACCTCAAGACCTGGCATTTCTCCAAAATCTGGCTGACCAGTCTTCAGTAGCAATTGGACGTGTGCAAACCGTTGCCAACCTTGAGCGCCGCATTCAGGAAATGAACGCCCTGACCCGCGTCTCTCAAGGCGTCAATATTACGTTGACCTTCGATGACGTGATGGAGTTGATCTTTGCGCAAACCGGGCAAATTATTCCTGCTACCGACTTCCATGTCACGCTCTTGCACAAGACCGGAAATTATTTCTATTACGCCTTTTGTGTCGAAAACCATGACCGCCTGTCAGAACGAGAAAATGTTCCCCTGCCGCCCAAATACGGTCTGGGACAAGAAGTATGCGAAAAAGGACGTCCGATTCTGACCCAGGATTATTTGCGCGAGTGCCAGGCGCGAAATGTCACCCCTGCGTTGCACGATGTATATGCCTGGATGGGCGTCCCCCTGAACGCCGGCGCTGAAACCATTGGCGCTCTGACGGTTGGCAGCCGCGAGCCTAACATCACCTACTCGCGCGCCCAACTTGGCCTTTTGCAGGCTATTGCAGACCAAACGGCCGGCGCCATTGTGAAGTCGCGCTTGCTGCAAGAAACGCAACAGCGCGCTTATCAGTTATCTACCCTGAACGACTTGACACGTCAGTTGACCTCCACCCTGGAACTTGAACCGCTATTGAAAAATATCCTGGAGAACGCTGTCAGCATTCTCAACTGTGAAGCAGGTAGTTTATTCCTGGTGGACGAGCAAACGGGTGATTTGGTTTTCAAAGTTACGGCCGGCCCGCCTGCCTCGGCAGAGCTGGTAGGCCAGCGCATTCCAGCCGGCGCCGGCATCGTTGGCCGTGCAGCCAAATTACGTACAGCAGTTGTCGAAAACCATGCGCAGTCTTCGACAGCGCACTTCAATGAGCCCGATGCACAGACCGGTTTTACCAGCAAATCCTTGCTGGCAGTGCCATTGATGTTCAAAGACCAAGTCATTGGCGTTCTTGAGGTTATCAACCGTAAAGACGGCCTGCCTTTTGTGGAAGATGACCAGACACTGCTTTCGGCCTTTGCAGGTCAAGCGGCAGTAGCCATCGAAAACGCGCGTTTGCACACCCTCACAGATCAAGAACTGGCTGCGCGCGTAGAGGAACTTTCTGTATTACAGCGCATTGACCGTGAACTGAATGCCAGCCTCGAAATAGACCGCGCCATGCGTATTACGCTCGAATGGGCCATGCGACAATCCAAGGCAGAGGCTGGCTTGATCGGCATACTAGACAAAGAAAATCTGAGTGTCATGGCTGAACAAGGTTATGGCGACCTCTCGAAACAATTTCCCGATGGAAAATTTCCCTACGTCGAAATGCCGGCTATGAAAAACGCTGTAGAAACTTCACAACCTTATCAAGTTTCCCTGACAGAGCAAGGAGGCAATTGCATTTTGCCCGGCGCCCACACCCAAATTGCCATTCCTCTACGCCGTGAAGCCACAGTCGTTGGCTTGATTTTCTTGGAAAGCGTCTATGATTCTCAGCAAGACATTGCCTTCCTCAACCGCCTAAGCGACCACGCTGCAATTGCCATTGCAAATGCTCAACTGTACCAGGAAATCCAGCGCGCCAATGAAGCCAAAAGTGAATTTGTTTCTTTTGTAGCGCACGAATTGAAGAACCCAATGACTTCCATCAAGGGCTACACCGAATTGCTTGCAGGAGGCAAGGTTGGCCCCATCAACGAAATGCAGGCGAACTTTCTGAACACAATCCGCGCCAATGTGGAGCGCATGTCAACTTTGGTGTCCGATTTGAACGATAATTCCAAAATCGAGGCCGGGCGTCTGCGACTGGATTTCAAAGCGGTGGACGTTGCTGAGGTCATTGAAGAAGTTACCCGCTCTACGCACCGCCAAGTTGAAGACCGCAAGCAAACCTTACAACTTCAAGTACCAGAAGCGCTTCCCAAAATCTGGGCAGATCGCACACGTGTTATTCAAATACTCACCAACCTGGTGAGTAATGCGAACAAGTACACGCCAGAAGGCGGCCAAATCACCATTGGGGCTGAGGCCACACCCAATCGTTGGGACGCGGCTGGCGCATCAAAAGTCGTGCATGTATGGGTCAAGGACAATGGAATTGGCATTAGCCTGGAAGATCAAAAGAAAATTTTCACCAAATTCTTCCGCTCGGAGGACGAATCGGCCCGCAAAGCGCCTGGCACCGGCCTGGGTTTGAATATCACCAAAAGCCTGGTCGAAATGCAGGCAGGCCGCATCTGGTTCGAAAGCAAATTACGCGAGGGAACGACATTCCATTTCACGATACCCATAGCAGAGGAATAGTTTTCCATGACTCTAAACGCTGTCGTTGGTTGGGCCAAGGCCCTGGATGGCCGTGAAGCCAGTTTGCAAGCCATTCACCAGGCATTGAACAAATTCAGCCCCGCCCAGCCTGGGCTGGGAATTGTGATTGCTTCTCAGCAATACCAACCGCGTGATATTGCCAGCGGTATTGGTGCCCTGCTCGGCGAGGTGCCGGTGATTGGATTTAGTTCGCCAGCCGGCTTGACCGCAGCAGGCTCACTCCCTCACGCAGTCGTTGTCTGTATTCTGGGAGGCGATGACATCGAAGCGCATACCCATTGGCTGCCCGGATACGCCCAGAGCAGCCGTGAAACAGCCGCTCAATTGGGAATGCTCGCCGGCGGAGATAACGCACGGCATATCCTCTTCTTCGCAGATGGCTTCAATGGAGATGCAGAACAATTTTGCCAGGCTATGAGCGGGCAGCCTTATCAAACGCTAGGAGGGCTTTCTTCGGGCGATTTGCACACCGGTAACACCTTCCAAATTGCAAGCAACCAGACCGGTAGCGGCGCCATTGCAGCCGTGACGATGAGCAGCAAAACCCAAATAGGCATCGGTTATGCGCATGGCTGGAATCCGATCGGTAGCCAGATGCGCGTCACCCGCTCACGCGGTTTTTGGCTGCGCACCCTAGACGCCCGTCCATCCTCTGAAACCTATGCTGAACTATTGGGCTACCCGGCGCGTGAATGGGGCTTTCCTCCCTTGAGTCACATGGCGCGCCTATACCCGCTGGGAATGGAGCAAGGCGACGAGTTGGTCATCCGCGCCCCGATTCGCGTAGAGGCCGACGGCAGTTTTCGCATGAATGCGCCTGTTCGCGACGGCGTGGACGCTTTCTTGATGGTAGGCAGCCGTTCTGCCTGTCAAAAGGCTGCCCAAACTGCAGCTCAACAAGCCTTGCGCGCCCTGGAAGGCGCCAAACCCATCCTGGCCCTGGTATTGGTAGATATTGCCTGGCAAATGCTGCTCAAGGCCACCCCTGGTGCTGAGATTAGAGCCGTGCAAGACATCCTGGGAGAAGAAATTCCCGTGGCCGGTGGATATACGCTTGGACAAGTGGTATCCGAAGGGGCCGGCGACACGCCGCGTTTCTTGAATCAACATTTAGTCGTCATTCTATTTGGCGAAAAACCGACTGCCTGAAATTGCGTTCCTCATAGAGGCCAAACATGCCCCTCGACCCTGCCATCATTCGTCAACAGTTCCCCTCCCTCGACCGGCCGGCAATATTTTTTGACAACCCCGGCGGAACCCAAATCGCCCGTCAATCGCTCGAGCGCATGACGCGTTATTTGCTGGAATGTAATGCCAATCACGAGGGCGCCTTTGCCACTAGCATTGCCTCCGATGCCATCCTGGAAGCCGCTCATGCTGCCATGGCTGATTTCTATAACGCCGCCAGTCCAGAAGAAATCATCTTCGGCAACAATATGACCAGCCTCACGTTGCATATCAGCCGTTCCCTCTCGAGGAACTGGCAACCAGGAGACGAAATCATCGTCACCCGCCTGGATCATGATGCCAATGTTACCCCCTGGACGCTGGCGGCGCAAGACCATGATGTCAAGGTCAATTGGGTGGATTTCGACGTAGAAGACGGCACCCTCAACCTGAGCGACCTGCAAAAAGCCCTAGAGCGCAAACCGCGCCTGCTGGCTGTAGGCTATGCTTCTAATGCGCTCGGCACCATCAATCCGGTGGCAAAAATCACCCGCATGGCACACGAAGCCGGCGCATTGGTCTACGTAGATGCGGTGCAGTACGCCCCCCATGGCCCAATAGATGTTCAAAGAATCGGATGTGATTTCTTAGTGGCGTCCAGTTACAAATTCTTTGGCCCACACGCTGGCATTTTATACGGTCGGCGCGACCTGCTGGAAAATCTGTTTGCCTACAAGGTGCGCCCGGCCTCCAATCGCCTGCCAGGTAAGTTCGAGACCGGCACCCAAAACCACGAGGGCATCGCTGGCGTCTTAGGGGCCATTGAATACTTCGAATGGCTGGGCAAAGAGTTTGGCAACCGATATGCTGATAGCCTGGCTGAAAACGGCTACCAAGGCCGGCGAATGGAGCTCAAAAAGGCGCTCATCGCCATCCGCGCCTATGAATTCGAACTGGGAAGAGCGCTTCTTTCTACGCTGCAATCTGTTCCCGGACTAAGGCTGTTTGGCCTCGCCGATGCCCGCCGTCTGGATGACCGAGTGCCTACCTTTGCCTTCCGCCTGAAGGATCTTCCTCCACGCCTGGTGGCCGAGCAACTGGCCCAGCAAGGCATCTATGTTTGGGACGGCAACTACTACGCCATCAACGTTACCGAACGATTGGGCGTAGAGGAAAGCGGAGGCATGGTGCGTGTAGGCGCGGTACATTACAACACGCTAGAAGAAATCCAGCGCCTGGGAGAGGCGCTGGAAAAGATTGCCTTGTCAGGCTAGAGTTGACAGTAACGTTCTACACGCTCGCCAAAAATAGCAATACTATCTTCCCAAAATCTGCGTGAGCGGATATCAATGCCAAAGCGAGCAGCCAAATCAGCAGCCGAGGCCTCGCCGGTAGAGGCCAATAGCGCCTGATAATCAGGGATAAATGCCGCCCCGCGCTGACGATAAATGGCATATAAACCAGCGCCAAACAGCAGGCCAAAGGCATAGGGGAAGTTGTAGAACGGCAAGCCCACCGAATAATAATGCGGCTTCCAGGTCCACATATATTTTTGCAGGTAACGTTCGTCCAGGCCCTCCCCATACGTAGCCTTTTGTGCACGTTCCATGATTTCGCAAATTTCCTCGGCAGAAAGTTCTGCCTGCGCACGGCGCTCGAACACTTCCTGCTCAAACAGAAAGCGGGAGTAAATATCCACGATTACCTGCGAGGCGCCATTGAGTTGACCTTCGAGGATTGCCAGTTCCTCTTGCGGGTCGCTGGCCTGCGCCAATATTGCTTCGCTGACGATGGTTTCACAAAAAGTGGAAGCAGTTTCGGCCAGCGTCATGGGCGTCAATTGTTGCAAGGGCGTCTTGCCAAATTGATAAACGCACTCATTGTGAAAAGCATGCCCAAGTTCGTGAGCAATCGTCGAAAGTTGATCTTGAGAGCCATCGAAGTTGACCAGGATACGACTTTCTTTTGTCCCCTGGATTTCCATACAAAAGCCGCCTCCGCGTTTGCCGTCACGCATTTCAGCATCTATCCAGCGGCGTTCAAAGGCCCGTTCTGCAAAAGCGCGTAATGCAGGGGAAAAGGTTTCAAACTGTTCGAGGATAAAATCGCGGGCTTCCTCAAAGGAGTAAGTTTTGTCCACTTTGCCAACCGGCGCAAACAGGTCCCACCAGGCTAGTTTAGATTTGCCAAGCAGTTTGGCTTTGTGATTGAAATACTTACGGAACAAGGGGAAGGAAGCCTGCATTGCATCCAGCATAGCGTTCAAGGTATGACGGTCAATGCGAGCAGCATCGAGCGCAGGGTGGAGCGCGTCTTCTCGCCCGCGGCGTTTGTTGAGCGTGAGCGTCTCGCCCTTGACGCCGTTCAAGCAGGCCGCCAGGGTCTCCTGCACCGAGGCCCAAGCCCGACTCTCGGCTTCATAGGCACGATGACGAACGGATTCATCAGGATGGGTACGCAAGTTGATCAAGGCTGGCATGGGCAACTTCTCTATCTGCCCGTCCAGTTCGAAATTTACGCTCAGTTGCGAGGTAACCGTCCCCTGAAGTTTCTCCCAAGCGTTCCCACCGCTCAGGCTGAGTTCAGCGGCGAGCGCCTCTTCTTCTTCGCTCATCAGATATTGACTTTGTTCAGCGGCTTCCTGAAGCATGAAAGCATGGGCTTTGGCTACGGGGTGTTTCTCCACTGCCGCTCCTAGATGAGGGGAAATCTTCCCTAACCAGACTTTCCACTGTACAACAAGGTTTTGCAACGGAAGTTTAAGTTGCTCGTATTCAGACAGTTTGCGCGCCGCGACTTTGTTGTGTGAATCGGTACTGACGAAGGAGTAGATATATGGCTCAAGCGTACCAGACAAGGTGTAGATGGCGTTGAAGCGCTCGACCAATTCCCCCAAGATGGAAGCCAATCGCTCAGGCGAAGCGTTGAGGTCAGTTTTTTGGACAACTTTGGCAAAATAATCGCCCAAATCAGCCACTTGGGTCTGAAAGAGAGAGACAGCCTGCTGGAATTCGGGAGATTCAAGCGAGGGATAGACGTTCGACAAGTCCCAGCGCGGAGCGGGGGGAGTAGGCATGATTTTTCTCCTTAGTTTAGTATAGAAATCAGCGCCAATATTTTACTCTATGGCCCTACGGTTTCTACAGGTAACACAGAGACCAAAAAGCCCAAGTCACTCCCTAATCCAATCAAATTATGTTATTATGAAAATACCCTTTTCTCCCTAGCCAAAACAACGCGGCGTATGTACACAGATCTCCGTCCAGCCAATGCCTTCGCCGGCGAACTATATGCGCTGACACATGCTTATGTGCCAGAACATATCCCTGCGCTGATGACGACCATTTCGCAGGCTGAGCCCTTTCTCATCGAAGATTATCTTGGCTTTGCTAAAGACAATTGGGTTATCTTTGTCGGCTATCCTCTTGAGACGCCCTTCGACGCGGCGCAGTGCGACCAGCGTGTTGCGCGCGCCCTTGAACTGCACCGCCCCGATTACCTTTGGTTCATCGGCCCAGAAATTCCCCCCTCTCTCGCGCGCTCCTGTCGGACGCGCCAAAGCGACTGGTATTACCGCCTCAATCTGACCGAGGCAAAAACCCGCTCGGCGCTAGAGCGAGAAGTGAGACAGGCCGCCCGTTCATTGACCGTCATACAAAGTCAGGCCTTCACGCGTGAACATCAATCTCTGGTAGATGAACTGATGCGCCGGGAGACGCTTCCTCCAATGATTGCGGAACTCTATCGCGCCATGCCGGCCTATGTTTCGGGCTGCAAAAGCGCGCAGGTGCTGGAGGCGCGCGATGCGCATGGACGGCTGATTGCCTTCTTTGTGGTCGAGTGCGCAGCAGAAAAATTCGATACCTACGTGCTGGGGTGCCACTCAAAAAAGCGCTATGTTCCCCATGCTTCTGACCTGCTGTTTTCAGATATGCTGGCCAGCGCACGTCTGCGAAATAAGACCGAAATCAATCTTGGTCTGGGAGTCAACCCCGGCATCCAGCGCTTCAAGACCAAATGGGGTGGCGTGCCCTTCCTGAAATACGAATTCTGTGAGTGCTACTTTGGGGCGCAAAAACAGCCCTCCATGCTCGATTTGCTCTTGGACATGAAACTATGACGAAAGCCCTGCCCACTCAACCCATGAAACTGTTTTCCCGGTTAACCGAAAAAACCTTGCGCATGGTCTGGCGCGTCGAAAAGGACGGGGGAGCTTCCCATCTGATCGGCACGGCGCACTTTTTCCCTTACAGTTTTCGACGCCCGCTTACGCGCTTGATGCAGGCCGCTACAACCGCGCTGTTCGAGGGCCCATTGGACGAAGAGAGCTCAAAACGCATTGCTGAATATGGGCGGCAAGGGGAGGGAGTGCCTACCTTCGTGGATGATGTCACGCCCGAAGCCATCCAAACAATTGACCGGCTGCTTCGTGAACGGCTGGACGGTCAAGGCGATGGTTGGCTGTTCTCCCTGGTCGAACGCCGTCCGGTTTACTTTGACTCTTTTACGCGCGGAGTGCGTCCGTGGGCAGCCTTTTTTTCCATTTGGCAAACCTACCTGGGCTGGAAGTATTCGGTAGACCTGGAAGGCTATCAGATTGCGCGCAAACTTGGTAAGCAGGTGCTGTTCCTCGAGACGCTGGAGGAACAACTTGCCGTGCTGGATAATATCCCCCTGGAACGCATTACGCGGCAAATGAACGATGTCCAAAACTGGGGCATTTACCAGGCTGAATATGTGAAAACCTTCTTGGAAGGCGACCTGGATAGAATGTTAGAACTGACCGCCCGATTTGCTACGCGCGGTCCGATGGTGGTCGGCGCCCGTGACCGCATCTTGTTTGAACGTATGAAGCCGGTCATCGAACGGGAAGCGGCGCTGGTTTTCATCGGCTTTCCGCACGTGCCCGGCGTCAGTCAACTATTGCGGCAAGACGGCTATGCCGTTACACAGGTCACGGCATGATTACCGGCGCCGAGCAAGCCTACATTGTTGAACATGCTTACATCCCAGAGCATCTGCCGCATTACGTCACGGCCATTTCGCGCACCGAGCCATTCCTTTTGGGTGAGTATGTGGCGCATTTGGCGGAGCGGAATCTGGTCTTCGTCGGCTATCCTTTGACGGGAGACTTCGAGGCGGGGAACATGCTGGATGGTCTGGAGCAGGCCAGGGAGCGGTTCGAAGCGTCTCACGTCTCCTTGCTGTCGCCGCCGCTTCTTCATCCCCCCGCAAATTGCTCCCCGTCTGCGACGGATCAATATTTCCGCCTCGATTTGTCGAATTTGCACGTCTCCAAAAAGACGCGCAATATGCTGGCACGCGCACGGCGGGAAGTGACGATTGAAATGGGAACATTTGGGCGGGAGCATCAGCGGCTGGTGGATGAGTTCTTGCGCGTTCACCATCTGGACGCGGCGGAGCGTTTCATCTTCCAGCGCGTGGGCGAATACGCCAGGTGCAAAAGCGCCCTGGTCTTCGAGGCGCGCACACCTGAAGGCACTCTGGCGGCTTTCGACATTGCGGAGTTTGGCGCGCGGGGATATGCTTTCTATATGTTCAACTTTCGCGCGCGCAAATACAGTCTGCCGGGCGTTTCAGACCTGCTTCTTGCGCATATCATCGAACACGCCCAAACAGAAGGCAAGCGCTATGTCAATCTGGGGCTGGGCATAGACGCAGGTGTAGCTTTCTTCAAGAAAAAATGGGGCGCAACGCCGTTCCTGGAACATGTTACTTACACACAAAAAGAGAAGGCGCCGCCCGCATGGAATGAAATGCTCGACCAGTTTGCGCGCTTTTAACTGTTCGTATCAACAACCTCTCTAAGGTTGAACAAAAGTCAGGGCCTCTCGAAAACCTTTCGAGACGCATTCTACTACATTCCTACTTTCTTATGGAGGAAACCATGTCTGAATCTGCTTTGCAAGCCCTCTCTATTCTGCGGGATGGCAGCCAATTCCAATGGTACGTCATTCCTCTCCTGGCGTTCGTCTTCTACGTCTACACTGTAGAGGCCGAAAAGCGCAACTGGAATCAGATATTAGCCGGCCTGGCCTTCTGGGGCATGGACTGGTTCAACGAAATTTGGAATGGGTTGGTATTGCGTTTCACCGGCTACGCCCCGGTGTGGGGCGCGCCAGGAAACACCGCTTACCTGATCCTGGTAGGGTTGAACATCGAGATCATGTTTATGTTTGCAGTCAGCGGCGTCATTTGGAGCAAGATGCTACTGCCTGACAAGCAAGACAAAATCCTGGGTGTTCCAAACCGTTGGTTTGTGGCTGTTGCCGGTTCGGCCTTCTGTGTCTTTGTCGAATATCTGCTCAATGCGGTTGGGGCGTTGACCTGGGATTGGCCATGGTGGAACCGCAGCGCACCGTGGCTGATTTTCCTCTTAGGCTACCTGACATTTTTTGTGGTCGCCTTTTGGGTTTTCGACATGAAGTCTTACAAGCAAAAGGTGTGGACGGTAGGCAGCATCTGGGTCTTCGACATCCTTTGCCTGGTGGTCTTCATGGGCATCTTGAAGTGGATTTAGGAGTCAGCCGCCTCTCGCGCAAAAACGTCCCAAAGCCGAAAGCAACACTTTGGGACGTTTCCAACAGTTATTCGACTATGTCTCTTCCATAGTCTTGCACAGCGGCCAAAGGAATAGAGCAAAAGCGTTTGATCAACATCACCAATGATTTGGGAGTGATACCATCGCCATCTAAAATGACATCGTAAGAAAACCGTAATATGTTGTTGAGAGCAATTGCCCGCACCATGATGTAGTCAGTGTTGATACTGTTGACACATTTCATTTTTTGCGCCTCGTTAGTGGCGGGTTTGAAGGCATATTGCACCAATAGCCAAATCCGACGTTTTTCTTTGTCAGGGATTACGATGCAATTGCATTGATCACGAATGACTATATCACCATCCTTATCCAGCGATGTCGTCATATAAGCAGCGTCAAAAATCTCCTTGAGGAGTTCTTTCGAGAGATTTTCTGCGTTCACAAATTCGGCAGACATGTTTTTCTCCTTTGATAGGGCAGTTAGATAGGGTAGTATGAGGGGTGTTTACTGTTGCATTATCCTTGCAAGGCTGCCTCCTTTCATACTTGTTCCAAAAGACCGAACAACATGACCCAATTCTTGTACGAAGGGCGTTATTCCAACTACGACGTTGGCATCTCTTACGGCCAACCTATAAAGGAGAGAGCAACGTAACCTTACCGATACAAGTCAATGCCGCTGCATACAAGCGCCCTTCTCCCGGTAACGGCTTTCCTGTGCAGCCGCGCAATGGACCTAAGCGAAAGGATAGCTAGGGATTCAAAGACAGCTCATCAAGAGCCCCCTTAGAAAGGCTTAGAAAGACTCTCCATCCCAAAGATCCAGGATATATTAAAGTATAACATGAATCCACGACAAAATGTAAACAGAGGATAACGGCGGTAACGGCCCTTCCAATCCCCATGAATTCCTACTTGACAAATCGAACAATCGGTCTACACTGTTAATATCGTATCCGATTCTCTTCAAAGGAGGAATAAAAATGCCTGCTCTCAACCGTGTTCAACTGATTGGCTATTTGGGAAAAGATCCAGAAAGCCGCTTTACGCCTACGGGCAAAAAGGTGACGCATTTCAGCATCGCCATTACCCAGCGCTGGAAATCGCAGGGCGAAGCCAAAGAATACACCGAATGGGTCAACATCGAGGCCTGGGGACGGTTGGGAGAAGTTTGCCAGGAATATCTCAGGAAAGGCAGCCTGGTGTATGTGGAAGGGCGATTGAAAACCGACCGCGTAGAAGACAAAGGGGAAGTCAAATATTACACCAAAGTCGTCGCATTAGCCTTGCAATTCCTGGATCGCAAACCGGCTGAGGAACCGGTCATGACCGTAGAAGAGGAAGCGGGCGAATATGAGGCCTAGCCACGTGTAGCGCATCTGGCAAGCGTAATGGGGAGGGGGGAACATTATGCTTGCCTGGTATCCCCCTTGAAATCCAATCTCTCATGGAACG
Organism: Chloroflexota bacterium; assembly: GCA_037440925.1. GTDB lineage: Bacteria > Chloroflexota > Anaerolineae > Anaerolineales > Villigracilaceae > JAABUE01. The sequence goes on from JBBITF010000004.1 coordinate 53,815, forward strand.
CGCGCTTCAGGCGCAATGAGCGGGGTTGCCTGATGGCGGTCTCGATAGTTCATGCAGCGCCAGCCACTCTCCGGCGCGGGTGGGATGAACGGTTTGGACAATCTTGCCGTTCTCCCACATTTTGTGGACCGTCCGCTCGACCAAACTTTTCGGCCAGTTGAAGAGCCTGACGACATCGCGTAATTGCGCTGCGCCAACCGAGTCGAAGTAGCGCTCAAGTATTTGCATCCGCGCCTGGGCTTCAGGGATGATCCGCGCTTGCTCGGGCAGATCGGGATAATGGCGGCTGGTCAATTCGTAAATAAAGGCATAGTTCCAGGAGCCGGCTTGCGCCACGCCGACCGGTAGAATTTTGAAATCGGCTTGCAAGAGTTCGAGCGCCCTGTTGAATTCAGAGTCTCTGGCATTGGCAAGGCGGGCAGCGCGGCGCAAATCCACACTGTTGAGCGGGCCATTTTCCAAGATGGCCTCATAGACCTGCTTGGCAGATTGCGGCAGGCGACCTTCCTGATACGCAATCAAATAATCTTCTTCGGGCGAACCGTAATTTTCTGAGAGCGCGTAGAAGTAAGGCGCCATCTCTAACGAGATGAGGGTAGCCTTGCGGCGCAATATCTTGGCATAGTACCAGATTCTCTTGCCGAGAGCGTCATCCTTCCAGCGCCAGGTGATGTGACCGGGGTCATCGTGCGCATCAGCAACCGGACGGTCACCCGCTACGGCCACCCACAAACTGGGAAAGTCCACCCCCTTGATGGGCCAGAAGTAAATGAAGCCGCGCGCCTGGACGAACTCCAATGCCTGGGAGGGGGTCGAAAGTTTATGAAACGGCGGCAAGTTAAAAGTGCGCGCACGATGCGCTTGTAGATGTTCCAGGTCGAGGGTGAGCATGGAGCGATTGTAGCGCAACTTGGCAAGTTTGCGCTGCTAATCATCACAAAATTCAAGAAAAGACAGTAAAATAGACATGTAGATTTTTTACTTAGGAGGCGGCGTGAGTCACTGGCCTGGAAAGTACATCATCGGCCTGACAGGTAACATTGCCACCGGCAAGAGCGTCGTCCGCAGGATGTTGGAACACCTTGGCGCGTATACCATTGATGCGGACGCCCTGGCGCATCGCGCCATAGCCAAAGGCGCGCCGGGCTATCCGTTGGTGGTCGAAACGTTTGGCAAGTGGGTTGTAGGCACAGACGGACAGATTGACCGCGCCAAGTTAGGCGGGTTGGTCTTTCGCGACAAGGAGGCCATGGCAAAATTAGAGGCGATTGTTCATCCGCTCGTCACCCAGGCGACCAACATCCTGATCCAACGCGCCGGGCAAAAGGTGGTTGTAATCGAGGCCATCAAACTGCTAGAAAGCGACCTGGCAGCCATGTGTGACAGTTTGTGGGTCACTTATGCGCCCGAACAGGTGCAAGTGGAACGATTGGTGCGCAAACGCAATTTGAGTCAGGAGGAAGCCCTGGAGCGCATCCATGCCCAGGGAGCGCAAAGCGAGAAGATTGAGCGCGCTCATGTGGTCATCCGCAATATCGGTTCTTACAACGACTTATGGAAACAAGTGACCACGGCTTGGAAGCAGATTTTTCCCACTTCTGAAACCTTGCCAACCATCCCGAAGAAAGAGGCACCGCCTGGCGATTACACGGTGCAACGCGGCCGGCCGCGCGATTCGCAGGTCATCGCCGACCTGATCACGCGCTTGAGTCAGGGCCAGAAAAAAATGACAGCCGACGATGCAATGGAAGCCTTTGGCGACAAGGCTTTCCTGCTGTTGAAAATGAACGATCAAGTGGTCGGACTAGCAGGCTGGCAAGTGGAAAACCTGGTAGCGCGCACCACTGACCTGTATATCGAACCTGAGCATACCAATGAAAAAGCCCTCCAGGCTTTGTTGAACGAGGTAGAACGCGCTTCACAAGATTTACAATGCGAGGCGTCTTTGGTCTTCCCCTTCCCTGCGTTGGCCAACCTGGATAGCGCCTGGAAGAACCTGGGCTATGAAAAGCGCACCCCCGATAGCCTGGGCATCCAGGCCTGGCAAGATGCAGCCAGGGAATCTGGCGCGCCAGGCGCCAGCCTGATGTTCAAACAGTTGCGCGCCGACCGCGTCTTGCGGCCAATTTAGTCATCCCGCTGAGAGCGCAAAGTTTGCGCAGATGCCTTCTCTGCGTTCTCGGCGCTCTGTGCGGATTTACCCGTGACGGATTTCCTCAACGATTTACTCTTTATTTTCCAGCGTCTGAACTGGCTGAGTGTCATAGACATTCTGCTGGTTACATTGATTTTCTTCATCCTGCTCTATTTCTTGCGGGATACACAGGCGCTGGTATTGTTGAGAGGGGTATTATTCCTCATCGTCCTGTTGGCTCTGCTGACCAGCCTGGTGGAACTGCCGGCCTTCTCCTGGCTGATTCAAAGTACGCTGCCGGCGCTGGTGTTGGCCATTCCGGTCATTTTTGCGCCAGAAATCCGGCGTGGACTGGAACGGCTGGGGCGGGCTGGCATGTTCATTTCGTCGGGTAGCAAAACAGCCAGCCTAGAGGCTCAACAGGTGATTCGTGCGATTGTCAGCGCCTGCGCCCGCCTGTCTGCCCGTCAGCACGGCGCGCTTATTGTCGTCCAAAGGCTAGACAGTTTGGACGAATACAACGATACAGGGGTGCGCCTGAACGCCAAAGTGACGCCGGAATTGCTGCTGCAAATCTTCTACCCCAACACTCCTTTGCACGATGGCGCTGTCATCATTTCAGGCCTGCAATCGCCGCGGGGAATGCTCATCTCGGCAGCCGCTTGTGTCATGCCTCTTTCGGCCAGCGGCATCCTGGCCCGTTCGCCCGAACGTCAAATGGGGCTGCGTCACCGCGCCGCCCTGGGCATCTCCGAGGTCAGCGATGCGGTGGCTGTGGTGGTTTCCGAGCAAACCGGCTCGATTTCGATCGCGCATTCAGGCCGCATGATCCGTCGCCTGGACCCAGAGCGCCTCGAAAACATCTTGACCGCTTTCTTCCACCCTAATGGCAACCTGGAAAAGCCATCTTGGCTGCAAAAATTTTTTCCTTACCTGTTCTTGCGCAAGGAAGGTGAACCATGATACGCTGGTTGGGCGTCAACTTGCGTACTTTTGTTTGGGCCTTCCTGATGGCGCTGGCGGTGTGGGTAGCGGCTGTGACCGCCGCCGACCCAGACGAGGTGCGTTCGTACCCTCATCCCATCCCATTGGAAATTATCGGCCAAGACCCCAGCCTGGTCCTGACCGGCGACTATCCCAAGCAAGTCGAACTGACGCTGCGCGCGCCTCGCTCGGTATGGGAACAACTCACGAACCGTGAGACGGAAATGCGCGCTATTTTGGATTTATCGGGGTTGAGCGCCGGACAGCACAACCTGGCTATTCAAGTGCAAATACCCATCCGTCCGGTGCGCATCGTATCGGCGACACCCGAAACGGCTACCGTGACCCTGGAGCCGCTAGCCTCTCGCATCTTGCCTCTCGACCTGAGCCTGTCTGGAGAGCCAGCCATCGGCTATCAAGCGGGTGAAGCCCGCCTGACGCCGCAGGAGGTCATTATTTCTGGCCCGCAGTCGCTCGTCGAACAAGTAGTCCGCCTGCGCGTATCGGTCAACATTGCAGGCGTCCGCGAGAGCATAGAACAATCGCTGCCGGTGCAGGCGCTCGACTCAAACAATCGGGCGCTCAACGGGGTGGGCTTGAATCCGGACCAGGCGCTCCTGCAATTGCCCATCAGCCAACAAGGCGGCTACCGCGACCTGGCCGTCAAAGTGGTGGTGCGCGGGCAAGTCGCCAGCGGCTATCGGCTGACAAACATCTCCGTCTTCCCACCGGTGGTGACAGTCTATTCGGCCGACCCGGCGCTGGTAAATGCTCTGCCGGGCGCGCTGGAAACCCAGCCGCTCGACCTGGAAAATGCCCAAGAAGACCTGTCCACCCGCCTGGGACTATCTCTGCCGCAAGGGCTCTCGCTGGTGGGGGAACAATCGGTGCTGGTGCAGGTAGGGGTAGCGCCCATTCAAAGCAGTCTGACGCTTTCAAATCAGGAAATCCAGGTTATCGGGTTGACGGCTAGGCAGAATATTCACATTGCCCCGGCCAGCGTGGATGTCATCCTTTCGGGCCCGTTGCCGCTGCTCGATAAACTCTCTCCTCAAGATATTCGCGTGCTGATTGATGTGAGCGGACTGGCGGTTGGCACGTATCAGTTAGAGCCAAAAGTGGAGATTCTCCTGGACGATATCGTGGTCGAATCCATCCTGCCTGGCAAAGTAGAAGTGGTGGTCGGGGCGGGTTGAAACCTGCTCAAGATTGGACGAACATGCCCAAACCCGTTCTCGCCCTGGTAGGGCGCCCCAACGTAGGAAAAAGCACGCTCTTCAACCGCCTGGTGGGGGAACGCCTGGCAATTGTAGATGAGACGCCCGGCACCACCCGTGACCGCTTGATAGCCGAAGCCGAGTGGAATGGGATCGTCTTTCACGTGGTAGATACCGGCGGCATAGACCCAGCGCATGGGGGTAAGACGCCGCTTTCAGTCGGCTCAGCCGATTTCATCGAGCAAATCAAGGAGCAGGCGCTGATAGCCATCCAGGACGCAGACGCAATCTTCTTTTTGACCGATGGTGAAGCAGGCGTCACCGCTCCCGACCGCGAGGTGGCAAACATCTTGCGCCGTTACCAGAAGAAACTGCCAGACGGAAAGTTCTGGCCGCCCATCTTCTTAGTGGTGAACAAATGCGAAAGCGCAGCCCGCCGTCAAAACGTGAGCGAGTTCTACGAATTAGGGCTGGGCCAGCCTTACGCCATCTCTGCCCTGCACGGGACGGATACAGGCGACCTGCTGGACGATTTGGTCGCCTCGTTTTCACCTCAACCGGCCGAGGACGAGGATGAAGCGGTCAAGATTGCCATCGTCGGCAAGCCAAACGCCGGCAAGTCCAGCCTGTTGAACAAGTTAGCAGGCGTGGAACGTTCCATCGTTAGCCCCATCCCCGGCACAACGCGCGATGTAGTAGACTTGCACATCGAGTACCAGGGCATCAAGATTACGCTCATTGATACGGCCGGCATCCGCAAGCGCGGCAAGATCGAGCATGGCGTGGAACAGTATAGCGTGCTGCGGGCGCTCAAGGCCATCGAACGCGCCGATATAGCCTTGTTGGTGGTGGATGCAGTGGCAGGCATTACCGCCCAAGACCTGCACATTGCCGGATTCATCCTGGAGGCGTGGAAGTCGTGCGTGGTATTGGTCAATAAGTGGGATGCGGTGGAGAAGAATACATATACGATGGACGAATATACGCAGCATATCCGCCGGGAATTGAATTTTATGGATTATGTACCGGTGCTATTCATCTCGGCCAAGACCGGTCAACGCGTGGACAAGGTACTCCCCCTGGCCCTGCAAGTGCAGGAGGAACGCCTGGCGCGCCTGACCACTTCCAAGATCAACCAGTTGATCCAAAACGCGCAAGACGCACACCCGGCGCCCTCACTCAAAGGACGGCAATTGAAGATGTATTACGGGACGCAGGTGCGCTCTGACCCGCCGACGTTCTTGATTTACGTCAACGACCCCAGTTTGGCGCACTTCAGTTACCGGCGCTATCTCGAAAACCGCTTTCGGGAGGAATATGGCTTTCTCGGTACGCCTATTCGCATTGTGTTGAAAGGGCGTCGGGAAGCGTGAGCCGTTTGGTAAAAATCCACAAATCATCCCCTTCTGCATACAAGTCGCGCAGGGTGGCTTCGTGCCGATAGCCCATAGACAGGTAGAAGGCGCGCGCCGGGGCATATTTGGGCGTGCCAGAGGTCTCAATGACCAGGATGCGCCCGTTTTTCTGGCGCACGGTTTCTTCGGCCTGTTTGAGCAGTCTGCGCCCTACGCCCAAACGCTGAGCGCCAGGATGTACAACAATCCAATATAAATCATAGACGCGGTCGGTCAGGGAGCGAGGACCCACACAGACAAAGCCCAACACCTTTGGACCTTGCTTTTCGACGAAAAAAGTGTAGCCGCTGATTTCGATGCCCAGGCGCACATATTCCTCCCAAATCTCAGCCACACATTGTACTTCTTCGGCGTTGAACACGCCCGCCTGAGCCGCAATTCGACAGATGGCCGGGCCATCTTCAGGCATAGCCAGGCAGATTGTAGATAAAGAGGGAAGCGTCATCATAATCGTGTGGGGGATTTTACCACGCTGGGCAGTTGGACTATAATATCCCCATGATTGAATTGACTATCCCAGGGCGCGGCTCTCTGCGCCTCCAGCATCTGGTCATGGATGTGAACGGCACCCTGGCGATAGATGGCGTCTTGATAGAGGGCGTATCTAAACGCATTGCCGCCCTGCGCGACCGCCTGACCGTTCACCTGCTCACTGCCGATACACACGGCCGGCAGTCCGTCATTGATCAGCAACTTGGCCTCACCGCCATCCGCATCCAACCTGGGCAAGAGACGGAGCAAAAAGCCGCATATGTGCGCAGTTTGGGAGCAGAGAGCGTGGCGGCCGTAGGTCAGGGCGCCAACGATGCCGCCATGCTCAAGACCGCCGGGCTGGGCATCTGCGTCCTTTCGCCTGAAGGCGTAGCCATCGAGACGCTCATCGGTGCAGATTTGCTTGTGCCAAACATTCACGCCGCCTTCGATTTGCTAGATAAACCCCTGCGTATCATTGCCAGTTTGCGCCGCTAGCATGGACTTCCCCAATTTGCCCCCCCCCCCGCCTGAAGAACCCTGGCCGCCAGTGCGCCCGCCCGCCTCTCGCGCCCGCCGGCGCCGCGCCCGCCGCACCTTCTTCCCAAAAGACGCTGAAGGTCGCGCCGCCGTGCTGGACACGCTGGCGCATCGCGCTTACCCCACCCTCGAACTTTTCATCTTCTCCCTGCTATGCGGTGCTATCTTGGGATTAGGCCTTCTGCTGGATTCGCACGGCCTGTTGTTCTTTGGGATTCTGCTGGCCCCGCTCATGGCGCCCTGGGTGGGTCTTACGTTGGCTACTGTCACCGGCACGCCGCGACTGTTTGCGCAAACCCTGGCTGGCCTGCTGGTGAGCGCGGCGCTGGTCTTCCTGACCGGCGCATTGTCGGGGTTGGCTGCTCGCCTGTTCGAGCCGCTCACGCTCACCCATGCCTTTCTACATAGCCGCTTGTGGATTCCCGATCTGATCATCCTGGCCTTTGGCGCCATTTTGCTGAATCTATCCTTCGTCCGCTCCGAAGAAAAGCCCTACCTGCCTAGTGTGCTGGTGGCCTACGAGCTCTTCTTGCCGCTCAGCGCAGGCGGCTTCGGGCTGGGCAGCGGCGTGGAATACCTCTGGCCGTATGGCATTCTCGTCTTCCTTGTCCATCTGGCCTGGGCGACCTTGTTCGGCGTGGGCGCGTTGGCTGCGCTACGCTTCCGTCCCCGCTCGGTTGGCGGATACGTTTTCGCCTTGGCGGTCGCCTGCATTTCTCTTGCGACGGTAGGATGGCTGGCCCAACCGGGCAAAGATGCATCGCCGTCGTTGACCGAACCGACTGCCACCAGCCCCGCAGCAACGTCGCCCGCCTTGCCCGTTCCAACGCCCTCTGCCACCCCGCCTCTTACAGCGACCCCCGTGCTGCTGAGGCCAACCGAGACCGAACCGGCCCCCGAAACCGACACTCCCTCTCCCCTGCCGTCGCCCACCTTTGCGACCGAAGAGGCCGGCCTATCCATCACAGAGAGCGCAGTCGTCACCGCCTCTCCCCAAGCCACGCCGGTTTATGCCCTCATCCGCGCACGTGAGGGCGGCGGCGCCTTTCTACGCAAAGAACCCGGCAGCAGCGTGCTGGCTACTCTCGAAAATGGTTCGCTGGTCGAAATCCTGCCAGGAATACAGGAAAAGAATGGCGCGGTCTGGATTCACGTTGTTGTCACGCGAAACGAGATTCGGGTCGAGGGGTGGATCATCCAAGATGTGCTGGAGACGGCCACCCCTGTCCCGAACTGGGAGCCGAGCGAAACCCCCACGCCAACGCCGTAGAGTCATTAAAAGCCCAAAGAATAACCCCATGAGCAATCTCCTGCGAGAACACACCCTGAGCGGTGGGCAAGTCATCCAAATGGCGCAAGGCGACCTGACGCTCGAAAAAGTGGATGCGATTGTCAACGCAGCCAATTCATATTTGCAGCATGGCGGCGGAGTGGCTTGGGCCATCGTCCAACGCGGGGGAGATGTGATTCAAGACGAGAGCGACGCCTGGATTCGCGCCCACGGCCCCGTCTCCCATGCGCGTCCGGCCTGGACTTCGGGCGGGCGGCTGCCGGCGAGATACGTCATCCACGCGGTGGGCCCGCTGTGGGGCGAGGGCGAGGAAGAGGCCAAATTGACGGCAGCGGTCAGCGGCTCCTTGCAGGTTGCCGACGAGTTGCGGCTGCAATCTATCGCTTTCCCGGCGATCTCCACCGGTATCTTTGGTTTCCCCAAAGAACAAGCCGCGCGAGTCCTCCTATCGGCCATTCAATCTTATTTTGCCAGGCAAACCTCGCAGATTCGAATCGTCCGCCTGGTGCTGTATGACCAAGAGACGCTGTCGGCATTCTGCACAGTCTATGATCACCTCCTCGCAAAATCCAAAACTTAAACTGGCGCGCGCCTTACAAGGACGTTCCAGAGAGCGCCGCCAGGCCGGTGCATTCCTGGCAGAGGGCGTGCGGCTGGTCGAAGAGGCCGCCAATAGACAGTGGGGATTTCGATTTGTTCTATACGACCAGACATTGAACGAGCGCGGAACGTCGCTGGTGAAAAGCCTGAAGTCGCACGGCGTGGAATGCGAAGAGATCCCGCCCAGCCTGATGAAATCGTTGAGTGACACGGAGACCTCGCAAGGCATCCTCGCCGTTCTCAACTTATCGCCCATTCCCTATCCTGCATTGCTCACCTTCCTCCTCATCCCCGACCAGGTGCGCGACCCCGGCAACCTGGGGACGCTGCTACGCACAGCCTGGGCGGCAGGCGTTCAGGCGGTTTTTCTCCCACCCGAAACAACAGATGCCTTTGCGCCAAAAGTGGTGCGCGCCGCTATGGGGGCGCATTTCCATCTTCCCATTCACACAATGAGTTGGAATGAAATCGAACAAGTATGCCGGCAAGCCAGTTTACAGGTTTTCCTGGCCGATATGAGCGGAACCCCCTGTTGGACAACCAACCTTCGCCCTCCACTGGCTCTGATTGTGGGCGGCGAAGCGCAGGGCGCCAGCCGCGAGGCGCATAAATTGGCGCACACGCGGGTAAGTATTCCTATGCCAGGCGGGGCAGAGTCACTGAATGCAGGCGTGGCGGGAGCAATTTTGATGTTCGAGGTATGCAGGCAAAGAGAGTAATTGAGAAAAGCATCACAACAAAATGCTCCTGTTCAACTCACAAAACTGAGCAAGGAAACCTTACACCGTAGTTATGAGGCCCCCATGAAAATCCGCTCGATTACCTATTTCTTCAACCCTGGCTGGCCTCCCGACGAGGCTAAAATGCGCTCTGCCAGTAGATTCCTGATGGAAGCAAAACAAGCCTTTGAGCAGGCTGGTTTTGAAGTGCAGACCATTCGCCTGGCGACTACACCCTTTTCTTACCTACTGGGCAGGCGCATTAAAGAAACTCCTTACCTGGCCGAAGCCATGGAGACGTTGCTATCTCACTTTGGAGTGGCTTATGCCTCGCTCGGCCCGGCTTTCCCCGATGTTCCCGGCAGTTACGAGATCATCCCCGAGGCGCTTGCCAAATCGCAAAACATTTTCTTCTCTGGCGTAATGGCCGACATCGAGAACGGCATTTCATTGGCCGCAGTACGCGCCTGCGCAGAAGTCATCGTCCGCACAGCAGGCATCACCCCCGATGGCTTTGCCAACCTGCGCTTCGCTGCGCTGGCCAATGTCCCGGCTGGAGCGCCTTTCTTCCCAGCCGCCTACCATCAAGGGGACAAGCCGGCATTTGCCCTTGCCACCCAAGCAGCAGACCTGGCTCTGGAGGCTTTCAAGGAAGTCAGAACGGTCAACCAGGGAGCCGCCGCCCTGGTTACGGCCCTGGAAACGTATGCAAGCCGATTGACATCCGTAGCCAAACAATTGCAATTCCGCTTTGGGGCGCAATTTGGCGGCATTGATTTTTCGTTGGCGCCCTTTCCAGCCGATGATCAATCGTTAGGCGCAGCGGTAGAATGTATGGGCGTGCCAAAAATTGGATTACATGGCTCGCTGGCTGCCGCCGCTATCTTGACCGAGGCCGTCGAGCGCGCTAAATTCCCCCACACCGGCTTCAGCGGCTTCATGCAGCCAGTGCTGGAGGACTCGCTGCTGGCAAGCCGCGCTGCTGAGGGCAGTTTGACCCTGAAGGATTTATTGCTCTACTCAGCCGTTTGCGGCACCGGGCTGGATACCGTTCCCCTGCCCGGCGACGTGAGCGCGGCTCAAATCACCCCGCTGCTGCTCGACCTTTGCGCGCTGGCCCTGCGCCTCGATAAACCCCTAACCGCGCGCCTGATGCCCATTCCCGGCAAACAGGCTGGCGATTCCACCGGCTTCGAGTTTGCTTTCTTTGCCAACAGTAAAGTGATGGCTCTGGAGGCAGAAACATTGGGCGCGGCGCTGGCAGGAGATGAAATTTTCCGTTTACAGGGACGCCGCTGAACAGGCCGCGCTATGACGGCGGCGGGGTTCTATGGGCATTGTTCAGGGATTTGAAGCCAAGCCAAATTAACGCTATGGCAACAGCCGTTCCAGCCGCAAGCAGGGCCAGCGCGCGCCAATCTAGCGCATCCAACGCCGACGACTGGGGTTGGCTTTGCCTCCCTGCATGTTGCCCCTGGCCCTGTCCTTGCCCCTGCCCCTGGCCTTGCCCTTGCTGGCCGCCGTTCGCTGCTTCTTGCGCCATGTGGGTGGCCATGTCTTGCTCGCTCATGGGGGAGGTTGCCTGCCCGCCTGCGCCAGGGACGGGTGTGGTAACTGCGCCCGTTCCCTCAGCGTTTGGCGTGGCGTTGTTCTGGTTGCGCAACCAGGGAGGCCCCCCCATGCCAGAGGGCGGTCCGAGCGGCTGGGCCACTTCGGGCGCGGTCTCTTCCCACTGGCGGATGAAGCCCACAATTGCCTGAATTTCAGCGGGCGTCATACGGTCGCCCCAGGCCGGCATGGCGGTGCCTGGCACGCCCAGCGTGATGATCTGTTGCATGGCCTGGTCGGTGGTGCTGGTCAGGAAGGATTTGACGTTGATAGACGGCGCAATCGGCTTGCCCTGGCCCTCTGGGCCGTGACAACGAGCGCAGTTGGCGCTGTAGAGTTCTGCGCCCAGGGCAATGCTCTCCTCGGTGGTTGGAATCGGCACATCCGGGGCCGGTACAATGCCGGCCGGCACTTCGTCCCAGCGTTGGATGAGCGTGACCATGGCGGCAATATCTTCAGGGGACAAGACATTGCTCCAGCCGGCCATGAGCGTGCCAGGGTTGCCATAAGTGATGGTGCGATTCAACTCGTCGGCCGTTTTTTCGCGCGCGGCGGCGTCATTGAGGGGCGGAGCGATGGCGGTGCCGAGTCCGTCTGCGCCATGACAGGCCACGCATTGGGCAGCATAGATGCCGATGGCAGTTTGCAGGGTCGCGCCATCGGGCAGGGAACCGACCGCTTCAACGAGGGCAGGATCGGGGTCCGTAGTGAACGGGATGAGCGGCGCAAGCCCCAGGTTGACGACGCGGTCGCCGGTCTCGTTCCAATCTCCTGATTGAATCAGGGCAACCAGTTCCTCGATTTGGTAGTCGCTGAGCGGGCCGCCGTCCTCCTTGCTCCAGGCCGGCATGGCGGTGTCGAAGCGCCCGCGCGCAATGATTTTGTAGAGGTCGTCGAAGGGAATTGTCTTCAGGGCGGGGTTGTCGAGCGGCGGTGTGGCCCCGATGCCCTCGCCATTCAGACCATGACAAACAGCGCAATTTTCGGCGTACAGCGTCATTGCGTCGTCTAGTTGAGCGTTCAAGATATTGCCTTGCGCCTGTTCGAGGCGGGAGGGTTCGTTGAGGATGTAAAGTCCCAGGGCCAGCACGATCAAGAGCGTGCCGAGCAAGCCAAGCAGGATTTCGAGGGTGTGAGTGCGTTTTTCGTTCATAAAAACTCCTTGTAGCGCAAGATAGTATCTTGCGCTACGGGTAAACAACCTGGGAGGTTTCGTAGGACTGGCGCTGGATTATCGTGCCGGTATCCACTTTGACCGCGCCATCTTCTATGATGACGGGAAACAGGTCGAGGGCGCGCGGGGCTGGCGGGTTTTCGACGCTGCCCTGCCGGTCGAACTGTGAGTTGTGGCAGGGACAGATGAACTTTTGCGCGCTCTGGTCCCACGGGACGGTGCAGCCCAGGTGCGTGCAGCGGTGATAGACGGCCAGGAAGCCGCCGTCGGGGGAACGCACAATGTAAAAACGCCCATTGGGAATGTGCGTGACCGAGTTGGGCGGAAAATCGTCTACCTTCCCGGCTGTGATGAGCGAGCCAAATTCGCCTTCGGCCAGGCGCGGCTGGAGGTAGGCCACCAGCACGCCGCCGACTTCGAGCGCAGCCAGCCCGCCAAAGAAAGCCCAGATCATACCGAGGAAGTCTCGCCGGGAGACGGGGGAGGGAGAGGTTTCGGGCATAGTGACTCCGGTTCAGTGATCAGTAATCAGTGAGCAGGGGATAGATTCCACGGCCAATAGAGACTCATGCCGGGGCCGCGGAAGAAAATACCGATGACGGTCAAGACGAGGAAGGCAATAAAGATAAATGTGACCAGGAAGATGACGCGCTCTTCGGTGCTGCCATGAAATGTCTTGACCATCCACTCGTCCAGCAGGATGAGCGGCAGGAGGAGGATGGACAGCGGGATCAGCCCATTGGAGATGAGGGCCGGCCAGGTCGGCAGCCAGGCTGTCCAGTCGAGGACGAATTCGTCGAGCAGCACCCAGGCGGGGGTGAGCAGGAGCGCCAGCCCCGCCGCCAGCATGGAAAGCGCACGTCCACGCCGCGAGCGGAAATAGACGCCCACGCTGGACTGGTTCACGTCAAAGAAGGGCAGTAAGAAGAGGCCCAGCCCGGCCAGCAGGGGCAGGATCACACCCGCAACCAGGGGGTGAAAGTGCAGAAGGAGTTCCTGCAAGCCCAGGAAGTACCAGGGCGCCTTGGCAGGATTGGGACTCACATCGGGGTTGGCGATGCCTTCCAACGGCGCAGGGACGAGCATGGCAAAGATGAGCAACGCCGCTGCCCATCCCAGCGCGTAGATGGTTTCCTTGCGCACCAGGTGAGGGATGGTGGTGACGCGCTCCGATTTGGGCGTATCTTCCTCGTCGAGGCCTTTGGGCTGGGTCAAGCCGCCGTCCTTGCGCACGCGCCAGAAGTGATAAGACATCAATCCAAAGATCGCCAGCGGAATGAGCGCAATGTGCATGGAATAGAAATTCAGCAGGGTGTTGGGGCCGACTTCCGGTCCGCCCAAGACCAGGCGACTCAGCCACTGGCCGAGCAGAGGGACGTAACTGATAATGCTGGTGCCAACCGTGATGGCCCAGTAGGCCAGTTGGTCCCACGGCAGCAGGTAGCCGGTGAAGTTCGCGCCCAAGACCAGGACGAACATCATCATGCCAATCAACCAGTTCAATTCACGCGGCGGGCGGTAGGAACCGGTCAGGAAGACGCGAACAAGATGAAGCACGGCGATCACAATCAGCAAGTTGGCCGACCAGTGATGCAGGTTACGCACCAGTTCGCCGAACCAGACATTCGAGCGCAGTTCCAAGATGTCGAGATAGGCCTGCGGCGCGGCCGGGGTGTAATTGTTCAACAGGATTACGCCGGTCAGGCCCAGGAGCATCATCAGGACGGCCGAGAGGCCGCCCAGCCCCCAGGTGTACGTCCAGCGCAGGGTATTGGCGGGGACTTTGGCCGGGTGAATGTGCAGGATCAGGCTGTCTACCACCATGCGCATCCGGCCGCGGTCATCGGCAGGCATCCCCTCCGGGATCAGCCGCGCGCGCATCCGTTCCAGCATGGAGGAGGGAGCAGACTCAGGAATTTGTTCGGTCATGGCGACTCCTTTGCAAACAATACTGTCCCAGTTTTATCCTTTTTACTTGGACAAACTGTGAAGAATTCTTGAAAGTTTTGTAAAGGCACATCTGTCACAAATTTTGCGCAATCTTGCAACGAAGTTTAACTTCTCTTTACATTCGATGGCTACGATAGGGAAAAGTTGCGCATCAGCAACGAACTCTCATAATGAAATTGGAGATACAACCATGTTCAAAAACTTGAAAAACCTCTTGATCGGTATATTCTCTGTGATCATCGTCATCGCCGTCGGCGCCAGCGCCTACACCGCCCTGGCTTCTCCCGGCGCAAACGAGCCAGCCGCCCCGCTGACAACCAGCAATTTGGGGAACGGCAACGGCGGTAACGGAAGCGGCGCCTCTGTGCTAGACCTGCCGGCCGGCGAACTGAGCGCCGAAGAGGCCGCCTCGTTGCTCTTCATGCGCGAAGAAGAAAAACTGGCGCGCGACGTGTACAACGCCCTGAATGAGATTTGGGGGCAGGCTACCTTTAGCAACATTGCCGCCAGCGAACAGGCCCACATGGACGAAATCAAATTGTTGCTGGACCGCTACGGACTGGCCGACCCGGCCCTCGAACCCGCCTCTTTCACGGACCCGGGCCTGGCTGCCCTCTATGACCAACTCGTGGCCCAAGGCTCTCTCTCCCTCTCCGAGGCCCTCAAAGTTGGCGCGGCCATCGAAGAGATTGACATCCTCGACTTGCAAGAACGCCTGGCGCAGACCGACAACGCCGACATCCAGCAGGTTTACAACAACCTGATGAGGGGCTCCTATAACCACCTGAACGCCTTTGCGAGCGCGCTGCTGACGCAAACCGGTGAAACCTACCAGCCGCAGTACCTGAGCGCCGAGGCTTACGCTGCCATCGTCACCGGGCAAAGCGGCAACGGCAACCAGGGCGGGCAAGGACAAGGTGGGCAAGGGCAGGGTGGACAAGGGCAAGGCCAGAACGGTCAAGGACAAGGTGGGCAAGGGCAGGGCCGACAAGGGCAAAGCAATCAAGGCCAGGGGCAGGGGACCGCGGCCAGCCTTAACCTGGCAGGCGCAACCACCCTGAGCGGGACGGTCACAGCCTATGACACGTTCACCTTGACTATCCTCACCGTTGACGGGCAAACGCTGACAGTACAACTCGGCAACGCACGCTACGCCAGCGGCATTGGCTTCAACCCACAGATCGGGCAAACCGTCACGGTTTACGGCTTCCCTGATCCCCAGGGCATATTCAGTGCCATCACCGTTACGCTGGAAGGCCAGGTCTATACCTTCCGCGATGAAACAGGGCGCCCCCTGTGGATGGGCGGCAATGGGCGTGGAAATGGAGGCCAGAACTAAATTTCAAAAGAGGCTGCTGACTCTACAAAAACGACCGGCGAGTGTAAATCTCGCCGGTCAATTTTTTCGGTTTGCGGTTTGTTCCCCCGCCTTTTCCTGGCATCTTAAACCTACCCCATAGAGCGCGGCAGGCCCAAAAAAGCCGCCTAAACGGCGGTTCAGGAAATGCCCCCATGGAGATTCGAACTCCAGTCTTAACCTTGAAAGGGTTGCGTCCTGGTCCACTAGACGATGGGGGCTTGCTTAGGCTGGGGGATTTTATCACCCCCTATCTTACAGGTCAAGCATTTTGGAGATGATTATTCGGGTTTAGAGCGCTGGGCAAGCAAAGCCATGATATCAACATGAACACGATTGACCAGCAAGGCGGGACATTCCACGCGCAAGTTAGGAATCAAAATGGCGGTCAGCACAGCATCGAACATTGAAATGAATTCGCGCGTTCCATCGAACATCAATCCCTGAAAATCGAAACGGCCCGGTAATTCCAGTTTGCCTTCCATTTCGTAATGTTGGGTAATGACTCGCGTCGGGTATTCATTAACTGTGCCGTAGCCGCCGCGCACCAGAGCCGTCGGCCCCAGATCCTCACGCCGCGAAAGGCATAGGACAACAATGCGTTTCTTGACCATCCGTACCTGCTCAAAATGGTCTACCAATTTGGTAGGCATGTGAATCTTGGCCAGGCGGGCGTCGTATACATCAAGCGCAGAGTGGATAGGGTCGTTGATGACTCCAATAATGCCCGTATTGGCAGCCATGATTTTCCCTACTACGCGATAGCCAGATGTATAAATATCAACAGGCAGGTAACGAAAAGTCCGAGGCGAGGTCTCCATTTCAATTCCATTTGCTGCACTCAGTCGGGGCGCAGCCGCCTGGCCTGAGAGGTGGGACGCGACACAGGGGGGCGCCGAAAACGCGCTGTTGGTTTTCCGGTGTTGGGGCTGAGCAACGTCGTCAACCATGAGATTGCAAGTTGGTCGTACTCACGCCGACCGCACACATCGCACACCCAGGCAGGAAAATTCGGTACCGTAATCAGTTCCTCCCCCAGCCAAGTAAAGTAGGTAATGAAACGCAGCCGCAACATTCCGGCCTGGCACTCTTCGCATGGCACGGGCTGAGGCAAATCGGTTTCCGTCATAGACGCTCTCCTCGTAGAGAGATATTAGTAAGGCAGGCCTATTATAGATGATTTTTAGCGCAAAACAGCCGCAAAATCCAGGTGTTCGATGACATCCCACTCGGGAGGCGGCCAGTAAATCAAGATGGCTTTTCCAATCACGTTTTCAATGGGCAGCCACCCCCAAGCGTGCGAGTCGGATGAATCATTGCGATTGTCGCCCAATACAAACAATTTGTCTGCCGGAACACTCCATTGGCCTTGATATATTGGAGGCTCTGCAATGTACGGTTCGACCAAAACTTGTCCGTTGACATAGACTTGTCCATTAGAAATTTGCACCTGGTCGCCAGGCAGGCCAATGACGCGCTTGATCAAATCTTGATCTGAGACCGGCGAAGAAAAAACGATGATATCCCCATACTCTGGCATCCTGCCAAACCTGTAAGCCAGGCGATTGACCAGCACGTATTCTCCGTTTTTCAAAGTTGGCAACATGCTAGAGCCATCCACCCGCACGCGCGCCGAGATGGAATTAATCACAATGAATAACACCACAGCCAGCAAGACGGTTTCTAAGACATCGCGGAAAAATTGCTTGACCAAAGGCAAACTTTGTGAAGGTTCGGCAGAAGTTTCTTGACCTTCGAGGGATGTAAATTCCAAAACGACCTCCGAAAATTTTTCGGGCAGAATTATAATGCCTGTCCTGATGTCTTGGTAGGGCCTTTGAGAGCGACTAGGGTCTTTCAAAGTTGACTGCACTGCGGTGCAGATACCTTTTTGCAGTGGAGTCATCTATCACAAGCGGGAAGATTCTGCACAATACTACAAACTTCAGTTCGTGCCTGTGCAAAGCGCAAACTGAAGTTTGGAGCAAACTGAAGTGTGCAGTACTCGTTGTCCTACTCTTTCACCCTCTCCACGATCTCCGCCACCAAATCATACCGATGAAACTGCGGCATGATGTAAATGCCTTGCGCCCAGCCTTTGATTTGCTCGATCAATTCGATGGCCAGGTCTATTCCTGCGCGCTCGGCGCTTTCTCCGGCGGCTTCAATGCGCTGTAAGGTTTCATCGGGGATAAATACGCCTGGCACCTCGTGATGCAAGAAGGCGGCATGGCGCGCGCTGACCAGCGGCAGGATGCCGACCAGGATGGGTTTACCCAGCGGCCCATGCTGCGCCTCGTATTGCTCTAGCAATCTAGGGCCGTCCTCGGGGCGGTAGATGGGCTGCGTCAGGAAGAAATCTGCCCCGTTGAGCGCCTTGCGGTGCAAATTCTTGATTTCGCGCTCTGCTTCAGGCGGGCAAAGATTGAGCGCCGCGCCAACGAAAAAATGGGTCGGCTGACCGATGCTGGCGCCGGCATGATCCACGCCGACATTGAAGCCTTGCTTGATGAGTTTGATCAGGCCAGAAGGCACCAAGTCGTAATTGTCCATTGCTTCGGGATAGTCACCAATGGAGGTGGGATCGCCCATCACCACGAACACATTGCGGATGCCAAGCGCGTGCGCCGCCAGCAGGTCGCCCTGTACGCGCAGCAGATTGCGTCCACGCGTGGGGAAATGCAAGGTCACGTCTACACCCACCTGGCGTTTGATTACGTCGCACACTGCCCAGGCCGACATCCTCATGCGCGCCATGGGGCTATCGGCCACGTTGATTACGTCAGCACCGGCGTCGGCCAACAGGGAAGCGGCAGCAATTAATTTATGAGTAGAAAGACCGCGCGGCGGGTCCATTTCCACTGCGATGGAAAACTGCCCGGCGGCCAGTCTCTGCGCAAAAGGCGAGGGAGGTTCAGGAAGCAAATTGCCGTCGTCTATTTCTACGGGAGAAACCGCTTCGACCGTTGCAGAGCGGCACCCTTCTGGATATTTATCCAGCGCAGCGCGCATGGAGGCAATATGGGCAGGGGTGGTGCCGCAGCAACCGCCTACAATGTTAGCGCCGGCCTCGCAAAAAGACAGAGCATACTCCCCAAAGTAATCAGCGTCAGCAGGGTACATAATGCGCCCTCCCACCTGTTCCGGCCAGCCAGCATTGGGCTTGACCCAAAACCTTGCCTGTGGAACTGTTTGCCGCATGACCTTGAGAATGCGCAATAACTGTGAGGGGCCTCCCGAACAATTGACACCAATGACCTCTGCGCCGGCTTCAGCCAACGCGCGCGCCACCTTGGACGGGCTGTCGCCCAACAGCGTGACATCATCGCGCGTGAACGTGACCGAAGCCACCACCGGCAATTGACATACTTCTCGCGCAGCGCGAACCGCCTCCTGGATTTCATATAAATCGCTGATCGTTTCGATAACGATCAAATCCACGCTTGCATTCGCCAGCGCCGCAATCTGCTCGCCAAAAGCGGCGCGCGCCTCCTCCAGCGAGACCCGCCCATAAGGCGCAATGCGCACGCCCAGCGGCCCGACATCGCCGGCCACAAAGACCTCCTTAAACGAAGCCGCCACCACGCGCCGCGCCAGTTCTACGCCGGCCTGGTTGATTTCGACCACTTTGTCTTCCAAGCCATGTCGCGCCAACTTGTAGCGATTGGCGCCAAAGGTGTTGGTCAGCACCAGGCCAGCGCCGGCTTCGATGTACGCACGATGGACATCGGCCACTACGGCCGGGTTGGTCAGATTGAGCGCGTCGAAACATTGGTCGAAAGAAATGCCGCGCCCGTGCAGCATGGTGCCCATGGCGCCATCTGCCAGCAAGATTTCGCTTTCTAAAACCTGTAAGAAAGTTTTCTTAGTTTGCATACCGATATTCCTTGATTATTCGCATTTTTTATGCCAGAACCTCCGGCCTCAAGTGAAAGAGCGCAGCCTGGAGCAAGTCCAGCGTGTGCTTCCAATCCTCTACACGCGCTACGCTGATGGGAGAATGAGTATAGCGATGCGGCACAGAGACCGAAACAACCGGCACGCCGGCGCGCGTGCGCTGGATGGCGCCGGCGTCCGTGCTGCCGCCGCCCGCTTGGCGTATTTGATAAGGAATGTTAGCGGCTTCGGCAGTCTTGCGCAAGAAACGCACCAGGCGCGGATCGTCCATTGTGGAACGGTTGTGAACGTAGATGGCAGGCCCCCGGCCCAGTTTGGTGTTGTATGTGGTGTTTTCTGCGTTGTCTGTCAAGGGCAGATCGCGGGCAGGCGTGGCGTCTATGGCAATTGCCAGATGAGGCGCAAAGGTGTAGGCGGCCGTCCGCGCGCCGCGCAGCCCAATTTCCTCCTGCACAGTAAAGGCGGCCAGTAGTTCCAGGTGTGAGGGGGCAAGTTCGAGCAGGGTAATCAGCGTGGCAACGCCAATGCGGTCGTCTATGGCCTTGGCAAAAAGCGAGTCCCCTACGCGCCGAAAGCGGGTAGCAAAAGTCGCCCAATCGCCAGGATTGGCCTTGCCGCCGGGCCCCAAGTCTATGCGCAGGCTATCAGGCGAGAGGCCTCGCTTCAAATCGTCGTCTGAAGTCAAATGAATAGGCCGCACGCCAATCACGCCGGGGATGTGATTTCTGCCCACCCACACAGGCTTGCCCGGCAAGTAAATCGTATCTACGCTGCCGACGGTCTCAAAGCGGTAAAGGCCGTCGCCCTCTTCGGCAACCAGCATGAACCCCACTTCATCCATGTGGGCATCCAACATGACGCGCAGGGGGTTCTTCTCTTTGGCGTGTTTGACCGCCAGCACGTTTCCCAGCGCGTCTACCCGCACCTCATCGGCGTGCGGCGCAACCTCTTGCAGCACGATGCGGCGCACTTCATTTTCATTGCCCGAGACTGCGCAGGCGTTACACAATCTTTCCAGCAAAGCCAATGGTTTAGCGGCAATGTCCTTCATGCTCCATCCACATTACGCATCACCCGCATCATCCCAACTGAGCGTTTCCAGAAAATCCCTCTCCAGCCCGGTAACGAACTCGGCCAGCAGCCGCCCGGCGCGCTGAATGTCGGTCAGGCACGCCATTTCGACCGGCGTATGCATGTTGCGAATAGGAATGCTCAACACAAAGGTAGGCACGCCCTCCGCCGCCACCTGCATAGCCATACCGTCTGTGCCGGAGGAAGAGGGCATGAATTCGGTCACACAAGGAAGGTCTAACTGTGCGGCTAGTTCCTTGAAACGCCGATACAGGGCAGGGTGAATATTCGGGCCATACCCCAGCGTGGGGCCTTTCCCCAACGGAAAGGTGTTCCAGTCTTCCGCGCCGGGACCCTGGCCATAGGTGGTATCTATGGCGATTGCCAGGCAGGGACGCATTTGGAAGGCCGAGGTGGCTGCGCCGCTGGCTGTCACTTCCTCTTGGACAGTGGCAACCGCCCACACATCCCAGGCGTGGGAACGCGAGCGGAGTTCTTGCAGACAGATCGTGACAGCGGCTATCGAGGCGCGGTTATCCAGCCCTGCCCCGCTCACGGTCTCGCCGGACATTTGGACGGCTTCCGCGCCAAAGGAGACCAGGTCGCCCACCTGAACGGATTCGGCCACCTGTGAAGCGGGCAAGCCCAGGTCCAGGCAAAGATGCGCAAAATCGAGCGCGTCGGCCGGCGTGCCGGGCAACACCGCCAGCACACCGGGCAGATCTTCCTGCCGGTGGTTGCCGGTTGCATGGACAATCACCGCCTGACCGGGCAGGATGCGCGCATCCACACCGCCGATGGGCGTCAGGCGCAAGAAGCCGTTTTGAAATCCAGATACCATCAGGCCGATGGTATCCATGTGAGCGGCCAGTAACACAGAGGGACGCGGCTCATCGGCAATGCCCCGTTTGAGCGCATGAACCGAACCCAGGCGGCTCATATGCACTTCATCGGCCAGCGTTTGCCATTGGTCTGCAATGAAACGGGCCGCCGCACCCTCGTGGCCCGAAAGCCCCGGCAGCGCAAGCAGGGATTTCAAGAACGGGAAGATATCGGCCATTAGGGAGCAAAAGAGGTGATGGTGGGAGTGGGCGTATCGGAGGGCGTAAAAGTCAAAGTGGGCGGCAGGAAGGGAGTGTTGGTCTCGGTCGGCGTAAAGGTATAGGTCGGACTAGGCGTGAGGGAGGGAGATGGGGTAAAAGAGGGCGTAAAAGTCAAGGAAGCGGTGAACGTCGGAGGCGGAAGGAAGGGGGTGTTGGTGACAGTGGAGGTCAGGGTAGGCGTTTCGGTAAGCGTAGCAGAGGCCGTGACGGTCAGAATTTCGGGCGTTTGGCTGGGAGTGTCTGTCCAGGAGAGGAGCGTGGGAGTAAGCGTCTCGCTGACAGTGACGGTCACGGTGGGAGCGTTGGGGCCGGGCGCCAGTTGGACGGCGATCCAACCCAAACAGTAACACGGCAGGGTAGCCAGCGTAATCATTAACAGCGTCAGGCGGCGGCGCGCGCGGATGGCCTCTGAGTCCGACATGCCAAGCATGATAACATGCCTGACAGACTCCGACAAGACATCAACGCCGAAGCAGCATCAGCGTCCCAAATCTTCGGGGCGTTTCAACAGTTCACTTGCTAGTACTTAAGAACCATATTTAGGGGGCGCCCCCAAAAAAGCAGTTTACAGTCAATTGTGGATAAGTGGCAAAAAACTGTGGATAAGTGCATTAGCCTGTGGAAAACCCGCTCAATAGTTCGAGATTTGCTCTGTTCAACTGCGATTCAACACCCCCATATATAGGGAGTGCTTTTTCGATTACGCCAAATGTAGATTAACTTGAAACTCGCCCAAGGCCGCACCGTCTTGGAAGAAATTTTTATCCACAGTTTCTCCCAAAGCATTTGCCTCGAAAGCCGCCAGATAGGGCGCTGTGCAAGGTTCCATCGCCAGATATGCGGCAAACAAGTGACTATCCACACCATCCACAGTCCCTACTAAGGCTACTAAATTTAGTCATTTATAACAACTGATACAACCTCTTAATCATCCGGCATATCGTCCGTTAGATGCGCTGTTGGATGTCTTTTCCCTAGTAGTACTAGCTTGGTTGCTGCAAATGCCAGGGAGGGCAAACGGTCACGCGGGAACCACTCTACGGCATCAGCGTCGTCTCCGCAAGCCAGTTTCCCGCCGGTTACCTCTGCCTTGTACACGATGATGAAATCGGCGCCGCGCGGATGCTCACGCCCGGCAATGACATCCAGCACAGCAGTTGCGCGCACAGTCAGTCCGGTCTCTTCCAGGCACTCGCGCTCGGCGGCGCGCGCCGGGTCCTCGCCCGCGTCCACGAAACCGGCCGGCAGCGTCCACAGGCCGCGGAAGGGTTCGTTCACGCGCCGCGCCAGCAGTACGCGGCCATCCTGTTCTACCAGCACGGCAGCGGCTACTTTGGGGTCGGCGAAGTAGATCCAACCGCATTGCGGGCAAACCGGGCGGACTTTGCCGAAGCATTCTTGCCGTTCCAGGGCTGCGCCGCAGCGTGGGCAAAAGTGAACTTCTTCTATTCTCGCCATTTG
The DNA here is from genome assembly GCA_037440925.1 of Chloroflexota bacterium. Lineage (GTDB taxonomy): Bacteria > Chloroflexota > Anaerolineae > Anaerolineales > Villigracilaceae > JAABUE01. Next base: position 76,807 of record JBBITF010000004.1, read on the forward strand.
GAGGAGGCGTATTTTTGCATCAAGAAGACGATGGACAGGTTGACCAACGCCAGCAAGCCGAGGGCAATCTGCCAACTGAGCGGGATGGGTCCCTGTTCGATGGATTCCGCTTCAGACGGCGCCCGGGCCTGCTCCTCAATCCCTGGTTTTGCCTGGGCCTCGGGCGTAACTTTGGCGGCATCAGCAGAGGGGGGGGCCGCCTGGGTTGCCGCCGGCACGACCAGTTTTGGCTCAGGCGCAATTTCTGGTTCGGCCGGCGCTTCAGTGGCAGCCGGCGCTTCGAACGCCATGACCGGTTCTTCTGTCGCTGCGCCGCCTAAGCCGTAAGAAGGGGCAGGCGCCCTTGCGCCCAACGACAGGGGGCTAATAGCGTTGATGGCGAAAGTGAATACCAGCAGCACGGCTGCCAGGGCGGTGGAAAAACGGAAAAACGGATAGGCGCGCGGCAGGGGCGGCTTTTGTCTCACCATTTGGGGAGTCAACGTAAAGTTGCGAGGCGCGCGCCGCGGTGGCAGGTGGCGCAAAACGGCTTGAGACTGGCGCAAAGCCTCGAAAACGGAGGCCAGTTGCGGGTCGGTTGCGATGCGAGAAGCCAGCCGCGCAGCCTCCATCGGGCCGAGTTCCCCGTCCAGGTAGGCGGAGAGTTGTTCGATGTCGCGGAAGGAAGGTGTGGTCATGCGCGGCTCCCTTCTTGCAGACGGAAGGCAGAGGGCAAAAGTTCCCCAAATCCCTGCAGGCATTCGCGCAGGCGCAGGCGGGCGCGCGCCAGACGACTTTTGACAGTCCCCAGCGGCGCACGGACGGCTTTGGCTACGGCGTTGTAATCCAGTCCCTGGAGGTCTGCCAGCACCACTACCGCGCGGAATTCGAGCGGCAAATTTTCGAGGCAGTGTTGGATGGCATGTTCGAGTTCTTCGGCTTCGGCTTGTTGTTCGGGGCTGATGGACGGGTCGGCCAGCCAGCGCGGGGTTTCCATTGCGTCGCCGTCTTCAGTATCGGGCTCCAGCGGCGTGGTGGGACGGCGCTTCTGGCGGCGCAGTTCGTCGTAGCAGGCGTTGGTGACGGTGCGAAGAAGCCAGGCCTTGAACGAGCCGCCGCGATACGAGTTGATGGCGCGGAAGGCGGAGAGGAAGGCTTCTTGCGTGGCGTCGGCGGCCTGTTCTTCATCGCCCAGGATGCGCAGGGCGGTGTTGAAGAGGGCGTCTTGGTAGGCCAGGACAAGGGTATTGAAGGAGTCCAGGTCGCCGCGCTGGGCGTCGCGGATGAGGGTAGGTTCGTCCATGGGAGTATTGTATCACTGCTGCGCTTGTTTTCGTCCCTGGGGTGGGGTATGATAGGTCAAATTTGTTGTATGGAGTTGCCTATGTCCACGCTTCCAAAAGCCGAGATTCTGAACCTGAGCGCTATGGTTTCTTATCAAAGCGGCTCGATTGTCAGCCGCCAAATTGTCAAGACAGAGACCGGCAATGTCACCCTATTTGCCTTCGATGCCGGTCAGGAGTTGAGCGAGCATACTGCGCCGTTCGACGCTTTGGCGCATGTGGTGGAGGGCGAAGCGGAAATCGTCATTTCTGGCGCGCCTTATGCCTTGCAAGCCGGTCAGGCCATTGTTCTACCTGCTAACCAGCCGCACGCGGTAAAGGCGAGGAGACCATTCAAGATGCTGTTGACGATGATACGCGCGGTTTGACCACCAGTTCCTCATAGCCTGATTTGGCGCATTTCTCTCTTACAAAGATGACCTCCTCAAAGACGCCCAAAACCAATTCGGCTGTGGTGTAGACCTTGCAGCCCGTCATCAGATGACCGCCGAGGGTTTGGCCGTTTTCATCGGCAATCGAGATGTGAAGGTGGGAGCCGTGAACGGACACCGTGCCGGTCATTGAGACGATTTCGAAATGTCCTTCGTACTTCGTAACATGGTTGCGGTTTGCCAGGCGCAGCGCGGCGTTTGTCAGGCTGCCTACGGCACAAAGTACACAGCCGGCTTCAATCTTTCGTTCGGCCACGACGCTTTCGATCTGTTCGAATACATCCTGGCCCGGCTCGAGACGAAAAGTGATGGTCTGCATAGATGCCTCTATCGGTGATCAGTATGTAGAGTCTTATGAATTCATGCCTCCGAAAGTCTCACAAAATCGTACCCCCTTATCTGAGGCAATTTCTGTAAATTGGCGCATCTTGTCTACTTGTTCGGAAGATAGGCCAACGCAACGTGGAGCAAACCTTCGGTCTGGCCGCACAAATTGGAGATTTTCTCTACAACGCCCGCCGCAGGGGGGATGATTTTATGAAACTGTTAAGGTACGAATTTAAGCATTGAAAATCGGCTGCTCAGATTTTACTCCTGTTAGAGAGAACGGGGCTGAGCAGGCGCATTTTCAATTTCGGTGTGTTAAAATCAAAACAGGAATATCGTATGGAAGCAGAATTGCGCGAGACCATCGTGAGAGAGCTGCCTAACCTGATTACCCAAGACCCGCAAATTCGGGATTGGGTGTGGCATCTTGTTCACGATTATATGCCCCCAGCAGGGTCGAAACTGAAAGCCGCTTTGAGCAAATGCTGACCGAGTTGAAGCGAATGCGCGAAGAGCATCAACAGCGCTGAGAAGAAAACCAGCGCGAACTGCGCGCTTTGCGCGAAAAGCAGGAACGCCGCTGGCAGGAATTGATCGGTGAAATCAAGAAAGTGGACCACCGCATTGACCGCACGATTGGGGCGCTGGGTTCGCGTTGGGGCACTTCGACCGAAGCCGCTTTCCGCAACGCGCTGGCGGGCATTCTGGAAGACTCGTTTGGGGGGAGGGTGGAACGGGTGGAGTACAAAGATGAAAGCGGGGAAGTGTTTGGGTGGCCAGACCAGGTGGAATTGGATATCATCCGCAACGGCGAAGTGCTGGCGTGTGAAGTAAAGTCGGCGGTGAGCCGAGGGGATGTATATCTATTCGAGCGCAAGGTGCGTTCGTATGAGAAGCATTTGGGGCGCAAAGTGAACCGCTTGCTGCTGATTTCGCCGATCATGCGGGAGAAAGACCGCGAGCTGGCAAAAACGCTGGGCATGGAAGTCTATGCCGATGCGGATGAGGTAGCGCCGTAGGACAGGGATCTGACCTGTCCTACTTGTAACAAGGTTTGGGCAGATGCTTTTGAACGTCCCGCCGGTAAGGGGCTTGGATTTGGCAATCCAAGCCAGCGGTGTCCAAGCCGCCATTTTTTTGCTCGTGCGGATTGCCAAATCCGCACATACCTCCCTTTTGGGCAATCACCAAGAATGCAGGGTTGTCAACTTGGGGAATCCCCTTTATAATCCATCCACATTTCTCATTTGGAGTCAGATATTGTGATGGAAAATAACGAAGCCCTGTCCGGGCAGGGAGGCAAAGAAAATAACCTGCAAGGGGAACCGGTCAACAATAATCAAAGCATGGAATCATTGCTGGAAAGTGATGCATACAGTGTCGAATTGCCGCAGGCAGGTGAAATTCGTCAGGGTACCATTGCCAGCATTGGCCCTACCCAAATTTTAGTCAGCATTGGCGCTAAATCAGAAGGCATCATTTCTGGTCATGAATTAGAAGTCATTTCTAACGAGGAGCGCCAGTCGCTCCAAGTTGGGCAGGAAATCTCGGTCTATGTTGTCAGCGCCGAAGATGCCAATGGCAATGTAGTTCTTTCTTACAAACGCGCCCAGGAACAAATGGCCTGGGATAGTGTGGAAGAGTTGTTACATAGCGATGGCATTGTCGAAAGCAAAGTGATTGGCTATAACAAAGGCGGTTTGATTGTCGGCGTACACGGACTACGTGGTTTTGTGCCTGCTTCGCAGATTGGCGTACTGCGCCGCGCCCAGGTTGTGGGAGATACGCCCGAACAACGTTGGGCCAAAATGATAGGCGAGCCAATTACCGTCCGAATCATCGAAGTAGACCGCGCCCGCCGCCGCCTCATTCTTTCAGAGCGCGCCGCCAGCAGCGAATCTCGTCAGTCCATCAAGGAGCGCGTCATCGAAGAGTTGGAAGAGGGCAAGACGTATACGGGCCGAGTTACCAGCCTGGCCGACTTTGGCGCCTTCGTCAACATCAATGGGGCAGACGGCTTGATTCATCTTTCTGAATTGTCTTGGGAGCGCATCCAGCATCCCCGTGAAATCCTGGAGATCGGCCAAGAGGTCAAGGTCAAAGTCATCAACGTAGACCGCGAAAAGAAACGCATTGGCCTCAGCCTCCGCGCTCTCAGCGACGACCCCTGGCGTGCGCGCGTGAGCAAGTTTAGCGTTGGTCAATTGGTCGAGGGCGTTATTACCCGCCTGACCAAATTTGGCGCTTTTGCCCGCTTGGAAGGCGATATCGAGGGCCTCATCCACATCTCGGAAATCAGCGAAAACCGCATCGAACACCCTCGCGAAGTCCTCAAAGAAGGTCAAACGGTAGCCTTGCGCGTCATTCGCGTTGACGCTGACCAACATCGCATTGGCTTGAGTCTGCGTAAGGTCGACTCGGCTGCATTTGCCGATAAGGACTTCAAAATGCTGACAAAGGAATACAAACAAGCGGACGAGGAAGAAAAAGCGGCGCCGGCGGGCGGAAGTAAGACTCAAAGCGCTCCCCCCCCCGAAGCAGGAGCCTGACGCAAGAAGCGGAAGCGCACCCACCGGTGCGCTTCCGCTTCTAAAGAACCTTTCGGCCTAGACTGTTGAAGCGTCCCAAAGGTCTTACAGAGCGCGATTTTTACGGCAAAACCAACCTTCAGGTTGCTTGTAAAGAAGATGCCCTTGATAGTTGATTCACACGAAGACCTGGCCTGGAATATCCTGTCCTTTGGACGGGATTATACCCGTTCTGCCTATGAAACCCGCCGCCTTGAACAGGGCAGCCCGACTGTTGAGCACAATGGCGATACCTTGCTCGGCTGGCCCGAATATCAACAGGCACAAGTGGCGGTCATTTTTTCTACGCTTTTTTCCACCCCTGCTCGTTGGGCGCACGGATGGGAGACGCTCGTCTACCACACTCCGCAGGAGGCTCAGCGCCAATATCGCCAGCAACTTGACCTGTATCATCGGCTGACCGACGACCATCCTGACAAGTTTTACTTGCTCACTTCCGCTTCGCTCTTGGACGAGGGGCTTGCCCGCCAACAACAGGCTGTATCTGTCGGACAGGGCTACGCGGTTGGCTTGTTGCCTTTGATGGAAGGCGCGGAGGGCATCTTGGCGACCGATGAACTGGAGACCTGGTGGCAGGATGGCCTGCGAATAATTGGCCCGGCTTGGGCCGGCACACGCTTTTGCGGCGGCACCAAAGAACCCGGTCCGCTCACCGCTGACGGGCGCAGCCTGCTTGCAGCCATGGCAGAATTCCCCTTCCTCCTCGATTTGTCTCACATGGACGAGGCAGCGGCGTTAGAGTCCCTGGAGCGCTACCTCGGCCCGGTGATTGTTACGCACGGCAATTGCGTAGCCTTACTGCCCGGCTACGAATTCAACCGTCATTTGTCTGATCGCTTGATTCGCGGCTTACTGGAGCGCGATGGCGTTATTGGCGTCATTCCCTACAATGCTTTTCTCAAGAACGGCTGGAAGAGAGACAAGAACGAGCGCCAGGAAGTGGGGCTAGAAAACCTGGCCGACCATATTGATCATATCTGTCAATTGGCTGGAGATGCCCGTCATGTGGGCATTGGCTCAGATTTCGACGGTGGTTTTGGGGTACAGTCTACGCCCTGGCAGATGGATACGATTGCCGATTTACAAAAACTGGCTCCTTTGTTATCCTCTCGCGGGTACTCCGAACAAGACACCGCCGCTGTTTTGGGCGGAAATTGGGTTCACTATCTTCGCAGGAATCTGCCAGTCTGATGAGCGCACCCGAAACTTTCCCCTCCGAAATCGAAGGAACTGTCTTTGAAAAACCGCTTTCCCGCTTGCGCGTGCGCAGTGGGCTTTTTGCTACCTTGTTGGGATTTTTTGTCTTTATTGTCGGCGCCAAACCGGCCTGGCTGGGCTGGGATCGCAGTCCGGTGGTCGGTTTTGTTCAGATTGCAGTATTCCTGGTGGGGCTGGCCATCATTTGCCTGGGAGGATATATTGGCCTGTTGGCGCTGTGGGGCAACGCTCCGCGTTCCATTGCGGCAGATATAGGAATGCGCCTGGTTAGCACGGGCTATGTCATTTGTGTCTTTGCTGGGATGGCAGATGTTTTCGGTATGGGGTCTCACCCGCTGCCGGCCGTGCCATATTTTGGGCCGGTGCAGGCTAGCGGAGTCGCCATTGGCGAGATTGTGATAGCCGTTGGGTTCTTATTGTTGATACCGTACAAAACCAAGCCAGCGCCACAAAACAGATAGCCCCTCTCGATTCGGTCAACCAGACAGGCTCGTTTGACGAAACGATGGGCGGTATAAGCCGGCCATCATGAGTAGTTTCGTGTCCATGTCTAGCAGGGCCGTTCCCACTTTCAAGGCCAATTCCTTGATCCACTTGATAAGGAAAGGCTTTCGGAACAAAAGCAATCCGAAAGGGAAAAGGACAAGAAAGACGCCAAATGCCAGGCTGACCGGAATGAAAACCAGGATATTGATAACCAATATGACTGGCACAATAATAGGCGCCCGCCAGCGGGAGTGAGACAGATAAGCCTTTTTTGTCGGATCGTCTGGTTTTTTCCTTTTGTTTACCTCATAAGCATAGAAGGTGCTCAAGACCAAGAAAATGAAGATAAACGCACTGACCCCTACACAGCATTGCCATTTTGAGAAGCATGATAACCCCAGGCGGTAATTATAGAATCATTATACAACCAATGGGGGGAGAAAGTCTACACTTTATTTCACGTATAATGAGAATATGAAAAAAATTATTTCCCCAGGTTTGTTGTTGCTGACTGTTTTGGTTGCCTGCGTTCCGCTGACAGGAGAAACACCGGCGGCGCCCCTTGAAACGCCGACAGCCAGGCCTCCAACCATGATTTCCTCGGCGACAAGCGCCCCTACGGTGCAAATTCCTGCGCCGGCAGTGGCGGATGAGGGGTGCTCCTTGCCTGAAACCTGGTCGCTTTCTTTTCGCCGCACAGGTGGTTTTGGCGGATTAGACCAGGGTTTGACCGTGAACAGCCAGGGAGAATTGCGGATCGAGTCCAAGCGGCCGCCGCTCACCTCCAGTGGGATGCTTTCTCCCGACTCGCTGGCTCAATTGGCGGAACTGTTGAGGCAAGCCTGTCCTTTCACCCCCCCGGCAGGGCGAGAGGTGTGCGCGGATTGTTTTACCTATGACTTGCAAATCCAGTGGGGAGGCCAGGCCTATAGATGGCAAGCGACCGATGTCACTTTGCCAGCAGAAGCGCGTGCATTGATCGGCACATTGAGCCAATTCTTCCAGCAAAACACGCCGTGACATACAGGCCTTCAACGGCGGATCTCTACCGGCGTCCCCACTTCGGCCCAGTTGTAGAGCAGTTGCGCCTCATACGACCCCAGCACCACACAGCCATAGGAGATAGGCGTACCAAGATAGCCCTCCCACAGAGTGGCGCCGTTGGGCAGGATGGGCAAAGCATGGATGCCGTTTTGCAAACTACCTGACCAGTAAATGCCCAACCAGTATGGCATCCAGATATTCCAGGTAGCGCCGTAGGCATTGGGAATCTTTTCGAGGACGCTGAAATTGCCGATACGTGTGGAGTTGCCCATCCCTGTGGAGGCGACGAAACTGAAGACCAGCGTCTGCCCTTCATAAGCGTAGAGGTGCTGCTCGGAAATTACGATCAAGATATATTTATTGCCTGTATAGCCTGCTGATGGCGCGAATTGGGAAGAGAGGGTTGGTTTGGGCGACAAGTCTTCCAGGATGACAAAGTCTGTTGCAGAAAAGACAGAGGCAGAAGGCGTTTGCGAAGGGGGCGGAGTGACGGTAGGCTGGGCGGTGAAGGTAAGGGTAGGCAGCGGCGAGGCCGTGTACGTTGGTTTGAGTATCTCCACGCCGGCTTGATAAGGCGCCTGTTTTGCTAGTGCCGGTGAGGGTTGTTGTGGCAACGACTGACACGCCGCCGCCAGCGTGATGGAGGCCAAAGAAAGGGCAATCTGTTGTGCAAAGCGGATAAGGTTTGGTGCTTTTTTCATCGAAAGGTTAAGGCGCTGTGCTACAGCGCTTCAAAGTGTGGAGGGCTCTCAATCTGCATCAGGCATCTGCTGGCTTCCGCCGACTAACTTTTTTTGCTTCAACTCATCCAGGGTGCCTGCCCCACACGCAAACATGGCCACCTCGATTTGCCGCTTGGTCAGTTGCATCATCTCAATGATTTTCTCGGTGGAAATCGCTGCCGCTTTGAGGAACTGTCCTGCCATGCCGCCCAACGTTGCTCCCAGCGCAATGCACTTGGCGATGTCGAGGCCATCTTTCAGGCCGCCGCTGGCAAAGATTGTCATTGTGGGAACGGCGCGTTTGACGTTCAGGATGGACTCGGCGGTAGGAATGCCCCAGCCAACAAAGGACGCGGCAAGTTGACGGGTGAACTCGTTGGAAGCGCGGTGCATTTCGACCTGCGACCAACTGGTGCCGCCGGCGCCGGCAACGTCAATGGCAAATACGCCACACTCGGCCAGCAATTTGGCCGTCCGTTCAGAGATGCCCCAGCCCACTTCTTTGACAATGACGGGCACTGCGATGTTTCGGCAGATGGCCTCGATTTTTCTGGCGAGACCGGCAAAATTTGTGTCGCCCGCATCTTGCACCGCCTCTTGCAACGGGTTGAGGTGCAAGATGAGCGCATCTGCGGCAAGCATATCCACCACGCGGCGGCAGTGTTCGATGCCATAGCCATTGTTCAATTGAACGGCTCCCAAATTGGCAAACAGCAGGATATCTGGCGCCATTTTGCGCGTGATGGAGAAGGTAGGGATGGATTCAGGGCGTTCGAGCGCGGCGCGCTGGCTTCCTACGCCCATCGCGACGCCAACTTGTTGAGCGGCGCTTGCCAGGCGTTGATTGATTTCGCCGGCGGCTTGTGTTCCGCCAGTCATGGAACTGACCAGCAGGGGGGCAGTCAATCGTCGGCCGAGCAGGCTGAGGCTGGGGTCAATGCGGTTGAGGTCGAGTTCCGGCAGGGCTTCATGAATAAAGCGATAGTTTTCGAGGCCGGTGGTCAAGGCCGAACGGACATCTTGCTCAAGGTTAATTTTGATGTGGTCCGCTTTCCGTTGTTCGATAGGCGCAACTTTTAGCATGGGGTAGTGTTCCTGTCTATTGAATCCGCTTCAGGGGAAAGATTCCCTTTAGGGGATGGTCGCTGGCTTGACATGTCTGTTGGAAAGATTACAATAAGCCAGTCAAATTTGTTGAAATCCAGTCAGGAGGATGATCATGTCTGATACGTTTTCTGAGTTGAAGGCAATTATCGTAGATTTGCTCGGAGTAGAGGAGGGCAAAGTGACGATGGATGCCCGTTTCCGCGAGGATCTGGAGGCTGATTCGCTCGACCTGGTCGAGTTGATCATGGCCTTTGAGGATAAATTTGGGGCGGAGATCTCGGATGAGGACGCCCAGGCGATCAAGACGGTGGGCGAGGCGGTCAAGTATATTGACGCACGCCGCTAATTGAAAAAAACGTCCCGAAGGTTGCTGTCAGAGAAATGTAATTCGAGAAAAGCCTTCGGGACGGTGCTTGCATGTTATTTCCGATAAGGTCTATTATAACCGTAGAGCCGCCTGCTGTTGCCAGAGGGCGGCTCGTGCGCTTAATCAGATAGAGTCAAGTTATTTCAAAAGCGCCGGTATTTCTTCTGGATGTTTGGCTACTCGCACGCCGGCCGCTTCGAGGGCTTTGATTTTGTCTGCGGCTGTGCCTGCACCACCTTCGATGATGGCTCCGGCGTGTCCCATGCGCTTGCCAGGAGGAGCGGTCTGACCGGCAATAAAACTGGCAACAGGTTTGGTCATTTTGGAGGCGATGTACTCGGCTGCTTTTTCCTCGTCTGTGCCGCCGATTTCGCCGATCAGGACGACTTTTTCAGTCTGTGGGTCATGCTCGAACATTTCTAGCACATCAATGAAGTTAGTGCCGTTGATTGGGTCGCCGCCGATGCCCACGCAAGTGGTGGCGCCCATGCCTACGTTCTTCATGGCATACAATACTTCATAGGTCAACGTGCCAGAGCGTGAGACGACGCCTACGTTTCCCGGAATCGCGATATTGCCGGGGATGATGCCGACCTTGGCTTCGCCGGGGGTGAGCAGGCCGGGGCAGTTGGGCCCCACCAGGCGCACGTTTTTTTGATCCAAGTAATTGCGCACGCGCATCATGTCTTGCACGGGGATGCCTTCGGTAATGCAAACGATGAGCGGCAGGCCGGCGTCGGCGGCCTCGAACATGGCATCGGCGGCAAAGCGCGCCGGGACAAAAATGACCGAGGCGTTGGCTCCCGTTGCTTCGACGGCTAATTTGACCGAATCGAACACTGGCACCTTGCCGTTCAGCACCCATTCGCCGCCTTTACCGGGCGTTACGCCGGCCACAACGTTAGTGCCGTAGGCCACCATTTGCGTAGTATGAAAGAGACCTTCGTTGCCGGTGATGCCCTGCACCAGCAAGCGCGTGTTTTTGTTGATCAGGATACTCATCTTTTCATGCTCCCTGGGCTGCGGTCACAGCCTTTTGTGCGGCTTCGGCTAAAGTTTCGGCAGTAATCATGTGGGCGTTTGCCAGTAAGGCGCGGCCTTCCTCAGCATTGGTCCCAACCAGGCGTATCACCATAGGCACTTTGGGTTTGACCTCTTCCATCGCTGCCAGGATGCCTTTTGCAACTTCGTCACAGCGAGTGATACCGCCGAAGATGTTGTATAGCACGGCTTTGACGTTCTTGTCATCGAGGATGATGCGCAGAGCGGCGGCGACTTTGTCTGCCCCGGCGCCACCGCCGATGTCGAGGAAGTTTGCCGGGGAACCGCCAAATAATTTGATGACATCCATGCTGGTCATCGCCAAGCCGGCGCCGTTGACCATGCAACCGATGTTGCCATCCAGTTTGATAAAAGACAGGCCGTACTTTCGGGCTTCAGTTTCGGATGGGGCTTCTTCATCAATATCGCGCATTTCGGCCAGATTGGGGTGGCGGAAGAGGGCATTGTCGTCTATCAGCATCTTGCCGTCCAGAGCCAAGAGGCGCTTATCTTTGGTGATGACGAGGGGATTGATCTCAGCCAGGGTGGCATCGTTGGCAGAGTAGGCTTGCCATAAGCCGCTGGCAATGAGGCCAAAGTTGCGCCAGTAATCGCGCGGCAGGTCTATGGAGGCGGCAATGTCGCGTGCCTGATAGTCGCGCAGACCTAGCAGCGGATCAATGTGGACCTTGATGATTTTTTCTGGCATCGTGGCGGCTACTTCTTCGATGTCTACGCCGCCGGCAGACGAAGCCATCATCACCGGTTTTCGAGCGGCGCGGTCGTTGGTGATGCCAAGATAAATCTCTTGTTCGATAGCGGCGGCCTCATCTACTAATACTTTACGCACCGGTAGACCTTTGATTTCCATGCCCAGAATCTGGGTAGCAAATTGTTCAGCCTCGGCTGGGTCTTTGGCCACTTTGATACCGCCGGCCTTTCCACGCCCACCGACAAGTACCTGCGATTTAATCACCACGCGGCCACCTAATTCTTCAGCGATCTGCCTGGCTTCGCTGGCGGTAGCCGCGACGCGCCCTTTTGGAATGGGGACGCCGTATTTGGAGAATAGTTGTTTGGATTGATATTCGTGGAGTTTCATGCAATCTCCCTGGAGGAGGAATGGGGAAGAAAAAGCACACGGATTATACCACCGTCAAAAAATGATATTGCGATCTTTCAAACAGGAGATACTCCGATTGGTGGGTAGCAGATCAAATGCTTGTATAATAGGCCCATGCTCGAAAATACAGGGCGTGAATTTCGGCCGGTTTTGTTGTCCCGTCGTGGCGAGTGGACCGCCTGGGGACTGTTTTTGGCCGTTAGCATTACCATGCTTTTCTTGCAGCGTATCTCTTACGCGCATGCCTGGGCATGGCTGTTTTGGGGGTTCCTGCTGTTTTCGGCGCTGAGCATTTCGCTGGGCAATTGGATGGACCGTAAGACCTTCATCCGTTTGGATGCGGATGGAATTCGCTTCGAGAATGGGCTACGCCGGGTGCGGTTGCGCTGGCCTGACATTCAGCAAGTGGCGGTCTTACCGGCGCGCTGGGGGCGCTGGATACAGGTAGTTGGTTGGAATGCCCATTTTGCCTTCAGGACATTGGGCGAAATCGAATTCCAGGGTGAAGTGCGCGGGCGCACTGGCTTTGCCGATGGGCAGGCTATCTTGGCGACCATTCTGCGCGAGGCCGGGTTGCAATTGAGAGAAAAATCAAACAGCGCATATTACTATGAACGCGGTTGAAAAACGCCTCGCGCCTCAATTTATTGAGATGCTATTGATGCGTACTTTTTTGAGAGGTTCCTATGGACATTGATGAACAGGTTGAACTTTTGATGCAAGGCACTGAATACGGCGATCAGGAACTCAAGCGGGCCATGACGGTCGAACTACGCGAGCGGCTGATCCAATCTCAAAAGGAGGGGCGTCCCTTGCGCGTGTACTGTGGTTATGACCCGACCTCGACCGATTTGCACCTGGGACATACGATCACGATGCGCAAACTGCGCCAGTTCCAAGATTTGGGACATGAAGTGACCTTCTTGATAGGCAGTTACACCGCTTTGGTGGGCGATCCGTCAGACAAGAACAAAGCGCGCCCGATCTTGACCGAAGAGCAGGTGGCTGAAAACGCGCGCACCTACGCCGAACAGGCTTTTCGCGTATTGGATCGTGAAAGAACGATTGTACGTTACAATGGCGAATGGCTCTCGAAATTGACGCTGGTGGACTTGATTCGCCTGGGGCAGAACTTTACGGTGCAACAATTCCTGGCGCGTGAGAATTTTGCCAAGCGGCTGGAGGCGGGCGAGCCAATCTTTTTGCATGAAACCTTCTATGCTCTGATGCAGGGCTACGATGCAGTCGCCATGCAAACCGATGTGCAGGTGGGCGGTACCGACCAGTTGTTCAACATTATTGTTGCCGGCCGCAAGTTGCAGGAGGCCTTGGGGCAAAAGCCGCTGGTGGGCGTCATCACCGGCATCTTGCCTGGCACCGATGGCGTGCAGCGTATGTCCAAGTCCACCGGCAACGTCATCCCTATTCATACTGACGCGGAGGATATGTACGGCAAAGTGATGAGCCTGCCTGATTTTGCCATGTCTCAGTATTTCCGTTTGGTCACGCGCTGGTCGCCTCGTGAAATCGAAGCCATCGAAAGGGACATGGCGCAGGGGAAATTGCACCCGCGCGACGCCAAGATGAAACTGGCGCGTGAGATCGTCAGTATCTTCTATAGCGAAGAGGCGGCCCAGGCGGCCGAGGCGGCTTTTGTGCGCTTGTTCCAGCAGCGGGAAATGCCGCAGCAGATGCCGGAGTATCGTGCGCCGGCCGGGGCGACGGTGATGGATATTTTGACGGCAGCCGGCCTGGTGTCTAGCAAGAGCGAGGCGCGCCGTCTGCTCGAACAGAAAGGCATCCGCCTGGACGGTGAGACGTTGGAACGCGGTGATGTTCCTTTGCCACATGCGGGCATTTTGCAAGTGGGAAAGCGCCGTTTTTTGCGAGTCATCAAGTAGGCAAAAAAATCAGGCCATTCAAGGCCTGATTTTTTGTTCCTTCTTCTCGTCCAGTAATTGTAGGAAGATTTCGACAATTTTAGGGTCTAGTTCACTGCCGGCTTTGCTGCGGAGGTAAGTAATGACCTTGTTATTGTCCCAGGCCAGGCGATAGGGGCGGTCGAAAAGGAGCGCATCCCAAATATCTACTATTGCAAAGATGCGTGCCGCCAGGGGAATTTCCTCTTCTTTCAGGCCGCGCGGGTAGCCGCTGCCATCCCAGCGTTCGTGATGACAATAGGGGATGTCTAGGGCAGGGCGCAGATAAGGGATGGGAAACAGTAAGTCATAGGCATATTGTGGATGCTGGCGCATGATGTCCCATTCTTCAGGCGTCAGCGGGCCAGGCTTGTTGAGGATATGGTCAGGGATGCCCATTTTGCCAATGTCATGCAGCAGGGAGCCGCGCCGGATGTGTGCCAGTTGCTCGCCTTCGAGGCCCATACGGCGGGCCAGTTCCAGAGTCATTGCAGTTACCCGCCGTGTGTGTCCTTCCGTTTCTTTATCTCGCAGCTCCAGCGCCTTGCCCCAGCCCTCTAGGGTGGTGTCGTAAGCCAGAATCAATTCTTGGTTGCTGCGTTGCAAGTCTCTGAACAATTGGGCGTTGTCTATGGCAATGACTGCCTGCCCGGCCAGGGTGTGTAGATAAGTGAGCCACTCTGTATCGGGAAATAAGGGGTGACGAGTGTAGAGCTCGAGTACGC
>JBBITF010000005.1:0-85365 GCA_037440925.1 Chloroflexota bacterium
TCACATCGTAATTTTAGAGAATACGCCCTGCCCTCAAGATGTGGGCAATCGCCAGAATAGTACCAGAGCCCCCCTATGCCCCAAAAAGGGGAGAACGCCCCGCTACATTATGCCCTGTAAAGTAGGATGGTACGCAGAAAATTGGGCCGCCTTCGTGCCGCTTATCGGTTCAACGCGCTCACAAAGTATTCAAAGAAACGCAATAAGAAGCTGCTCAATCTTCCGGCCACCTCAAAAGCATCCTCGAAAGTGAGAGCGGCCAGGGTCGCCAGCATCACATTCAGGCTGATGCGTTCCCATATTGTTTCGGGCTTTCTGCCAAACAGGAAGATAATTCCATCCCATAAAGCAGGTATGAGCCATAGCAACAAGAAAAACGCTGCCGCGCTGATAGTGATGAGGAATTGTGTTCGGTAAATCGTATAAAGTAAAACAGCCGCAGCCGCAAGAAAAATCAGCGCACTGGCACGCCGCCGACCCGCATGATGAAGCCTGTTCTTTGGCTTTTCAGCCGGCTGTTGAGAGGTAGAGCATTTTAACATACACCATCCTTCGCCAAAATTTCCTCTAATTCTCTTCTTTCGAGAAGATGTCTCTTCTCTGCACACGATACGGGACTCCCCACCGAGCGGCGCGCTTATCCAACAGCGCCTCCAGCGCCCCGCCGCCAATCGCCAGCGACTTATCTGATACAAGTTTGCACATTGACGGGTCGTCGCGCGGGTCCACGTCGCCTATCTTCAAACCGGCAGGCACAGACAAGCCAGCATGAATCAAACCGCGTACCACGCCGGCAAAGGGGCTAGTCACGGGCGTCTCCTGTCCATGCTCGCCTCGAATACTGGCCAGCAACTGGCCCTCCTCTACATGCTCGCCGATGGCGGTATGCGCTATCACCACGCCCGAAGACGGAGCGCGCACAACGCGGCGCGCATCGCCTTCCGGCAGTCCGCTATCGGGCTGGGGTGCGCCCTCCCAAATGACTCGTCCTAAGGTATGGCTGCGGCGGGTTTCGATGACAGCCTGGCAATTCTCGCCGGCGCAAAAGCCAGGCCCAAGTCCAATGAGAAACGAAACCGAAACCGGCAGCGGCTCAGGAGGCTGCTTGGTCAGCCGCGCATCAATGACTGCGCAAAAGTCGAACAAGGACAGGATGGAGGCTTGCGGGTCCACTACAACGGGAATCTCGCCCGCTTCTAACGCCGCCGGGACCTGCTCCCGTTGTATCAGCCGCCCTCTCGCCTCTTCCACGTTGCACACCCCCGCGTACACTGCCTCGGCAAATGAGACCGTGCGACGAACGGCTAACGGCTGCGCCAGTTCGCTGACGACCACCGGCAAGCCAGCGCGATACAAGCGCAAGGCAACGCCAGAGGCCAGATCGCCTCCGCCGCGAATGAGAATATAAGGCTGCATAGGTTACTCTTCCATCGTGCGCGTCTGTTCGTTTGCACGTCGTTCCATCAGGAGATGTCCAAACGCATACAAAAGCAAGTAAACGAACAGAAAAAACGGCACGAACAGCCCGGCAAAGAGCAGCGAGCGAGGCGTTGGATGGAGGAGATAATACAAGGTAAATTGCGCCATGTCGCCAAAATGCCCGACAAAATCCCAGGAATTCCAGCGCAAGAAACGCCCCATATAAACGCCGATGGCAGTCAGGCCGGTAACAAGCAAAACAAATCCCCAACCTGTCCAGCGGCCAAACTCGCGCCGCACGATTTCATGCATCATAAACAGCGAGACCATGCCCAGGAACAAACCGGTGAAAGCGGCCCACATCAAGAGCAACACATCATACCACACCGGGAAACCTTCGCCAGGGACGCTCAAATGCTGAAAATCGGTCAAAATATAGGGCGCGTTGGGGAAGAAAATCAACCACAGTAAAGCGCTCAGCGGCAATACCAGCAACAGAGCGCGGCGCGAAAGCGGCAATGTGTAAGTGACATAGGCTACGATGAAGGGAATCCAGGCCAAAAACAGATTCCAAACCAAAAAGACATACCGCATCGTATCCGTTCCGGCTACGCGCAACCGCACCAGTACAACCGCCATCAACGTTGCGCCTGCTAGCAGGCCAAAGATGGTAAGACGATATTTGTTGCGAGAGAAATGAGCAAAAAACTTTTTCATCTTGCGTAGGCAATTGGCGTGAGATACCAGGCGCAGCCAATTACAGACAGTTAGCGTATTTTTTGGATTGCATGATACCAATCTATTGGACGCACTTTCTTCATGCTGCGGAAAAGAGCCGTAAAATTCTTATCCCTGCGTCTAAACGTGATTTGTAAGGCCTGCGCAGTGCTATCTACGGCTTCTATGTGAGGAACCCTTTCATCGTCATAGACGACGGTATGCAGAGAGACAATTTCTTGAACCGGAAGAACATCTATCTTTGTGCCATCATAGGCAAAAAAACATATCTCCGAGCCAACCATTGCTATAACAATTGCCTGCTCTCGTTCTAAACAGGGGTATCCCGCGACATGAACAGCGCTCCCAATCAACGAGGCGCCTGTGCGTCGCTTGGCTTCTTGCTGTAATAAGAGACTTTTCTTAACCTTCTCTTGCCTTTTCTTGCGTTGATAGA
Organism: Chloroflexota bacterium; assembly: GCA_037440925.1. Classification (GTDB taxonomy): domain Bacteria; phylum Chloroflexota; class Anaerolineae; order Anaerolineales; family Villigracilaceae; genus JAABUE01. The sequence goes on from JBBITF010000005.1 coordinate 2,594, forward strand.
AACCGAATCCTATTGTGAAAGAGGTGACCAAAAACCACAGCCAGGCCAGCAGCGGATCAACCAAAAAATAAAAGAAAACAAAAAAAACCAACAAACCGAGGACAGAAAAAGACACCCGATACACTCTGAAAAGAGTGTGCATACCTTTTATCGAGAAGGGGGGGATGGCTTGCGCTTCGAGTTCATCTTCCCAGAAAGGCGAGTTGTTCATGGAGGGCTCCTCATCACTATTTCATTGTTGGAACTCAACGACGAACGACCGCATTGGGCGTGGTGTGTTCACTCTGCTCGCGCAGCAAGTGACCGAAGGAATAGAGGGTGAGGTAGATGAAGATAAAGAATACGCCAAACAGAGTGGTAAAGGCAAACAAGCGCAGGCTGGGGTCAATAACCAACCCAAGCAGGTCCATGGCTACTTCTGTCGGATTGCCCAAGATGTCCCACGAGTTCCAGCGTAAGAAGCGTCCTACATAAATACCGCCGCTGCTCGAACCTGCCACCACCAGCACAAAAGCCCAACCCAGCCAGCGCCCAAAATAACGCTGGACGATATCATGCATCAAGTATAGAGAGACCAGGCCAAGCAGCATCCCGGTCCACGAAAACCACACCAGCAAGATGATATCATACCACAAGGGAGCATGGGGCGAGGAGCGGCTCAGATATTGCAAATCAGTCAAAATATAGGGTGCATTGGGGAAGAAAATCAGCCACAAAAAAGCAAAGATGGGGATGGCAACATATAGCCACAGGCGCCTCCAAGAAAGCGCATACGCGCCGTAGGCCAACAAAAAAGGAATCCAGGCCAGGAACAAATTCCAAATCAAGCCGCGATATTGCAGCGTATCGCTATAAACCATGCGCGCCAGCACCAACATCACACTGACAAAAGAGGCGCCCAACAGTAAACCAAAGATCGCCAGTTTGTAGCGATTGCGGATAAGAAAAGAACGCACCAGCACTTTGCTCATTTCAAGACTCGGCCTGCAAAAAAGCCAACAGCCTGGCATTCACCTCTTGCGGCTTCTCGTAATGTGGAATGTGACCGCAGCCAGACAGCGGCTGAAAAACAGCCTGCGGAATGGCCTCGCGCACAATCTGGCTATGCGCGAAAGGCACAGTCGTATCGTTCTCGCCCCAAAAAAGCAAGGTCGGCGTGCCGTTTTGCCCTACAGCGCGGTAAGCCGCCGAAAAATCCCCCAGCATCCCATTTCGCATGGTAGAGAGCAGCGCGCGGCGGAAACCTTTGTACTTCATTTGAACCCGGTAACGGCGTTGGAATTCTGCCACTGCAGCGGGGCCGAATAAACTCGAAGCCACGCCCTTGAGCAAAGCCACGCTTCCAAACAGGCCGAGAGCCAGTTCTCCCACTCCCGGCAGAGCGGCTGCGCGCAGGCTCCAGGGAAGCGTTACGGCTTTGGCCCCGGCCGGGTCAATCAAGATCAGCCGATGTACGCGCTGCGGGAAACGGGCGGCAAACGTCACCGCAATTGCCCCGCCCATAGAGAGCCCAACCAAATTGACAGCACCATCAAAGCCCAGTCTATCCAACAAATCTTGCAATTGCTTGCAAAACAAATCAACATCATAGCATCGTTTAGGCCTGTCCGAAAGGCCGCGCCCGAACAGGTCATATCGCAAGACGCGCAAACCGCAGCGAGTCAAGAAATCGAAGGTGGGATCGAAGATAAAGTAAGGGACCGAAAAACCATGCACCAGAACGATCCGTTCCCCCTCTTGCGGGCCGCCCAATTCATAATGGGTATATCCATCCGGCAAGCGCACAAACTGACCCTCTGCGCTGGCGCGGACAGTCTCGTCCAGTTCTTCGGTTTCGTCCAGGTAAGGAAATGTCCAGGGCATGGAACTGCCTACCGGTCTCCGAACATCATCCGCAGATACGGCAGATTGGAGAAAAATCGTAACTGCCTACCCTCACCCCCGCCCCCTATCCCATCGGGAGGGCGGGGGTGAGGGAGGGTGGGTAGTTCCCTCAAATCTTGCCCAACCCCCGCAAGATGCGTTCGGGGGTAAGCGGGAACTCGTCGTACCACACACCGGTAGCGTCATGCACGGCAGCAGAAATCGCAGGAGCGGTAGGCAGGAAAGGCAATTCGCCTACTCCACGCGCGCCCCACGGGCCATTTGGATCGGGAATTTCGAGGATGACCGATTCCACCTTTCCAGGAATATCGCGAATGGTGGGAATCAGATACGTGCTAAGTTGATCGGTCAGCACGTAGCCATCTTTGGTCTTGAAATCCTCCAGCATGGCGTAGCCCTGCGCCTGCACAACCGCGCCCTCGATTTGGCCTTCTACCAAATTGGGGTTGATGGCCTTGCCCAGGTCATCTGCCGCTACCACCCGCAGCACCCGCACCTCGCCAGTCTCGATGTCTACCTCCACTTCGACCGCCTGAGCCGAATAGGCATAGGCAAAATTGGGCCTGGCATAACCGGTCTCTTTCTCGAAAGGCGTGGTTGGCGGCGCCAGATATTTGAACTCGCCTACCGCCGGGCGCTCTTCTTTGCGCCACTTTTCCAAAGCCGCTTCTGCCGCGCCGCGAATGGCGTTGCCGGCCATGAATGTCATGCGCGAAGCAGACACAGAACCAGAATTGCCCATAATGGCCGAATCCGAAGCCATCAGCGTTACCTTCTCGACCGGCACGCCCACGGCTTCAGCCGCCATCTGCACCATAACCGTATGCACGCCTTGACCTACTTCTGCCGCAGCGTGCAGCAACACTACCTTCTCGATTTCGCTTCCACCGTGCAATTCCACTCGCGCCCAACAATTCTCCTGGTAGCCAAACGAAAAGCCAACATTCTTAAAACCGGCAGCAAAACCGCGCCCGCGCTTGAGATGAGAAGGCAACTTTTTGTCCTTCTGCGCTTCGTAGGATGCCCATCCAAACCGCTCGGCAGCCGCCTGGATCACTTCAGGCACACTGACCGGGCTGGGGGCCGGCGTGCCAACTCCCAGGGTGAGGCCATCTCGCAGGGCGTTCTTCAAACGCATTTCGACCGGGTCCATGCCCAGTTTCTCCGCCAGTTTGTTCATCTGCATCTCGGCCATATACAGGGCCTGCGGGGCCCCAAATCCGCGAAAGGCTGCGCCCGGCACATTATTCGTATATACGCCATACACATCTGCCTTGACATTCGGGATGAAATAGGGCCCCGTGCAGGTAATGGCCGAGTTGCCCAAGATTTTATTGGACGTGTACATGTATGCGCCAGCGTCGCCGATGATTTCGGTCTCGACAGCCACCACTTTGCCCTCTTGGGTGGCGCCCCATTTACTGCGCATCACAATCGCGTGGCGCTTGCCATGCCCAATGATGGATTCCTGGCGGCTCCACTGGATCCGAACCGGGCGCTGAAGTTTCCAGGCCGCCAGCGCCAGTACAATTTGCACCGACATATCCTCTCGACCGCCAAACGCCCCGCCAATGGCCGGATAGATCACGCGCACGCTTTCGTCTGGCAAACCCAGCGCATGGGCAATCTGCTCCCGGTCGGTATGCGTCCATTGGCCGCCTACAACCACAGTTACATGCCCTTGGTCGTCTATGTAAGCCAGGCCGGCTTCTGGCTGTAAATAGGCATGTTCCTGCACCGGCGTACGATACTCGCTTTCGACAATGACCTGCGCCTCTTGGAAGCCCGCTTCAACATCGCCTTTACGAATCTTATAATGTACGCAGACATTGGAATCGCCAATTTCCTCATGCACGCGCACCGCGCCTGGCTGCATGGCCTCCTGCGCATCCGTCACGACCGGCAGGTCCTCATATTCGACTTCGATCAACTTGCGCGCCGCTTCGGCCTGGGCTTCGGTCTGCGCAACGATGACCGCCACCTGGTCGCCCACAAAGCGCACAATATCTGCGCCTGGCTTGGAAGAACCAGGACCGCACAAGACGGGCTGATCTTTCCACTGCAAACCATATTCATTGACCGGCACATCTTTAGCGGTAAAAATGGCTACTACTCCAGGAGCAGCCTGAGCGCGGTCAACCAGGATGCGCTTGATGCGCGCATGAGGCCGGCCGGCAAACAAGATTTTCATGTGCAACATGCCCTTCATAGACAAGTCGCCGGAATATTGTGTTTCACCGGTTACCTTGCCCAAAGCGTCTATGCGAATTTTGGATTGTCCAATCTGGCTGGTAGTCATGTTTTATCTTTTATATCTCTTGACTTTGACTTTAGGAGGCGGCGCGTCCAAAGGTCCATAGCGGGGAGGGCCAAATAACTGATAGAGAACAGCATACACAAACGACATCAAACCTCCCAAAAAGATGGTGTAAACCACTGTGAGCGCCAGGTATGCTTTCAATTTAGGGTAGCCGATGATGGGCTGTAAAAACTCCGCCAGCACCGGCACAAATTTCCACAAAAGAGCAGGCACTTGTATCGGAGAGATTAGTTCATACGGCACCCAGCCTGTCGAACTGAAAAAAGGCAAGGTCAAAACAGCAATGCCAAACGAGATGACAGGCACAATGATCATCATCAAACAGCCAATCCCGCGCCAGATGGGATGTTGTTGCCGTATAGCGCGAGGTTCCGCGCGTTTCAAAGCGCTGCTATATTTGCCCATATCTTCCTCTACACTTTCTGGCGGCTGGCATCTTCGACTGCCTGCACAATCTTGTAATAGCCAGTACAGCGGCATAGATTGCCGGTCATGGCCTGGACGATCTCGTCACGGCTGGGGTGCGGACGCTCCTCTAATAATTTTGCCGCCGACATCAAAAAGCCAGGCGTACAGTAACCGCACTGCACCGCGCCATTCTCGATGAAAGCCTGTTGAACAGGATGCAATTTGTCATTCACGGCCAGGCCTTCCACCGTAACGATTTGTGCGCCATGCGCGCGGGGGGCCGGCGCCAGGCAGGCCATCACCGCTTTGCCGTCCAAGAAAACCGTACACGCGCCGCACTCGCCTTCTGCGCAGCCTTCTTTGGAACCGGTCAGGTTGGCCTCTTCGCGCAGTAAACGCAAAAGCGTTTTTTCATGGCCGGAACGGAAGACATATTTCTGACCATTGATGGTCGTTTCGATGGGGGTATTTGGAAAAGCCGCTGACGGAGGCGGACCGACGCCTTCTGACGGGGGATTCCCCCACAACAGCACCGGTTCAGACGGGAAATCGGCCTGCTCCTCACCCTTGAGCAGCGACCTCAAGCCGCGCGCCGTGCAAATGCGCACCATCTCGCGCCGATAGGCCGCCGAGCCGCGAATATCATCAATGGGGCGCGATGCTTGCATGGCCAGGCGCGCTGCCTCGGCAATCACCGCCTGGCTCAATTTCTTGCCTGCCAGGTAGCGTTCAGCCTCTTCAGCATGGATAATGGTCGGGGCCACCGCTCCCAGTGTAATAGAGGCCGAGGTCACGGTAGCAGCCTCGAGGTCCAGAATGACCGCGACGTTCACCACCGAGATGGCCTGAGCGCGGCGCAGAGCCAGTTTGATGAATGTTCCGCGCTGCCGTCTCTTTTTGAACAATCCGCCGCTCTGCAGGGCCGGGAAGGCAATGTCCACCAGTATCTCGTCGGGCTGCATGACCGTCTTGCGAACGCCGGTGTAGAAATCGGTCAGGTTGACCTTGCGCTGACCGCGCGGAGAGGCCAGCACCACCCAGGCGCCCAATGCCATGAGCGGCGTGATGGTGTCGTTCGCAGGGCTGGCAGTGATGAGGTTGCCGGCCACCGTGCCGCGATTGCGAATCTGCGGCGCGCCCACTTCCCAGGCTGCCCTAGCCAACGGATAGGCGCGCTCTCGAAGCAGCCTGGAAGCCGCGCAATGATTATGCGTCACCAACGGCCCTAAGTGAAGGATGTCATCTTCATCGAGGGTGATACGGTCCAGGCCAGGGATACGGGTAATGTCAATGAGGGTATCGGTTTCAGGTCGCAGGCCGCGTTCCAGTTCGAGTATCAGGTCAGTGGCCCCGGCTACAATGCGGGCGCGCGCCCCCTGTTCGCCCAGGATACGGATGGCCTCTTCGACAGAGGCGGCGGTATAGTATGAGTTCCACATGTCTTAATTAAACCACAATCTTGACAGAGGGCAAGTTTGAAGACTCTGGTGATTGCCCACATCTTGAGGGTAGGGCGTATTCTCTAAAATTACGATGGAATACTTTCGAGCGCTCCGTCAGCAAGGGGCTTGGATTTGGCAATCCAAGCCAGCGAAAGCAATCCAAGCCAACAGTGTCGAAGCCGCCATTTTTTTGCTCGTGCGGATTGCCAAATCTGCACATGCCTCCCTTGTGGGCAATCACCAGTGAAGACTTTTCTTAAGGCTGACAGGCCTCAAGACTCCTTTGGAGGAGCAGCCGGGCCATAATCCAGCACCGAACGTATCTGGGTGTTACCTTCTGGCGGACCGACAATACCTTTTTCTTCCATCTTGTCTATCAAGCGGGCAGCGCGTGTGTAGCCAATGCGCAAACGACGTTGGAGCATGGACACCGATGCGCGCCCCTCACGGCGCACCAGGTCCACTGCTTCGGTATAGAGCGGGTCGCCCTCTTCTTTTTGTAAATCCTCCCACAGCGGCTGCTGCTTGAGCGGGACGCCGGGCGGCAAGGGGGTATCTATGGCGCCGCCAACGGCTGCGTATGGGCTGCCGCCGCCCATCTGCGCCCGCCAAAACTCCACCAGGCGCTGGATTTCGGGGTCGGAGACAAATACCCCTTGCAGGCGCACCGGTGAGGGCGCGTCGGGGGCTTGATAGAGCATATCGCCGCGTCCCAACAGCCGCTCGGCGCCGGGCTGGTCGAGGATGACGCGGCTGTCGGTATTGGAGGCCACCGCAAAGGCGATGCGAGCCGGGAAGTTGGCCTTGATGAGGCCCGTCACCACGTCTACCGAAGGGCGTTGGGTCGCCAAAATCATGTGGATGCCGGTGGCGCGCGCCAGTTGCGCCAGGCGGGTGATAGTGCGCTCGGTTTCGTCGGGCGCAATCATCATCAGGTCAGCCAGTTCGTCAATGACGATGACCAGGTAGGGCAGTTTCTTGCCGCCCTGCGCCTGGACACGGGCGTTGTAGTCGCCGATGTTGCGCGCGCCGACCTGGGCAAAGGTATGATAGCGTTTGTCCATTTCGCGCGTCATCCATTGCAGCGCGCCCACCACGCGGTCTACCTCCACAATGACCGGCGCGAGCAAGTGCGGCACGCCGTTGTAACTGGTCAACTCCACGCGCTTGGGGTCCACCAGCACAAGCCGCAGGTCGTCGGGGGTGTTGTGCAGCAAGAAACAGGTCAGGATAGCGTTGACGCAGACCGACTTGCCCGAGCCGGTCGTGCCGGCAATCAGCAAATGCGGCATCCCCTCCAGGCTGGCAATTTGCGGCAGGCCGGCTACATCGCGTCCTAGCGCAAAAGTCAAGTTCGAACGCTTGCGTTGGAAGGCCTCGCTCTCCAGAATGTCGCGCAGGGCTACCAACGTCATCTCTTCGTTGGGGACTTCGATGCCGACGAAGCCGCGTCCTGGCACAGGGGCCTGAATGCGGATGCGCGGCGCAGACAACGCCAGCGCCAAGTCATCGGACAGTGAGGCAATCTTATTGACGCGCACCCGCGTGCGCCCGCCTCGCCCTTCGACGAAGAGCGGCTCCACCCCAAATTGCGTGACCGTTGGGCCTCGGCTAATTTCCACCACCTGGGCCGGGGCGCCAAAGGAGGCCAACGTATCTTCGATCAAACGGGCGCGTTGTTGTACAAACTCTTCGTTGACTTGCGGCGCATTGCCTTCGTCTAAGATATCTTTGATTTGGGGGAGCGTCCACTGGATGACCGGCTGCCCGCTGCTGGTAGTGACGATAGGCATACCCGCCGGCGGTGCGCCAGCCTGAACGGGAGGGCGCTGCAATGGAGTGTATCCATTGGCTTGCATATCGGGCGGATGCAAGGCGGCATCAGGCCGTCTACTCTCCTGGTGGGCTGTCCACATCCGGCGCAGGGACTCTCCTAGAGGCGCTAGCCAGCCAAACAAATCCCGGATGGGTCTGTCGAGGGTGAACGCCAGGGCAATCAGCAGCCAGGCTATCAACGCCACAACAGCCCCTGCCCAACCAAGCCAACCCCACAAGAGGCGCTGGAATAGACTGCCGAGGTAGCCGCCCCCAGCGCCATCCAGGGCGGCTTGTTCGGCCAATTCGTAGGGTACGAAAAGCGCGTGCATACAGGCCAGCAGCCATAGATAGAGCAATGCAATGCCGGTGGCGCGCGCCGCTGAAAGAGGCGGAATGCGCTCGACATTGCGCAGCACCAGCCAGAAGCCCACAACGATTAACCCCACAGGCAGGATGTAAATGCCCCAGCCAAAGATCTGCCCAAGAAACCGAAGCAGGCCTCCGGTCAAGGCAGAACGGTTGGCAGAAACCAGTCCCAGCAGAGTGAGCAATCCCGTCAACCCCAACAATACGCCGATAACGTCCAGGCGTCGCTCTGGGGGCAGCGATTCCCATAGGCCTGGGGCGCGCGGGGGCGGGGCCGGCGGCGCGTCAACTTTTTGGGCCGCGCGGGGCGACGCTTTGGGTTTGGCGGAGGCTCCCTTTTTGGGGGTGATCCTCTTGCCCTTAGCGGGCGCGTTTTTAGGGGGCGATTTGGGTTTGCTGATGGGCATGAGAACGGACGGTAGAGTGGGAAAGCGCACTTGGATTATAGCACAAATGGTCTGTTTTGTATCCTCGCACGAAAGCGGCGGGCGAGGTACAATTGGGCTATAAAAAATGAGCCAGGGCGTCAAATTGCTTGGGCGATATGGATGTTGTATCTCAGCCCTTTGGCACGCCAACAAACATTCCAAAGGATTTTCTTTGTTTGAACTTCTCTTTCTTGGCACTTCCGCTTCTGCGCCTTCAGCCAAGCGCGGGCTTTCGGCAGCGCTGGTTAGCCATGACGAATATCGTTTTCTGGTAGATTGTGGGGAAGGCACTCAACGACAAATCTTGCAATCGGGGGTGGGTTTCAAGCGCCTGACGCGCATCCTGCTCACGCACGGCCACCTCGATCACATTCTGGGATTGGGCGGCTTGATGTCCACCTTTTTGCGTTGGGAGGCCATCGAGGAACTCGAAATCTTCGGCGGGCGTTCAACTCTCGATCGCGTTCACGACCTGCTGTATGGCGTGGTGCTGCGCGGCAAGCAGCCTCCTATGCCGCTCACTCTGCACGAGATCAAGCCGGGGGTGTTCTTCGAGGCTGAGGATTTTACCGTTACCGCCTTTCCGGTCACACATCGCGGCCCAGACTGCCTGGGCTTTTGTTTCGAGACGAGGGCGCGTCGCCCATTTTTGCCTGAAAAAGCGGACGCGCTAGGCGTTCCCTTTGGCCCCCAGCGGCGTGAACTGGTCAACGGTCAGCATGTGACCCTGCCCGATGGGCGGCTTATCACGCCAGATGATGTGCTAGGTGATCTGCAACCGGGGGTGAAACTGGTGATGGTGGGCGACGTCGGCCGCACCGACAATCTCCTGCCGTATTGCCGCGGCGCCGATGCGCTGGTCATCGAGTCCACCTACCTGGAGAGCGAGGCCGAGATGGCGCATGAATTCATGCACCTGACTGCCAGGCAAGCCGCCGAGTTCGCCGTACAGGCTGGCGTCAAACGCCTCATTTTAACTCATCTCTCGCGCCGTTACCGCGAACGGGACGTGCTGGCCGAAGCCCAGGCCGTCTTCCCCGAAGCCGTTGTAGCGCGCGATTTCGATGTCTTCCAAATCAAACGCGAATAGCGGCAGGGACTTGCACTGTCATTCTAAAAATCCCCTCGCAAACGCCAAAAAGGCTTGCACGTCGTTGAAGTTCGTGACCAGACCGACCGAAATACGAACGGCGCCGCTGGCCTTGCCGTCAATGCACAAACGAAAATCATCTAAAGACAAACGCTGTTCGCGGCCGGGCATGGAGAAACAGGCCGCCAGTTCCATGCTGGAGATGCCCAACGCAATTTCACCTGCGCCGGGATTGCAAAAGCAGCCTGTCCGCAGCGAAATGTTGACCTGATTGGCGGCCTTTTCGATCGTGCGGTGGTCAATAGGGAGGCCCTCCTTGTTGAAAAAATTGACCGTCACGGCGCCGCCGCGTCTGTCCGTCGTTGTCGGGCCGTAGATGCGCACCAGCGGCTCGCCATTGTTATGTCTCATTTGCGTCAGGTTATCTAACAGCCACCCGGTAAGACAACGCACCCGTTCATGGATACGCTCATAGCCGATGGCCTGGAGATGCTCTAGCCCAATCTTGATAGCAGGGATATCAAGATAGTTGAGTGTGCCATCCTCGAAAGCCGCCGCGCCGTCGGCCAGGTAATACTTGTCGCCTTGCACCGAGGCGACCGTAATTGTCCCGCCGGCAAACCAGGGACGATGCAGTTTCGCCAGCGCTTCTTTGCGAGCAATCAACGCTCCAAGCCCGGTGGGGTAACCGAACATCTTGTAGAACGAAATCGGCACAAAATCGGGATGGATGACCGACAGATCCAATTTGTTGGTAGGGACGTAAGCGGCAGCGTCAAGAAGCACATCCCAGCCGGCGGCGTGCGCTCGTTCAATCCACGCCAGTGAATGCTGGACGCCAGAAAAATTGGATTGAGCAGGATAGGCAAACAGGTTATGCTGCCCCGCTTTGGCAAGCGCCAGGTACTCGTCTAGGCTGGACTCGTTAACGCGCATGTCGGGCAGTTCAAGGGGGATATAGGTCACTTCTGCGCCGCGCACATGGGCAAACTCTCGAATTCCGTTTACAGAGTTGTGGTTATCGAAGGTCAGCAAGTAATGGCCGCCAGGGAAAGGATAAGATTCGCCCACCAGTTTGAGCGCGCCGCTGGCATTGGGGGTGAAAATGCACAAATATTCTTCAGGATCGGCATGAAAGAACGCAAGTACGTATTCGCGGCTATCTTCCACCAACCTGGTGGCCGCCAGAGAGGTTGGGTTCGATGAATGCGGGTTGCCCAATACATGCGTGCGGAGAAGGTCATGATGGGCGCGAATCTGCGACTCGGCGTAAAGGCCCCCGCCCGTATAGTCAAGGTAGACATGTTTGGCCTGGTCGAGACGGGCGTAATCGCTCTGACGCAGAGAATCGATGATTTCGGTAGAAGCATAGGCAGGGTAAACCTGCAAGAAATGTGCAAACTCAGAAGCGGACATAATGGTCTCCTAAAACGTATCGCTGACTTTTGGTCGGCCCTGCCAGGCAGAGCCTGGCGGTACGTTTAGGGGGCAAGCCATTTGCAAGAGTTCTCATGGCAAGTCTCCTTTATCTCTGAGAAGGGCCTAGAAGCAAACAAAAAGCCCCTTTCAGGGGCTTAGGCTCCTGGCCGAGGACTCGAACCTCGAACCTAGCGGTTAACAGCCGCCCGCTCTGCCGATTGAGCTAGCCAGGAAAGTGTAGCGATTATAAGGCGAAGGGAAAGCCGTGTCAAGATGAGCAAAAAGCGGCCAGCAATTCTCAATATAAATTCCAAGAGAACGTCCCGCAGGCCTTTTAGGCGCAAATTTGGTAACTGCCTATAGGTAGAAACCTTTTGCGCGCATCCTCTCTTGGCAGGCGGTGTAGAGACAGGTACAATCCAACTTGTGAACGAGGAACAACGCTATCTGCCCGATTCCAACCGCTTGGGTGTGGTACTGGCCACCATCCTTTTGACCCTGGCGCTCGCCCATTTGCTTCAAGCGCCGCAGTTGACATTAGAATTGCAATTGCCGGGCTTTTATTTTGCGCTTCCCTTTGGGTTGAATACGATGATGATTCTCCTGGCAGCCGGCTTGAGCGCCACCGGCATGGATTGGTTGCTGCGCAAGCATCCTTTATTGAAGGAAAAGCTCACTCTGGAAAACTGGCTGCTTCCAACGCTGGCTACCTTGATTATCGGCGTGCCTTTGTCCATTTTGCCATTGAGAAATACCTGGTGGATTGGCTTTGCAGTGAGCGCATTGCTCTTGACGTCGGTCTTTTTGGCCGAGTACATCGTCGTTGAGCCTTCTGCACCCTATTATGCACTCGCTACAGTCGTGCTGACTGCCCTTTCGTATGCCGTCTACTTGATTCTCATTACGGCCCTGCGCTTCAATGGCGCGCGCTTGTTTTTGCTTTTCCCAGCCATGTTCGTTGTAGCCGGCCTGGTGTCTTTGCGCACTTTGCACCTGCACGTAGGCGGGCGCTGGCAATATTCGTGGGCCATTGGTATAGGGCTGATTTGCGCCCAAGTGGGAGCCGGCTTACACTACTGGCCGCTTTCGCCTGTCCAATACGGGCTGGCGTTGCTGGGGCTGCTATATGCCCTTACCACTTTCACTGCCAGTCTGTTGGAAGATATTCCCCCGCGACGTGCTGCGCTCGAACCCCTGCTGGCGCTGGCCCTGGCATGGGGCGCAGCCGCTCTTTTGCGCTGAGATGCCGCCTCTCTCCTGCCTGAGAATCAGACAAGAACACTGGCGCGCCATGCGCCGCCACGTTGCCGCGCAGGCGCCGCTCGAAGCCTGTGGCTTGCTGGCCGGCAAAGGGGAACGGGTGGAAGCCGTGCTGAGGGTGCGGAACGCAGCCCAAAGCGCAGTTCGTTTTCGGATGGACCCACAAGAGCAACTGCAAGCCTTCGAGTGGATCGAAGAACACGGTTTGGAACTGGTTGGCATCTTCCACTCGCATCCGGCCGGACCCGAAACGGCCTCCGTTACCGACATCGCCGAGGCCGCCTACGACGTGGCGCAGGTCATCTGGTCGCGCGCACAAGGTATATGGACAGCGCGCACCTTTTGGATCGAAAACAGACAGGCAAACGAAATCCCGCTAAAAATAGACTAACCCCCTCCAAAAGATAGAGATAGCAACCATCCCTTCCCTTGTGTGTTATCAGTTTACACAATATTTTGGAGAACTGCCTATGCAAATCCTACTTGGTATGCTCGCCATTGCGATAGCCTATATTCTAGGCTCCATTCCTTTTGGTTTGTTGATTGTCAAATTGAAAACCGGCCAGGATATTCGCAGCATAGAAAGCGGACGCACCGGCGGCACCAATGCCATGCGGGCGGCCGGCTTTTGGGCCGGCTTGCTGACGGCTGTCTTGGATATTCTCAAGGGCGCTGCGTCGGTCTGGCTGGCCTACTGGCTGGCCCCCGAAATGCGCCTGTTCCAGGTGCTGGCCCCGATTGCGGCGATTGTGGGCCACAACTACTCCATCTTTTTGCCAGAACGCAGCGAAAACGGACGCTTTTTGCGCCTGCGCGGCGGGGCGGGAGGCGCGCCATCGGTAGGCGGCGCCTTTGGGTTGTGGGCGACTTCCATTTTGATTATCGTTCCCTTGGGGGCGCTGATTTTCTTTACCGTTGGCATTGCCTCGGTGACGACCATGAGCGTGGCCTTGTTAGCCATCCTCATCTTCGGCGTGCGCGCCTGGCTGGGATTGACCCCCTGGCTCGATGTATTGTACGGCGTGTTGGCCGAGATTTTGCTCATTTGGGCGCTGCGCCCCAACCTGCAGAGGCTGTTTACCGGCCAGGAACGCATCGTCAAATACAGCCTGAACGGCTGGCTGAAAGCAAGACGCGAAAAACGCCAGGCCCAAGAAGCCGGCAAAGCAATTTGACGCGCAAAGATCTTCCCGAAGTTTTTTTCATTATGCAGCGGGCGGAATCTTGGCTTGCATGGACCATGGCCCTGTCCATGTTACAGTGACGGGGAGGATCTGCCCGCGTAAATCCTGTTCCGACTCGACAAAAACCAGTTTGTTGGTAGGAGTGCGGCCCTTCCAGCGGCCCTTGACCTTTTCCTCGAACAGCACTTCTACTTGCTGGCCGAGCAGTTGAGCGTTGATCTCGCCCGCGATGCCCTCTTGCAATTGTTCAAGCAGGCGGAAGCGGCGCAACTTTTCCTCGCCTGGCACGTCGTCGGCCATGCGGCGCGCCGAGACGGTACCGGCTCGAGGCGAGTAACGCGCCAAATGGGCAACGTCCAGCCTCAGGTCCGATAAGAGGCGGTACGTCTCCATAAATTGCGCCTCCGTCTCGCCGGGGAATCCAACGATGATGTCGGTTGCAATCGAGCAGCCGGGAATGCGCGCACGGATGCGCTCGATGAGTTTGCGGTAGTCTGCCTGGGTGTATCCGCGCTTCATGGCCTCCAGGATACGGTCATCGCCAGCCTGGATGGGAACCTCGATGTGCGGCATGACTTTGGGCAATTCGGCGACCGTCTCCATCAGCGCTTCACTGAAGTAATTGGGGTGCGACGTTAGAAAGCGGATACGCTGGAGGCCTTCGATCTCATGTACCAGGCGTAACAGACCGGACAAGTCGGGGCCGGCGGGTATGTCTTTGCCGTAGCGGTCAACGATCTGTCCCAGCAGAGTGACCTCGCGGATGCCCTGCGCGACCAGTGAACGTACCTCTGCCAGAATATCTTCTGCCGGGCGGCTGCGCTCCACTCCACGGCGGTAGGGGATGATGCAGTACGTACAGGCGTGCGAACAGCCATATACAATCGGCACGTAAGCGCTGACCGCCTGCCCGCGCTGGTGAGCCGGCAGCAACATCGAGGCCGGCAAATCGCCGTCCATGATACCGAAGCGGCGCGCGGTTTCACCGCTTTCGAGGGCGCGGATTTCGCCCTGGCTAAGATGCGCAATGAGCGGGCCGGGGTCAGAGGGCGGCGAGAACACATCCACAAAAGGCAACCGCTTGCGCAAAGCCTCCGCGCCGCGCACTCCCACCAGGCAGCCCATCAAGTTGATGACCAGGTCTGGCTTCTTTTCTTTGAGCGGGCGCAGAGATTGTAAACGCCCGTAGGCTTTGTCTTCGGCCGATTGACGCACTACGCACGTGTTGAGGACGATGACATCCGCTTCTTCGGCATTCTCGGTAAAAGTGTAACCCAAATGCTCCAGCGAAGAGCCAATCCGCTGAGAATCGGCCACGTTCATCTGGCAACCTTCGGTCCAAAGATGGTATTTCATAGGCGAGAAATTATACCAAGTTTGGCAGTTACCCCCAAAGATTTTCTTGACTTTCCTGCCTGCCCCGCGTATAATCCCCGCCAACGTCAAGAGGAGTAAGCGGCGCGCAAACTGATAGAGAAGAAGGCCGGCGGTTGAGTGAACTGAGACCCGGGCTGGAAGCCTTCACAGAAAGCCGCCGTTGAAGGTCGCTTGATGAGAATGACGAAGAACGCCGTTCAAAACTGATCACTGATCACTGAATCCGGCTAGTAGACCGTCACGGGTGCGCCCGTTAGCGCGCAGAGCGGTGATGGCCGCTCACAGAGCGCATCAGGGTATCCTGATGAATTGAGGTGGTACCGCGGAGCAAATGCTTCGTCCTCGTATGGGACGAGGCATTTTTCTTTAACTCCTCGCCCACCTCCAACAACCTCTAGACTACCCGACTATCCGACTATTTGACTAACGACTACATGACTATATGACTACCTACTTCATCACCGGCGGCTTGGGCTTTCTCGGCCAATACATCGTCCAGGCCATCCACGAGCATGACCCGGGAGCGGAACTGCGCGTACTGGTCCGCACGCAGCGCAAGACCTTTCTGGGCATCGAGGCGCTGGAAGGCGTGCGTTGGGTGCATGGCGAACTGACCAAACCCGAAACCTTCCGCAAGCACCTGGAAAGCGTGGATGTGGTCGTCCACAACGCGGCCATGGTTTCCTTCCGCCGCTCGGATGCGGACGCCATCTACCAGGCCAATGTGGTTGGCACGCACAATCTCATAGAGGCTGCCCTCAGCGCCGGCTGTAAGCGGTTCATCTTCATCAGTTCCATTTCGGCCCTCGGTTTCAACCCCAACGGTCCATCCGATGAAACCACCCTGCCCGACCTGGACTACAAGCGCACGCATGACATGTACGGATACACCAAGCGTATCAGCGAACTCGAACTCATCGAACTGGCCGACCGCATGCACGTCATCATGCTCAACCCGAGCGTCATCCTGGGACCCGGCTCCGAGCGCATCCGCGCCGTCTACCGCCTGGCGCGCTTTTTGCCGATACTGCCTATGCTGCGCTATGTCAACAGTTTCGTAGACGTGCGCGACGTGGCGCAGGCGGTGGTGCTGGCGCTCAGCAGGGGCCGCAGCGGCGAGCGCTACGTGGTCACCGCCTGGAACGTGGACATGCTGTCCTTCACCCGCCAGACTCTGCAACTGGCCGGGCGCAAAACCCTGTTGCTGCCCGTCTCTGGCGCGTGGGTGCGCCTGCTAGACGCCGCCGTGTGGCTGCTCGACCTGCTGCATCTCAATCCCGGCCTGCGCCGCATCTCCGAGATGAACGTGGACAAGTTATTTTCCAACGAGAAGATCAAGCGCGAACTGGGCTGGAAACCGCAGTTTACGCTGGAGCAGTCCATACGGGATTCGGTGAGGAGATAAAACGGATGAACTTGCATCACAAGACGATACTCATCACCGGCGCGGCGCACGGCCTGGGGCGGGAACTGGCGCATCTTCTCGACCGAGAGGCCTGCTCCCTTTATCTCGTGGACCGCGACGCCCCCGGCCTGGATTCCGTCAAGGCCGCGCTGACGAGTCCCGCCGTGACCTTCTCTTGCGACCTGGCCGAGCCTGCCCAACGCCGCCAGTTGATGGCTGACTTGACCGCTCGCCAGCATCGGCTGGACATCCTGGTCAACTGCGCCGGGGTGGGCAGCCATTCGCGCCTGGCGCAAATGACGGTAGGCGAGGTGGAGCGCGTCATGCAGGTCAATGCCCTGGCGCCGCTCGAACTGACCGCCGGCCTGCGCCCGCTCCTGCCCGCAGACGGCCTGGTGGTCAACATCGGCTCGGTGGCCGGGGAACTGCGCCTGCCGTCCATCGGGCTGTATGCGGCCAGCAAAGCCGCGCTGCACGCTTTCAGCGAGTCGATGGCCCTGGAAGGCGTGCGTACCCTGCTGGTCGTGCTGGGCGCACTGCGCGGCACAGATTTCGTCCATTCCATCGCGCACCCGCAAACGGGGCAGCCGGGCTGGTACCGTCGGCTAGACGTCCCCGTCGAAACGGCGAGCAGGCACATCGTCCGGGCCATGAAGCGCGGGCAGAAGCGTCTCGTTTTGCCGCGTTGGTATCCGGTCGTCTTTTTCCTGGCGAGACTCTTGTCTCCCGTCATCCCTTTGCTGTCATTTTCAGGAGGCCGTTATGTCGAAACATGAATTACCCAAAGCCTATGACTTCAAGTCCACCGAGTCCCGCATCTACGCGATGTGGGAGAAGGGCGGCTATTTCAAACCGCACAATGATCCCAACAAGCCGGATTTCGACCCGAATGTCGAACCGTTCGTCATCTCCATCCCGCCGCCCAACGTGACCGGCGAATTGCACCTCGGCCATGCCATGTTCGTCAGCATGGAAGACCTGATGATTCGCTACCACCGCATGAAGGGGTATTCCACGCTGTGGGTGCCGGGCAGCGACCACGCCGGCATTGCCACCCAGTTGCAAGTGGAACGGATGTTGCGCAAAGAGGGGACTTCGCGCGAGGAGATCGGGCGCGAGGAGTTCCTGCGGCGCACATGGGAATGGAAGAACAAGTACGGCGGGTTGATTCAGAATCAAATTCGGCGCCTGGGCGCCTCCTGCGACTGGGAACGCGAACGCTTCACCCTGGACGAGGGGCTGAGCCGCGCCGTGCGTGAAGCCTTCGTGCGTCTGTACGAAAAAGGCCTCATCTATCGCGGCCCGCGTCTCATCAATTGGTCGCCGGGGCTGAAAACAGCTGTTTCGGATTTGGAGGTGGAATATTCCGAGGAGCCGGGCAAGTTGTATTATTTCAAATACATGCTCAAGCCCGAAACCCTGACCCCCCTCCGTCTCCTCCCATTTTCGGAGAAAATGAGGGGAGAGAAAGAGGGGGGTGGTGAGGGCGAATACATCCCGGTCGCCACCACCCGCCCCGAAACCATTCTGGGCGATACTGCCGTCGCCGTGCATCCGGAGGATGAGCGTTACCGGAAATATATCGGCAAGACCGTGCTTGTGCCGATTCTGGGACGCGAGATTCCCGTCATTGCCGATGAATACGTCAGCCGTGAATTTGGCACCGGCGCGTTGAAGATCACGCCCGGCCACGACCCGAACGACTATGAGATTGGCCTGCGCCACAACCTGCCGGTGCTGTCCATGCTCGACCGCGAGGCCAAAGTGACCGAGGTCGGCGGGCCGTATGCCGGTCTCGACCGCTTCGAGTGCCGCGAGAAATTGTGGAACGACATGAAAGCCGCCGGCCTGGTCATCAAGGAAGAACCCTACACGCTCAACGTGCCGCGTTCACAGCGCGGCGGCGAGATTGTCGAGCCGATGATTTCGACCCAATGGTTCGTCAAAATCGCGCCGCTGGCCGAAAAGGCGCTGGCGGCGGTAAAAGATGGCCGCATCCGCATCGTTCCAGAACGTTTCGAGAAAATCTATTTCAACTGGTTGGAAAACATCAAAGACTGGTGCATCAGCCGCCAGTTGTGGTGGGGTCACCGCATCCCGGTCTGGTATTGCGCCGATTGCGGCAAAGAAACCGTGACGCGCGAAGACCCAACCGAATGCGCCCATTGCGGTTCGAAGCGCATCGAACAGGACCCGGATGTGCTGGATACCTGGTTCTCGTCTGGCCTGTGGCCCTTCTCCACGCTCGGCTGGCCAGATGAAACGCCCGATCTACAATATTTCTATCCCACTTCCTACATGGAAACCGGTTACGACATCCTGTTCTTCTGGGTGGCGCGCATGATCATGTTGGGCCTGGAATTCACCGGCAAAATTCCCTTCCACACGGTGTACCTGCACGGCCTGATCCGCGACGAGCACGGCAAGAAGATGAGCAAATCCTACGGCAACGTCATTGATCCGCTGCAAGTCATGGACGAACTTGGCACCGACGCCTTGCGTTTCACCTTGCTGGTAGGCTCCACGCCGGGCAATGACATGAACCTCTCGCTCAGCAAGGTAGAGGCCAACCGCAATTTTGCCAACAAGATTTGGAATGCCGGCAGGTTTGTGATTAATGCGGTGAATGCGCTGGAGGGTGCAGGGAAAGAGGTAGACAGGTACACAGGTACACAGGTAGACAAGTACATTGGAAAGTGGACACTGGCTGACTCTTGGATCTGGGCGCGCCTGCAAGCCCTCATCCGCGACGTAGAGCGCCTGTTCCAGACCTTCCAATATGGACAGGCCGGGCAGTTGATCTATGATTTCTTCTGGTCCGATTTTGCAGACTGGTACGTGGAGATTGCCAAAGGACAAATGCAGAGAGAAGAGAACAGGGAACAGACGGTAGTGACGCTGGCGCGGGTGATGGATATTTGTTTGCGCCTGCTGCATCCCTTCACGCCATTTGTAACAGAAGAGATTTGGGGACACCTCCGCCAGGCACTCCTCACATCCCCTATCTCCTATCTTGCTGCCGATTGGCCCAACGCCCTCATCATCACCCGTTGGCCCGAGCCGCGCGAACCCGAAGGCTGGGAAGCGGGCAAGATTGCCGACTTCGAGTTGCTCCAAGACATCGTGCGCTCCATCCGCAACCTGCGGGCAGAGAAGGGTGTGGCTCCATCGAAGCGCATCGCCGCGACCATCGCAGGCGGCGTGAAGACCTCCCTGCTGCAAGAGCAGGCTGAGACGCTGGCCTCCCTGGCAGGGCTCGACCATTCCCTGCTCTCTATTCTCTCCTCTCTCCCTTCCAAACCCGAAAACGCGGCGGCGCTGGTGGTTGGCGCAGTCGAAATCTACCTGCCGCTTTCCGGCCTGGTGAACCTGGAGGCTGAGCGCGCCCGCCTGCAAAAAGACCTGGCCGAGGCCGAAGCGCACATCCAGCGGCTGGAAAAACTGCTCGCCAGCGACTTTGCGAAGAAAGCGCCTGCACCTATCGTCCAAAAGGAGCGCGACAAACTGACCGGCTTCCAGGAGACGGCGGAAAAATTACGCCGCCAATTGAACGCGACGTGACGTGAGTTTGGGATAGACCGTTGAAACGTCCCGAAGGTTTTACAGAACACCGAACCTTCGGGGCGTTTGTTCTGCTTACAAATGACGCTACTGCAATGTACCGCCGACCTGTGGTCGGCCCTGGCAGGCAAAGCCTGGCGGTACGATTTGCGGGCATACATTAAAACTTTGAAAAGCCCTGACCTTCTAAAATTCAGCCTTTGAATTTTGACTTGGATGGGATATAATCCCCGCCATTACACAAGCCTGCTAATGATGTTAAGTCCTTTTGGGCCAATTGCTGAATAAGCGCGAGGAGAAATCATGAAAATCAACTACCAGGAAACCAGCCAAGACCTTTTGAAACGCATTGACCTCCACGAAAAATACGGCGCCCGCAACATTGACGTATGGACAACCGAGATACTACAACCTCAACCCGGTCATAAAATCCTCGACGTGGGCTGCGGAGCCGGCAAGCAATGTTTCTTGTACAGTGACTATACGAGTGGCAAAGCCAGCATCATCGGCGGCGATTTCTCAGAGGAACTGCTCGACAAGGCACGCGCAAAACTGGCCGAGCGCGGCGACCAAAACATCACCTTCCAATTCCTCGACTTCAACCGCCCATTCGACTTCGAGAACGATACTTTCGACCTGGTCACCTCGGCCTTTGCCATTTACTACGCCTCCGACCTCGACTTTACCTTCCGCGAGGCGCACCGCGTCCTCAAACCTGGCGGACGGTTGTTCGTCACCGGACCGCTGCCCGAAAACAAGAAAATGTTCTACGACATCATCAAGGAAGCCTCCCACAAGCCCATCCCCCCCATGCCTGGCTCCAGCCGTTTCAAGGGCGAAATTTACCAAACCATTGCAAGCATTTTCTCCAAAACCGAACTGCTCACCTTTGAAAACCCGCTCACCTTCCCTGAAGTGCAACCGTTCATAGAATATGTGCGCGCCTCGCTCTCGGAGGATCGTAAATTGTGGACCTCCATGTTCAACGGCAAGGACGAGTACGAAGCCCTCATCGGCAAGATTGAAGCCGTGGCCTCTCGTTGGTTGGCCCGCGATGGCAAACTCGTGATGACCAAAGTGGTCGGCGGCATCCTGGCCACCAAATAACCCCTGCGCCTCTCGCCTCACGCCTCACGTTTCACGTTTCACGTTTCACGTTTCACGCCTTTCGCCTCACGCCTACCGCTTCACGCTTCACGTTTCACGCCTTTCGCCTCACGCCTACCGCTTCACGTTTCACGCCTCACGCATCCCCTCCCTCCCATGATCTTCTACGGCAAACGCATTCTCTTCCTCGGCGCGCACCCTGACGACATCGAATTGGGGGCGGGCGCCTTGATTCACAACATACGCGGCAAGTGCGAAATCTTGTGCGCCACCCTCTCGGACAACCAGAAAAACCCCGATTTGAGCCGTCTGGTGGAAGAACACCGCGCCAGCATGTCCATCCTGGGCATACCGCCAGAGCGCGACCTGCTCGAAACCTTTGAAACTCGAAAATTCCCCGATGCCCGCCAGGAAGTGCTGGAATATCTGCTCCGTTTGCGGCGCTCCTTCCAGCCAGAAATCGTCTTCTGTCACAGCCCAAACGATATCCACCAAGACCACAACGTCGTCACGCAAGAGGCCTTGCGCGCCTACCGCGGCCTGACCGTACTGGGCTTCGACGTTGTGCGCTCCAGTTACAACTTCTTCCCCCATTTCCTGGTAGAAGTGACCCAACAAGATGTAGACAAAAAAATCGAGGCCTTGTCACAATACAAGACCTACCACAACAAGTATTATTTCGACCCAGCCTTACTGCGCGCCACCATGATTCGCCACGGCGCCTTGGCTGAACGTGATTTCGCAGAAGGCTTCGACATTCTGAGAATTGTCGGCCAATTTGAGCCGTGTCGCCTGCCCTAACCTTAACCACAAACCGACCCTTCTTCAAAAAATGCGGTCCTACTCGTAGCGCAACGCCTCTACCGGCTCCAGGTTCGCAGCGCGGCTGGCAGGATAGATACCGAAGAACAGGCCCACTGCCGCCGAGAAGAGCGTTGCCAGCAAAATTGCATCCATGCTGACAACCGGGGTGAAATTGGTATCGGTAGCCGCCGCAACCTGCCCAACGAGATAGGCAATGAACCAGCCAAACAAAATCCCGATGAAACCGCCAAACAAACTCAGCAAAGACGACTCCGTCAGAAACTGAACCAAGATATCACGTTTGCGCGCCCCCAGCGCCTTGCGCAATCCAATCTCGCGCGTGCGCTCGGTCACCGAAACCAGCATGATGTTCATAATGCCAATACCGCCCACCAAAAGCGAAATGCCCGCAATGCCGCCCAAAAAGATGGTCAAGATACTTGTAATGGACTCAAAGGTGGTCAACAAATCGCGCTGCGTAAAAATCGTAAAATCATCCTCCCCTACCGGCGTGCGGTGACGAGTGCGCAGGATTTGCGAAATCTCTTCGATAGCGCTATCCACCGACTCTGCATCCACCGCCTGAGCCAGAATAATATCTACCCGGTCGGAGGCGCTGCGGCGGATCAAGCGCGTTTGCGCGGTACTGAATGGCACGATTACCAGGTCATCCTGACTGCCAAAAGTGCCGCCTCCCTTCGACTCTAGCGCCCCCAGCACACGAAACGGCTGGCCCTCGATGCGCACCGTCTCGCCGGTAATCCCATCTCGATGGCCGAACAATTTATCGGCCACATCTGGCCCAATCAACACCACTGAAGCGCGCCCCAAAATATGCTCCTCGGTGATGTACTCTCCTTCAGTAATTTGGTAATTCCTGACCGTAAAATACTCAGGGGTCACTCCCACAACGCGCGTATTGGCAATTTCGCCCCCAAAAGAGACCTCGGCGCTCCCCTCCAGCGTCGGCGCCACCATGGCCACCGAAGGCGCCTGGAAAGGATCGGCCATGGCTTGCGCGTCGCCCAGCGTCAACGGCTTGGGGTTGCGGATGGTATCGCTGAAATCGCCGCGAAAAACGAACAACAAATTGGTGCCGATGCCGCTGATAGAGCCGGTAATAGACGCTTCTGCGCCGCGTCCGACGGATAACATAGCAATGACCGCTGCCACACCGATGACAATCCCCAGCACAGTCAACCCAGAACGCAGTTTATTTCCGTTCAGACTTTCCAATGCCTCCAGGATAGACTGAGTTAGATTCATGCTCTCTCCCTTCTGGACGTGTTCGCCTCTTTCTCCGCCTTGACCCGCTTCCGCGCCCCCGGCCTCTTCTCAGCCCTGGGATTCTGCTCGCCTTCGTCCAACAATCCGTCTTGCAAGCGGATGACGCGCCCGGTCTGCGCCGCAATGCGTGGATCGTGCGTCACGATGATCAATGTCGTGCCAAGTTCGCGATTGAGGGACAACAGCAGGTCCATGATTTCCTGGCCTACTTTGGAATCCAGGTTGCCGGTCGGCTCATCGGCCATGATGATAGAGGGATTATTGATGATAGCGCGCGCAATGGCAACGCGCTGCTGCTGACCGCCAGACAGTTCTGTCGGGCGGTGATGGATGCGGTCTCCCAGCCCCACTGCTTCCAGGGCTTTGCGGGCGAGGTCGCGCCGCCCGCTGGTCACCCCGGCGTAACGCAAGGGCAACTCTACATTCGCCAACGCCGAAACACGCGAGAGCAGGTTGAAACTCTGAAAAACGAACCCCACCTTGCGATTACGGATACGAGCCAACTGGTCGTCCGTCAGGCTAGATACCAGTTCGCCGTCCAGATAATATTCGCCCGAGGTCGGCCTATCTAAACAACCCAACATGTTCATCAGGGTAGACTTGCCAGAGCCAGAAGGCCCCATAATAGAAACCACCTCGCCGCGCCCGATATCGAACGAAACGCCGCGCAGGGCGTGGACTTCGACCTCGCCCATGCGGTAAATTTTTGTCATATCACGTACTGCGATGACACGATCCATCATAGGTTTACCGTGCAAAGGGCGGTCCACTGCCTGTCAGGTCGGCGGTGGGATTCAAAAGAATGAGGTCGCCCTCCTTCAAGTCGCCGCCTACCACCACGCTCATCGTATCAGATGAGGCGCCCAAACGAATTTCCACTTTCTTGGGTTTGCCATCCTCGCCGATGACGAAGACCACGCGGTCCCCGTCTACCAGCCGCACGGCGCGATTCGGCACTAAGACCGCATCCTTGATTTCTTTGACCACAATATTGACCGCAGCCGTCATACCGGGTTTGACCAGTTCATCAGGATTAATCAACTCCACAGTTACGGTAAAGTTCACCATCCCGCCGGCCACCGTGCCGGCCTGAGCCACCTTGGTCACTTTCCCTTGATATTCTTTGCCCAAAATGGCATCGAAGGTCAAAGAGACTGCCTGCCCAACCGCTACACTGTTGATGTCCACCTCCGAGAGTTCGACATCCACCAGCAGGCTGCGCAAATCGTCTATGCGAAAGGCCAAAGTGCCGGCTGTCACCTGGTCGCCGGGCAGGGGAATGGCCTCGGTAACGGTACCGGCAAAGGGGGCGGTCAGACGCGCAAGGTCAAGGGTAGCCTGAGCGGCATCCACACGCGCCTGGGCTGCGGCCAAGTCATCCGCGTTGGGGCCGTTTTCCACCCGCTCATAGGCGCGTTTGGCGTCTTCATATTGGGCTTGCTTCAAAGCCAGGTCAGCATCCGCTTTTTCGATTTCTTCGGCAGTGGCTTCGCTTTTATACGTCTTGGTCTTCGGCACCTGCACGGGCAGGCCATTCACGATTTCGGTCACCATGTGGACTTCGGTGCGTTCGAG
Source organism: Chloroflexota bacterium (assembly GCA_037440925.1). GTDB lineage: Bacteria > Chloroflexota > Anaerolineae > Anaerolineales > Villigracilaceae > JAABUE01. The sequence continues at coordinate 27,329 of JBBITF010000005.1, forward strand.
CGGGTAATTCAGAGACTGACGGTAGTCATAGGCCTTTTCAAAGGCTTCTCTGGCTTTGCGCAAAGCAACCCAGGCCTGCGCACGAGCGGTGTCCGATTTTTGCAAATCCTCTAAAGCGCGTTGCGCCGAAACCAATTCCGCCTCTGCCAGAATGATAGATTGGGGGAGAGAGGTCTTGACCAACGAAGCCAGCACATCGCCCGTTTTCACGGCATCTCCAATCTGTACGTTGACTTTTTCGACCGTGCCGGAGGTCTGCCAACCCAAGATAGCCGTTTGCCGGGCGCGCACGCTGCCGGTAGCGCCGACGGTGGCGGTCAAGTCGCCGCGCCCTACCGTAGCGGTTTGGAATTGCTCCTGCGGGCCGCCTGAGCGTGGACGAAGAACCATGAACAGGAGAAGCAGCAAGAGCAAAACTGCCGCCGGTATGACAATTTTCTTCCTTTTTTTGATGAATTCGATCATGAGCGTTCCTCCGCAGGGGGGCCACCCTGCCAAAACTCGATTTTACCTTACTCTATAAAAAAATTGCCGATAGAAAGGCAGATTTAATACCAAAATCTTACAGATCAAAAAGTGACACTTGTCACGCGCATTGGTGACATCTTAATCTGCCTGCCTACGCGAAGAATGAGTATCATCGCCTCACTTTTATTGGCAAAAGGCGCCTCTCAAAAAGCAAGTGAGCAGATGGGGCGGCGCGCAGCGCGCCTCAAACATCTTGCGCCCAGGTTGATTGAGAGGATGCTCGGCAAGAGTAGATTTGGAGGTTCGGTATGCAGGCTGTCCCCAGCGAGTCCCTAGAAATTGATCGCAAGGAACGTGTCAACAAGCCCTTTTTTGACTTGGATCTACGCCGCTGCGATATTCGCATTTGCGATTTCGAGGATGTCGTTATCGAGTTCACCCCTGAGCGTGCCATGGCGCAAGCCGCGCGCTGTATCCATTGCCCGGACCCGGCGCCTTGTATGGTAGCCTGCCCGGTCCATAACGACATCCCCTCCGCCATGTGGTTGATCGAACAAGGTCGCTTCGCAGATGCGGCAGACCTGTACCACCAAACCAGTTCCCTGCCCGAAATTTGCGGGCGGGTTTGCCCGCATGAATCCTTATGCCAGGGTTCCTGTGTACTCAACAAACACCATGAGCCTGTGCTATGCGGCGAATTAGAAGTCTTTGCGGTAGATTATAAACGCCGCGCCGAAGGTCATACCATCCCTGTAGGCACACCGACCGGCAAAAAAGTAGCCATTATCGGCGCCGGCCCGGCCGGCCTGGGTTGCGCGGAGCAGTTGCTCCAGATGGGACATGAAGTGACCCTCTTCGAGTCCAAACCTGCGCCTGGCGGCCTGCTGGTGTATGGCATTCCCAATTTCAAACTGCCCAAGAAAGTGTGGGCCGAAAAATGGCTCGAATTCGAGCGCGCCGGTGTCCACTTCGTTCCCAATACTTACATTGGCAAAGACAAGACGATAGACGACTTGTTCAAAGAAGGCTTCGATGTGGTTTTTATCGGCGTTGGCTCAGAAGTGGACGCAAAAATGGAGGATACGCCCGGCGCCGACCTGCCCGGCGTCTATAAGGCCACCGATTTCCTCATCCGCAGCAACGTAGAACCCAGTCTGCTGCCCGAAAACATGAGGACTCCGCTCGAAGTAGGCAAGCATGTGGTGGTCATCGGCGGCGGCGATACCGCTTCTGACTGCTTGCGCACCGCTCTGCGGCTGGGCTGTGAGGAAGTGACCTGTCTGTACCGCCGCACGGAAAAGGAAATGCCCGGCGGCAAGAAAGACCGCAAAATGGCCAAGGATGAGGGCGCAAAATACCGCTTCCTGACCCAGCCGGTGAAATTCATTGCCGGGGAAGATGGCAAACTGGCAGCGGTAGAGTGCATCGAAATGAAACTGGGCGAACCAGACGAAAAAGGCCGCCGTCGCCCCGTCCCCGTAGAAGGCTCTAACTTCAGCATCGCCTGTGACACGGCCATCCTGGCGCTGGGCTACTGGCCCGATCCCATCATCGGCAAGACCACCCCAGACCTGGAAACCCACAACTGGGGACTGATCAAGGTGATAGACAAAGAAACCGGTCAGACCAGCCGCGAGGGCGTTTTCTCGGCCGGCGACTGTGTGACCGGCCCTGACCTGGTGGTGACCGCCATGCGCGGCGGACGCAAAGCAGCCAAAGCCATTGACGCATACCTGAGAAGCAAGTAATGGATTAGACTGAAAAAGTCTCCTCTTCCTCTGGGAGAGGGCTGGGTGAGGGAAAGCAACCGGGAGGCAGATTTTGCTTCCCGGTTTTCCGTTTCAGATACACAACTTGCGCTACCTTCGGGTATACTCTTGCTGCAAAAAGCAAGACATCTCGTATGCGTGTAGGGCAAGTCTACCGACTTGTCCTACGATAAGGGACTGCCATGAGTCAAAGAAGTACAACGCAGATGGTCATAGACTTCCTCACCTTCCCATTCCGGGCATTGGCGCTCATCGAAACCGACCGCTGGGGCATGTCTTCATTGGCATCGGAAAGATATGATTTTGTATCAAGGGAAGTGGTGGGATACTGCCTGGATGTAGGGTGTGGAAAGCATAACCGCTTTGTGACCGAATACCTGCGCGGAAATGGCAAAGGAATAGATATTTATCCCTACGAGGGATTGACGGAAGAACACCTTTTGGACAACTTCGATATCTTTCCCTTTGAAGATGAGACGTTCGATTCGGTCACCTTCATTGCCAATTTGAGCCATATTCCCGAATCGAAACGGGATCAGGAATTCAAGGAAGCCTGGCGCATCCTCAAGCCGGGCGGCAACATCATCGCGACGATGGGAAACCCGCTGGCCGAAATTCTCACGCATAAAGTGGTCTGGTTCTACGATAAAGTGTTCAAGACCAGTTTCGACATGGATTCACAAAGAGGCATGTCCGAGGAAGAATCCTATTATCTCTTGGACCCAGAAATCCTGGAAAGATTTACCCGCGCCGGCTTCAAGCGCATCCGTAAGAAATATTTTTGGACTCAGTGGGGCTTGAACCATCTGTTCGTTGGGTGGAAAGAGTAACCTTCTATGAAGTCTACCGCCGGGGCCTTATTCCCGCTCCACCGCCTCGATTTCCTGCTTGCCGCGGTTATCGGTGTCTTGAGCCTGGGACTGTACATCCGCACCCTGGCGCCCTCGCTGTTGTATGGCGATATGGCCGAGTTCCAGACACTCTCGTACACGCTCGGCATGACGCACGCCAGCGGCTACCCGACCCAGATTGTGATCGGCAAATTGTTCACTCTCTTGCCATTTGCGAACATCGCCTGGCGCGTCAACTTGATGTCGGCTTTCTTCGGCGCTTGGGCCGCTGCCAACCTCTACTTGATTGTGCGGCTGATGGGCGGCCGGCAGACGGCGGCGCTGCTGGCCTCATTTGCAATGGCAACCAGCGTTTTCTTCTGGAGGCGGGTGATTGTCGCCGAGTCGTATGGCCCGGCGGCGGGGATGCTGTCGCTGGTGTGGCTGTCGGTGCTGCTGTGGCGGCGGGCGGACAGGTGGGGCTGGCTCTTCCTGGCCGGCTTGGCGGGCGGGCTGAGCCTGGGCATCCATAGCACGGTCATCATGACAGGCGCTTCCGTCCTGGTCTATCTGCTGCTGACAGCCCGCAAACGCTCCGCATGGATTGGAGCGGCGGCGGGCGCATTGCTGGGACTGGCATTGACCCTGGCAGCGTTCCTTTACCTGGACTACAACGACCCGCCCTCCAGCATTTACAACACGACTTATCGCGTCAACCTGGATGTGTTTGGCTTGACGACAGAGGAATTCGACTCTCCCCTCGACCGTTTCTTGGCTATCTTCCCGGCCAGCGGAGGCTGGCGATATTATTTCAGCGCTGCGCCAGAAGAGACGCATCGGCGTATCCTGGAATATGTCAACTCGCTTCCGCGCTGGCAGGCGGCTGGCCTTGTGCTGGGTGCGCTGGCGCTTTTTGTGGTTCCCCATCTTGGCCGCAGACGTTGGCACGAGGGCCTGTATGCGCTGATTGCTTTTTCCCTCATCTGGACGTTTGCGGTGTCGGTCGAGTTTTCGGTCTACCAGGAATTCTATGTGCCGGCGGCGGTCTTTGCATACGCCTGGCTGGGAGTGGGGATCAGCGCCTTGCTCGACGGGATGGAATGGCTGATGAAACGGAAGCAGGCTCGAGGTCCAGAAAGAAGCGCAGGTTTTGTCCACTTACTGGGGCTGGCGCTGCTTCTGCTCTCTGTATGGAATGAGCGCACAAATTTGCGGCTGGCCGTCTTGCAAGGCACGACCTCCTTCATCCAAGAGGAAAAGATTTACCCACACGACCCAGAGCGCGCTGTGAAGGAAGGGCTGCGCATCCTGGGGAAAGTGGAAGATAACGCCATCGTGTTTGCCAACTGGGACCGCCTGTATTCTTACGTTTACACAGCCCACATTCTACAAGGTCGCACGGGCATCGCGCTGCACCAGGCGCTTGTCGCCCCCACCCCCGGCACAACCATGAAGGCCTACATAGACTCCAACCTGGAAACGCGTCCCGTCTATTTCACGCTGGAAATGCCGGGTTTAGAAACGTATTATCATGTTGAGCAAATCGAGCCACAACTTTTCCGCATCACCCTGAAGACGCCATGACCCATCCCCGACGTTGGTTGATTCCGCCCCCACTGACGCGTGAAGCCGATACTGCGCTGAGCGCCTTTCCGCCTATTCTGCGGCAAATCTTGTTCAACCGCGGCTACGCCAACTATGACCAGGCACGCGCTTTTTTGGAAGCCAGGCCTGCTTTTGACCCTGACCCCTTCCAGATGACGGGCATGCGTGAGGCGGTGGAGCGCATCCGCCGCGCGCTGGCGCAAGGTGAACCGATGGCGATTTACGGCGACTACGACGTAGACGGCGTGACGGCCACCGCCTTGCTGGTGGAGACGTTGACGATTCTGGGAGGTAAAGTACGCGGCTACATCCCCAACCGCTTCGATGAGGGTTATGGTTTGAACAAAGAGGCGCTGTCCCAATTGAAGGAGGCGGGCGTTGGACTGGTCATCACGGTAGACTGCGGCATCCGCTCGCCGGACGAAGCGCATCATGCTCGGACGATTGGCCTGGATCTCGTTATCACCGACCATCATCACCCCCTGGAGGGAGTCTTGCCCCCCGCCCTGGCGGTCATCAATCCCAAACAGCCGGGCGACGCCTACCCAGACAAAGACCTGGCAGGCGTTGGGATTGCATATAAATTAGCCGAAGCCCTGCTCGGCGAAAATCACAAAGCAGACATCCCGCCTCTTCTCGACCTGGTAGCGCTTGGCACGGTAGCCGACCTGGCGCCGCTGGTGGGTGAAAATCGCTATCTGGTTCGGCGCGGACTGCGCCAAATGCGCGAGAAAAAGCGGCAAGGATTGTTATCGCTGGCGGCAGTGGCAGAGGTAGACATCACGCGCATCACCGCTACCGATATTGGATTCCGCCTCGGGCCGCGCTTGAACGCCTCTGGGCGGCTGGAATCGGCGCTGGCTTCTTACGAACTCTTGATTACCAAAGACGTATTCCGCGCCGGGCAACTGGCCCAGCAATTGGATGTCCAAAACCGAGAACGCCAGCGACTGACGCGCAACATTCAGGAACAGGCTGAGGCCCTGGCGTTGGCCGACGACCCGCAAGCCTGGCTGCTGTTTGCCGCTCATGAGGACTTCAACCCCGGCGTGGTGGGGCTGGCCGCTTCCAGGCTGGTCGAAAAGCATTACCGTCCCGCCATCGTTGCCCAGCGCGGCCCAAAGACTACGCGCGGCTCGTGCCGCTCTATCCAGGAGTTCCACATCACCGATGCCCTCGACCAATGCGCCGAGTTGCTGGTACGGCACGGCGGACATGCCGCTGCGGCCGGCTTCACGGTCGAAAATGACAAACTGGAAGAATTGGTCTCACGGTTGAAACGCATTGCCAGGGAACAGCTCAGCGGCCAGGACTTGCGCCCCACCCTGATGGCCGACGCCGAGGTAGCGCTCGAAAATGTGCGCCCCGATTTATACGAACATCTCAAGTATTTAGAGCCGACCGGCTATGGCAACTTGCCGGCGGTCTTTGTGGCGCGCAACGTCAAGTTAAAAGCGGCTCGCAGCGTTGGCGCAGAAGGTAAACACTTGAAACTCTCGCTGGAAGACGAACACGGTATAACCCACGATGCCATCGGCTTTCGTCTGGGTCATTTACAATCTAGTTTACCTGCACGGGTGGACATTCTGTTTACTTACGAAACCAACGAATACAACGGACGGCTGAATTACCAATTGAATTTGAAGGATGTGAAAGGCGCGGGGACGCCTGATTGATCACAAGCCTTTCAACTGCCGCCACAAGGCGGGCAGACGGCGGATTTTTTCCCAGGCGCTCAAATGGGCGCGCTTATTGAAGACATCGTAACCATTTGCTTCGATCGCCTCCAGAATGCCTTGATAGAAAGCAGAGGCCGCGCCAATGGCCAGTTGTCCCTCGCGGGAAAGCATCTTGACGCCCGGCCAGGCTTCTTCGTATAGTTGACGAGTGCGTTCGATTTGGAACTTCATGAACAACCGCCAGGCGTCAGTAACCCGGCCGGCAGACAGGTCTGCTTCGCGGATGCCGTACAACGACAATTCATCTTGTGGCAGATACAGGCGGCCATTGCGCCAGTCTTCACCCACATCGCGCAGGATGTTGGTCAGTTGTAAAGCCACGCCTAGTTTGATGGCATACGGCACGGCCTGGGTAGTTTGGAAGCCGACAATATACATGCTCATCAAACCTACCGTAGAAGCAACGCCATAACTATAAGCAGCCACTTCCTCGAAAGTTTGGTAACGCGTCTGGCTCATGTCGCGCTGGACGCCGTCAATCAGTTGCAGGGCGTAGTGGCGCGGAATGTGGTAACGGGCCAGGGTATCGCTCCATGCGGCGGCGACCAGGTCATCGTCCGCGTAGGAAGCGTGACGCACCACCTCGCGCCAGTAATCCAATTGACGTTCACGGTCATCTACGGCCGATTCGTCCACAATGTCATCCACCGTGCGGCAAAAAGCGTACAAAGCGCGCACCGCAGAGCGCTTTTCTTCAGGCAATAAGCCAGAGGCGAGATAGAAGGATTTGCTGTGCTGGGCGGTGATTTTGTCACAAGCGACATAAGCGCGCTCCAGGGCTGCATCGCCAGCCCAATACGAGAACAGGGGCCGGGTAGAAGGGTGCGGAATCTTGCCCGCTAAATTGAGCAAGTGATTTTCCCAATTTGCCTGCATACGCATCATGCACCTCCGAAATCTGATGGACAGATTGTACCTATTTTGTAGAATTTGTCAATGTTTTGCACATAAATATATTGACAAAAAGTAAACAATGTGTATAATATGGACGTATTCAATCAACCTTACCTGTTCCTCGTCCCGCGAGTGAAAAGACATATAAGGAGAACCATGCAACAAAAACCAACTGCCCTTGTGATCGGCGCCGGCATCGGCGGAATTGCCGTTGCCGGTCGTCTGGCGCGCAATGGCTATGACGTGACCGTGCTGGAAAAGAACGGTCAGCCCGGCGGCCGCTGCGGTCAAATCATCCGCGACGGTCACCGCTTCGATATCGGCCCGACGCTGTTCCTGATGCCCGAAGTTTGGGAGGAGACCTTTGCCGCGTTGAGCGAAACGATGAGCGATCACCTCGACCTGCGCCGCATTGACCCGACCTACACCGTCCACTTCGACGACGGCCTGAAAATCCGCCTGACCTCCAACATCGGCGAGATGCAGGCGCAACTGGAGGCCATCGAGCCGACCGCTTTCACCGGTTTTTTGAGTTACATCGCCGAGGGCGCCAGACACTACAAACTCTCGCTGGAAAAATTCGTTGGGCGCAATTTCTACAACATCTTCGAGTATTTCAGCCCGAAGAACCTGCCGCTTATCTTCCAACTCAAGGCGCTGCAAAAGCATTACGCCAACGCCGGGCGCTTCTTCAAGGATGAACGCCTGAAGGCCGCCTTCACCTTCCAGAACATGTATCTGGGTCTCAGTCCTTACGACGCGCCCGCCACCTACTCCCTGCTGCAATACACCGAATTGGCCGAGGGCGTCTGGTACCCGATGGGCGGGATGTATGCCGCTATCCAGGCGCTGGTCGAAATTGCAGAGAAACTGGGCGTGAAGTTCGTGTACAACGCCCCCGTGAAGGCGTTGAGGGTCGAAGGTTCGAGGGTCGCAGGCGCGGTGCTGGAGGACGGCCGGGAAATGACTGCCGACCTCTTCGTCGGCAACGCCGACCTGCCCTACATCTACAAAGAATTGCTGCCCGACCGCGCCGAAGCCGAAGCGTTGGACAAAAAACTTTACACCTGCTCCACCCTGATGTTTTATTGGGGGGTAGACCGGCAGTATCCGCAAATCCAGCATCACAACATCTTTCTGGGCGGCGATTACAAAGCCTCCTTTGATCGCATTTTCAAAGACCACAGCCTGCCCGAATCGCCCTCCTTCTACGTCCACGCCCCGGCTCGTACCGATCCTGCCGCCGCGCCTGCCGGTCAAGACACGCTCTTCGTATTGGTGCCGGTCGGCCATCTGAGCGCCCGCACCAGGCAAGACTGGCAAGCCATGACCGAAAAGGCGCGTCAAACCGTCTTTGCCCGCCTCGAAAAGGACCTGGGCATCGGCGACCTGCGCGAACACATCAAATTCGAAATTACATACACGCCGCTCGATTGGAAAGAACGCTTCAACCTGGACAAGGGCGCGGCCTTTGGCCTCAGTCACAACTTCTGGCAGGTGGGCTATCTGCGCCCGCAAAACCGCCACAAAAAATATAAAAACCTGTACTTTGCGGGCGCATCCACACATCCCGGCACAGGGCTGCCCATCGTACTGCTGTCTGCAAAACTGACCGCTGAACGCATCCTCAAAGAAGCCAGCAAGTTACAGGTTGTAAACTACCGCTGGCGCCGGGAGTTGCAGACACAGCCTTGACCCTGCAATTTTCGACTAAAAATGGGTACAATTTATTTGCAAAAACTTTGCAACTCGATTCACCTTTGTACCCGGAGAAACCAATGGCTATCAGCACCACCCCTACCTATAACTTGAAAGTCGTTCTCAAAGAGACCGGTCTGGCCGCCGACACTCTGCGCGCCTGGGAGCGCCGCTACGGCCTTCCCCTGCCCCAGCGCACCCCCGGCGGGCATCGCCTGTATTCCCAACGCGACATCGAGATCGTCAAATGGCTGATGGCAAAACAAGAAGAGGGGCTGTCCATCTCCCGCGCGGTGGATTTGTGGAAGGAACTCATCGCTTCGGGGCAGGACCCGCTGGATGCCGACCGTCAAATGGACATTTTCTCGGCCCCAGCCGCAAACCTGGACACCGCCCGTCAGCGCTGGATAGAAGCCTGCCTGGCCTTCGATGAACTTCGCGTCGAGCAGGCGCTCAATCAGGCCTTTGCCATTTTCCCAGTCGAGTCGGTTTGTATGGAAATTTTGCAAAAAGGGCTGGTCGAAATGGGAGAACTCTGGTTTCAAAACCGCGCCAGCGTCCAACAGGAACATTTTGCCTCTGCCCTGGCCATGCGCCGCCTCGACACGCTGCTGGCGGCCTCGCCTGCGCCTACCCGCAAACAGACGGTCATCGTCGGCTGCCCTGCCAACGAGTGGCACGCCTTTACTCCCCTATTGTTGACTCTGTTGCTGCGCCGGCGCGGATTGCACACCATCCACCTGGGCGCCAATGTCCCTACCGAGCGTTTTGAAGACACGATCGCCGCTGTGCGCGCCAATCTGGTGATTCTTGTTGCGCAAACGCTCATCACCGCCGCTACGTTGCAATCTACCGCCCAATTGCTGACGCGTTTGCGCGTCCATGTTGGCTATGGTGGGCGTATCTTCAACCTGCACCCCACGTTGACGGCCTCCATCCCCGCTCATTATCTCGGCGATACGCTGATGGCTTCACTCGACACCGTGGAAACGCTGTTGCAGGCTGCTTTTGAACCCGTGCAGGCCAAGAGTCTCTCGTCAGAATATGTCGAAGCGCGTCGGATGTTCATCGCTCACCGTCTGCACATCGAAAGCACGGTAAAAGAAAAAATTCCTCTCGCCGCCCAGCCCGAAGGCTTCGAGGCTGGTATTCACTTCCTTGGCGATAACATCGTTGCTGCCCTGCAACTGGGCGATATGCAATATGTCAACGCGGAAATGGAATGGTTGAAAGTCTTGATGGAATGGTATCAGCGTCCCCGAGAAGAATTGGCCATCTTCATGGAAACATACTTGCAAGCCGTAGATCAACACATCAATGGGTCGGGATCGCCCATCAAAGCCTGGCTGAAGGCTCAAGCAAAATCAGTCAACTCAGGAGTCCCATGAATATTCGTATTGTCACCGAAATCAGGTCGCGACGGAGATCGTGCTGGGTGTAATTTTGGTTCTTTAGCAAAAGATTCTCCCTCATCTCCAGGAGTCCCCTCTCCCTTGCATCGAATTGCACGAATAACACGAATCTTCGTTCCTTGCATCGAATTGCACGAATAACACGAATCCTTGTTTTTCCATCGAACGAAGCGAAGTGTTTTTTGCTCAATTCGTGTCACTCGATGTCAAACAACCTTCGCTCAATTCGTGCCATTCGATGCCAAAATAAGGAATAATTATGAATAACAAACGTCTCCTCTCCATCTTCCTCGTCGTCTTCGTTGACCTGCTCGGCTTCAGCCTCATCCTCCCGCTGCTGCCCTACTACGCCGAAGAATACGGCGCCACGCCGTTCGTCACCGGCCTGCTGGTGGCCTCCTACGCCGCCGCCTCGTTCATCGGCGCGCCCATCTTCGGCCGCCTCTCCGACCGTTACGGCCGCCGACCGATTTTGATGCTCAGCGTTTTCGGCACGCTGCTGGGCTTCCTGCTGCTCGGCTTTGCCGCGCCCCTCGGCGGGGCGCTGGCGCGCGCCGTGGCCCCCTCCGCCGCCTCGACCTTCGTGCTGGGCGTGCTGTTCTTCGCCCGCATCCTGGACGGATTGACGGCGGGCAACATCACCGTCGCCCAGGCCTACATCTCCGACGTGACCGACGAAAAGAACCGCGCCAGGGGGCTCGGCCTCATCGGCGCGGCGTTCGGCCTCGGCTTCATCATCGGGCCGGCCCTGGGCGGGCTGCTCAGCAAAGCAGGCTACAGCGTCCCGGCCTTCGCCGCCGCCGGCGTGGCGACCCTCAACCTGCTGGCCATCGCCTTCTTCCTGCCCGAATCGCTCACCCTGGCGCGGCGGGCAGAGATGGCTCAGGTCCAGCGTCCACCGTTCACCCTGGCAGCGCTGCTGCAGGCCCTGCGCCGTCCCGTCGTCGGACCGCTGCTCCACCTGCGCTTCTTCTACGGCCTGGCTTTCGCCCTCTTCCAGAGCATCTTCCCGCTCTACGCCCAGGCCATCGGCCTGACCTCCGACCGCACCGGCTACGTCCTGGCCTACGTCGGCCTCCTGTCAATCATCGTCCAGGGCGGTCTGATCGGCGCGCTGACCAAACGCTTCCGCGAGAACAGCCTCATTATCACCGGCTTGTGGGTGATGGGCTTCTCCTTCATCGGCTGGGCGCTCACCCGCGACCTGTGGGCGCTGCTCATCGTCCTCCTGCCGCTGGCAGTTTCGGGCGGCGTGCTGAACACCGTCATCCAATCGGCGCTGACCAAATCGGTCGCCCGCGACGAACTGGGCGGCACGCTCGGCCTGGCCGGCGCGCTCGAATCGATCACCCGCGTCATCGCCCCAGCCATCGGCGGCTTCCTGCTCGGCACGCTGGGCGTCTGGGCGCCGGGCGTCTTTTCGGCGCTGATGCTGCTCTGGTCGGTCTGGTTCGCCTATCGGCGGATCATCCTGGTCAAGACCGCCCTCCCGGAGGCGACCCATGCCTGAGAGACGGCTGCGCTTCGTCTTCTGGGCCCTCGGCCTGCTGGCCGTTTTGACGGGCGGATTCGTCCTCTGGGGCGCGACCCCCGCCCGCCCGATGCCCGAAGCGTTTGACCTCGTCCCCGGCCTGGCGGACGTGGCCCCGTCCGAACGCTGGCTGACCTTCACCCCCGATGGCGGCCCGCCGACCGTCGGCCTGATTCTCTACCCCGGCGGCCGCGTCGACTTCCGCGCCTACGCCCCCACCGCCCAGGCCATTGCCGATCAGGGCTATCTGGTCGTCCTGGTGCGGATGCCGCTCAACCTGGCCGTCTTCGACCCGGACGTTGCCGCGCAGGTCATCGCCGCCTATCCGCAGATCGAACGCTGGGCGGTAGGCGGTCACTCCCTGGGCGGGGCGATGGCGGCCCATTTTGTGGCCACCCACCCCGGGTCGGCGGACGGACTCGTCCTGTGGGCGGCCTACCCCGCTTCGTCGGATGACCTGAGTCAATCAGGCGTGCGCGTCGTCTCGATCTCGGCCTCCCTTGATGGCCTGGCCACCCCCGACAAAATCGCCGCTTCCGTCCCGCTCCTGCCGCCCGACACCGTCTGGGTGACCATCGAAGGCGGCAATCACGCCCAATTTGGCTGGTACGGCGAACAATCGGGCGATTCCCCCGCTGCCATCACGCGTGAAGCCCAGCAGGCGCAAATCGTGGACGCCACCGTCGCCCTACTGGAAAGCCTGAAATAATTCGCCTTATTCGTGCCATTCGATGCTAAAACCAACATCGGCGTAATTCGTGCCATTTGATGCTAAAAACATTAGACAATTCGCGTAATTCGTGTAATTCGATGCCAAAAAACCAAATTCGCGTAATTCGTGCCATTTGATGCTAAAAACATTAGACAATTCGCGTAATTCGTGTAATTCGATGCCAAAAAACCAAATTCGCCTCATTCGTGCCATTCGATGCTAAAAACAAAATTCGTGCCATTCGATGCCAAAAAACAGGAGATACCATGAGCAACCGCACCTTCTTCACCTCTCTCTCTGACTTCCCCTCCAGCGGCAAAGCCGTCTTCAAAGTCGGTGACCTGCCGGTGCTGGCCGTCAAATCTGGCGAGGCCTTCTACGCCATCGCCAACAAATGCCCCCATCTCGGCCTGCCGCTGGCCGGCGGCAAAGTGGACGGCGAGACCATCGCCTGTCCCTTCCACGGCAGCAAATTCGACCTGAAAACCGGCCAAAACCTGGACTGGGTGACCGGCTTCGTCGGCATGCGCATCCCCGAATGGTCGCGTCGCCTGCTGGAGATGGGCAAACAACCCGCCCCCGTGCAGGTCTATTCGCTGGTGATTGAAGAGGGGAAACTGTATGTTGAGACCGCGTAGGACAACTGCTTGCAGTTGTCCTACGAAATGTGTCGTACCGACGGGCTGAAGCCTATGGGTGAGGAGCGCAGCGCAGAAGCGGAGCCATCTTTATTGCAATGAACTCGAACATCCCCGGATTCGATTAGGGGTTGATTCTGACGTCAGCGCTCATACCCCAGCGGAGGGCAGGTGGCTGTTCCTGCAAGCGAATCTTGACGCGAAAGACAACATCGCCGCCAATGGTCTCGGAAATGGGTGAAATAGCGGTCACCTGGCCGGGAAATTCCTTATCGAGCGCTTCCACATAAACCAGAGCGGGTTGACCAATCGCTACGGCGGCAACGTTGAGCTCGCTCAGGTCAGTGGTCTCGACTTGCAAGGTCGTCAGATCGGCCAGGACGACGGCCGTCTGAGCGGGCCGCACATACTCGCCCGGCTTTATGTCAATTGAGACAACCGTGCCGTTAAAGGGCGCAATCAGCGTGCCTTGCGCCAGCAAGGCTTTAGCGGTTTTGAGGGCGGCTGCCTTTGCGGCTGCCCTGGCATCGGCGCGTAGGATTTGCTCGCGCGGACCGCTCAGGTAGACGATTCTGCCGGCCTCGTTGGTATATTTGCGGCGGTAACGCTGGAGAGTAGCCTCCAGTTCTGCGGCGCGCAGGTCGGCTTCGGCGGCAGCGACAGCAAACTGCAGTTCGGCGGTATCGAGCGTTGCCAGCGCCTGCCCGGCCTGGACCTGTTGTCCTTCCCGCACGAGGACTTCTTTGACCAGGCCAGAGATGACAAAGCCCAGTTGCGCCTCTTGAGCCGGGATGACCTCTGCCGAGGCTTTGACAGTTTTCACGGCAGCAGGTTCTGACGCAGCATTCGCCTCTAGGTTAATGGCGGGCAGGGGCGTAACGGCTGCTTGCGAGCCGCAGGCAGAGACCCAGAGCGCCAGCGCCAGGGCCATCGTCCACAAGTAACGCATCATCTCACTGCTCCGTTCGGATTTCGACTTCAGCGCTCATACCCCAGCGCAAACCGGCAGGTTGTGTGTCGAATTCGATGGTCACCTGATAAGTCACGTCGCCGCCGACGGTTTCGGATTGGCGGGCGATATCTGTCACTTTGCCCTGCAAGGATTCCCCTAGCGCATCTATGAAGACGCTGGCTGTCTGACCGATTCGCACGGCAGGAATGTCGCGCTCGCTCAGGTCGGTGGTTTCGATGCGCATGTGACTCAAGTCGGCTATCACGATGACGACCTGGCCGGGGTTGACGACTTCGCCGGGAGCAATGTCTACGGAGACAACCGTGCCGGCGATGGGCGTATAGAGTGTGGCTTGTGCCAGGGTAGCGCGCGCCTGATCTGCCAGGGCTTTGGCGCGGTCTATGTCGGCTTGGGCTAAGTCCAGTTGGTCCTGCTTTGCGCCGGCGCGGACGAGGTAGGCCTTTTGGGCTTCGGCAGCGGCAACATTGGCTTCGGCCTCGGCCACACGCGCCTGGAGCAGGGTAGTATCCAGCGCAGCCAGCGCCTGCCCGGCGCTGACAGAATCGCCGCTTTCCACGTCCACGCTGACGATTGCGCCCAAGAGCGGAAAACTCAACTCAACGAACTCCGCCGGCCGCACCTCGGCTGAAGCGGTGACGACGCCTGCGGTAACGGGATCAACCGTCCCTGAGTCCGAGGCGCCCGCCTCCAGCACAAGAGTAGGGATAGCGGTAGGCGTGTATTGTTGTGCGCAAGCAGTCAGCAGCAATATCAAGGTAAAGACAAGGGTTATTTTCTTCATAGTTTCCTGATTCGAATCTCTTTGCTACTTTTTCCCCAAAAACTCACCGCTTTTTAGCCGGCTCGTCGGTTTGCGCTGTTGGAAGGCATACCAGCCCAATCCCAAACCGCTCAACAACAACAGCCCCCCCAGCAAACCCAAGATGAACGAACCGCCTCCGGCGCTGTCTGTGGCTTGTGGTTCATTAGCGGTGTTAGCGGCTTTCAACTGCGCGCCAAAATCCAGGAAAGCGCGGTCGCCAGCCTTGATCGAGAACGTATTGGTCATGGACATCGTCGGGTTATAAGCATCTGGAACAGCCATGCTCACGGTGTATTCGCCTGGCGGCACATCGGTAAAACACACTTGCTGTGGCGCTTCGGTCAGCGGGTCTATAGCCGAGACAGTCACCTGCGTCTCAGAATAGGTGCCGGCTGAATTGCTCACACTCACCGCTCCCCCGGCAATCCCCCCCTCGGTCTCCTGGCGCAGCGCATCGCCATTGACATCCTCATAGAGCAGCACGCAGATTTCGGTCGTGCCGGGAGGCGGCGTAGGCGTCACCGTTGGCGGAGCGGGCGTGGGTGAAGGTCCCGGCGTAGGAGAATACACTGCTGGTCCACCAATGCCCAACATCACTTCTTGTCCCTCTTGGATGAGGGTACAATCTCCCAGTTGTGGGTTCAAGGCCATCAATTGATCTTGGGAAATACCGTTCAAGAGCGAGATGCGCGTACAAGAATCGCCTGGCTGAACGATATAAATGATGCGCCCATCTGGGCCGGCCGTTGGCGTAGCATATTGCACTTGCCCAAAAGAGGAGGCTTGAGCCGGTAACATCACCCCAAAGAACAAGAGGAGGCACAGGAAAAGGAAAAGGGCAGACAATCTCTTCAGATTCATACGCGCAGATTATATCAGGTTTCCCGTACCTGCCTTTCCGTTACAGACTCTAAAGGTGTGCATGCAAAGGTTGTCAAACCATCCGCAGATGACACAGATTCCCGCAGATTTTGTAACTGCCTACCTCTAACATCGGTTTGGTTTTTGGGTGAGAAAACCATCCACGAATAAACCACGAATGCTCGAATGACGGCGCTATTCGGGTATTCGTGTAGTATTCGTGGACGGTTTGCGCTCAAATATAGGCAGGGTAGGCAGTTACAATTTATCTTCCATATCGCTTCCGTATTTCTGGCAAGAAGTACGCCTCGAAAAACTCATTCACGCCATAATCTGGCTGCCAGCCCCATTCTGCCCGCGCCAGCGAATCGTCCACGTCCTCCGGCCAGGAATCTACGATACCCTGGCGGCGGGGGTTTGGCTCAAAGCGCACTTGCGCGCCCGGAAACGCTTGCACCGCCCAATCGCGGAACTCCCCGGCCGTAATACTGAAAGCCGCCACGTTATACACCGTATGCGAAAGGCGCTCACGCGGCGCATCCATCAACATCAACAGCGACTTGATGGCGTCTGGCATAGCCATGAAAGAAATCTTGGTATCTTCGCGCACAAAACAAGAATACGGCTTACCTTGTGCGGCTGCATGGAGCATCTCAGGCCCATAGTCGCTGGTCCCGCCGCTGGGAAGCGTAAAGGCGCTGATCAAACCAGGGAAACGCAGGGCGCGAAAGTCAAGCATGACCGGCGGAGTGGGATCGAGGTGACGCTGACCGTAATAACGGCTGTAATACACCCCCAATTTCTCACAATATAACTTGTTACAGCCATACATGGTATGGGGTGTATTCCACTCGTCTTCTCGTACCCGCCCGGCTGCCTTCTTGGCCTCCAGGTTTGGGAAGCCATATGCTGCAATCGAACTGGGAAACAAAAACTTGACTTCTTTTTTGTATTTCTCTGACCGATAGGCAGCCATCATCAACAATTGCATTGTCCCTTCCACGTTGATGCGGTGCGCCTCCTCGGTCGCCACCTCCGCTTTGAATGAAAGCGAAGCCGCCAGGTGAAAAATAACATCCAGGTCATAGTCATAAAAAATCTTGACTTTGTTGACCAGGTCGCCTTGGATATGCTCTGCTGCCAATGTCCGAATGGAATCAGGCAGCGGCATGAGATCCGCAGTGACAATCCGACAGCCTCCCCGCTGCGCCAGCCCTTGCACCAAAGCCTGACCAATTTCCCCGCATGCGCCTGTTACCAAGATTTGTTGCTCACGCATACTTTTCTCCTTTGTGCTAGAATGAAAAAAATCCGCATACGGCAAGGCCGCGCAGATCGTTTCCGCTGCGGCCTTTGCTCCATGCGGGCAATTCGACCAACCAGGGCAAACCCTCCATTGCTGTTTTATTGTACAACATCCTTGCCAGGATTTTTGTCACCAATTGCGCATGACTTTTCCGCGTTTCCTCTTCACCTTTTTTCCCTTACTCTTGACAGCCTGTTCCGTCGCTGGGATGGGAGACGCGCCCACTGCCACGCCCGCCTCTGCCAGCCCCACCCCGCTTCAGACTCCGACCATTACCTGGTTCCCTGCAACGGCCACCTTCACCCCCCAGCCTGTTCCTACCTACCTTCCCACCCCACAACGCTTGGAGGGGCTGGGTGGAATCATTGCACGCGATGATTTCAGCGACGCCGGCCGCTGGAACACGGCCTACTCCGATCATGGAGCCGCCTCCATAAACAACAACCGCCTGACGTTATCTGTACAGCCTGGCTTCTACCTCGTCAGTTTGAACACAGACATCGTAGCCGGCGATTTCTATGCCGAGATAACCGCCCATCCCAAGTTATGCCGAGGAGAGGATGAGTACGGCCTGCTGGTGCGCGCCAACGCCGCCACCTACTACCGCTTCTCGCTCACCTGCAATGGCATGGCCCATGCCGAGCGCGTCAGTGTCTCTGAGCGCCACACCTTGCAAGAGGCCGTCCCCAGCGGAGACGTTCCCCCCGGCGCGCCCGGCGAAGTGCGTCTGGGTGTATGGACTGCCGGCTCTGAACTGCGTTTCTTCCTCAACGGCCGTTACCAATTTGATGCTACCGACTTCAACTTGACCTCTGGCACAATCGGCGTCTTTGTCCGCGCGGCAGGCGACACGCCGGTGACCGTCGCTTTCTCCGACCTGGTCGTCCGAGCGGTGCAATATACCCCTTCCGCTTCCACCCTCACCCCCTGACCTCGCCTCACGCCTCACGCCTCACGTTTTACGCCTCACGCCTCACGCCTCACGCCTTACGCTATAATTCCCCCATGCGTCCCAACAGACTTAACGACCTCGACCCCAAAGCCTGGCTCAAATTCCAGAAATCCTGGTTCATTCATAACCCGCCGCCGCGAAAAAAAGGCGTGCTGGTTCATCCGGCCAAATTCCCAGAGACCCTGGCTCAGGAATTCATCGAATTTTTCACCAAAGCCGGGCAAACCATCCTCGACCCGATGGCCGGCACCGGCTCCGCGCTGGTGGCAGCGTTGCGGGCAGGACGTCATTCCTACGGAATCGAACTTAATCCCAAATATGTCGAGATTGCGCGACTCATGATTGCTGAGGAACGCGCCAGCCTGGGGGCAAAGGTCGAGGCGCTCAAGTCTGAAGTCATCCAGGCGAACGCAGGCGACGCCGCATCTTATTTTGCTCCTTCCACTTTTCACTATGTCCTGACTTCCCCGCCTTACTGGGACATGTTACATGCCAGGGGCGCCGAAACCCAAAAGAAGCGCCGCGCATCTGACGAGTTGGATGTCTTTTACTCCGACGATCCAAACGACCTGGGCAATATCCACGATTACGAGGCGTTCCTTTCCAAACTGGTTGCCATCTATAGCGGATTGAAACCCCTGTTGTGCGAAAAAGCCTATCTCACCATCATCGTCAAGAACGTCAAGAAGGGCGGCAAAATCTACCCCCTGGCCTGGGACCTGGGCCGCGAATTGGGGAAAATCTATTCGCTCAAGGATGAAAAAATTTGGATGCAGGATAACCAACGCCTCGCCCCTTACGGTATGAACAGCGCCTGGGTGAGCAATACATTTCATCATTATTGTTTGCAGTTCAGGAACGAGAATTGAACGGCAAAAATGTGGATAACCACAACGGGTGTTTGAAGAGGCCGTGAAAACGTGGAGGATGCGTGAAACCTTCTAAACCAGGCGTTCCAAAGTTAAAACGCCCATCGGCAGGATGGCTCATTTTATGGAGCGCAGCGGTGGTTTTGGCCCTCATTGCTTTCAACTTTACCCGCGAATTTGTCGCCGCCTGGCAGATTACAGAAATACCCGCTGCGGCCTTGCTCAATAGCGAGCAAGAGAATGAGCCTGCTCAAGCCAATACTCAGCCAACCCCCGAAGTGGCTGCGCCAGAAATCGCCTTGCCGCCCGCCTGGGACGGCGCCAGCCGCGTTACCTTGTTGTTCATTGGATTGGATGAACGCGATTGGGAAATAGGCGCCAGCGCCCCCCGCTCGGATACGATGATTTTATTCACGCTCAACCCTCTTAGCCAAACGGCTGGTATGCTCTCCATTCCGCGCGACTTATGGGTCAATATCCCAGGCTTCGGTTACAGCCGTATCAACACGGCCTATTCGTTCGGCGAAGCCTATAAGTTGCCTGGCGGCGGCCCGGGCCTAGCTATCAAGACCGTCGAACAGGTGATTGGCGTGCCTGTTCAATATTATGCACAGGTGGATTTCAAAACTTTTGAAGAAGCCATTGATGCCATGGGGGGAGTGTACCTGTGTGTGCCTGAGAAAATCAAGATTGACCCGATTGGCCCCAAACCGCCGACGACGCTCGACAAAGGCTGCCAAACCTTATATGGCTATCAAATTCTAGGATATGTACGCAATCGCCATACTCCAGGCGGGGATATAGACCGCGCCAATCGCCAGCAGCAGGTCATCATGGCTTTGCTCAATCAGGTTTTTTCACCCCAAAATTTTTCAGGCATGGTTTCGAAAGCGCCAGAAATCTACGCTGAGGCGCAAGCGGGACTACGAACCAACCTCCCCTTTACGGATGCTTTGAAGTTGGGGACATTGCTTTCGCAAATTCCCAAGGAGAACATCAAACATGGCGTAATTGACTATTCTATGGCCGTCCTCGATAGCGTGATTGTGGACGGGAAAAAAGCCAGCATCCTCAAACCTTTTCCTGACCAGATTCGCGTGTTGCGCGATGAAATTTTTACTGCCTCCGGCGCAATCAGCCCTATGGCCGCCGGCGACCCCGTCACGCTCATGCAGGCAGAGGCAGCCCGCGTGCGTGTTTTGAATGGCACATCGGTTAGCGGCCTGGCAGAACGGACGACCGACTACTTGATAGCACAAGGAATGCAAGTGACCGAAAACGGTACAGCCAATCGCTTGTATGACCGCACAGTCATCGTGCTGTATGGCCCAAAACTTTACACATTGCGCTATCTCTACACGTTGTTTGGAATGAATGCTTCCTCTCAGATTTTCATTGAACCGAATCCCTCTTCCCCCGTGGACATCGAAATCCGCATCGGAAACGATTGGAATGGGTCACCCTGAATCTGCGCAGGGTCAAAGGACTCATCGTGTTTTACGATAATCTGACTTCGGGATCACCGTTGAGACAACCCGAAGGCCTTACACATATACTTTTTCCCCGTTTTTGCGCAGCGACTGGAGGACTGCAAGAGCGGCTTGTGTGACGCCAGACAATTGCTCGTAAGGAATCGGCGGCGGACCGCCGGCGCGGATGGCGTTGACAAAGGCTTTCCACTCATCCACCCAGCCTTTATCTTGCTTTTTTCTTTCCTCTTTTCTTTTTCCGTCTTTGACTTTGACCAACGTGCGAAAGTCGTCTAGCACAG
Organism: Chloroflexota bacterium; assembly: GCA_037440925.1. GTDB lineage: Bacteria > Chloroflexota > Anaerolineae > Anaerolineales > Villigracilaceae > JAABUE01. The sequence continues at coordinate 48,159 of JBBITF010000005.1, forward strand.
CAATCCTGCCGCCGCAGAATACTTCTATTCTCTCTTTGGGAAAGGATTTATCGCCGTTGGCAAGGTAATCTACCACGCCCAGCGAGCCATCTGGGAAGGTAAAGGTCATCGAGACGTTATCCTGGCGGTATTTGCCGCCATCGGGCAAAGCCATGGCGCTCACGCTAAGCGGAGCCGCGCCTACCAGGAAGGTGAGAAAGTCAATAAAGTGACAGCCCTCACCCAGGATACGCCCGCCGCCCTGGGCCGGATCATGCGCCCAATGGTCGAGGGGGATGTAGCCGGCGTTGACGCGATAATGGGCATACAGAGGTTCGTTGCGGGGAGAGAGAAAAGAGGCAAGGGATTGGGCCAGCGGAGCAAAACGGCGGTTGAAACCGGTCATCAGGATACAGCCTGTCTTGGTCAAAGGCGAAGGAGGGTCTACCTCCTCACTGATGACTGATAACTGCTCACTGATCACTGATAACTGATCACTGGTAATTGCCAGGGGCTTTTCGACAAAAACATGCTTGCCCGCTTGCAGGGCTTTTACCGCCAGATCCGCGTGGGTGTCGTGGCGTGTCAGGATGGCGACAGTGTCAATGTGCGGGTCATTGAGGATTTCGTCATCGGAGGAAGTAGCATAGGCAAAGCCAAATTTTTTGGCGGCATATTGGGCATGCAGCCCGCCCGCCGAGGCGATGCCGATTCGTTGGATGCCGTCCACTTTTTTCAGGGCAGGCAGCAGGGTGGCATTGGCGTACAAGCCAGCGCCGAGGACGCCGAGACGGACAGGCCCAGGGGACGCCTGCCGCGCGGTAGACAGGGATACACGTACACTCGTGCCTGTTTCCTTGTTCCCCTGTGTACTTTCTCTCTGTGCGCTTTCTCCCTGGCCTGGGTATGTAATCAACACTCCCAAAAACGGCTCTGCCTTTTTCCCTGTAATCACTTCATAGGCTTCGGTGGCTTGTTCGATGGGGAAACGATGGGTGATGAGCGGCTGGACATTCAGTTTTCCGCTTGCCAACAGTTCGACAATGGTTTGGAAGTTGCGGCCTTCTGTCCAGCGCACATAGCCGAGAGGATAGTCGTGTCCCTTTTGTTCGTAGGCGGGGTCGTAGCGGCCGGGACCGTAGGAGCGGGAGTTGATGAAGGTCAATTCTTTCTCGTAATAGACCTTGCGCGGAATCGTCAAGCCAACGGCGCCAATGGCTATTACCCTGGCGCGGTCGCGGGCAATTGCTCCGGCCAGTTCAACCGGGTCGTTAGAGGCGGTATCTGCGCAGATGAGAACCACATCGCAGCCGCGGTTGGCAGTGAAGGCTTGAGCCGAGTCTAATGCCTGGTCGCGGGAGCAGGCCGAAAGTCCAAGAGAAGAAGCGAGCGCTATCCGCTGGGAGTTGGGTTCGATGCCCAAGACGCGGCATCCGGCTGCGGCGGCAAGTTGAGCCGCCAATAATCCTAATAATCCCATCCCAATCACGGCCACCGTCTCGCCCAATTGCGGCGTGGCCAGGCGGAAACCATGTAGGGCAATGGCGCCTAGCGTGGTGAAGGCGGCCGACTCGAAATCCACCTGGTCAGGCAGGGGGGTGAGCAGGTTGCGCGGGACAAGGTTGTACTCAGCATGGACGGCATAGCCGCCGCCCGCGCAGGCCACCCGCTGACCAAGATGGAAGCCGTCCATGTTGGCGCCCAGCCGGGCGATGACGCCTGACGAAGAGTAGCCCAGCGCCATAGGCTGGTCGAGGCGGTTGAAGGCGGCTTGCAGGGTGGGCAAGACGCCTTCGCGCTGCATTTTGTCCAGCACCTGACGGGCAAGGTCGGGCCGCGAGCGGACTTTGCCGACCAGCGATTTTTCGGCAAATTCAACCACCATGCGTTCGGTGCCTGCCGACACCAAACTGGCTCTTGTTTCGACCAGCGCCATTCCCGCCTGAGGCGTGGGAATGGGGATATCCTCGATAGAGGTCTGGCCGGTTTTCAAGTTTTGGATGAGTTGTTTCATGGGTAGTAACTGCCTACCTTATTATCTTTGTCTCGAGGCGTTTTGCTCCAGGATCTTCAGAATGAACTCTGCTGTGCGTTTGCCTGCCGAGCCATCCGTGAAGGTGATTTCATCTTCGATGAACTTGCGGCGTTCGGCGGAATCGAGTTGCGGGTTCTTGAGGTAGAGGTCAATGGCCTGGCGCAATTCGACCTCATCCTTTGCCACGCGGCCTGCTCTGGCGTCGCGAAAGCGTTTGTGGGTAGGCCAATTCCCAATTTCTTTGAGCGAAAGGGAGAACTTCTTTGGATGATTCCAGCCATTTGGCGCGTCAATTACAGCAGCGACGATGGGCGTATCATGCACAGCGGCTTCGACCACCATGGTGGAGTAGACGGTCACAAACACGTCTGAATAGGCCAGCATGGACGCTTTCTCGTCCATATCTTCGCCGCCGTAGTAGCCCAGCGAGCCGCCCAAGGGTTTGGGTTGCACCACGTGGACGTGTGGATACTGTTTCTCTAACTCGAACACGCGCCGCCGTTCTTCGGCAAAAATCTTCGGCTTGTCTTGAAAATGGCTGGGATGCAGGCGTATCAACAACTGCGAAGGCTGCGCCAGCGAATCAGACGAAACCAGTTTTGCCAGGGCTTCGATGTTGGGATAGTTGGGCGCAAAATGAACGAAACTGCTGGCGTATGAAATCAATTTGCGCTGGGGGTCCAACCCGTGCAATTCGAAATATTCGTCGCGCGGCATGAGCCATTGCTTTCGGAAGTAGCCGTCATAGGAGGGGATGCCGCCGATGTGGACATGGGCGGAGTCCCAATCTGAGCCGTAGACCAACTCGTCCTTTTGTAATTGAGACCAGCACGTTGCCCATTGTACGTTTGCGCCACAGATATTGTAGGAAGACGAATTGTCCCAGCCGACGATGACGGTTGCGGTTCGGACTCCCCTTCGGCTTGCTTCCCTTAAAAGATAACGGTCCAGCCTCCAGCCAGGCGTCGAAGCGACCACCATTTCGGGCGAGTAACGCTCAAACAGGTCGGCATACAGGCCCGGCTGCGGTGTGAAGCGGTTCTGCATTTGCACTAAGAACCTGCGCGCCCAAGAAGAGTTGCGCAGCAGAAGAATCGCCAGGGCAGAGGGAAGCCAAATCCCAAAACGAAACTTCCATGAGTTCTCAGCCCACACTTCCCAGATGTGGCTGTCCATGGCAGCGGTGTTGATGCGGCGCGAACCGCCCACGCGGCGCAAATAGGCAAGAAGCCATTGCAGGCGCGGCTGAACTCTTTGAGCGTAGGCATTGGCCTGCCTCAGCCGTAGGCCTTCGATGGTCAATCCGTCACGTGCAAAACGTGAACGAAGTTGCGGGACGATTTCGTCATCGGTCAAGAGGACGACTTCGAGGCCGGCGGCTAGCAAGTTCGGGACGACGTCGCTTTGCAGGAAATAGATAATGGCCATGCCGTGATCGGCAGAGATGAAAATACGCTTGGACACGGATAGAGTATGCCTCTTTTTGGGGTCGCGCTGCTACCTACGGCGCGGGCGGCAAGGGACCATAGGTAGGAGCACAAACGATGTCATAGTATTCCAACTCGATGGCTTTGTTGGCTTCAGCATAGGCGGCGGCTTCGTTGCCCATCCCCCGGATGGCATCGAGGTTGGCTGTAACTTGATACGGCCAATAGCGAGGCAGCGTCAAGCGCGGGTCGCCGGCCGGGCCTTCAGGCAGGAAATAAGGCCGGCCCGGATCGTACTGGTCGCTTTGCGGTATCCAGTTATACATGATGGGACCGCGCGGGTTGACCGTGAAGCCCACTCGATAGCCCAGTTGACGCGCAATTTGCGCCGGTCGCGCGCCAAATCCGCCGCCCGGCCAAATGATGGCAATGGGCGTCTTGTTGAAATAGGTTTGCAGGTTGGTTATGGAGCCTTGCAGTTCGCTTATGATGTAATCGTCCGTCGAAGAGTCGGACATCGGCGTATTATGAACAACGCCATGCGCTTGGTAATCTATCCAGCCTTCAGCAGCCAGGGCTACATTTTCTTGCAGATAGGCATCTTGGCCGCCAAAGGCGCTGATCCAGCCGTTGATGACCGGCCAGCCCCATTGCTCGGCATAGGGACGGAAGTGTTCAAAGGCCTGCGCAGTGTGACGGTCGTCATAGGTCAGCACGACAGAACGAGGCGGGATTTTGGCATTGCGGTCGAGAAAATCAGCCAATTGTTCTGCATTGATGGCTTGGAAACCCATCTCGTGCATATCTTTCATCATCTTATTGAAATCTTGCACGGTGATGTCATTTTCATCCATACCGCTGGCGTCTTTGTTGATGCCATGGAACATGATTACGATGACGATCGTGCCTGGCGCAGCGTTGTTTGGGTCCCATTTGTTTTTCAGATAGGCGCAGGTATCGCTCTCGTAAGTGTGGGGCGTATCGAGCGGGTGTAACAAGCCGGTGGTGAAGAGGGGTGGCAAAGCCGGCGGGGTGCGCGGCGGCAGGGTGGCTGTGGGGGGCGGCGTGGCGGTGGGCGGGGACGTGGGCGTGACCAGGCCAGCCAGCGCAGTCTGCACGGCTTGGGTCATCACGACGCTTACGTCGGGGGCAGGGGAGGCAGGCTCAGGCTGGCACGCGGCCAATAAAACGGTCAGCAGGGCGAGGGTTAGAAAGAGGCGAGGCATGGGAGGTGTAATCCGTAAAGCGTAAAGCGCAATTCGTAATCCGTAAGATTATTCGTTGTGCTCGCCCTTGATGAATGCTTCGGTCATTTCGCGGCAGGTGTTGTCCCTGAATTGTTTGGGCGGGGTCTTGAAGAAGTAGGAGGAGGGTGCAATGATGGGGCCGCTCAGTTTGCGGTCGAGCGCCAGTTTTGCGCAGCGCACTGCGTCAATCATTACGCCGGCCGAGTTGGGGCTGTCCCATACTTCGAGTTTGGCTTCCAGGTTCAGCGGCACGTCGCCAAAGGTGGTGCCTTCCATGCGGACGTAACACCACTTGCGGTCGGTCAGCCACGGAACATGGTCGCTGGGGCCGACATGGACGTTATCGGCGTCCATCGGGTAGGGAATCATGCTGGTCACGGCGCCGGTCTTGGAGATTTTTTTGCTTTCCAGGCGCTCACGTTCAAGCATGTTGAGGAAATCGGTGTTGCCGCCAAAGTTGAGTTGGTAGGTTCGGTCTATGCGCACGCCGCGATCCACGAAGAGAGTGGTGAGGACACGATGCAAGATGGTGGCGCCCACCTGACTCTTGATATCGTCGCCCAGGATGGGTAAGCCAGCGTCTTTGAAACGCTTGCTCCAATATTCCGAGGAGGCAATGAAAACCGGAATGCCATTGACAAAGGCGCAGCCGGCTTCGATAGCCTGTTCCACATACCATTTCGTTGCCATCTCCGAACCCACCGGCAAGAAGTTGACTACCACGTCAGTGCGGGTCTCTTTCAGCAAGCGAACGATGTCAGCGGTGGGGCCAGGCGCCTTGACGATGACTTGTGACAGGTATTTGCCCAGCCCGTCATGAGTCATGCCGCGCACCACCGGCGCATTCAAGTTTGGCACGCTGCAAAATTTGTAAGTGTTATTCGGCTCGGCGTAGATGGCCTCCGATAGGTCTTTGCCGACTTTGGTGACATTGATATCAATGCCGAGGGTGAATTCAATATCGCGGATACGGTAACCGCCCAGGTTGACGTGCATGATGCCCGGCACGATTGCGTCGTCAGCGGCATCTTTATAGTAGTGGACACCCTGCACCAACGAGGAGGCGCAGTTGCCAACGCCAATGATTGCAACGCGCACTTTTTTACTGGTCATGAGGAGACTCCTTAGAATTAGATTACGATTGTGTTAACAGCGGACACAAGGCCCGGAAACTGTTCAATGTCGAAACACAGTATTGTATAATGGGGCTATGCAGAGTTCACAGTCTTTGACCTTGCGGCTCAGGCCCATTTGACCATAGAAGAGGCAGAGCATGTCTAACTCAAACCGAAAATTGGATGAACTGCTGGCGGTCATTCGCGGACTTCGGTCTGCTGCCGATACCAATGAGTTGTTGCAGCGCCTAACCTCTGCCGCCACCGACCTGACGGAAAGCGAAGCCGCCTCCATTTTGGAGTTTGATGCGCGCGCCAATTGCCTGCGCTTCATCGCGGCGCCCTGGTTCCACCAGCAACACCTCAGGGACATGCGTGTACCCCTGGATGGCAGCATCGCCGGCTGGGTATACAGCATGGTCGAGCCGCTGCTCATCCAAGATATCTCAGGAGAATCACGCCATTTCAAGGCGGTAGATGAAGTGACCGGCTTCACCACGACTTCTTTGGTAGCAGTTCCGCTGACGTATGGCAAGGAAACGCTGGGTGTGCTGGAGGCGCTCAACAAAACCAATAATGCCCATTATACCGAGGATGATGTCACAATTCTAGAGATACTGGGGTTCTTTGGCTCGCTTGCGCTGTGGAACTTGAATTTGCAAGCCCGTGTAGAGGCCAGCCAGAGTGAAAAGGTGGAATTAGACCGCTTGAAAAGCAATTTCATCGCCATCACTTCGCACGAACTGCGTACGCCGCTGGGCTTGATTCTCGGTCATGCTACTTTCTTGCGTGAGACGATTGGCGAGGAGCATCGCGACGCGATTGAAACCATCATCCGTAACGCCACCCGTCTCAAGGAAATCGTCGAAAGCCTGACCAGCGTGGAGAATGTGGGAAGCGGCATGGCGCGCTTGCGCCAACATGCAGTTTCGATGCCGGGCATCGTCAAAGATGTGGTTTCAACCTTTTCAGATATGGCGGCAAGCAAGAATATTACCTTGCGCGCCGATACCGGCCCAACCGATTTGCGCGTGGAAGCAGACGCCAATAAAATCAGCGTGGCGCTCAGCAATCTGGTACGAAACGCCATCATGTTTACCGACCCGGGCGGGCAAGTGCTGGTGAAAGTCACCTCTATCCCTGGTTATGTGCAAGTATCGGTGATTGACAATGGAATTGGCATCCCGGCCAAAGATTTAGGACGGGTATTCGAGCGTTTTTTCCAGGTCGAGTCGCATCTCACGCGCCGACATGGTGGCATGGGGCTGGGCCTTTCGGTGGCCAAGGCCATGATCGAAATGCACAACGGTCGCATCTGGGCTGAGAGCGTGGAAGGCAAGGGCAGCAATTTCTCTTTCCTCTTGCCCATTTCTCAAACGCCATTGGGCCTTACTAACATATCTCCATCCTGATCCCATGCAGCCGCGTTTTGTGTTAGCCGGCGCCTTGCAGCGCGAATACCTGCTGCCGCCCCAGGGCCGCCCCCTGTTAGATGTGCCGGGCGGCAGTTTGTTATATGCGGCTGGCGGTTTGCGGGTTTGGGAAACAGACTCGCCGCTGGGAACTGAAATCGGCCTGCTTGGACGTGTAGGGGCAGACTACCCGCGAGCCTGGCTGCATGACTTCGAGGCGCGCGGCTTCGACACACGCGGGGTGCGTATCTTGCCTACCCCCCTTGACTTGCGCTCGTTCCGAGTGTACTCTGATGCGCTGGAAGCGGGCTTTGACAACCCGGTGGCGCATTTTGCGCGTCGCGGACTGCCCTTTCCCAAGACTCTCCTGGGCTATCAGCCGCCGCTTCCCTCCCAAGAGAATGTCGAGAAACCGCTTCCATACGCGCCCACGGTGGGCGACGTCCCCGCAGATTACCTGGAGACAGCAGCGGTCCATTTTTGTCCGCTCGACTTCACCAGTCATGCACAGTTGCTGACGATCTTCCAGGCCGGGGCGGCGGTCACGTTCACCCTCGACCCGGCGGCGGGTTACATGCATCCCAGGTTTCTCAAGAATCTGCGCTCCTTGCTCAAAGGGTTAACGGCTTTCTTGCCTTCTGAGGAGGAGCTGCGCGCCTTGTTTTGGGGACATACCAACGACTTGTGGGCTATGGCTGAAGAATTGGGGACGTATGGCTGTGAATTGATTGTGGTCAAGGGCGGAACGCGCGGCCAATATCTCTATGATGCGGTCGGGAAACATCGGTGGCAGGTGCCGGCTTATCCGGCGCGCATGGCAGACCCTACCGGCGCCGGCGACGCTTTTTGTGGCGGTTTCCTGGCCGGTTATCGGCAGCGCTTCGATCCGCTCGAAGGGGTGTTGCATGGCAACATCTCGGCTTCACTCACCATAGAAGGCAACGGCGCATTCTACCCCTTGGAGACGTTGCCTGGCCTGGCGCGCGTCAGGCTGGAAGCGTTACGGGAGATGGTGAGGAAAATATGAAAGATGAAATGAAAAAGGCCGATATCGCAAGCCAGGTGATCGAACTGGCGGTGACGATCCAGCAGATTCCTGCGCCCACTTTTGAGGAAGAGCAGCGGGCAAAATTTGTTCGGGCCTTGTTTCAGCAAGAGACCTTGCAAGAGGTATCACAGGATGCTATCGGCAACGTCTATGCGCGCCTGGCGGGACAGGGAACGGCGCCGCCGCTGGTGGTCAGCGCGCATCTGGATACGGTTTTCCCACGCGAAACCAAACTGGAGGTCAGACGCCAAGCCGGACGCATCTACGCACCCGCCTTGGGAGACAATGCGCTAGGGGTAGCAGCCTTGTTTGGCCTGGTATGGCAATTGCGCGCGCGCGGAACACCTTTGCCAGGTGACGTGTGGCTGGTAGCCAATGTGTGTGAGGAGGGCTTGGGCGACTTGCGCGGGATGCGCGCGGTGGTGGAACGCTTTGGCGCGGGCGTGCAGGTTTATGTGATCATCGAGGGGTTGTCGCTGGGCTTCATCCAGCACCGCGGATTGGGCGTACAACGATATCGTATCGAAGCGCATACGCGCGGCGGTCATTCATGGTCCGATTATGGGCAGCCCTCGGCGATACACGAATTGGCCGGGCTGGCGACACGCTTGATTGGCCTCCCTTTGCCCGAACAGCCTCGCACGACCTTGAACGTGGGACGTATCGGCGGAGGCACCTCGGTAAATGTCATTGCCCCCGACGCCTGGCTGGAATTGGACCTGCGCTCAGAAAGCCCGCAAGCGCTGGCCGACCTGATTCGGCAGGTGGAAAACCTGGTGGAAACAGCAAGCAGGCCAGGGATGCGCTTCGAGGCGCAGGTCATCGGACAGCGTCCAGCAGGTGAATTACCCCCCACGCACCCGCTTATCCAGTTGGCCCAAGATTGCTTGCAAAAACAAGGACTCGAGGCCAGGTTAACCATCGGCTCAACTGACGCCAATATCCCCCTCAGCCGCGGCCTACCGGCCATCGTGCTGGGTGTGACTCGTGGTGGAGGAGCGCATACACTGGAAGAATTCATCGAGATAGAGAGCGTTGGCAAGGGGCTAGAACAGTTGGCAGCCTTTGTCATCCGCGCATTTTCAGTGGCATAGAGCGCCTCCTTACGTAGGACAGCTCTCTGACCTGTCTGTAGGACAGGTTTCCAACCTATCTGGACAAACCAAAGGTCTTCCCACGGCATTTGCGCATTCAATACCAATGTTGCACGGTAATACTATATTTTCATCTCGGAGTTAAGCAAAAATTCATGGAAATCCTAAGTCGTCTCCGTTCCGCCGCCCGCATCCTGCTCAAGGGCGATCCCAAAAAGAATAAGCGCAATCCCATCCCGGCCATTACGCCCGAAGAAGTGGCCGAGGTCAAACAATTCTTCCCGCGCCAAAAATTTTTCATCCTGGGCCATGCTCGCTCCGGCACCACCCTGCTCATGCGTCTGGTGCGCCTGCACCCTGAAGTGCATTGCAACTATCAGGCGCACTTCTTCACGCGCAAGCCGCTGCTCAAGTCGCTGGTGGATACGCCCGACATTGAGGAATGGTTGACGCGCAAATCCAACCGTTGGAACTATGGACGCGACCTTTCGCCCCTCGTCCTGCGCGCCGCAGCCGACATCATCATGGAACGCGACGCCGCCCGCGCAGGCAAGCGCATCGTAGGCGACAAAAGCCCCTCGTCCGTCATTCACGGTCAAGCCGTGCGCGACCTGCACGACGTCTACCCCGACGCGCAAATCGTCTATATCGTGCGCGATGGACGGGATGTCATCCTCTCCGAGCGTTTTCGCAACTTCGTCGAGGAATCGAAATTCCTGACGGCGGAAGACAAGCGCATCATCGCGGACCTGCGAGCCGACCCCGCTTCCTTTGAGGATGGCCGCCGCTCCATTTTTACCGAGGTCTTCATCCGCCGCACGGCCGGCGACTGGGCGCACGACGTACAGGAAACTGAAGCGGAAGCCCGCCGCCTGTTCGGCGACCGTTTCTACGCCTTGCGTTACGAAGACCTGCTGGCTCAACCTTTCGAGGAAATGAAAAAAGTATGGCAGTTCTTGGGCGTCGAGGCCGAGTCTAGCCTGGAAAGAGCCATCCTGGAAGAAATGCGCTCCAATCCCGATGAAGAATGGCAATCTCGCCGCAACGAAGACATTGCCTCCTTCCTTCCCAAAGGACAAAGCGGCAATTGGACGCGCCTGTTCAGTGAGCGAGATCAATTTGTCTTTGAACAAGTCGCCGGCCATGTGCTGGCGCGATGGAAGTATGAACCAGCCCCTTCTTGAAGAGGAGAATCTATGATACGAGGGGATGTCGTTTTACAGGGTTTCGACGAGCAATTCGGCGGCCCGCCCGCCTGCCTTGTCTGCGCGCCGGGGCGGGTGAACCTGATTGGTGAGCATACCGATTACAACGACGGTTTCGTACTGCCCATGGCCATTGACCGCGCCATTTGGATCGCGCTGCGGCCCCGCGACGACCGCCGGGTGCGCGTCTACTCGCTGGATTATGGGCAGACGCTGGAATTTTCGTCGCTGGGATTCGAGCGCGGGCAGGGATGGGGAGAGTACATCAAAGGGGTGGCGTATGCCTTGCAAGCCGAAGGGTATGCCCTGCGCGGCTGGGAAGGGGCGCTGAGCGGCAACGTGCCAAAGGGGGCCGGCTTGTCTTCCTCAGCAGCGCTGGAACTGGCGGCAGCGCGCGCCTTTGCCGCCGTTTCGGGTCTCGACTGGCAAGCGGCGCGTATGGCTCGAATTTGTCAGCGGGCCGAGAACGAATGGGTGGGCGTGCAGTGCGGCATCATGGACCAAATGGCCTGCGCGGTCTCCCGCGAAGGGCATGCCCTCTTCTTGGATTGCCGTTCGCTGGAATACGAACATGTTCCCCTGCCGCAGGACATTGCCGTCGTTGTGCTGGATACCTCCACGCGGCGCGGTCTGGTTGGTTCGGCTTACAATGAGCGGCGGGAGCAGTGCCAGGCGGCGGCCAGGTTCTTCAGGGTGAAGGCGCTGCGAGATTTAAGTATGGAGCAGTTCGAAGCAAGAGGCAAGAGGCTGAAGGAACTGGAGCAGGCGGCTTGGAAACGGGCGCGGCATATTGTCAGCGAGAATGAGCGCGTACTGGCGGCTGCCCAGGCCATGCGCCGAGGAGACGCGGCGCGGCTGGGGGCGCTGTTCAACCAGAGTCATGCCAGCCTGCGCGACGATTTCGAGGTCAGCAGCCCGGCGTTGGATCAGATCGTGGAGGCGGCTCAGGCGCAGCCGGCTTGCTATGGCGCGCGCATGACCGGGGCCGGCTTTGGCGGCTGCGCCGTGGCGTTGGTCAAACAGGAAGAGGCCGGGGAATTTGGCGCAGCCGTTTTAGCGGCCTACAGGCGTAAGTCGGGGGTAGAAGCGCGGGTGTACGTTTGCCAGGCCAGCGCCGGCGCCGCTCTCTTTCCGTTGTCGTAACTGCGATATACTTCCCCCATGTTACGCGAGCGTTTGGGAGTCTTTGGCGGCACCTTCGACCCGCCCCATCTCGGCCACCTCATCCTGGCGCAAGAGGCGTGCGCCCAACTTGACCTGGCGCGCTTGCTGTGGGTTCTGACCCCCGTCCCGCCGCATAAACTGAAGCAGACCGTCACGCCCGTTGCCCACCGCTTGGCCATGCTCGAACTGGCCCTGCAAGATGAAGCCCGCTTTGAAATCTCACGTCTCGAATTGGAACGCCGCGGCCCGCACTACACTGCCGATACCTTGCGTTTGATGCAGGAACGTTACCCCTCCGCAGACCTGATTCTGCTGCTGGGCGGCGACTCCTTGCGCGACCTGCCCACCTGGCGCTTCGCTGCGCGCCTGGTGGCTGCTTGCCGCGAAATCGGCGTGATGCGTCGCCCCGGCGATGCTGTGGACCTGGCGGCGTTGGAGCAGCAGGTGCCGGGCGTGCAAACCAAAGTGCGGTTTGTGGATGCGCCCTTGCTGGAGATCGCCTCCAGCGAGATTCGACGCCGCATCCGGCTAGGCCAGCCGTTTCGTTATTATTTGCCGCCGTCTGTGTATGACTATATCTTGAAAGAGCGCCTCTACCGTTAATGCCTCCACTGCAAAAAGGTATTTGCACCGCAGAGCGCGCAGAGAACGCTGAGATTTTTTACCGATTCCGCAAAGAAAAGGCGCTCTTGATGCGGGTTTTGCAATTTTCAACTCTGCGCGCTTCGCGCTCTCAGCGGTTAATACCTTACAAGTGAAATTCTTGTTTTTTGGTAACTGCCTACCCTGCCTATATTTGAGCGCAAACCGTCCACGAATACTGCACGAATACACGAAACACGCCGTCATTCGAGCATTCGTGGTTTATTCGTGGATGGTTTTCTCACCCAAAAACCAAACCGATGCTAGAGGTAGGCAGTTACGTTTTTTGTGCAAGAATTCTTGAACACGAGCGGGTAGACTTGCCCTACTTTCCCAGCCTGCTTCGCTCTTGCTCCACCACGCTCTCGTCCAATTTCTTGAAGAGCGGCGCTGGCGGGTTCAGTTTTTGCCCTGGCTGGAGGTTGCTTGGCTTCCAAGTTGCTGTCGCCCCGCTCTCTGGGGCAGGAGGGCGGTAACGCAGGCCTTTGTGCGTGCCGAGCGCGTCGCTGATTTCTTGAATGTACTGCTCGCCGAAGAGAGGCGCCGCGTAGCCAAAGAAGCCGTGCAACTTTTCGGAGGTGAACGGTAAGACAGGCGCAAAGAGCACTTTGAGCGAGTCGATAGCCTTTAGCGCCGTGTAGATACTCTTGGCGGCCTCGGCCTTGTCTTCTTTGACTTGTTTCCAGGGCGCCATGGCGTCCAGGTATTGATTGACGGCGGAGGCCAGTTTCATCGTCTCGCCCAGGGCGGCGCGCAGTTTTACGCCCTCGTACAAAGCGCCCACAGACGAGAATCCGCCCTCGATAACGGCCAACAGTTCCAGGTCGGCGGGGCGAAGCGTCGAGGCGTCCACCGGCGGGACGTGACCGTCCCAGTGTTTATAGCAAAACGACAGCACACGATTGGCTAAATTGCCCCAGTTCGCCACCAACTCGTTGTTGTTGCGCGCCACGAACTCGGCCCAATCCCAATCGCTGTCTTTCATTTCCGGCATGTTGACCGTCAGGTAGTAGCGCAGCGCGTCTGGATCATAACGGGTCAAGGCATCGCGTCCCCACACGGCCCAGTTGCGGCTGCCGCTGATTTTCTCGCCTTCCAAATTCATGAATTGGTTGGCCGGCACGTCGAACGGCAGAGTGAGCGGTTCGCTGCCCTCATCGAAAATTTCCAGGAACTGTTTTCCCGCGCCCATCAATTGCGCCGGCCACAGGGAGGTGTGGAAGAAAATGTTGTCTTTGCCGATGAAGTAGAACTGACGGGCGGCCGGGTTGACCCACCACTCGCGCCACGCCTCGCTTCGACCAGGCTCAGCGCGGCCTTTTTCGGGTTCCACCCTGCTCCACTCGATAGCGGCTGAAAGGTAGCCGATGACGGCCTCGAACCACACGTATAGGCATTTGCCCTCCCAGCCTTCCACTGGCACGGGGATGCCCCAATCCAGGTCGCGCGTGATGGGACGCGGCTTGAGGCCCTCGGCCTCGATCTTGCCCAACGACTCGCCCAAGACGGGTTCGCGCATGTGGTCGGCGCGCTCTTTGAGGAAACGTTTGACTTCTGGCTCCAACTTGGATAGGTCAAGATAAAAATGCTCGGTCTCGCGCAGCTCGAGCGCGCCATCGCCGGTCTTGGCTTTGGGGTTGATGAGTTTTTCCGGTTCCAGCACATTGCCACAGCGGTCGCACTGGTCAGAGCGGGCGCCTTGGTAGCCGCAAATGTAACATGTGCCTTCCACATAGCGGTCGGGCAGGAACTTCTTGGCAGACGGCGAGTACCATTGCATGGACTTTTGCGTAAACATGAAGCCATTCTGTTTCAGGGCCAGGAAAATGGCCTGTGAAACCTTGAAATGGTTTTCGGTATGAGTGGAAGTGAACAAATCGTAAGTGATGCCGTAGCCTTGAAAGACTTCCAGGAAGGTATCATGATAGAACTTGTAGACTTGCTCGACCGGTTGCCCAAGCGCGTCGGCTTTGAGGGTGACGGGCGTGCCGTGCGAGTCTGTGCCTGATACCATCAGCACCTTATTCCCTTTCAGGCGGTGATAGCGCGCTACGATGTCGCCAGGCAAGTGTGAGCCGGTCAGGTTGCCCACATGGATTTCGGCGTTGGCATACGGCCAAGCAATGGCAATCAAGATATTTTCGGGCATAATGAACTCCTTCTGGCAAATAAAAAGGCCGCCCGCGGTTTCGGACAGCCTCAAGATGTGCAAAAAGAATTCCTAGCACAAGCCTTTCGCTGTCCAGGCGTGGCCAGGCATGTCCATGATGGACGGGAGGATTTTTGCGCTCGACAGAGAACAGACGGTCGTCATAGGGGTAGTTTACGCAAGGGAGGGTAGTTTGTCAATGGTGCGCGCGCAGTGACCCTTACATTTGGTAAAATAGATGCATGGCAGACTTGGTGTCCCAAATTCGAGAACGCTATGAAAAAACGCTTGAGCGCATTAACGATGCGGCCCGCGCCGCCGGGCGCGACCCGCGCGAAGTGCAACTGGTGGTCGTCAGCAAGGCTCAGCCGCTCGAAGTGGTGCAGGCCGCTGTGCAGGCTGGCATCCGCACCTTTGGCGAAAACTATCCTGAAGAAAGTGTAAGCAAAATAATATGTTTTGGCCCTCAAAGTGGGGTAGAATGGCATATGATTGGTCACTTGCAAAGCCGCAAAGCGCGCCTGGTCATCGAGCATTTTGACTTGCTACACTCTTTAGACAGCGCGAAACTGGGCGATCGTCTCGAGCGGTTGGCGGCTGAAGCCGGGCGCGTCCTGCCGGTACTGCTGGAATTCAACGTCGGCGGCGAAGAGAGCAAATATGGCTGGCGGGCCGCACATTCAGAAGACTGGCCGGCTTTTTACGCGGATGTAGAAGCCATCCTGAGCCTGCCTCATCTGCGCGTGCTTGGATTAATGACCATGCCGCCGCTGGAGACGAACCCTGCCGAGGCGCGCGTTCATTTCCGGACCCTGCGCCTGCTGCGCGACCATTTGGCCTCGCGTTACCCCCAAGCCGATTGGCGTCACCTGTCCATGGGGACCAGCGCTGATTTCGAGGCCGCCGTCGCCGAGGGCGCCACGCTTGTCCGTGTTGGTACGGCCATTCTTGGCGCACGCCCGATGCGTTGAGGAGGAAGATGATTTCGTACATTGCTCGTTTGATTTCCATCCTGGCAGATTTCCTGATCTTATTGGTCATCGTCAAGGTGGTCTTGTCTTATATCATGGATCCCTATCATCCGGTGCGGCGCACCATTGACAACCTGGTCGAGCCATTTCTGGCGCCCATTCGGCGGGTTGTGCCGCTGATTGGGGTATTCGATTTTAGCCCTCTGATTTTGATTATCCTGGTACAAATCCTATCCTCTGCTGTGATTACTTTCCTGTATGCGTTGAGGTGACCATGGGCCGAAGAAAATATCACCTTCATGATGGTCAAAAAGGCTCTGCCCTTGCTGTGCGAGTGACTCCGCGCGCCAGTCACAATCAAATCGTCGGAGTATTGCACGATGGCACAGTCAAGATTCACGTTACGGCCGCCCCTGCCGAGGGAGAAGCCAACGCCGGCTTGATTGCCTTCCTATCCGACATCCTCGATGTCCCCAAATCGCGCATCGAGATTGTGGCAGGCGCAAGCGGGCGCGATAAATTGGTGTCTGTTTTGGATATGGACGCGGAAACCCTGCACAAAAAGATTGTCGAAAACATCGAGTAGCGTAATACCTGTTTTCAGGAATCACTCGCCGATGTCGCAGAAAAGCAGATGCGAAAAAATCGGCTACATTCGCTTTATCTGTGGATCATTTTGGCGTTTTGTGCAACACAGAGAGCAGCCGTTCCTCATCAACGCATCGGTAGTATGACAGCGCAAAGCAGGGCAAGTCTGAAGCGTAATGCGACACTTCATTCATTCAGCGGGGTATAGAGCGCCTTATAAATCTCGTATATCTCATAGATAGAACGGATGTAGTCGCGCGTCTCCTGAAAACGCACCACTTCGAGCAACAAATCGGGGTCATCGCCTCCTAATTGCTTCCAGGTAGCGGCATTGCCTGGCCCGGCGTTGTAGGCGGCCAGCGCAGCGTACAGGTCGCCTTCCAGCAAATCGCGGTTGGCCGCCAGGTAATGCGCCCCCATGCGGACATTGACGAGCGGCCGGTATAAATCGTCCTCATCGTAGTCGAGCGGCCAGCCTATCTGGTTGGCGATGCTGCCGCCAGTGCTGGGGATGATTTGCATCAAGCCGCGTGCGCCGGCCGGCGAACGCACGAAGCCCTCGAACAGACTTTCTTGCCTGATAACGCTGAAGAGAAACAAGGGGTGCAGGCCGTTGGCGGCTGCTTCGGCTTCGACCAGGTCAGCATAGTACGTTCCATAGCGCAGATGGTTGAAGTAGGGCGGGGCACTCAATGTGGCGGCTTGCTCGTCCAGCCCGGCCAGGCTCAACACTTGCCGCGCAGCAAAAACCGCCGAACGATACAGACCCAAGTCGAGTAAAAAGTTGGCCAGGCGAAAGGACTTTTCTGGGTCATTCTCGACCGCCTCGCGCAGGCTTTCGAACTCCACTTTGGCCTCTTCGTACAGGCCCAATTCCCAAAACTCGACCCCGCGCACCAGGCGAGGCTCGCCGGCTAAAGGCCCCAGGCCATTCAAATCGGTCTCGGCTGGCAAGCCAAACTGGATGCGCATCCAGGCGGCAGCATCTTTGCGCTCAGCCTCCAAGTTGATGTTGAGGTTGTACTTTGTGGGCGGCTCAAAGGGAGAGCGGCCCAGCAAGAGTTCGCGGGCGCGCTCGCTGTAGTACCCGCTTGGATCGAGCTCCTGCGCGCGTTGCCAGGCAGCATTGCGAGCGGCCTGGTCGCCAAGTTTTTCCTGGGTCTTTCCAACCCACACATAGGCGCGCGCCTGGTCGGCTTTTTGCGTAGAGAGCAGCAAGTCGCGCTGAAAGACCGGCAGAGCCAGGTCATAGGCGCCCAGGCGGTAATAGGCGATGCCTGCCAGGAATAAGGCCTGGGAGGTCTGTTCGCTGTCAGGATACTCGTCAGCCACGCGCTGCCAGGTTTGGGCGGCTTGTTCGAGGCGATTATCCCGTTCCAAGAGGCGGGCGGCGCTCATGAGCGCCTCTACAGCCTGGGGGTGAGTCGGAGCCGCGGCCACAAAGTCCAGATAGGTTTGCGCGCCGCTCTTGTAGTCGCCAATATTCAACCACTGCGTAGAAGCCTTCTGCATCCAGGCCTCTCCCCACTTGGAGTGAGTGGGCGCATTGGCAATGAAAGTGGTGAAATCTTGAATGGCGGCTGCATAGTTTTGCAGCGCGCGCAGCGTCAAGGCGCGATAGTAACGGGCAGTGCCATCGCTATCCAGGCCGGCGTTCAGGTAACGGTCGAAGGCGGCCAGCGCTACATCGTATTGCCCGGCAAAGTAATCCACCAGGCCGCGATCCAGGTCGCTGACGGGGATGCCGGCGTTCACCAATTCCACCAGCGACAGATAGGCGTCATACGACAGCGGGTAGTTTTCGACTGCATGGCGGAATTTTAGATACGCCTGCTTGCTCTGCCCGATTTTCAGATATGCCTGTCCGCTCAGATAATCCATCTGGGCTTTGGTGTAGTCGTTATCGGCGCGTTCGAAAATGGATTCGTAGGCCGTCAGGGCCGAGGCGTAATCGCCGATGTTGGCGCGGGTTTGCGCCAGTTTGATTTCCAAAGACAGCGCAGTGCCATTGGGCATGGCTGCCAGGGCGGCGCTATAAGCCGAGAGCGCTTCGGCGTAGGCGGCGTTTTTTACAAAGGCATCGCCGCGCGCCTCTTGGACATAGTCATCCAATACTCCCGGCCGCAACTGCTGGTAAGCCTGGTATGCGTCTGCGCTTTCGGGGTAGCGCTTCATGGCATAGTAGGTCTGCCCCAACATGAATTGTGCATAGGCAACCAGCGGCAAATCGGGAAAAGTCTCGATGAGTTGTTGCAAAGAAGCCAGCGCGGCGCTGTAACGTCCGTCTGCATAAGCGGCGCGGCCCAAGCCCCACAACGCCGCTGCCTGCACTTGCGGCTCTGCGCTGCTGCGAAAGGCGGCCTCGAATTCTGCGCGCGCCCGCTCGTAATCGCCGTAAAAGAGAGCCTGCTCTCCTCCTTCGATGCTGTTGATGGGGTTGGGAGTAGGGGTAGGCGGCTGGGTTGGCAAGGCAGTTGGAGAGGGGGGAAGCTGCAAAACCGGGTTGACGGTCGGCGAGGGTGTCGCCCCGCCGGGCAGCGCCTGACAAGCCGCCAAGAGGAGCGATAGGCACAGCCCGACTATATTACAAAGTTTTGTCATGAGGCTGCTTATACTGGCAAAGCAGAGGCGTGTCAAGTTGTTATATTTGGTGATTGCCCCAAGGGAGGCATGTGCGGATTTGGCAATCCGCACGAGCAAAAAAATGGCGGCTTGGACACCGCTGGCTTGGATTGCCAATCCAAGCCCCTTGCTGGCGGAGCGCTCGAAAGCATTTACCCAAACTTACATCGTAATTTTAGAGAATACGCCCTGCCCTCAAGATGTGGGCAATCACCAGTTATAATCAATTGTACAATTCGTCCAAAAGGCGTAAAATTAGGAGCACTAGAAAACACTCAAGGATACTCTTAGATGTTACCCCAAGAAGAGAGCGACCGTTCCTCTGAGGACAGTCAGCCGCCCAATTGTAGCGGCCCAACATCTATAAAATACTATTGGGACTGCATCACGTAGGCAACTTCCCTCCTGCGTGATGTGATTTCACGCATTGGAGGCTGCCATGCTGACTATCTATAAGACGACCCCCGAAGGGCTGGAAATCGTCCAAAGCATCACCAACGGATGCTGGATCAGCGCAATCGACCCGCGCCCGGAAGAAATTGCACAATTGGAAGAGTGGGGGGTCGAACCCGAACTCATCACCTATTCCCTCGACCTGGACGAAATGGCGCGTGTGGAGCGCGACGAAGGCTACACCCTCATTTTGCTGCGCATTCCCTATTTACAAGATGAAAACCAGGACATCCCCTACATCACCATCCCTATGGGCATTATCATCAAGGACAATTTCATCGCTACCCTGTGCCGTTACCCCAACGACATCAGCCGCATCCTCACCAACGGCAAATATCGCGGCTTCAAGACCGCTAAACGTTACCGCTTCGTGCTATACGTCTTGCTGGAAACTGCCACGCGCTACCTGGCCCACCTGCGCGACATCAACCGCGCTGTGGAAAACGTGGAAGACCAACTCCAGAAATCTACCCGCAACCGCGAACTGCTCGAACTTCTGAAATACCAGAAATGTTTGGTCTATTTCACCACCGCCCTGCGCTCCAACGAGGTCATGATGGAGCGCCTGCAGCGCATGAAAATGTTCAACCAATATGAAGAAGACGAAGACTTGCTCGAAGACGTGCTGACCGAAAACCAGCAAGCCATCCAAACCACCAACATCCAGACCGAAATCCTGAGTTCGATGATGGACGCCTTCGCTTCCATAATCTCCAATAACCTCAATGTGGTCATGAAAGCCCTGGCTGCACTGACGATCATCCTCAACTTGCCTACCATCGTCGCCTCCTTCTACGGCATGAATGTCGCCCTGCCCGGCGAGGACCATCCCCTGGCTTTCTTGACCGTTTTTGGTATCGCTATCGGCATGACCGCCATTGCCACCTACATCTTCTACAAACGCGACTGGTTCTAATGCACGTCGAACTCCTCCACGCAGCGCAAGCGCAACTCGGCGAAGGTCCCGCCTGGGACGCCAAGACCCACACCCTGTATTGGGTGGACATCCTGGGCAAGCGCATTTATTACCATCGCGACGGCGAAAACGGATTGATCCAGTTGGATGACATGCCCGGCTGCCTGGCGCCCTGCAAAGATGGGAACTTGATCGTGGCCGCCCGCGCCTCTCTCCTGACGCTCGAACCTGCTACCGTTAAAACAACTTTTCTCGCCTCCGTGAGCGAACCCGCTAACAATCGCTTCAACGACGGCAAATGCGACCCGGCCGGGCGCTTTTTGGCCGGCACGATGGACATGGACGAAAAAGCCGCCAGCGGCGCGCTGTATTCCTTCGACGGCGCCAAAGTGACGCGCCTGCTGGACGGCGTCCGCATCTCGAACGGCCTGGCCTGGAGCCCCGATTACAAAACGTTCTACTACATTGATACGCCCACGCGCGCAGTCAGGGCCTTCGACTACGACCTGTCGAGCGGGGAGATCGCCAACCCGCGCGTCGTGATCCGGGTCCCTGAAGCGCTGGGCTGGCCGGATGGCATGACCTCTGACGCCGACGGCTGCCTGTGGATCGCGATGTGGGGCGGCGCGCAGGTCACGCGCTGGGATGCGCGCACGGGTGGGCTGTTGGAGCAGATTCGCGTCCCGGCCAAGAACGCCACCGCTTGTGTCTTCGGCGGGCAGGACCTGAACGAGTTGTACATCACCTCGGCGCGCGTGGGGTTGGAGGAGGCCGATTTAACGGAATACAGTCTGTCGGGTAGCCTGATGCGCGTGCGTACCGGGTTCAGGGGTATGCCCACCTTCGAGTTCGGGTAAAATCAAGGGCGTGGAAAAAAGTCCCCCATCTCCCAGAATCGCATTCCTGGATGTTGCCAAAGGGATCGGCATCCTGCTGGTGATCCTCGGGCATAATTCGGTCAAGGCGGCTGTGCCGGGCATGGAGAAGTTCATTTTCTCCTTCCACATGCCTTTCTTCTTCCTTCTATCGGGCATGTTGTTCAAGCCCGATTATCCACTGGCAGTGTTGTTCAAGCGCCGCTTCGACACCCTCGTCCGCCCTTTCCTGGCATCCATTTTTCTGCTGTATTTTGTGTACCTGTTCTACGCCGAGATGACGTTGATGACCATCCTGCGGCGGGTGGCGCGGTCGTTCTATGCTTCGGGGAATTACCTGGAGTGGGCGCAGTTGTGGTTCCTGCCGCATTTGTTCCTGTTGAATCTTTTCGCGGCTGTGCTGTTCCTGGCCTTTTATGGGCGCATCAAATGGTTGTGGCTGCGGCTGGTTTTGCTGGCCGGGATGCTGGCGGCGGGGATTGCGGTTCTGCCGCTTTTGTACATGAAAGAGGTTTCTCTTTTTGGGGCGACCCTGGTGCTGGACGGTCTGCCTGCCAGCCTGGACCTGCTGCCTATCACGGCGGCGTACTTCTTGTTCGGCTACGAGGTGCGGCGGGTCATCTCCGAACGGTTCTTTGGCTCGCGGTGGACGCTGCTGCTTTCTGGGGCGATACTGGTTATGCTCAATGTTTTGTTCCCCTATCGGTTGGACTTTTTCTTCCGCACGTATGATTCTTTCCTGGTCAACACGCTGGAGGCGCTGACGGGGAGCGCCTTCATCCTGTCCCTGTCGAGTTGGATCGCCAGTCGCCCTGGGCGGCCGTTGTCGCTGTTGACTTATTTCGGGCAGATTACGATTGTGCTGCTCATCTTCCACCAACCGGCACAGCGCATCACCTTCGAGCGTGTGTTGAGTTTGAGCCACAATCCCCTGTTGGCAGGTCTGGTCGCTTTCTTGGCCTCGGTATGTGTGCCGGTGCTGGTTCATCAGTTGGTTTTGAAGGATCATCCGCGCCTGGCAGCCTGGTTTGGGCTGCGGGTGGGGTAGATGTGAGGCAGGCAGGTAGGTAGACAGGTAGATAGGTACACAGGTAAGAGATGAAGGAACGCATCGGTTACATTGATATTGCCAAAGGGATTGGCATCTTGCTGGTGGCTATGGGGCATACGGGATTGTCGCTGGTGGCGCCATATTTGCACAAACTCATCTATTCGTTCCACATGCCGTTGTTCTTTTTCCTATCGGGATATTTTTTCAAGCCGGATATTCCGTTCCTGGCGCTCTTGAAGAAGCGATTCAATACCGTTTTGAAGCCTTATTTCTTTACGATTTTCCTGATTTACCTGGTCTCGGTCTCGTTTACCAATATGGGCTTCGTCACCGCGCTGGGACGCATCCTCAAGGCCATGTATGGGACCGGGCGCTACATTGATTGGGTGCAGTTGTGGTTCTTGCCCAGTCTGTTCGTCACCAGTTTGTTTGCCTATTTGTTCTATCGTCTCATCCTGGCGCGCATCCAACAACGTCCCTTGCGCTGGCTGGCCCTGCTGGGCTTGCAGGCCCTGGCAGTTTACACCTTGAAAGCCTTTTATCCATTTACATTAACCGTGCTGGGAAAGGAATATGAACTGTTCGGCCTGCCCTACAGCCTGGACCTGGCGCTCTTGAGCGGTTTCTTTTATATTCTGGGGAATGAAGTCAGGCAGGCGTCTTTGGAGAAATGGTTCGGCAACGGCTGGTTCCTGGCGGGGACAGGGGCGGCGCTGGTTGCGCTGACCTGGTTTTTCCAGCCGCGTGTGGATTTCAATGCGCGAATCTTCGAGTCTTTTCCCTTGAACACCCTCGAAGCCGTGCTGGGCATCCTGTTCGTTCTGGCGCTCTCCAAACAGATCGAGTTGCACACCAAACGCTTGGCGGCTGCGCTCAAGTATATCGGCCTGGCCTCTTTGTACATCCTGATTTTCCACGTGCCGATTCAGGAATACTGGGGCGCCAAAATCTATTTTGTGACGAATATGCAGGCGCTTTCCATTTTTTCGGCCTTCGTCATCAGCGTTCTCATTTCTCTGGGATTTTATAAAGTTTTCGTGGAACACAATCCCGTTGCACTGTTCTGGTATGGAAGGAGTGCAAAACTGCCCTCGAAGGAACCGCCAAAATAATGGCTCTCCAGGAATGACTCTCTGCAAAAAGGGTATTTCTAACGCAAAGGAACAAAAATGTAGACTCGACCATGAAACAAACCATCAAACGCTTTACCCCCACCCCCCTCCTCAACGCAGTCAAGAATACCTATGATGCCCTGCGCCGCCTGCCGCAGGTTCCCGACGCTTACCTGCATCCCTGGCGGCGGAAAAGCCGTGAGCGCATGTACGAGATGTACAACCTCCATCGCGGGCAGCGCTGTTTCATCATCGGCAACGGCCCCAGTTTGAAACACACCGACCTGGCTAAACTCAAGGGCGAATACACCTTCGGCATGAACCGCATCTACCTGCTGTTCCCCGAATTGGGCTTTCCCACCACCTACTTCGTCTCCATCAACGACCTGGTGATCGAGCAATGCGCGGACGAGATCGCCGCCCTGTCCATGCCCAAGTTCATCGCCTGGCATTCCAACCGTCACTTCCAGCGCTTTCCCGAGGACATGATCTTCCTTTACACCACCTATACCGGCCCGCAATTTACTTACGACATGACCCGCCGCGTCTGGGAGGGCGCCACCGTTACCAATGTGGCTTTGCAACTTGCCTTCTACATGGGCTTCGAGCAGGTCATCTTGATTGGCGTGGACCATAATTTTGCCAGCAAGGGCGAGGCCAACAAGACCGTCGTCTCGGATGGCGCCGACCCCAATCACTTCGATCCGCGCTACTTCGGCAAGGGCTTCCGCTGGCAACTGCCCGACCTGGAGACTTCTGAAATCGGCTACCGGCTGGCACGCCAGGCCTATGAAAAAGCCGGCCGGCAGGTGCTGGACGCTACCGTGGGCGGCAAACTGACCGTGTTCCCCAAAGTAGATTACAATCAATTGTTCTAGGAAATTGCCCACTATGAAATTTTCCTCGTTGGGAAGCCTGATCGGCAGACTTGTGTTGGGTTTGCTCCTGCTGGCAGGCTTCTTCTTGACCTGGGTCTCTCTGCAATCCTTCGAGAGCATTTTGCCGCTTGCCAATTCCCTGGCTGCCGACGGCCATCTTGAGTCATTTACCCCGCAGCGTTTCCAGGCGCTTGTCTTGCCGCTTGGCCTGGGCGGGGGCGGCCTGGTTGTCGTATCCATCCTGGCGCTCGTGTACTGGAAAAAGACCGTCGCGCTCGTTCAAGGGACGAAATCGGGTCTGCTGCAATTTTGCCGCCGCCTCCTCCCGGATATGAGAACCTTCGGCGCGGACATACGCTGGAAATCGCAGTCCCTCCTGGATCGCATCGCCATGCTGGGCATTGCCCTGCTAGCCATTTTGCCTCGCCTGGCGAACCTGAACGCCAGCATCAGCCACGACGAGGCCTACACCTACAATGCCTTCGCTTCCGGCTCGCTCTGGACAACCCTCTCCGATTACCACCTGCCCAACAATCATATTCTCCTCAGTTTGCTCATCAACCTGACCGCAAAACTGATTGGGAACCAGCCCTGGGCGTTGCGCATCCCGTCCCTTCTTGCGGGGGTCGCGATGATACCGGTCGTCTATCTGGTTGCCCGGCGGCTGTACAGCCGCGAGACCGCCATCCTGGCGGCCGGTATGGTCGCCGTCTTCCCTAAATTGGTCGAGTATTCGAGCGCGGCGCGCGGGTACATCTTACTGGAACTGATTTCCCTGATATTGCTTGGCCTGGCCGACTACGCCAGGACGAAGAAGAACCGCTTCGCCTGGACTCTGCTGGCTGTCTTCTCCGCCCTCGGCTTTTTCACCATCCCGGTCATGTTATTCCCCTTCGGCGCGATTTTCTTGTGGCTGTTCCTTTCGGCCCTGGCCGCGGATGTGGGGGAGGCCTACGCCTCGCGCTTCGACTTCTTGAAGTATTGGTTTTGGAGTGGGATGGGCGCAGCCGCCTTGACCCTGGTCCTGTACGCGCCGGTTCTCCTCAAGGACGCCGGCCTGCTCCTGAACAACCGCTTTGTCCGTCCCCTGGTCTGGGAAGGCTACCCGTTCATCATCCTCGAGAGGCTGCTCGATACCTGGGGACAATGGACGGCCAACCTGCCGGAATGGTTGGTTTGGGTCGGCGTGGTCGGGCTGGCGCTTGGTCTGGTCTTCCATTGGTGGATTGCCCGGCACAAAGTCCCCGCGCAGGCGGCTTTCGCGTTGTGGATTGTGGCCGTGCTGGTCGTCAAGCGTCCCAACGCCGAGCCGAAGGTCTGGTCGTTCCTGATGGCGTTCCTGTTGATCTGGGCGGCGGCCGGCATGGTGGAATTGCTCAAGAAATTGCCTGTTCTGGCGCGTGGGACGGGCTTCAGCAAGGCGCTGCTGGTGGGCGTGCTGGGCCTGCTGTGCGTGAACAATGTCCTGATTGCGCCCACCATTCCCCAAAGATGGAACGACAGAGGCGGCCTGGAAATTGCGGTCGAATATCTCGACGCCCAACTCCAGGAAGGCGACCTGGTCATCGTGGGCGTGACCTATGCACCCCAGTTCTATTACCTGTTCGACCTCTACGACATCCCCACCGAGTATATCCGCCATGACGGGCCCTACCAGCGCGCCTTCATCGTCATCAGCCCGCGCGCAGGCGGGGACTTGGAGCAAGTGCTGAGCAAATTTGCGCCCGAATCGCCGCCGCTCGACATGGACAGTATTACCCTAATCAAGAAATTCGGCGCCTTCGAAATCTACCAAGCCTTTGCCTCTGCCCCCACGCCATGACGCAACCGCTGGTCTCGATTGTCACCCCTTCCTATAACCAGGCGGCTTTCCTCGAACAGACGCTGCTCTCGGTGTTCGAGCAGGATTACCCGCATCTGGAATACCTGGTGGTGGACGGCGCTTCCACGGACGGAAGTTTGGCAATCATCCAGAAGTACGCCGAGCGGCTGGCCTGGTGGGTCAGCGAGAAGGACAGCGGTCAGGCGGAAGCCATCAACAAGGGACTGGCGCGCGCCAGGGGTGAGATCGTGGCCTGGCTCAACTCAGACGATACCTACCTGCCGGGAACGGTCTCGGCGGCGGTCAGGGCTTTCCAAGAACATCCCGAAGCGGCGCTGGTGTACGGCGATATGTTGGCAGTGGACGAAAACGGACAGGTTATCAACCGCCTGCGCTACCGGCAGTTGGACCTGGCAGACCTGCTGTGCTTCCAGATCATCGGGCAGCCGGCGGTCTTCATGCGGCGGGAGGCGCTCGAAAAGGCCGGCTTCCTCGACCCGTCGTATCATTGCCTGCTCGACCATCATCTTTGGATCCGCATGGCCGCCCAGGGACCAATCGTCCACGCGGCGCAAACCTGGGCGGCGGCGCGCTACCATCCAGCCGCCAAGAACCGCGCCCGCGCGGGCGAGTTTGGGCGCGAGGCCTTCCGCATCCTGGCCTGGGCGGGGGAACAGCCCGCTTTAGCGGAAGCAGTTCGCGGTCAGGAAAGACGCGCGCGCGCCTCCGCCTGGCGCGTGGATGCGCGCTATCGGCTGGATGGCGGTCAGGCGCGAGAGTCGCTTGCGTCCTGGCGGCGCGCGTTTTCCATCCATCCGCCGACGGCGCTGGCGCGTTGGAATTTGCTCTTTTCGGCGTTGCTTGATATAACTGGCTTGCGGCGGCTGCGCGCTGCCATCTTGAACTTGCGTCGAAGGCGGTGGAAGGTATGAAGAAATTTTCACTCTCACAATTGCGTTTAGAGCGCGAGACCTGGCTGGCGCTGCTGGCTTTTGGCGTGAACGCCTTCCTGGTCTTCAATGTCTTCTTGCCCAGCCTGCGCGACCTGAATTTCTGGGACGAGGCGGTCTACCTCAACACCGGGCGGCTGCTGGCCGAGGGCGAGTTGCCGTCCTTTGCCCGCAACCCGTTGATCGGCGCGTTGTATGGCCTGGCCTACCTGCCGTTTCGCTCGGCGCCGCTGTGGATGGGGCAGGTGGCCGCTATCGGGCGCGTCATCCTGTTTGCGTTGATGTGGTGGGGTTGTTACCTGGCGGCGCGGGAGTTTGGCAGGTTCGCCCCAGCGCTGGCGACGGCCGGCTTCCTGCTGGTGTTTCCCGTCCTGCCGGAGGTGCTGGTCAACCCAAGCGATGCACTGTTTGCGGCCATGTCGGGCTTTGCCTTTTGGCAGACGGCGCGTTTTTACAACACACGGGAGGTCCGCAACCTGTGGGGCGCTTCTTTCTTTGTCGGATTGGCGGCTCTTTCCCGCAACGACGGCCTGCTCCTGTTCCCGATTTTCCTTGTCCTGGCTTTTGGCATTTCCCGCCGCGCTGCGCAAGGACAAGCCGTGCCGGGCGAAGCCCGGCGTTACGGCCCTGCCGGGTCAAAGTTTTCCTGGGTGATCGCGGCGGCGCTGCCCTTTGCGCTGCTGGTGGGCGGTTACTTCTTGCTGTATGGCGCTGTGACCGGGGATTTCAGCCTGGGTACGCGCGAGCGTTCCTACGTGGCCTTCCAGCAGGGACAGGCCATCGATTACCAGAAGGACCCCTCTTGTACCGAGAAGTGGCTGCGCTGCACGGTGCTGCAAGCGGAACAGTTGTACGGCAGCGGGGCAGAGAACAATTATTCCATCCTGCGCGCCATCAGCCGCAACCCGCAGGCCTTCGGGCATCGTTTCCTGAAACAAGTCTCGCTGCTGCCGGGCTATATCTATTCCATCTACGGCGAGCGGACGGCGCTGCTGCTCTTCATCCTGGTATTGCGCGGCCTGATCGAGTTGTTCCGCCGTCGGCAGGGACTGTTGGCGGCGTTGTTCCTGTTGTGGCCGCTCACCTTGTCGGTTTATTTCCTGACGTTTTTCCGCATCGGCTATTTCCGCCTGCCGTATTTCGTCCTCTATATCCTGGGCGCGATCGGCGCGGCAGCCTTCACAGCAGATGCGCGCGAGCGCCGCAGTCTGTACGTCTGGTCGGCGCTGCTGGCGGCGGTGACGCTCCCGGCCATTTGGCTGGACGTGCGCGCGGTCTACTTCACGACTGTCCTGCTGCTGGCGGGCCTCTGGTTCATTCGCTCGCTTGAACGTGAAATGGGGGAGGTAACTTGGAGCGCCGCCGCTCTGTTGGCGATATTGGCGATTGGGCTCATCCTGCGCCCCGTCTTCGATCCGCCTGCCCCGCACGACCTGGTGAATGGCGCGGAGGAGCAGGCGGCGGTCGTCATGCAGGAGGAACTGCCGCGCGGCTCGCTGGTGCTGGCGGGCGCGCCAGGCGGCGTGTGGGCCGGGCGTATGGAATTCCAGGATGCCAACGCTTATTCTGGCCTGACCTCCAGCGCGGAACTGTATGAGGCGCTCAAGGAGGCGGGTGTGACGGCCATCTTTGTGGACCCCTACCTGTCCAACACCAACGAACATGTCTGGAACCTGGTCGAACCGGGCATTGGGACGTGGTACGAAAGCGTGTATTCTGGCCGCGAAGGCTCTATCCGCGTCTTACTGATGAAGCCTTGACAGCGCCCGGTCATCGTTTTATACTTTTGTGCGACAATTGAACGGGGAGTCCGTGTAACGGGCTGAGAGGAGCGTGTGACGCTCGACCCGCAAGACCTGATCCGGATCATGCCGGCGGAGGCAACATAGCGTATTCCCTGCATCCTCCCCGGCGGAGGATGTTTTTTTGCCCAGAACCATCATCTTTGCCAACGGCCATCTGCCAAACCCAGACAACGCCCGCGCCTTGCTGCGCCCCGACGATACGCTCATCGCGGCCGACGGCGGCGCGCGTCACCTGCTGGGGATGGGACTGCTGCCCGCCCTGTTGGTCGGCGACCTGGACTCGCTAGACGCCGCCTCGCTCACGCAACTGGAAGCGGCCGGCGTGGAAATCCGCCGCTACCCAACCGACAAGGACGAGACCGACCTGGAACTGGCGCTGCGTTGCGCGTTGGAAGGGCAGCCAGAATCCATTCTCATCGTAGGCGCGCTGGGCGGGCGGCTCGACCAGACGCTGGCCAACCTGTCGCTGTTGACCAACCCGGCCTTCGAGGGCCTCGACCTGCGCCTGGAGGATGGGGCCGAGGAAGCCTTCTTTTGCCGGAAGCAGGCCGAAGTCCAGGGAAGAAGCGGGGAAGTCGTCTCGCTCATCCCCTGGGGCGGTCCGGCGGAGGGCGTCGTCACCCAGGGGCTGCGCTGGAAGTTGTCCGGCGAAACGCTGTACCCGCACCAATCGCGCGGCGTCAGCAACCGGATGTTGGGAGAGGCGGCGTCTGTCAGCATTCAGAGCGGCCTGCTGCTGGTGGTTCACAGGCGTGAAGCGTAAAACGTGAAGCGTGAAGCGTAAAACGTAATCGGAGTTGCCATGAAAAAACTTTCCATCCTTCTTTCCTCTTTCTTCTTCCTTCTTGCCGCTTGCACGCCGCAGGGGCCGGCCGAACAGGCTATGCTGGCCCCCGCTACGCTGACCGTGATGACGCACGATTCTTTTGCCGTCAGCGAAGACGTGGCCAGGGCCTTCGAGCAGGCGCAAAATGTCAAGGTCACCTTCCTGGCCAGCGGCGACACGGGCGCGGCCCTCAACAAGGCTATCCTGAGCAAGGAAGCGCCGCTGGCGGATGTGTTCTACGGCGTGGACAATACCTTCCTTTCGCGCGCGTTGGAGGCGGGCATCTTCGAGCCGTATTCCTCGCCGGCGCTGGCGGGCATCCCGGCCGAATTCCAACTCGACCCGTCGAACAGCCTGCTGCCGGTGGACTACGGCGACGTGTGCATCAACTACGACAAGGCCTGGTTTGCCGAGCGTAACCTGCCTGTGCCGCAGTCGCTCGAAGACCTGCTCAACCCAGAACTGAACGGCCTGCTGGTGGTCGAAAACCCGGCCACCTCCTCGCCCGGTCTGGCTTTCCTGCTGGCTACGGTGGCGCATTTTGGCGATCCGGGCTATCTCGATTTCTGGGCCGACCTGCGCGACAACGGTCTTGTTGTAGTCGGCGATTGGGAGACGGCTTACTACACCAACTTCAGCGCCTCGTCGGGACACGGCGAACAGCCGATGGTCGTCTCTTATGGATCCAGCCCACCGGCGGAAGTGATCTTCGCCGAGACCGAACTGGAGGACGCGCCCACCGCTTCGGTCATCGGACCCGATACCTGCTTCCGTCAAATCGAGTTTGTCGGCATCTTGAAGGGCACCCGCAACCGCGCCCTGGCCGAGAAATTCGTGGATTTCATGCTCAGCCAGACGTTCCAGGAAGACCTGCCTTTGCAGATGTTCGTCTTCCCGGTCAACCCGCAAGCGCAGTTGCCGGAGGCTTTCGTCAAGTTTGCCCAAATCCCCAGCCAACCCGCCCGCCTCGACCCGGCCGTCATTGCCGCCAACCGCGAGGCCTGGATCGCCGCCTGGACGGAGACGGTGGTGAGGTAGGGGGGTATAGGTACATAGGTACACAGGTAGACAGGTATGGCTCAGGGCAACGCCCTTGGGGCGGCGCGAGGAAGTGCCTCGGCATCTAAAATCGCACATCTCCAATCGCAAATCCAATTGCGTCTCTTGCTCTGGCTGCCGCCGCTGGCCTTCCTCGGGCTATTCTTCTTTTACCCGCTGGCGCGCATCCTGGTTACCACCTTCGACCCGGCCGCCCTCACGCCTGACAATTTTCATATCACGTTTTCTGCTTTACGTTTTACGGTCTACCAGGCCACGCTTTCGACGCTGCTCACCCTGCTGCTGGGGCTGCCGGCCGCCTGGCTGTTTGCGCGTTTCGAGTTTCCCGGCAAGTCCCTGCTGCGCGCCCTGACCGCCGTCCCCTTCTTGTTGCCGACGGTCGTGGTTGCCGCCGGCTTCAACGCCCTGCTCGGCCCGCGCGGACTTGCCTCCTTCCTCTTTCCTCTTTCCTCCTTCCAGTTTTCCAACACCCTCACGGCTATTCTCACCGCCCACGTCTTCTACAACACTACCATCGTCATCCGTATCGTGGGCAGCGCGCTGGCGCAGCGCGACTTGCGGTTGGAACAGGCCGCTCGTTCCCTCGGCGCAGATGGGGCGCGTGTATGGCTGCACGTCATCCTGCCTGGCCTGCGCCCGTCCTTGCTGGCGGCCGGGACCTTGGTGTTCCTATTCGACTTCACCAGTTTCGGCGTCATCCTGCTGTTGGGCGGACCGGCCTTCGCCACCCTGGAAGTGGAGACTTACATCCAGGCGCTGCACATGCTGAACCTGCCGCTGGCGGGCCTGCTTTCGGCGGTGCAATTGACCTGCACGCTGGCCCTCTCGGCGCTGTACACGCGGACAGCGGCGCGGATGCGGGTGCAGGCCAACCCGCGCGCGGTCTTCGAGTCTGCCCGCCCGCCCCGCAAAGGGAGCGAAAAACTTTTCGTGACCGGGCTGGTAGCATTACTGGCGCTGTTCTTCGTCTTGCCTATGCTGGCGCTGCCGCTGCGCTCCATCTCCCGCCTGGAAGCGGCGCGCGGCGAGCGGAGCAGCGTGCAATTTGCCTTGAGCGGGGAGTACTACCGCGAGTTGTTCATCAACCGGCGCGGATCGCTGTTCTACGTGCCGCCCATCCGCGCAGCGCTCAATTCGCTGGGCTACGCCGGGTTGACGGTGGCGCTTTCGCTGCTGTTGGGCTTCCCGGCCGCATCGGCTTTGGCGCGTCCCGGCGAACTGGAACGCTGGCTCGACCCTTTCTTGATGCTGCCGCTGGGCGCTTCGGCGGTGACGCTGGGACTGGGCTTCATCATCACCTTCAACCGCCCCCTTCTTCCTGAAAACGGGCCACTGAACACGGGTCATTGGAAACTGCTGGCTTCTCCCTGGCTGGTGCCGCTGGCGCATACCATCGTGGCGCTGCCGTTCGTCATCCGCACGCTGCAACCGGCGCTGGCCTCCATCCCAGAGCGCCTGCGCGACGCGGCCGCTTCGCTGGGCGCTTCGCCTGTCCGCGCCTGGCTGGCCGTGGATTGGCCGATTGTCTGGCGCGCCTCGCTTTCGGCAGGGACGTTTGCCTTTACGGTGTCGCTGGGCGAGTTTGGCGCTACCGCCCTGCTGGCCCGCCCGGAGTATCCCACCATCCCGGTCGCCATCTACCGCTTCCTGTCCCAGCCTGGGGGCTTGAATTACGGGCAGGCTATGGCCATGGCGACGCTGTTGATGGCGCTGGCAACGCTGGGCATCCTGCTGATCGAGCGGTTGCGGG
Source organism: Chloroflexota bacterium (assembly GCA_037440925.1). GTDB lineage: Bacteria > Chloroflexota > Anaerolineae > Anaerolineales > Villigracilaceae > JAABUE01. The sequence continues at coordinate 80,354 of JBBITF010000005.1, forward strand.
CGCCGAGGGGAGGGGAATTATGAAGGCTGGGCAAGGGATATGGTGCGTAATGCGTAATCTGTAAAACGTAGTGCGTGATGTGTAAGACGTGAGGAGGATGATGCTGGAATTGCGTGGTATTCACAAAACCTACGAGGGTCAGCCGCTGCTGAGAGGAGTTTCCTTCACGGTCGCAGCCGGCGAGACGGTTTGCCTGCTGGGCGCTTCGGGCAGCGGCAAGTCCACGCTGCTGCGAATCGTCGCCGGGCTGGAGCGCGCCGAAGCCGGCCAGGTGTTGTGGGACGGGGAAGACCTGGCGCCCATCCCGGCGCATCTGCGCAACTTTGGACTGGTCTTCCAGGACTATGCGCTGTTCCCGCACCTGACGGTAGCCGGGAATGTGGCTTTTGGCTTACGAATGCGCAACCTGCCGCGTCATGAGATTCGGACGCGCGTGGCGGCTGCGCTGGAACAGGTCAAGATGGGTGCCTTTGCCTCGCGGCCGGTGGGCGACCTTTCGGGCGGCGAGCAGCAGCGGGTGGCGCTGGCGCGCGCGCTGGCGACCCGTCCGCGTTTGCTGATGTTCGACGAGCCGCTCGGCGCCCTAGACCGCGCCCTGCGCGATCATCTGCTGGAGGAATTGCGCGGCATCCTGCACGCCAGCGGCATCCCTGCCATTTACGTCACCCACGACCAGGACGAGGCTTTTGCCATTGCAGATCAACTGGCCTTGCTGCACGAGGGCGTCATTGTTCAGCAGGGCGCGCCTGAGCAGGTGTGCGCGCATCCCGTTTCGGCGTGGGCGGCGGAGTTTCTGGGTTTGGGGAATATCCTGGCAGGGAAATGGCTGGGCGAGGGGCGCGTGGAGACCGCGCTGGGGGTGGTGGAAGCGGCCTGTGAAACGGCAGCCGGCCGCGGGGCGTCGGTTGCGCTCTTGATCCGCCCGGAGCGGGTGAAAATGGGCGGTAACGGAAGCAGGTTGAAGGGCCGCGTGAGCGATGTCCTGTTCCAAAAGAACGGTTATCGCGTCACGTTGGAAAACGGTTTGTTCTTCTTTGCGCACGTCCCGCCGCAAGTGGGGCAGGAAATTGTGTTTTCTGTGGAAGTCGAATGCCTGGCAACCGAGTCACCGTCTTGAAGCGCGGATTGGATGGGGCGGTAGCCTGGCAATACGAGGGGCGCATCCTGAAGCGCGCGGCCAATTGCGTGGTGTTGGAGGCTTTTTTCAACCGCGATGACTTGCCCTTCATGGGCGTGGTCTTGAAGCGCGGCGACCGCTTCGTGGAGACGTTCTACCATGACCGCTGGTATAACATCTTCGAGATTTTCGACCGCGATGACGGGCAACGCAAGGGCTGGTATTGCAATATCGGCTATCCGGCTGTGCTGGCGGAGGAGACGGTCTCGTATGTGGACCTGGCGCTCGACCTGTGGGTAGCGGCAGACGGGCAACAGACCGTGCTGGATGAGGACGAGTTTGACGCTTTGCCGCTGGGCGTCTGGGAGCGAGAGCAGGCGCGTGCCGCGCTGGAGACGTTGCAGGGCTTGTTCAGGGCAAATCCGTCTCGAATTTATTGAGGATTGACTCTACTGCAAAAAGGGTGTTTTTAACGCAAAGGCGCAAAGTCGCCAAGAATTTTTTACTGATTCCGCAAAGAAAAGGCGCTCTTGATGCGAGTTTTGTAAATTTTTAACCCTGCGCGCTTTGCGCTCTCGGCGGTTAATGGTTTTTACAGTGGAGTCAATGTTTCAAATGCGCGCACAGAAACTGGCCGGTATACGAGTCTTTTGCCAGGCATAAGTCTTCGGGCGTTCCTTCGGCCACCACTCTGCCGCCGCCCTCTCCGCCCTCTGGACCCAAGTCTATAATCCAGTCGGCTACTTTGATGATGTCCAGGTTGTGTTCGATGATGAGGACCGAGTTGCCGGCCTCTACCAGCCGCTGCAACACCTCGATTAGTTTGTGAACGTCGGCAGCGTGCAATCCTACCGAGGGTTCGTCCAGAACGTACAGGGTACGGCCGGTGGCGCGGCGCGATAGCTCTTTGGCCAGTTTGACGCGCTGGGCCTCGCCGCCGCTTAAAGTCGGCGCCGGCTGCCCAATCCGAATATAGCCCAATCCCACTTCTTGCAAGAGTTTCAGTTTATTTACCATGGCGGGGAAGGCCGAGAATTCCGTCAGGGCATGGTCAACAGTCATATCCAGCACATCGGCAATGTTATGCCCCTTGAAGGTCACTTGCAGCGTTTCTCGGTTGAAGCGCTTGCCATGACATACGTCGCATGGCACGTAAACATCTGGCAGGAATTGCATTTCAATACGCAGTTCGCCTTGCCCCTGACAAGCCTCGCAACGCCCGCCATGTACGTTGAACGAGAAACGCCCTGCTTTGTAACCGCGCACTTTGCTCTCGGGCAGTTCGGCAAAGAGTTTGCGTATCTCGTCCCACAAGCCGGTGTAGGTGCCGGGGTTGGAACGCGGCGTGCGCCCAATAGGAGATTGGTCAATGTTGATGATTTTGTCCAGGTGTTCGATGCCCTCGATGCGCTCATGGGCGCCAGGCTGGGTGCGCGCGCCCATCAAGCGCGCCGCCAGGGCGTTGTATAGCACCTCGCTCATCAGGGTGGATTTGCCCGAGCCGCTGACGCCTGTGATGCAAACCAGTTTACCTAAGGGAATGCGGACGTTGATGCCCTTCAAGTTATGCGCCGCTGCCCCAACGATGGTGAGCGCTTTGCCGTTTCCTGTACGCCTCTTCTTGGGGACGGGGACCTGCTTGCGCCCCGAAAGGTAAGCGCCTGTCAAGGATTTGGGATGTTCCAGGATCTGTTCGGGCGTGCCTTCGGCAATCAGTTGCCCGCCATGTTCGCCGGCTGCGGGTCCCAAATCTATGATCCAATCGGCGGTTCGTATGGTCTCTTCGTCATGTTCCACTACCAGAACAGTGTTGCCTAAATCGCGCAGGCCCTTGAGCGTGTTCAGCAGGCGGTGATTATCGCGCGGATGCAGGCCAATGGACGGCTCATCCAATACGTACAATACTCCCATTAGCCGCGAGCCAACTTGAGTGGCCAGGCGGATGCGCTGCGCCTCGCCGCCCGAAAGTGTGGACGCCGAGCGGTCGAGCGTCAGGTAGTCTAGCCCCACGTTGACCAGGAAGTTCAGCCGCTCATGAATTTCCTTGAGGATGCGTTCCGCAATGGCCTGCTGGCGCGCGGTGAGAGGCGATTTGTCTGAGGCGAGATGCTCGCTCCAAGCCAAAGTGCGGTTGACCGGCCAGGAGGTGACCTGGACGATGTTGGCGCCGGCTACCGTCACGGCCAGGGCAGCGGCATTCAACCTGGCGCCGTTGCAAGTAGGGCAGGGGCGGTCAGACATGAACTCGCTAATCTTGCCGCGAATGTATTCCGAGTTGGTCTCGCGGTAGCGGCGTTCCAGATTGCCAATGACGCCCTCGAAGGCGCGCTTGAACTTGAACTCATTGCCGTTGGGATGGGTGTAACGCATCTCAACTTCCTGCCCACGCGTGCCATACAGGATGATGTCGAGTTGTTCACGGGTCAACTCGCGCACCGGTTTGTTCAGGTCTATTTTGTAATGACGCGCTGTCGCTTCGAGTGATTGCCAATAGTAGCCGCCTTCCTCTTTTGGGCCGCTCCACTCCAAACTGGCAATCGCTCCCTCGTTCAGAGACCGCTCTGGGTCTGGGATGATGCGGTCGGGGTCAATTTCCAGTTTGCTGCCCAGTCCCTGGCAGTCTGGGCAGGCGCCGTGCGGTGTGTTGAACGAGAAGGTGCGCGGCTCGATTTCTGGCACGGTGCTACCATGTTCGGGACAGGCCAGATGTTCCGAGAAGTGGAGATCAGAGGGGAGATGACTTGAGAACAGAGGACTAGAGACCAGTTCTTCGTCTCCTTTACTGCTCTCTGTTCCCTGTTTTCCACTCTCTACGATGTTGACAGTGACATACCCCTCCCCAAATTTCAAAGCCGTTTCTATCGAATCCGTCAGGCGGGTTCGGGCGGTCTGTTGCTCGACCTCATTCTCTTCGCGCTTGATGACCAGCCGGTCTACGACCGCCTCGATGGTGTGCTGCTTGTAACGGTCGAGGTTGATTTCGTCATCCAGGCTGTAGACCTGGCCATCCACACGAGCGCGGACGAAACCGGCTTTGCGGATTTCTTCAAAAACGGCCTGATAGGTGCCTTTGCGTCCGCGTACCAGCGGCGCTAAAATGAGGATGCGGCTGCCTTCGGGCAGTTTCTCGATGGCGTCCACGATTTCCTGCGCGGATTGCTTTGTGACCTCGCGCCCGCAGACCGGGCAGTGCGGCACGCCCACGCGCGCAAACAGCAGACGCAAGTAATCATAGATTTCGGTCACAGTGCCGACCGTGGAGCGCGGGTTGTGGCTGGTGGATTTTTGGTCAATCGAGACGGCCGGAGACAGGCCCTCGATGTAATCCACGTCGGGTTTGTCCATCTGACCGATAAATTGTCGTGCGTAAGCAGAGAGCGATTCGACGTAACGACGTTGGCCCTCGGCAAAGATGGTATCGAAGGCCAGCGAGGACTTGCCCGAACCCGACAAGCCGGTGATGACCACCAATTTGTCGCGCGGAATTTCAACGGTAATATTTTTCAGATTGTGGACACGCGCGCCGACCACGCGGATAACATTAGACGACATGGAATTTCTCTACCTCGAAAGTATTCTGTATTATAGCACATTTGTTTCATTAATGAAGAGCAACGAACTCCGTTACATGCGCACAAACTTCTATTATACCTCTATGGTTTACCCATCCCTGTCATTACTGAGTGATGGAGATTTGTGTGCAAGCAAAGGTTGTCAGCGGCGACGAGGAACATCCACAGATTGCGCAGATTACGCAGAAAAATTGTCACTATTCAGGCATCTGCCAGGGCTAACGGTTCGTCGGAGAGAAGAAAAAATGACTGCGTTGATGGCCTGGAAAGTACCCAGAATGGGCATTGCCAAATCCAGGCCGAACTGGGCAAAGTTACACTGG
>JBBITF010000006.1:0-81817 GCA_037440925.1 Chloroflexota bacterium
GATTTGTCGTATTTCGGTTCGTTTTTAAGGTTCAACGCCTTTGGCGAAACTACAGGATGTAAGTTTGGGTAAATGCTTTCGAGCGCTCCGCCAGCAAGGGGCTTGGATTTGGCAATCCAAGCCAGCGGTTTCCAAGCCGCCATTTTTTTGCTCGTGCGGGTTGCCAAATCCGCACATGCCTCCCTTGTGGGCAATCACCAATTTAGCAGGATGACGCCCTGCGCCTGCAAAGATTCGATTTCTTGCTGGCTGAGGCCTATTTCCATCAGCAGCGCGCGCGTGTCGGCGCCCAGGGCCGGCGCTGGGGCGCGCTGCGGGCGGGAGAAGACGAAGGGCGAGTTCATGCCGGCCGCACGTCCTTCCACGCACGAGACATGGCCGCGCGCTTGTACCTGCGGGTGCGAAAGCGCCTGTTCGACGGTGTTGAGCGGCTCGATACACACGTCATGCTCTTTGAACGCTGCCAGCCATTCCGCTTGCGTTTTCTGGCGGAAGATGTCTGCCAGCGTCTCGCCCAAATTGGCCTCGAACTGGCGTCCAATCAAGTCGGGGCGCCCTATCGTTTTACAGAAATCTCCCCAAAAGTTCGGTTCCAGGGCTGCCAGGCTGAGGTATTTGTGGTCGGCTGTTTCGTAGATGTTGAAGCAGGCTTGCCCGCCCAGTAAAGGGTGGCTGCCGGCCGTTACTTCCAGCCCGCTGAAATAGGCGCTAAAAGCCAGCGGCGTCATCCAGGAGAGGACGCCATCCAGCAAGGCGATATCGAGGTACAGGCCTCCCCGCCCGCGTTCGCGGCCGAGCAGCGCGCTCAGGATGGCGATGGCCGCCAGCATTGCGCCGCTCAAGTCGGCCACCGGCAGGCCATAGGGAAGGGGCTTTTCGGCGGGGTGGGCGTTCAAAGCAAGCGCCCCGCCAATCGCCATGTAGTTCAAGTCATGTCCGGCGCGCTGACGGTAGGGGCCTTCTTGTCCGTAGCCGGAGAGCGAGCAATAGACAATGTCTTCTTTAACCTTTCGCACCGCCTGGTAGCCAATTCCATATTTATCGGCCACGCCGGGGCGGAATCCCTCTAGCACCACATCGGCTGTGGCCGCCAATTGCAAGAACAGGCGGCGTCCGTGCGGATTACGGTAGTTCAGCGCCAGGCTTTTCTTGCCGCGGTTGAGCGTCTCGTACAGGTTGCCCAGTCCCAGTTCGGGAGGCGCCAGGCGGGCGTAATCGCCGGCCAGCGGCGTTTCGACTTTGATGACCTCTGCGCCCAAATCGGACAACAATTGCGTGAGATACGGTCCCGGCAGCAAGCGCGACAGGTCGAGGATGCGAAAGCCGGTCAGGGGAAAGGCGGGCATGTTTGGGCTTACATCTCCAGCGGCTGCGACATGGTAATCAATTCTACGCGTTGCTGCCAACCGAGGCTTTTCCAAAACGCCAGGCCGGGTTGATTATCGCCCAGGACGAACAAATGACAGCGGTGAATGCCCTGACGCATGAGCGCAAACATGCAGCGACCTACCAGCGATTTGCCAATGCCTTGCCGGCGGTGAGATTTGCGCACTGCCAGGTTGTGGATGTAACCGTGCCGTCCATCGCTGCCGCATAAGGCCGCGCCGACGATTTCTCCCTTATCCAATGCTACGAAACTCAGGTCGGGGTTATGCTCCAAAAAGCGTTTGACGCTCTCGCGCGAGTCGTCTTCGCTGTTCAACTTCAGGCCTTCGCTTTCCTTCCAGAGCGCGTAGACAACATCGTAGTCGTGAATGCTCATTTCACGCAATTCGACTTTCATGCTGCCCTCCTTTAACTTGAGACGAAAGGTACCTCTCTGCACGCTTGCCCAAAGCACAGCAACAAGTAAGAAGTTTGGCTAACCAAACAGACACAGGGTCCATCCCAAAGGTTGAGAGCAAAAGCGGCCTTGATTTCCCAGAACCTTCGGGACGTTACTGATAGACGTAGAAACCTCTTCCCGATTTCCTGCCCAGATAGCCTGCATCTACCATCTTTTTCAACAAGTAGGCGGGGCGGTATTTGTCATCGCCCAGGTCGCGCTGCAAGATTTCCATCACGTTCAACACTACGTCTAGCCCAATCAGGTCGGCCAGGGTGAGGGGACCCATGGGGTGATTCATGCCTAGCTTCATTACCTGGTCAATGGCTTCGGGCGTGCCAATGCCTTCTTGCAAGGCGAAAATGGCTTCATTGATCATCGGGCAAAGGATACGGTTAGAGATGAAACCGGGGGCGTCGTTGGCTTCGACGGGCGTCTTCCCCAGGCGTTGACAGACCTGGAAGACGGTATCGCGCGTTTCATCGCTGGTGGCCAGGCCGCGGATGACCTCTACCAGTTTCATCAGCGGCACCGGGTTCATAAAGTGCATCCCAATCACTTTATCGGGGCGGGCGGTGGCGGCAGCCAGTTTGGTGATGCTGATGGAGGAGGTATTGCTCGCCAGGATGACCCCTGCGCGCGCCTTTTCGTCCAATTCTCTGAAGAGGCGGAATTTCAATTCTGGGTTCTCGCTGGCGGCTTCAATGACCAGGTCGGCCTCGCCGACTGTCGCCAGGTCTGAAACGAAGGCGATTTGTTCTGTCGCCGCCTTTTGCTCTGGGGTCAGGCTGCCTTTTTCGAGCAGTTTAGCGGTGGACTTGGCAATGGCGGCTTTGGCTTTTTCGAGAGCCGCCGGCAAGATGTCCATGCATGTGACGCGGTAGCCGCAGGTGGCTGCGGTTTGAGCAATGCCGTTTCCCATCGTACCGGCGCCCACCACGAAGATGTGTTCGATTGTCATGTCTTCTCCCGTTGGGTAGTTCAATCGTCCTATGGCCGGAAGAGTCGGATAGCCGCAAGCCTGCCTATTCGACTTCTATCGCCATGGCTACGGCCTCTGCCCCGCCCAGGCAGAGCGAGGCAATGCCGCGCTTCAGGCCGCGGTCTTTGAGCGCATAGATGAGGGTGGTCAGCACGCGCGCGCCGCTGGCCCCGATGGGGTGCCCCAGGGCGATTGCGCCGCCATGCACGTTGACCTTGTTCCAGTCCCAGCCCAGGTCTTTCAAGGCGTAACCGTCTGCCAAAACCTGGGCGGCAAAGGCCTCGTTCAGCTCGATGAGGTCTACTTCCTTCAGCGTCCAGTTGACCTTTTTCAGCAATTTGGGAATTGCCAGGGCCGGCGCGCGGAACAGATATTTCGGCTCGTCTGCGGCTTGATCGTAGCCAACGATGCGCGCCAGCGGCTTTAGGTCCTTCTCTTCGGCGTATGCGCGGCTGGCAACGACGAGCGCCGCTGCGCCGTCATTGAGGCCGGGCGCGTTGCCGGCCGTGACTTTGCCGTCCTTTTGGAAGGCGGGTTTCAGAGCGGCGAGAGTCTCCGGCGTGGTATCGCGGCGAGGCGTCTCATCGGTGTCGAAGAGGGTCGTCCCTTTCTTGCTGACCAGTTCCACCGGAACGATCTCGGCCTTGAACTTACCACTATCTATGGCGGCAATGGATTTTTGGTGGCTTTGATAGGCAAACTGATCCATCGCTTCGCGGGAGACGCTATACTCTTGGGCGATGAATTCCGCCGAGTCACCCATGCTCCAATCTTCGAAGGGGTCCCACAAGCCATCGTATTGCAGCGCGTCCACCAGGGTTACGTTGCCAAAACGCAACTCGCCGCTGCGGCCGCGAAGCAGGAAGGGAGCGCGGCTCATGCTTTCCATCCCGCCTGCCACAAAGAGACGGCCATCCCCCGCGCGGATGGCTTGGGCGGCCAGCATCACCGCTTTCAGCCCCGAGCCGCATACCTTGTTCAAGGTGGTAGCGCCCACAGAGACCGGCAGGCCGGCAAAAATGGCTGCCTGACGAGCCGGGTTTTGTCCCAAGCCGGCCGAAACCACGTTGCCCATCAGCACTTCATCTATCTCAGCCGCATTGGGAATGTTTGCTCGTTCGACCGCAGCCTTGACCACAATGGCCCCCAACTTTGGCGCAGTGAGTCCAGACAAACTGCCCTGAAAGCGCCCGCTGGGCGTGCGCACAGCAGAAAGAATGACGGCTTCCTTCTCTTTACTCATGTGTCTCTCCTTGGGAAAATGCTGGATTACATCATTTATTATAGCGTGAATTGTGAAAAAAACGTAATTGCTGTGGCTCTCTTCCTTGTAATCTCTCATCACACAAGCCAAAACCCTTGGGTTGCGTCTGTCAGAATCAAAAAGGCTCCAACCCCAGAGATGCAAAATCTTTTTAACACAAAGGAACGGCGGAAGAGCCAAAAATTTGCGACTCTGCGTCTCTGGGTGAGCCTAATTTCTTCTTACTTGCCTGCGCTGTATGCAGGCGCATGTGTGCAAGAAGGTATCTCTGCCTGCCTGATTACTCCTCGCTTCCTTTCGGCACGAAATACACATCCGTTGGCTTCAACTTGGAATTACGCAGGAAGCGCGGGCGTACCTCCATGCCGATCCAATCCAGCGAGGGGGCGGCAGGATCCACGCCCATCAAGCGTGTCAGCAGCAGCGTGTTCACGCCCTCGAATTCGATGAGGGCCAGCACAAACGGCGTCTCGGGCAGGAACTCCTCCGAACCGAAGTAGCAGACGGTGAAGGCGTGAATCTTGGCAGGCACATTCGTGATGTCAACCCATTTGGTCTCTACACCCGAATACATGTCGTGGCCGCGCGGGTTGGCGTAGGTATAGCCGCTTTGGGGGTCGCGCGAAGCCAGCAGTCGCTTGTTGGTCAGCGCCGCGAACCAGGGGCTGTCTTGTCCGTAAGAGTGCAAATAGGTAATTTTATATTCCTGCTCGATTTGAATGGGCGCCATCTTCTTCAGAAATTCCAGCGCCTCCTCGTCCGTGCTAAGCGGGAACGGTACACCGTGAACGATGTAGCCGCCCAGAGCCTCTTGGCGTTGTGTTGGTAGTTTAGCCATGTGAGTTTTCTCCTTACGCTTTACCCATTACGTTTTACTGCCATAAAGCGTGAAATGTGAAACGAAACTAACCTTCTCTTTCCAGCACCGAAACGGTGACATACGTCCCCGTCCCCGCGTGGCTGTGGATCGCGCCCCGCTTCGCGTCCTTGACTTGAAGCGCGTCGTCGTTGAAATGTTTTTTGATTGCCCCCTGGAGTTGCCAGATGGCGAACACGGCCTGCATCAGTCCCGTCGCGCCGACGGGGTGTCCGCAGGCGATCAACCCACCGGACGGATTCACCGCACACCGACTCTTCTCTTTCAACTTCAAGCCATAGTCAATGTTCGGGAGGAAGGCTTTACCCGACGCGGCGAACGGTCCGCCCTCACCGTAGCGGCAGAGACCGAGGTCTTCGTAGGTCTGGATTTCGGACGATGTGTAGGCGTCGTGCAATTCCACGAAGTCGAGTTCGTTCAGCGGGTCTTTGATGCCCGCGTGTTTCCAGGCCATGTTGCCCGCCGTGCGCCCCGCGCGGAACGAGTGAACGCCGGGGTAGCGCGTGCCGTGATCCCAAAGTTTTTTGTAGTAGGCGCGCGTTTCGTCCGAGGATTTCTCCTGCTCGGTGGCGTAGTCGCGCATGAAGGTGTCGTAGTCCACGTGCGGACGGTCGGCCATGCGCATGGCGTCGGTGCCGCGGCCGATGCCCGTCACGCGCACGAGCGGACGCGGAATCTTCGCGCCGGCGGCCTCCAGTTTTTTGAGTCCCTCCTCCGAGACGAGAATGGTCGCGGCCGCGCCGTCGGACATCACGCAAATGTCGAGGCGGGTGAGCGGCCAGGCCACCATCGGCGCATTGCGGACATCCGCGATAGTGTAGCGATTACGCTTCTGCGCGTATGGGTTATGGAAGGCGTTGATGTGATTCTTCACGCTGACGTGCGCCATCTGCTCCACAGTGGTGCCAAACTCCTTCATGTGGCGCGTCACCATCATGGCGTAGTAGCCAGAATAAAAACCTCCGACGGGATAGTCAAAAGACACGTCGGAGGCAAGCGCGATGAATTCATTTCCTTTCCACGTTTCCACGTGAGACATGGTCTCGAAGCCGTAGGCCACACACACGTCCATGTGGCCGCTGGCGACCGACTTCCACGCTTCCTGGAAGCACAGACCGCCTGTCGCGCCGCCGCCCTCCACGCGATGACTGGGTTTCGGGCAAAGACCGAGGTAGTCCTGCGCCATGATGCCAGCCATCAACTGGCGGGCGAAATGATCCGAGAAGTACGAGGCAACCGAACCATCCACGATGCGCGTGAAGGTCGGGAAGTCCAGGCCAATGTCGGCGATGGCATAGTCGTATGCCTCCTTGATGATGGCCTGGAAGGTCTTGTCGGGGCGGGCTTTGGCAAACTTGGATACCCCCCCTGAGATTGCGTATACGGGTCTCATCAGCAAACCTCCTTTGGAATGGGAATGGGGGTATTGTAATAGAAAATAGGGGAGATGCAACATAAAAATTGTCGAAGATGATATTATCAAGGATGCAAAAAAACACGAAAGAAGAAAAAATAGGCGCAGGTGTGTTCATGAAATATGCCGAGCGGATTTTGACGGTTCCTTCTGAGATCACGAACGATCCGATTTCGAAAATGGAAGTCTATCGCCTTGCTCTTTTTGTGGGCGACATTGGCTGGCATGATGTTCTCGTGGCCTCCAAAGAAATATTTATTCACGATGAGTCGGCAGGGGATAAATCCCTGCCTCAGTACATGGAAGTCGGCTCAAGCCGACTCGCCCATCAGTCCGAAGGACTTCCATGAACTGAGCAGGGGCTTCAGCCCCGCGAATATCATCACCAACGCAAAAACGCCATCCGCGAAGAACAAGCCGAATATATCACCTCACTACCATCAACCTTCGACATCGATTCAGAAGTGCCAATGCCTTAAAACCTTCTTTCGTCTTTCATCTTTCTTCTCATCAACGGAGACTCCCATGCTCTTCAACCCCAACAGCCCCTCCCGCTTCTACCCCGACGAAACCTCCCGCCAGATCATGCTCAAAACCATCGCCTTCTTTGAGTCAAAGGGCAAGCAAAAAATCAAAGAAGACGACCGCAAGCGCGTCTGGTACGCGGACTTCCTCAACTTCCAGAAAAAAGAAAAACTCTTCGCCACGCTCCTCACGCCCACGCCCTACGGCGGCGCGGACGCGCGCTGGGACACCTGGCGCAACTGCGAGTTCAACGAAATCCTCGGCTTCTATGGCTTGGCGTATTGGTACACGTGGCAGGTGTCCATCCTCGGGCTGGGACCCATCTGGATGTCCAGCAACGAGGCGCTCAAGCGCAAGGCCGCGCAACTGCTCAGCGACGGGGAAGTCTTTGCCTTCGGTCTCTCGGAGCGCGAACACGGGGCGGACATCTACGCCACCGAGATGACCCTCACCCCTCAGCCCGACGGCACGTACCTGGCCAACGGCGAAAAATATTACATTGGCAACGGCAACGTCGCGCCGATGGTCTCCACCTTCGGCAAGTTCGCCAACACGGGCGAGTACGTTTTCTTCGCGGCCGATTACCGTCACCGCAACTACAACCTGATCAAGAACGTCACCGACAGCCAATCCTACGTCGCCAACTTCGCGCTGACCGACTACCCCATCACCGAAGCGGACATCCTCCACCGCGGACAGGACGCCTGGGACGCGGCGCTGAACACGGTCAACATCGGGAAGTACAACCTGGGCTGGGCCTCGATCGGAATCTGCACCCACGCCTTTTACGAGGCCATCCACCACGCTTCGCACCGACGCCTGTACGGGTTCGCCGTCACCGACTTTCCCCACGTCCGCGGCATGTTCACCGACGCCTGGGCGCGTCTCGTGGCGATGAAACTTTTTACCCTGCGCGCCGCCGACTACATGCGCGCCGCCTCGCCCGATGACCGCCGCTACCTGCTCTACAATCCGACCGTCAAGATGAAGGTGACCACCCAGGGCGAGGAAGTCATCAACCTGCTGTGGGACGTGATCGCCGCCAAGGGCTTTGAGAAGGACATGTACTTCGAGATGGCCGCGCGTGACATCCGTGCCCTGCCCAAACTCGAAGGGACGGTACATGTCAACATCGCGCTCATCGTCAAATTCATGGCCAATTACTTTTTCTCCCCTCGCGAGTATCCGCCCGTGCTGACGCGCAGCGAGGCCGCCAACGACAACTTCCTCTTCCATCAGGGCCCCGCCAAGGGACTCGGCAAGATCCAATTCCACGATTACAACCTGGCCTACGGACTCTACGACCTGCCCAACATCCGTCTCTTCCGCGAGCAGATCGAGACGCTGAAACTCTTCCTCGCCACTGCCACGCCCAGCGACGCCCAGCAAAAGGACACGGATTTCCTCCTCGCTTTGGGCGAACTTTTCACGCTGGTCGTCTACGGTCAACTCATCCTCGAGAACGCGCGTCTCTATCAAATTGACGACGACATCGTTGACCAGATCTTCGACTTCATGGTGCGCGACTTCTCCAAGTACGCCCTGGGACTCTACAGCAAACCCAGCGCCACGCCTCAACAGATGGACTTGTGCCTCAAGATGATCCACAAGCCCGTGGTCGCCATGTCCCGCTTCGAACGCGTTTGGCAGAACTCCGTGTTCTCATTGTGCGACGCGTACGAGATGAAATCGTAAAGGAAACCCTATGCCTACCTATCCCCTCTACCAGGTGGATGCCTTCACCACTCGCCCCCTCGGCGGGAACCCCTGCGCGGTAGTCTTCGACTGCGCAGACCTGGACGACGCTACCATGCTGGCAATCGCCAGGGAGATGAACCTGTCGGAGACGGCTTTCGTCTGGCGCAAAGCGGACGGTCGCTTTCGGGCGCGCTACTTCACCCCGGCCGAGGAGATTCCCCTGGCCGGGCATCCCACCATTGCCACCCTCTACGCGCTGGTGGATTCGGGACGCCTGGCGCTGGGCGGCGACTATCTCAAGATGCCGCTCGACTTGCGGGATGGCCCGATTGACGTGGAAATCTTTGCAAAAGGCGGCAAAGTGGAACGCATCGTCATGTCGCAGCGCAAGCCGCAGTTCCTGTCCACGCATCCTCCTGCCGATGTTTTGCCTGCTTTTGGCCTTGACGAATCTGACTTGCTGCCCGGCGCCGTCATCCAGACCGTCAGCACCGGCACGCCCCAGATCATGATCCCGCTCAAAGGACACGCCTCCCTGCGCAAAGCCGTGCTGGATGTCGAGAAGTACACCGCCCTGCGCGCCAGCAGCGACTTCTTCAGCCCCCACCTGTTCTGCCTGGCAGGTGTGGAGCAGGGCGCAACCTTCGCCCGTCACTTCGGCGTGCCGCCCGACACCCCCGAAGACCCCTTCACCGGCTCGGCCACCGGCGGCATGGCGGCCTACCTGTGGCGTTACGGCTTGATCGCTTCCCCGACCTTCCTGGCCGAGCAGGGACATTGGATGGGACGCCCCGGCCGGGCGTATGTCGAAGTGATTGGTCCGCGCAATGCGATCGAAACGGTCAAGGTTGGCGGCAGCGCCGTCACCGTGTTGCGAGGCGAACTCACGCTTCCCACAGCCAATGCCTGACGGCCTCGCGAGGAAAATGGAATGGGTGCTTACACCTGCGCAGATGTATAATTCTGGTAGAGGTGACGATGTCCCAAAGACATAAATACCGCGCCCAGATCCTGCTCAAGCCGCAGCAACACAAACAACTGGCAAAGATCGCTGCCCGCGAGAAGCGTAGCATCTCCGCCGTGGTGCGCGAGGCGGTGGCGGAATATGTGACGGCGCAAATGAAGGATGGACTCGCCTCTGATCTGGCCTTTTTGTTGCTTGTACTCATGGGCATGATGCTGCGCCTGTGGCAGTACGCCGCCAACCGCTCGCTGTGGGCCGACGAGGCCAGCCTGGCCTATAACCTAGTAAACCGCTCCTTCACGGAACTGACCCAATTGTTGGATTATCACCAGGCCGCGCCCATCGGCTTCCTGTTCATCGAAAAGTTCTTCGTGGTGATATTAGGCAATCACGATTACGTCATGCGCATCTTCCCGTTGTTGGCTGGTTTGCTAGCCACCGTCCTGGTCTACCGAATCGCGCGGGAACATTTCGGATGGGCGGGGCTGTTCGCTTTGGCGATGTTCTCAGTGGGGTACTGGCTAGTGTACTACGCTTCGGAGCTCAAGCAATATTCTAGCGACGTGATGGCGGCGGTGTTGTTGGTCTACTTGGCAAGCCGGTGTTTGCGGAAAGAAGCGCAAGGGCGGGACTTCTTTTGGCTGGGCATGGCGGGGACGATTCTTATCTGGATCTCGCATCCGTCCGTGTTCATTCTGGCGGGCGTTGGGCTGGCGCTACTGCTTGAAGTGCTGACCGGCCAGGGACGCGCGCCTCTGTCCTGGCTGGCAGGCATGGGACTGGCCTGGCTGGCCTCCTTCGGGCTAGAATATCTTGTCTCCCTGCAGCACATAATTGCGGACGAATACCTGATTGACTATTGGCGCCGGACGTATATGCCCATGCCGCCCTGGAGCAATCTGGGTTGGTTTCTGAAGACTTACCATTCCTTTTTGTTTATCTGCCTGCATCGCACCGATTGGGTGATGTCTGGCATTTTTCTCACCCTGGCGGGGATTGGTATAGCCTGCTTGCTTTTGAGGAACCGCAACATGGCGCTGTTGGTCATCTCACCGTTTGTGATGGCCCTGGTCGCCTCAGCCTTGCAGCGCTATCCGCTCCAGTATCGTTTCATGCTGTTCTTGATCCCTTTCGCGTTCTTCCTGATGGCGGCTGGGTTGCAGGGCCTGTACTGGTTGGTTGTAAAACTGAACCGCATGCTGGCGCTGGCTGTGTGCAGCATACTTGCACTGGCAGCCTTCTGGATGATTGCGCCTCACACGTTCAGCATGGTTGCCAACCCAGAAAAGGACGACATCAAGCCTGCCCTGGAATATATTGCAACCCACAGAATGGAGGGCGATACCCTCTACGTTTTCCATGCCGCCGACCCTGTGTTCCGTTACTACGCTCCCTTTTACGGCCTGGAGGTGGGAGAGGTTATCATTGGCTTCGACACCCCCCGGAAAAAACGGGCGCTTCAAGGATTCCAAGATGATGTTAAAGCGCTGTGGGGAAAGGACAGGGTCTGGTTCCTGTTTGCCGAAATCGTAGACTGCCCCGGCTGCGAGAGCGACCAGCAGGCTTTTTACCTGGAATATCTCAATCAGTTTGGCGTAATGTTGGACAGTTTTGATGGGACTGGTGGGAATGCCTACCTGTACGACTTGAACCCTTAAGCGGCGGCGCCTTTCCCCGCCTTGAAATCGGAGTAAAAGGTCATATTTCCTCTGTGACCTCCATCACTTGCTTTGTCGCAAATCTCACAATAAAATCACTATAACTGATAAAAATTACCTGCATTGTAAGAGAGGTTGCTATGCAAATCACCCGCCAAGCCGATTATGCTGTCCGCGCTGTGTTATATCTTGCGCGCATGAAAGGAAATCAGCGCGCCGCTACCAGCGCGATTGCCAAAGAGCAAGACATCCCCCCTTCCTTCTTGGCAAAGATCATTTCGCAACTTTCGATTGCAGGTCTATTGCATACCTCACGCGGTGCGCGCGGCGGCGTCACTTTGGCGCGTGAGCCGAAAGATATTACGCTTTTGGAAGTCATTGAAGCCATTGATGGCCCCATTATGCTGAATGAATGTGTGGGCGATAGCGCTACCTGCACGTTCAATGAGAATTGCCCGCTCAAGCCGGTGTGGTGTGATGCGCAGAATGAACTGGTGACGCGGCTGAAAGGCACCAACTTTGCTCAATTGCTGAACCATAAAGCCGCTGCATGACGATAGAAAGTCGTCCCCATTTTCTTGCCGGCTCTCTGAGAATGGCAGTGACGCTTGGCTGGATTGACGAATCCAGCCGCCAGAAGGCAGCGCAAGCCAGCGTTCTGCCTGTATTTTCGGGATTGGCAATACCCGTTACGGCGGTGAGGGGGAAACAAGGATTTCACTTGTAAGGCACGAATTCTCTTCATCGCGTATAATAGCGGGGAGATGGATGTACAGCCGTTTGAGCGGCTGGAATTTCGAGGCGCTATGCACAAGCGAGTCATCTTTCCCTGTCTGGCCTTGACGCTGGCGGCCCTGGCTTGCAGTCTGTCTGATTACCTGCCTGCGCCGGCGCCGGTCATCGAGCCATCTCCTTTGCCTACCTTTGCGATCCCTAGCGAGACGCCCATCCCAACCGAGACGCCCCTGCCGACGATCACGCCGACGCCGCAAAAGCCGGTCGCCTGGCCGAAGGACCAAGGCGTCCACTGCCGCTACGGGCCGGGGAAGGAATGGGAAGCGGTTAGCGCCGTGCCGGCCGGCACAACGGTCGAAATCTTGGGGCGGGTGTCGGAAACGACCTGGTGGTATGTGACAGACCCGCTGCACGAAGGGGACGCTTGCTGGGTAGCCTTCGATGTGATGGATACCGCCGGGGATTTGAGAATCATCCCCATCGTCGAGCCGCCAACCGCGCGAGTCACGCAGGTTAAGGTGGAAGCAACTGTTTCCTTCGTAACTTGCGGGGGACCCAACCCGGTCACGTTCAGCGGGAAGATCACCGCCAACGGGCCGACGACGGCCACCTATCATTGGGAGATAGGCGGCGAAAAGCAGAGCGTCACCGGCGACCAAACGCTGACGTTTGCCGAAGCCGGCACGCAAAAATTGACCTTCGACGCCTACGACGCCGATTGCGGGAACTATTTCGTCGTCCTGTCGGTCACCAGCCCGAACGAGATGACGGCGCAGCAGGACTTCTCGATCAAAGCGCCGTAAAGCGGCATATCGGGTACAATTCGCCGCATGTCCAAACGCCTTTCCTACTCATTGCTCTTCCTGGGTGCGTTGGCGGCCATTGCCATTTTGGCCTTCTTCGGGCCGGAGGAACAATCGCTCGGCTCCAACGTGCGCATCGTGTACCTGCACGGCGCCTGGGTGCTGGCGGCAGAAGCCGCCTTCGCCGCCGCCGCCCTGACCGGGCTGCTGGGCCTGGCCCTGCGCCGCGAAAGATTGCATCACTGGTCTGCGGCGCTGGGGCGGGCTGGCATCCTCTTCTGGCTGACCTACCTGCCGCTCTCGCTGTGGGCCATGCAGGCCAATTGGAACGGCTTGTTCCTGGCTGAGCCGCGTTTCCGCCTGGCGTTGACCTTTGCCATCGTGGGCGCGCTGCTGCAAATCGGGCTGTGGCTGACCGGCAAAGCATGGCTGACCTCGCTGGCGAACCTGGCCTTTTTCATCGTCCTGCGCGTGGCCTTTTCCACCGCCTCCAACGTCATGCACCCGCCGCCTTCTCCCATCTTTTCTTCCGGCTTGTGGGACGTCATCTTGTTCTTCATCGCCTTGAATGTATTGGCCTGGGCAGCCGCCTACTTTTTGGCAAGAGTTTTTTTGCAGCCCCAGTCGTTCAAGGAAAAAAGCGGCTAAGGCCGCCACAAGAGCGGCTAAAGCCGCCACTACCGATTATCCGACTACCGACTATCTGACTCGCCAATCCTTGCCTATCTCCATCCAACTCCTCATCGTCATGGCGCTGCGCACCGTTCTCAACACGGCGCACCGCATGGTCTACCCCTTCCTGGCGGTCTTTGCGCGCGGGCTGGGCGTGGACATTACCGCCCTGTCGCTGGCGCTCACGGGACGCTCGGTGGCCGGGGCGTTTGTTCCCTTCGTCTCTTCGGTGGCCGATCAGCGCGGGCGGCGCTTTGGGATGCTGGCGGGGGTTGCCTTGTTCACCTTCGGGGTGGCACTGGTCGCGCTTGCGCCCTCGCTGTGGACGATGACGGCGGCCCTCATCCTGGCTATGCTGGGCAAGTACCTGTTCGACCCGGCCATGCAGGCTTACTTCGGCGACCGCATCCCCTACCGGCGGCGCGGACTGGCGCTGGCCGTGACCGAGATGAGTTGGTCGCTGGCCTTCATCGTCGGCGTGCCGCTCATGGGTTTCTTGATTGCGCGCTACGGCTGGTCGGCGCCTTTCCCGCTGCTGGCGCTGCTGGGCGTGGGCATGTTCGCCGTCCTGTGGTGGATGACGCCGCGCCGCGACCCGAACCACGCGCCCGCAAGCAGTCCCTGGGCGAACTTTGGGATCGTATTGCGCAACGTCCCGGCGCTGGCGGGCATCTCGGTGGCGTTGTGGGCCAGCGCCGCCAATGAACTGGTTAATCTCATCTTCGGCGTGTGGCTGGAGGATTCGTTTGGCCTGCAAATCGCCGCGCTGGCGGGCGCTTCGGCGGTCATCGGCCTTTCAGAATTGAGCGGCGAGGGGCTGGTGGCGCTGCTGACCGACCGCCTGGGCAAGCCGCGTGCGCTGGCCTTCGGCTTGACCGGCAACGCGCTGGCCTGCCTGCTTCTTCCTTTCATTGGGCGGACACAGGCCGGCGCCCTGCTGGGATTGACGCTGTTCTACATCACCTTCGAGTTCATCATGGTCAGCCACATCCCGTTGATGACGGAGATCATGCCGGGCGCGCGCGCCACGATGCTCTCCTTCAACCTGACCGGCCATTCGCTGGGACGTGCGCTGGGCGCCTTCCTGGCGGCTTTCGTTTACCGGCAGTTCGGTTTCTTCGCCGTGACCCTGCTGGCGCTGGTTTTCAATCTCTTTGGACTGTTGGCGCTGCGCAGGCTGGGACAGGATGCCCGCTTGCGGGAGGCGTGAGACGTGCAATGGGGAGGCGTGCAATGGGGAGACGTGCAAGACATCTCCCTGCTGGTGTTGGCGGCCCTCTTCCTGCTGGGCAGCGGACTGTGGCTGCTCGTGCCGGCATGGTATGGCGTCCCCTGGGTGCCGGCGCGCAGGGAGCGCATCCGCAGGGCGCTGCAACTGGCGAATTTGCGGCCTGGCGAAACGCTCTACGATCTGGGCGCGGGCGATGGGCGCGCGCTGTTGATAGCCGCTGAGGAGTTCGGCGCCCAGGCGGTGGGCATCGAGATCGGCCCGATGCAATGCCTGTGGGGGCGGCTGAAATGTCTGTTTAGCGGGAGCAGGCACAGGGTCCGGCTGCGATGCGGGAATTTCTACCGCGCTGACCTGTCGGCGGCGGATGTCGTTTTCGTGTATCTGCTCTCGGCCCAGACCGCCCGTCTCGCAGGGAAGTTGAAACGCGAACTGCATCCCGGCGCGCGCGTGGTCAGCCTGGCGGCAGATTTCCCTGCCTGGCAGCCAGCGGCGGTGGATCGGGAGAATCTCATCTTTTTGTATGTGATGTAAGGAGGATTATGTCGAACACAGCAGATGTCATCATCATCGGCGCGGGCGTGCATGGCGCAAGTCTGGCCTTCCACCTGGCCGAGCGCGGCGTGAAGGCGCTGGTGCTGGAAAAGAGTTTCGTGGCGGCCGGCGCGACCGGGCGCTCCAGCGGCCTGGTGCGGATGCACTACGACGTGCGCCAGGACTCGCAACTGGCCTGGATTTCGTTCGGTTATTTCCGAAACTGGGCCGAAAGGGTGGGCGGGGAATGCGGCTTCACCCGCACGGGCTTCATCCAGATTGTAGCGCGCGAAAGCGAGGCAGCGCTGCGGGCCAATACCGCCATGCATCAGGAAATCGGTATTCCTGCCTTCCTGGTCTCTGCGGCGGATGTGGGACGGCTGGCGCCCTCCTTCACGACGGGCGACTTCGACCTCGCTTCTTACGAACCCGAATCCGGCTACGCGGACCCAAGCGCTACTGCCGCCTCGTTCTTTTCCGCCGCCCGCGACAGGGGCGCGCGCCTCATCCAGGATTGCGCCGTGACGGGCGTGATCGTGCAGGGCGGCCAGGTCAAAGGCGTGCAGACCAGGCAGGGCGATTTTTACGCGCCGGCCGTGGTCAACGCCGCCGGGCCGTGGGCCGATCAAATCAATGCGATGGTCGGGCTGGACCTGCCCTTCACCACCTGGCGGCACGATACGATGTTCGTAGGGCGTCCCAGGGAAATGGGACCCAGCCATCCGGTGGTGATTGATTTCCCCAACGAGATGTACTTCCGCCCGGAGACCGGCGGGTTGACGCTGGTGGGCCTGGAAGACGGCAACCCGCTGGGCGATTCGCCCGACGGCGACGCCGATCACCCGCTCAAAGGCTTCGTGGAACGCGCCGTGGAACGCATCTGCCGCCGCATCCCGGCCATGGAAAACAGTTACCTGCACACCGCGCACGGCGGCTACGACGGCTTGACCCCCGACCAACATCCCCTGCTAGGGCAGGCCGGGCCAGACGGCTTCTACCTGCAATGCGGCATGAGCGGCACCGGCTTCAAGATCGCCCCGGCGGTGGGATTGTGCATGTCTGAGTTGATCCTGGACGGCGCAGCCAAGAGCGTGGACATCTCCATTTACCGCCCGCAGCGCTTTGCCGAAGGGAAGGAAATCAAGGGAAATTACCAGAGCATCTGGCGTTGATGGATTTGTGATAAAATTGCGCCTGCAATTGCCCCCGTAGCTCAGTGGATAGAGCGTCGGCCTCCGGAGCCGAAGAGGACAGTTCGAGTCTGTCCGGGGGTATTCCCATCACGGGGTTGTCCGCCAGCAGTGATCCTGCTGGCGTAATCATTAGACCTTGTCGGAAATAACATGCAAGCATCGTTCCGAAGGCTGATTCATCTGACGGCAACCTTCGAGAGGTTTTTCCCCAGGCTGGCGCTTGAAAGAGAGAAAACCCGGCGCTGTGCTATAATCTCGTCAGAAAGGTAAGTATGCTGCAAAAATTCGTCAAATGGTTTGGGGGCGACCCCAACAAACGCCAAATTGAGAATTTGAGCGAACTGGTTGAAGTCATCAATGCTTTCGAACCAACGTTGGAAGCGTTGAGCGATGAAGCCTTGCGCGCCAAAACGGAGTCGTTCCGCGCCAGATTACGTCAGGCTACGGATGGCATCGAAGAGGATGACAAACGCTTCCAGGTGGAACAGGAAGTTTTAGAAGAAATCCTGCCCGAAGCCTACGCTGTAGTGCGCGAAGCCTCCAAACGCACCATTGGCTTGCGGCACTATGACGTGCAGATGATCGGCGGCATCGTTCTGCATCACAATTCCATCGCCGAGATGCGTACCGGCGAGGGCAAAACGTTGGTCGCCACGCTGCCGCTCTATCTGAATGCGCTGGCCGGCCATGGCTGCCACCTGGTCACGGTCAACGATTACCTGGCGCGCCGCGATGCGCGCTGGATGGCGCCTATTTTCAATTTCCTGGGGCTGTCGGTGGGCGTCTTGCAAATGGCGGTGGTAACCGAAAACGGCAAGAAGGCCTTCCTGGTGGACCTGGAAAAAGACTCCCCGCATGAAGATCAACACCAGTTGCGTATGGTGGAGCGCGCTGAGGCCTATCGCGCCGACATCACTTATGGTACCAACTCTGAATTCGGCTTCGATTACTTGCGCGACAATATGGCCATGCGTCTGGAAGACCGCGTTCAACGCGGTCACCATTACGCCATCGTAGACGAAGTGGACAATGTGCTGATTGACGAGGCGCGCACGCCGCTCATCATCTCTGGCCCGGCTTCGGGCGACCTGGAATGGTATGGCAAGATGGCGCAACTCGTCAAGCAGTTGCAGCCAGAAGACTACGAAGTCAGCGAGAAAGACCGCACCGTTTCTTTGACCGAGATTGGCATTGCGCATGTCGAGCAATTGCTCGGTCAGCCGCTGCAAGACCCTGACCGCCCCGAAGATGTGACCCCCGAGCAGGCGCGTTTACTTGGCTACCTGGAACAGGCTTTGCGCGCTCAGCACCTTTTTAAGCGCAACAAAGACTACCTCGTTCAAGGCGGAAAGGTCGTCATCGTAGACGAGTTCACCGGGCGCTTGATGCCCGGCCGCCGCTGGAGCGACGGCTTGCATCAGGCGGTAGAAGCCAAAGAAGGCGTGCGGGTCGAACCAGAAAGCGTCACGTATGCCACGATTACCCTGCAAAACTACTTCCGCATGTACAGGAAACTGGCCGGCATGACCGGCACCGCCCTGACCGAAGCGGAAGAATTCAACAAAATCTACAAACTGGAAGTGACGCCCATCCCTACCAACCTGGAATATCAGGCCTTTGGCAAGGATGCGCCGCTGGTCGAGCGGAAGGCAAAAGATGAGGACGGTTACGAATACACCTATTACGTGCGGCGCGATGCGCTCTCTCCCACAGGGCAAGGGCAGGGCGAAATTGTGCTATGGAAGCGCAAGGATTATCCCGATGTCATCTACCGCACGGTAGAAGCCAAGTTGCGCGCTATCGTCAAGGAGATTGTGCGTTTGCACGTCATGGGCAGGCCTCAATTGGTAGGCACCACCTCGGTCGAGTCATCCGAGAGGCTATCGGAGCGGCTGAAAGCGGACATGGTACGCCGCTTGATGCAAATCCTGCTGGTACGCCATCTCTGGCTGAAAGCCAACGACCGTGTGGAGGACGGCCGCCTCATCGAAGAATTTGTCCCCTTCAATGCGCCGTTGGAAAAGATTGACATCAGTCAACTGCGCAAGTTTGCCCAGCCTTTAGGAATCTCCAGCCTCAATCCCGATGACGCTTCTAACCTGCCCGTCCTGCTGGAGGTTCTCAACCTGCCGGACGAATACGCTGACCGCCTGAAGGCGGTGTTACAGGCGGGCGTGCCGCACCAGGTTTTGAACGCTCGCAAGCATACCGAAGAAAGTCAGATTATTGCCGGGGCGGGGGCGTTTGGCGCTGTGACGATTGCCACCAACATGGCCGGGCGCGGCGTAGACATCAAACTGGGCGGCGAACTGGCCGAGGAAGTCATCGCTGTCGTCAACCGCGTCTTGCGCCGCCTGGGCATTCCTGACCCTTACGACCTGCCGCTGGAAGAAAAACGCCAGGCGCTGCTCAAAGCCGATCC
Organism: Chloroflexota bacterium; assembly: GCA_037440925.1. Classification (GTDB taxonomy): domain Bacteria; phylum Chloroflexota; class Anaerolineae; order Anaerolineales; family Villigracilaceae; genus JAABUE01. The sequence goes on from JBBITF010000006.1 coordinate 18,795, forward strand.
ATCTGCCTTTGGCATCTACGAGGGCGAGGTCAAATTCTTCCTGACGTACTTTGAAGACAGGGAGCGCGTCAAGGCGCTGGGCGGCCTGCACGTCATCGGTTCTGAGCGCCACGAGGCCCGCCGTATAGATAATCAGTTGCGTGGACGCGCCGCCCGCCAGGGCGACCCCGGCTCCTCGCGCTTTTACCTCTCGCTCGAAGACGATTTGATGCGCCTGTTCGCCGGTCAACAGGTAGGCGCGCTGATGGAGCGCCTCAAAGTGGACGATTCGCTCCCGCTCGAAAGCCGCCTGGTGAGCAGCCTGGTCGAGCAGTCTCAGCACCGCGTCGAAGGCGCTAACTTTGACGTGCGCAAGCACCTGCTCGAATACGACGATGTCCTCAACAGCCAGCGCGAGCGCATCTATGGCCAACGCGATCGCGTCTTCACCAAAGAAGACCTGCGCGACGACATCCAGGCCATGCTGCGCACCGAAGTGGAAGCGCGCGTGCCGGCCGGGCTGGAGGACGAAGAAGGCCCTTGGAAGTTGATGGCCTGGTTGGAACAGGTCCAGCCGCCTTTTTCCTACGCCGACGAGCGCATCTTTCCCAGTTTTGGCCTACGCCTGCTCCTCGAGCGTCTCGGCGACCCGCCGGATATCCGCTCTGCTGCCCTGGAGTTGGTGCGCGAGGCGGTCGAAGCCGAACACGCCCACACCCTGCGCGCCATCCAGCGCCTGCTCGAACGCAGCGCCGAAAGTCTCGACCAGCAGATCGAAGAACGTTACGATGCGCTGGACGCATTCCTCGAGGGTCTGAGCGACAGCGAAGAACAGCGCCGCCCGCAGCAAATCCTGGAAGAATTGCAGGGCGTCGTTCGCTTGTCGCTGAAACTGTCCAACGAGCAGATGCGCAGCCTGGCAAGCGACCCGTCCGACCTGGAAGACGACCTCAAACAGGCCATTGCTACGCAATTGACCGCCCTGAGCGCCATGCGCGTTTCTGCCGCCATCGAGAACCGCCTGGGCGAATCGCTGAACCTGGACAGGGGCGTCTTTCAAACCGACGATTGGGACGGGCTGGCTGCGCTCATCCTGGAGACCACCGAAGTCTTGTTGCAGAAACAGCGCGAGCGCCTGGTTGGGTCAAACGGTCAAATCCAGCGTGACATCGAGGCCAGCCTCGAGCGCGAGCCTGCGCACGACGAGAGCGCCAAACTGCGTTTGCTCTTGGCCCTCTCGCAAGGCGTCCGCACTGCCTTCGATGCCAGGACCCACCGACAGGTGAAGCAGGTTTTTAGCCGCTTTAGTTATGTCTTTCTGACGGCGCGTTACCTGCAAGACCGCCCGGCGGAAGAGGTGGTCGAAGAAGTGTTGGATCACCTGGCGCAAGCCGAAGAGGCCCTCGCGCTGGCCTGGGGGCAGGGAGAACTTGCGAAACGGGCATCGTCCCCGCAGGAGGGGCGGGCTGAGGTCCAGGACGAAGCGTATGTCCGTCAAATCGGGCGGCAGGTTCTTAATCAAATCTATCGCCAGTTGTTGCTGCAAGCCATCACCGAGCAATGGGTGGAATACCTGACGCGCGTCGAAGCCCTGCGCGTGTCCATTGGCCTGGAGGCTTACGCCCAACGCGACCCGCTGGTACAATACAAAAGCCAGGCGTCCGAAATGTTCCAGGGATTAATGGCCGACATCCGCGCGCTGGTCGTCAGCCGCATCTTTGCCTATCGCCCGCGCCAGATCCGCCTCACGATTACCGACATGAGCGAGGCGCGTCCGGTTGCTGGCAGAGAGACAGGCCCGGCGGCGCCCTCCGAAAAAAAGAAAAAGAAACGCAAGCGGCATTGAAATTGGCATCCAACTTAACCATTCCCCTGAACCCGTACAAGGCCTTGCCCAAGGTGGAATTGCACCGCCACCTGGAAGGGTCGTTGCGCCTGCAAACCATGCTGGATATTGCCCGCGCGCATGGCGTGACCGTGCCGGCCAGCGTTTTACGCTTGAGCGGTATGGTGCAAGTGCAAGACGAAGACCCGCTAACGTTTCAGAACTTTCTGGCCAAGTTCAATACCCTGCGGCTGTTCTATCGCTCGCCGGAGGTCATTCATCGTGTGACGCGCGAGGCGGTAGAAGATGCGGCGCACGACAACATCAAGTACCTGGAATTGCGTTTCACCCCAGTTGCCCTCAGCCGCGCTGAGCGTTTTCCCTTACATGATGTGATGGATTGGGTTTGTTCCAGTGCGGCTCAAGCGGCGCAGGAGTTTGGGATTACGGTGCGACTGATTGCCTCGGTCAACCGCCATGAGAGCGCCGAACTGGCTGAGCAGGTGGCCTGGCTGGCGGCCTCCCACATCGAGCGCGGCATCGTAGGGATGGATCTGGCCGGGAACGAGGCCGAATTTTCGGCCAAGCCGTTTGCGCCCATCCTGGCAGAAGCCAGCCAGGCCGGCTTGAAACTCACCATCCATGCCGGCGAATGGGGCGGCGCGGAGAATGTGCGCGAAGCCATCGAAGTCCTCGGCGCCGACCGGATCGGTCATGGCGTGCGCGTGATGGAAGACGAGAACGTGGTGGCGCTGGCGCGCGAGCGCGGCACGATTTTTGAGGTCTGCCCTACCAGCAATTATCAAAGCGGCGTTGTCCCTGCGCTAGGCGTCCACCCCTTGCCGCGTATGTTGCAGGCCGGCTTGAATGTGACGGTCAACACCGACGACCCCAGCGTCTCGCGCATTGACTTGAGTCATGAGTACAAACTCGTTTGCGAAGACCTCGGCTTACCGCTCGACATTCTGCACCGCCTCGTTTTGGCGGCAGCCCAGGCAGCGTTCTTACCGCCGGCTCAGAAGGAGGCGCTGGTTGCCAGGCTGCAAAAAGAACTATCAAGGCGGTAAACATATTCGACCCGAAGGAGACCAGTATGCAAGATTTTTTTGGTGCGCGTGATACCTTGAAAACCAGACATGGGACATACGTTTTCTATCGGCTGGATGCGCTCGAAAAGGCCGCTCTGACCACCCTGAAGCGGCTTCCGTTTTCGATTCGTATCCTGCTCGAAGCGGCTCTGCGCCAATGCAACGAGCGCGAGATCACGCAAGAAGATGTGAAAAATATTGCTGCATGGATGCCTGCCCCTCCCTCTCCCGCCGGGAAAGGGGAAGGGGTGAGAGTAGGCATTCCCTTCCTGCCCTCGCGGGTGGTGATGCAAGACTTTACCGGCGTGCCGGCGGTTGTGGATTTGGCTGCCATGCGCGCGGCAGTGGCCCGCCTGGGCGGCGATCCCAAGAAAATCAATCCGCTCGTGCCGGTAGACCTGGTCATTGACCACTCGGTGCAGGTGGATTTCTTTGCCACCCCCGATGCCCTCCAGCGCAACGCCGAAGTCGAATTTCAGCGCAATCGCGAGCGTTACGAATTTCTTAAGTGGGGACAAAAGGCCTTCTCCAACTTCCGGGTTGTCCCGCCGATGACCGGCATCGTTCATCAGGTCAATCTGGAATATCTTGCCAGCGTAGTGGCTGTCCGAGAGGTGGAAACGCCGCAATCTGGCTCGGAACGGATAGCCTTTCCCGATACGCTGGTCGGTACCGATTCGCATACCACCATGATCAACGGCCTGGGCGTTCTTGGCTGGGGCGTGGGCGGCATCGAGGCCGAGGCCGTGATGCTCGGCCAGCCCATGGATATGTTGCTGCCAGAGGTGGTGGGCTTCAAACTGTATGGGAAACTGTCGGAGGGCGTCACTGCGACCGATTTGGTGCTGACCGTTACCCAAATGCTGCGCCAGAAAGGCGTGGTAGGCAAATTCGTCGAATTCTACGGCCCCGGCCTGGATGGAATGCCGCTGCCCGACCGCGCTACCATTGCCAACATGGCGCCCGAATATGGCGCTACCATAGGCTTTTTCCCCGTAGACAACGAAACTCTGCGCTATTTGCGTTTGACCGGCCGCCCGGCCGAACAAGTGGAACTGGTGGAAGCCTATTGCCGCGCCCAGGGCTTGTTCCGCGACGCAGATACCCCCGACCCGCAATTCACCGACACGCTCGAACTAGACCTGGGGGCTGTTGTCCCCTCCCTGGCGGGGCCCAAGCGCCCTCAGGACCGCGTGCCGCTTGCGGCTATGAAAGAAACCTTCCGGGCGGCGCTCAAAGCCCCGGTCAAAGAACGCGGTTTCGAGTTGAGTCCTGAAGCGTTGCAGCGTCGAGGCAAGATTGGCGTCAACGGCGGGTCATACTTCATCGGGCATGGGGCCGTCGTGCTTGCCGCCATCACATCTTGTACCAACACCAGCAACCCATCGGTCTTGATTGCAGCCGGGCTGGTGGCGAAGAAAGCGGTCGAAAAGGGCCTGAGGGTCAAGCCTCACGTCAAGACTTCGCTGGCGCCCGGCTCGCGCGTGGTGACCGAATATCTGAGTCAGGCCGGCCTGCTGGAGCCGCTGGGGCAATTGGGATTTAATGTAGTGGCGTATGGTTGCACGACCTGTATCGGCAACTCGGGTCCCCTGCCCGGAGAAGTGGCCAAGGCCGTTTCCAGCGAGGACCTGGTAGCGGCTGCCGTTATTTCGGGCAATCGCAACTTCGAGGGGCGGGTACATCCATTGGTGAAAGCCAACTACCTGGCCTCGCCGCCGCTGGTGGTGGCCTACGCTTTGGCTGGGACGGTGGATATTGACTTGCTCCATGAGCCGCTTGGAACAGGCGCAGACGGTCAGCCTGTGTACCTGAAAGACATCTGGCCGACCACGCAAGAAGTGAGCGAGTCGGTGGCTGCCAACGTCAAAGCAGAAATGTTCCGCCAAAAATATGCCGATGTATTCTCTGGCTCTGAGATGTGGCAAAACGTGGAAGTGAGCGGCGGCGACCTGTACGAGTGGGATGCAGCCTCGACTTACATTCAGCATCCTCCTTTCTTCCAAGATTTGACCCTTGAAACGCCCAAAATCAGCGACATTCGGGGCGCGCGCGTCTTGTGCCTGTTTGGAGATTCGATTACCACCGATCACATCTCGCCGGCCGGCTCAATTGCTCCCGACAGTCCGGCCGGCAAATTCTTGCTGGCTTATGGCGTGCAACAGCGTGACTTCAACTCGTATGGCTCACGACGCGGCAATGACCGTGTGATGGCGCGCGGCACGTTCGCCAACATCCGCCTGAAGAATCAACTGGTTGCGCCCAAAGAAGGCAATTGGACCAAACACATGCCGTCGGGCGAGGAAATGGCCATCTATGATGCGGCTATGAGGTATAAAGAAGAGGGCGTTCCTTGTATCGTCATTGCCGGTAAGGAGTATGGCACCGGCTCCAGCCGCGATTGGGCCGCCAAGGGCCCTCTACTGCAAGGGGTGAAAGCCGTCATTGCCGAATCGTTCGAGCGCATTCACCGCTCTAACCTGGTCGGCATGGGAATCCTGCCTTTGCAGTTCGTGGACGGGCAAAACGCCGAATCGCTTGGCTTGCGAGGCGATGAAGTGTACGATATCGAGTGTCTGCACGACGATATGCCGCCGCGTGCGCGGGTCAATGTGCGTGTACATCGAGCGAACGGTCGCAAAGATATGTTCGAGGCCGAGGCTTTGCTCAATACTGAAGTGGAGGTCAATTATTACCGCAATGGCGGCATTTTACATACGGTTTTGAGGCATTTGGTGAAATGAACAGAGACCGGCGGTGAGCCGGTCTCTGTTCATTTATTTCTTCGGTTCGGGTTTCTTTTCCATATCTTTGCGGATTTGCTGGCGCAGCGTCTCGGCTTGCTCCGAGCGAGGCCTCTGGGCGGCCTCGTTTGCCAGCGCGCCGAAGCGGTCGGAAAGCAGCATGGTGAGCAGAGCTTCCATGATGCTGCTGTTGGCCGTTCCGCCTTCGCCTTCGCCTTTGCCGCCATTGACGACCACGCGCGGCACCACGTCTACGCCGGATTGCTGGATGGCCTCTGCAAAGCGGTTAAGCACCTGCTGCGTCACCTGGAATTGCGGTCCGCCATACGCGCGCACCTGCTCTTCCGTTGCCAGCGCCTGGGCGATACCCACGCGGGCAATCTTTTCCGCTTCGGCCTCCGCCAGGGCGCGGATCTGGGCTGCTTGCTGGATGGAACGCTGGTACTCGGCTTTGCCCTGGTCGGCCTGGATATTGATGTTCAACTCTGCTTCGGTCATTCTCGTTTGCATCTCGGCGCGCGCTTGAGCCTCGCGCAGTTCACGCTCTTTAATTGCCGCTTGTTGTTGCCGCGCGTAGGTTTCCACCTGTTCGGTGGCAATTTGGCGAGAGCGCAACTGAGTCAAGATGGTTTCGATTTGGCTGTCATCCTCTGGCGAGGAAGGCGTGCCAATCAGCACCTCTTCCAATTCCAAATTGTAGTGCGCAAATTTCTCCTTCATCTCGCTACTGGCCTGTTGTTGGATAGCGCTGCGTTCCTGTAAAAGTTGAATTAAGGTGCGCGTCTGTCCAATGTTTTTGAAGTAAGCCGATACCATTGGGTCGAGGGTCTGTTCAACCAGGCGTTTGATATCTCCAAAACGCTGGATCACAAGCGGGGCTTTCTGATAGTCAATATGAACAACCACTGAGAGCGGCAGTGACGGCTCAAAGGCGTCTTTGGTGATGAGCGAGACCTCGGTCAGGTTTTCATCGAAGCGGTGCGCGCCAACCTCAGTCCGAATCCATTTCAAGATGATGTTGGTAGTGGGGACAGGAATCACTTTGCCAGCATAAGTATTGAAAGCATATTTACCGGGCAGAAGCGGCTCATTCCAAACACCGCGTTGGCCTTTTGAGACCAGTTCGCCGTGCCGGTATTCTGCCCCTGAAAGATCGGCGCCGGTTTCACCGGTGTATGATACAACCACGCCTACATTGCCGACTTCGATGACGGTCTTGGGTATCATTTCGACTGTGGCAAACAAGCGGTTGATATAGTAAGTGCCTTCTACAAGAACCTGCAACTGACGGCCGCGATAGCCGCCTGCTGCCAAAAAGCGGTCAGCATCTTGGAAGTTGTTATGATAGGTGTCGGGCTTTTCAGGGTCATCGCCCACGATGGGGGCAATGATCTCGCCCTGCACCAGGGACGGGCCATCATGCACGGTAACGATCCCCACTGTGTCGTCGGTATCCTTGATCACCACCGGGCGGAAGCCTCCGCGCTGGGCGATCACCTCGGCCATGTTGCGGATGGTCTCGGCTTCTTCCTTGCTGAGCGAGATGGTGTAGATCCGCTCTTCAGTGATGACGATGAACTGCACCAGGTTGATGGCGTACGTACCTTCGCGCAGGATGCGGCGCTGCGGGCCGCGCTGTCCGCCGTTTTTCAGGAAGCCTTCTACATCCTGGAAATCCTGGACCACCGCATTGGACGCCAGCACCTGGGCCGGTTCCAACTGCTTGCCGTCGCGGGCAAAGACGTAGCCGATCTTGCCCTGGGAGATGGTCACCAGGGGCATGGTGTGGACGACATATTGGATCGGCATCAAGTAATGCAGGCCGCCGCGCAAAATCCGGGGTTGGTAACCGGCCTCGCCGTTCAGGGCGATCAGGCCCGATTTCACCGAGCCCCTGCCGCTGAAGCGTTTCTCGACGATGCCGATACGGTTGTTGGGGATAAAGCGTATCCCGGATAGGATGATGAGGAACAGGATTCCCAGCAGCATCACCCAAAACAGTGAGGATAACGTTATTGCAAACATTTTTTCTCCTTTGTTCGTTACATGGGCAATACAACTTTATATACGTAGATTTCAATCCTGTGTTGCGCAATAGGCCCTGGTGTTCGATTGTATCAGCAGGAGGCGAAAAGGGTATAGGGTTGGCTGGCAATTTGTTACCGAGTTGGTGGGTTCCTGTTAGCCAAAGTCTTTTCCATCCCGCTGTTGGGCGCGTACATGCGCAAAATGCGCCAGATCGAGGTGATTCCCGGAAAAGGGGAGCAGGTCCTCGGTCAGGCAAAAGAGGCGCTGGAGGCGGGCCGCTCGGTGACCATCTTCCCAGAGGGCGCGATCAGCCCGGCAGATGGCTTTGCTCCCGTCCGATCTGGCGTGGCGCGTTTGGCGCTGGAAAGCAAGACCAGGATGCAAGTATGTGCTTGAGTTGAGACAGGGTTACGTCCCTTGTGAGTTGGCAGGCTCGGCAGCGGTTAACTGCTCCAGGCATTGTAAGGCAGTTTCCTTTTCGCCCGGCGACAGGATGGCATTCCCATCGAGCAGGGATTGAATGTGCGGTATGGCTGGGAGCATTGCCTGCCGGGCGGTCTGCGCAACCCGGCCAATAGCCCACAGCGTCCCGGCGCGGAAGCGCGGCGCGTCCTCTTCCTCGAGGTCCAACAGGGAGATCAGCATGGGGAAGAATTGGTCGAATTGCGGGCAATGGTATAGAATTTCCCCAATCAGTTCGGGCGCTCGCCAGCCAATACCGCCCGATTCGTCGTTGACCAGCCAGAACAAACGCAGCAGGGTATTGCGAATGAATTCTGAGTCGCGCTCGGCAATGATTTTGGCGGCCAGGCCTGCGACCTCAATGGCGCGTTGGCTGACGGTGGCATCTTCATCATAGGTCAGCGCGGTCAATTGGCTTAGAATGTGCTTTTTGTGTTTGGCAAGGCTCAGGATGGCCTGGTATTGGCCTTCTAGCAGCCATTGGCGGATGGTAGGCAGGTTCGCGGCGTGAGGTTCCATAGGAGGATGTGGCACTTTCGATTATACTTTGTTTGTAATGCGCGGAGCAATTCCTGGCGTTAGGCGCTTGAGGGATACTGCACCTGCGCTGTACGATTTCTTGATACGCGGAGTACAACATGACGAAGAAGATTGCTCAAAAAAGTAAGAAAACAACCTCTATGGAGCGCCGTTCCCCGGCTCAGAATGTATTGCTTGCCCTTACTTTGGTGCCGTTGGTGATTGGTATCATCTTGGTTGGCGCCTGGGTGTTAGATTTAGAAGTGTTGGAGGATTCTCAGTCTCAGGTCATTGTCGGCGTCTTCTTTTTTCTTCTGGCTTTCACGGCATCCAATCTCATTCAAAAGCGTTGGCGGCTAGCGGCCGGGTGGGGGTTGCTGGCAGTGGCTGACCTTGTTACGCTGGGTTGGCTGAATCTGGCTGCTCAAATCGTGGCGCTGATGGCCGGCTTGTGTGGCGTTGTTTTGCTGGCTTTGGAGTTCTATCGGCAATATAAGTTGAACCAGGCTGGGCAGAAAAAGAGTAGATAAGGACTCCGAAGTCTCAAGACTTCGGGCGAAATCGGGAGATTTCGCACTCCAGAAACGTTATCTAAACAGTATTGGGGCTAAGAGGAAATCCAGCCTTTCTACTTTGTGCTATTTTGCACTAAGACTTTTCTTAAGGGGATTAAGACTTGTCTTAGATTCCTTTCTTTGCAATTTTCTTATAATGAATTTGGAATTGACTGTTTATATAGTCAATTTATTTGCTCTTACTGTTTACTGTTTTTTACGGTTGAGAGAAAATTTCTTGTAAAGGAGGTGAAAATCGTCAAGGCTCTGCAAAGCCAAAAAAGGGGAAGGGGTGTTGGCAGGCAGGCTGTAAGAGAATGCGTTCATCTTGAGTTTGTTTGCTCGTTCATAATACCCTATTCGATTGTGAATGCAAGGAGAGAAACAATGAATGTCAAAATTAATGAGGATTGGCTTGCAACTATCCTGGCCTTCGTGTTGCTGATTCTGGCCTTAGTCAATGTCATCCAGCCCGGCTGGGTTAAATTCTAGGAGGAATCGAGATGACTACTACTGCTGCAAAACAAGAAAAGGCTGCCGGTTCGGGAGTATTGAACTTCCTGGTCGGTCTCGTGATCGTTGTGGTGCTGTCCTTCCTGGCACGCTGGTTCAAAGATCAGGTCTATGGAATCAAAGACCTTTTCGGCTGGGGCATTCCGGGTAAAGTGTTGGAATTCCCGCTCTGGGCTGCGCTGTTGGGTTTGATTTTCAATCCCATTCTGAAAGCGCTCAAGATCTATGAGTATGCCAAATCTGGCTTTCGCACCGAATTGTTCCTGAAGATTGGTCTGGTATTGCTCGGCGCAGGCATCAGTTTTAAGGTGATTGTCACCGCTGCGGCGGGCGCCATCATTCAGGGCATCATCATGGTCACTGCGGTGTACTTCTTCTCGTGGTGGCTAGGCGGTAAGTTTGGTCTGTCCGATTCCCTGCGCGCAGTTATGTCCACGGCTATTTCGATCTGCGGCGTCTCGGCTGCGATCGCTGCTGCTGGCTCAGTGTTGGCTAAGAAGGAAGAGATCACTTACGTGACCGCTCTCGTCATCATCACCGCGCTGCCTCTAATGGTGATTGCTCCGTTACTGGCAGGCGCAATGCACATGCCCGAGCCGGTAGCAGGCGCCTGGTTTGGCGGCAACGTAGATACGACGGCTGCAGTCGTGGGCGCAGGTACGATCTATGGCGAGACGGCTCAAAAGATCGCCAGTATCGTCAAGCAGACCCAGAATGCCTTGATTGGTGTGGTGGCCTTCCTGCTGGCGCTGTACTTCTCGACCGTGGTTGAAGGCAAGAAGGAAAAGCCCAGCGCCGCCATTATTTGGCAGCGCTTCCCCAAATTTGTGTTGGGTTTCATCATCACTTCGTTGCTTTTCACCTTTGCCGTGATCCCCGGACCCGGCAAAGACACTCCTACGGCTGGCAACACAATTTCTAGCATGAAGGATTGGGCCTTCTGCCTGGCCTTTGTGTGCATGGGCCTGGAACTGTCGGTGAGCGGCCTCAAGAAGATGGGCTGGCCGCCGGTCATTGTATATCTCATCGTGACCGTGTTCAACACCCTGTTGGCCCTGGTGGTGTCTTGGCTGATCTTCGGCTGGTTATTCCCTGCAAGCCTGTAAGAGAATCTGCTCTGAGACGTAAAGAACATTTTCTGTGACCGTCTGAAAAGATAGAGGAGGGGAAAGCAAAGAGCATGCTTTCCCCTCTGCATAAAAACGGACTTCAGCGGTCGCATGGAGGTAAAAATATGGCTAAGGACTCCAAAACCCCTATGCTGGATCAACTTGAAACAGGGCCCTGGCCGAGTTTTGTAAAAGAGATTAAGCGCGCTGCTGCCAAAAAAGACACAGCCAAGGATTTGCTGGGGCAGTTGGAGCGTTCTTATCGTGACAAAATCGGTCACTGGAAACATGGCGGTATCGTTGGCGTGAAGGGCTACGGCGGCGGCGTGATCGGGCGTTATTCCGACCTGCCAGAGGAATTCCCGTCTGTGGCTGAGTTTCACACCTTGCGCGTCAATATGCCGGCCGGGTGGTTCTATACTACCGAGAAATTACGCCAATTATGTGATGTGTGGGACAAACATGGCAGCGGCCTGACCAACATGCACGGCGCCACCGGCGACATCATCCTGCTCGGCGCGCCCTCGGATGCGTTGCAGCCCTGCTTCGACGACTTGAGCGAAATTGACTTCGATTTGGGCGGTTCCGGCAGCGATATGCGCACGCCTTCCGCTTGTGTGGGACCTGCCCGCTGCGAGTATGCCTGCATCGATACCCTGGATATCCTTCGTGAGGTTACCCTGGAATTCCAGGATGAGTTGCACCGCCCGATGTTCCCCTATAAATCCAAGATCAAGATTTCGGGCTGCCCGAACGATTGCGTGGCTTCGGTAGCGCGCTCGGATTTCTCGGTCATTGGTACCTGGCGGGACAAAATCCTGATTGACCCTGCCGAGGTTGTCAATTATGCCAACAGCGGTCTGGATATCCAGGACGAAGTGGTCAACCTTTGCCCGACGAACTGCATGAAATGGGATGCAGCCGCGAAGAAACTGAGCATCGATGACGCAGAATGCAACCGCTGTATGCACTGCATCAACCTGATGCCTAAGGCGCTGCGCCCCGGCAAAGACAAGGGCGCGACCATCCTGGTCGGCGGCAAGGCCCCCATTGTGCATGGCGCGTTGATGTCTTGGGTGGTTGTTCCTTTCATGAAAATGGAGCCGCCATACGATGAACTGAAAGAATTCATCCGCAAGGCTTGGGAATGGTGGGACGAGAATGGCAAGATGCGCGAGCGCTTGGGTGAACTGATTCACCGCATGGGCATGCGTTCGTTCTTGAAAGCCATGGGCCTGCCGCCCGTGCCGCAGATGATTCGCACACCGCGTGCAAACCCCTATTACTTCTGGGATCCTGAGGAGGTGAAATAATGGCCCGCACTGACTTTGGCCCTCCGAACTATAAAGACATGCTTCCGCCTGTCATTGCAAAGAACTATGGACAGTGGAAGTATCACGAGCGTGTCAAACCAGGCGTTTTGAAGCATGTTGCCGAATCTGGCGATGAGTTGTATACCGTCCGCGTCGGTTCTTGCCGCCTGGTCAGCACCGACTGGATCCGCGATGTGTGCCAGATTGCCGACAAATATTGCGGCGGCCACCTGCGGTTTACCAGCCGCCACAACCTAGAGTTTCTGGTTTCTGACAAGAATCAGGTTGAACCTCTGCTGGCTCATCTCAAGCAAGAAGGCTACGCCGTAGGCGGCACCGGCCATGCCATCAGCAACCCGGTGCATACTCAGGGGTGGATTCACTGCCATACGCCCGCCACCGACGCCTCCGGCATTGTCAAGGCCGTGATGGACGATTTGTTCGAGTATTTCACAGATTGGAAGTTGCCGGCCTATTGCCGCATTTCTCTGGCTTGTTGTTTGAACATGTGCGGCGCGGTGCATTGCTCCGACATCGCCATCCTGGGTATCCATCGCAAGCCGCCGCACATCAATCACGATACGGTGCGCGCTAAATGCGAAATCCCCAACGTGATTGCGGCTTGTCCTACTGGCGCCATTCGTCCTGACCCCAAGGAAAAATCGCTGACGGTCAATGAAGAGAAGTGTATGTACTGTGGCAACTGCTATACCATGTGCCCGGGCATGCCGTTGGCCGATCCAGAGGGCGATGGCGTATCCATTTGGGTGGGCGGCAAGATTTCGAGCGCGCGCACAGCCCCCAAATTCTCTCGTCTGGTCATCCCTTACTTGCCCAACAATCCGCCGCGCTGGCCCGAAGTGACCGCGGCCGTGCGCAACATTGTTGAGACTTGGGCAAGCCATGCCCGCAAGCACGAGCGCATGGGCGAGTGGATTGACCGTATTGGTTGGGAACGATTCTTCGATCTGACAGGCATTCCGTTCACTGTCCAACTCATTGACGACTTCACTCTGGCTACTGAAACCTTCCGGTCAACGCCTGCCTTCAAGTGGTAAAGAGGTGAAGCATGAGCGACGAAGTGACGGAGGAACTGAAGAATCAAATCGTTGAATTCTTCAAACAAAAAGGGAAGATGATGACCCATCGTGATGTTGCCAAAGGCCTTGACCTGGATCAAAAACTGGTCAAGAAGGCGCTGACAGAATTAGTCAATGCCGGCACATTGGAATTTACTTCCTTTGGCGGCGCCACGTTCATCAAACTCCCCGGCACATGACAGACCGAAGCGCTTTGTAAGATATTCTTTTTGAGGAGGTAGATATGCCTGTAGTCGAACTGAATGGGATACAGGTAAGTGTGGACGAGGATGGTTTCATTGAAGACCCTTCCGTATGGAATGAGGAATTGGCGGCTGCCATTGCCAAAACCGAGGAAGTCAATGAATTGACCGAGGATCATTGGAAGGTAGTCAAGTATCTGCGGGAATATTACCTGCAATTTGGCATTGCGCCCATGATCCGTAAACTCTGCAAAGAGACCGGTTACGACCTCAAAACCATTTACGAGTTATTTCCAAGCGGTCCAGCCAAAGGCGCCTGCAAGATTGCTGGCTTGCCCAAGCCCACTGGCTGCGTCTAGTCCGTTTAGCGCGAGGTTACATTCTCCACACTGGGGATAGGGGGGAGCAGATGTGCAAATCAGCCGTCTTCCTGCCCCCTATCCCTTGTTGTTTCTTTGAGGCACTATGAGCACAAGCGATATTTTGTGGACCCTGCTTTCCCTCTTTTTCATTGGTCTGGCTTATTTTGCAGCCTTTTCTTTCGTGGCAGGTTTGCTGTGGAAATTCTACGGTTACTTGCGCACTCCCATGCCTTTACCTCATGCTGTGACACCTGCTCCTAAGACAGAAGGGGGAGCCGTCTTACGCGTGTTAGGAGATGTCACCCTCTTCTCCAACCTGTTCAAAGCCGATAAATGGTTGTGGGGAGGTGCGTGGCTCTTCCATGTTGCCTTGGCTGCGGTTTTATTCCGTCACTTGCGTTATTTTACTTACCCCGTGCCTGGACTGGTCCTATACATGGAATCGGTGGCGCTATTCTTTGGCAGTTTGCTGGGGGCGGCTGCCTTGTTCCTGTTTTGGCGGCGGCTGGCTTTGCCGCGCACACTCTATATTTCTAATATCCCCGATTATTTTGCCCTGGCTTTGTTGGGCGTGATTGCCGGCAGTGGCCTGATGGTGAATTACTGGTTGCGCGTCAATATCGTAGATGTCAAAGGCTTTATTTTGGGATTGATGACTTTCCATCCTGTCGAAGTACCTCATCATCCCTTGTTCCTCTTGCATTTACTGGCCGTCCTGATTTTGATGATTTACTTCCCTTTCAGCAAGTTGCTCCATGCAGGCGGTCTGATTTTCAGCCCCTCGCGTCATCAGCCTTTTCAGGTGCAGGTGCGCGGCAAGCGTTATATCAATCCAGTTGACCGTTATTGAGAGAATAACCTATGTCGAAATTCGATGAGACTCCGATTGTCAAAGACCCGGCAGTAAATGGCGTCTTGCGCCCGCCCAAACTCCGCGAACACGCTTCGGCAGAGGTGCAGTGTTATCCGAGCAAGCCCAAAGATACTTCGGCCATTGATTTGCCGACCGAATTGGTGCCGGATTGGAAAGAGCGTGCCATTGCCAGATTGGGCGAGTTGTTGGAAAAGAACCAGGCCTTGCGCGTCTACATGGACATCTGTGTGCGCTGCGGCGCCTGCACCGACAAATGCCAGTTCTTCCTGGGGACGGGCGACCCGCAGAACTTCCCGGTGGCGCGCGCGGAACTGCTGCGAAAAGTCTATCGCCGCTACTTTACGCCGGCCGGTCTCTTCCCAGACCTGGGAGAGGCCGCCGATTTAGACGAAGAGATGCTCCAGAAGTGGTACACCTACTTCTACCAATGCTCCGAATGCCGCCGCTGTTCGGTCTTTTGCCCGTATGGCATAGATACTGCCGAAATTACCATTGCCGCGCGCGAGATCATGGCCTCGATTGGTGTCTCGACCAAATACATCACGGAAGTTGTGGCAAAGGTCTATGCTACTGGCAACAATCTGGGCATTCCGCCGGCTGCCTGGAAGGACAACTGCGAATTTCTCGAAGAGGATGTGCAGGCGGATACCGGCCTGCCTATCCGCTTCCCAGTCGATGAGAAAGGCGCCGAAGTTCTGCTGGTGCCGCCCTCGGCCGATAACTTTGCCAATACTGACACCATGATTGGCTATGGCAAACTCTTCCATTTCTTGGGCGTCAGTTGGACAACCAGCACCTACTGTAATGAAGGCGGTAACTTTGGCCTGTTCTTGAATTTTGCCAACTTGAAAAAAGTCAACCGCCGCATTCTGGATGCCGCCCGCGA
This sequence comes from Chloroflexota bacterium, assembly GCA_037440925.1. Lineage (GTDB taxonomy): Bacteria > Chloroflexota > Anaerolineae > Anaerolineales > Villigracilaceae > JAABUE01. Next base: position 34,333 of record JBBITF010000006.1, read on the forward strand.
ATTGGGCGTCAAGACCATTATCTGGGGTGAGTGTGGACATGCCTGGCGGGCAGGCATTATGACGCCTTCGCTCAATGGCCCGATGGATGATTTCGATCCGCCTTATCCGTACCATATTAGCCAGTATATCGTTGACATGCTGCACAAAGGCGCTTTCGAGGGCCACATAGACAAGTCGGCCAATGACCAGTATCTTGTCACCTATCATGACCCGTGCAATTCTGCGCGCGCGGGCTACCTCATCGAAGAACCGCGTGAGATCATCCGCGCCGTTTGTAACCGCTTTGTCGAAATGCCAGAAGGCACCATCCGCGAAAAGACTTTTTGCTGCGGCGCAGGCAACGGCCTGTTGACGGATGAGATTATGCCCATCCGCATGGCGGGCGGCAAACCGCGCGCCATGGCCGTCAAGCACACCGGCGCCAATTACCTGGCCACTGTATGTGCAATTTGCAAGGCGCAATTGCCCGAATCCATGCACTATTGGCAGGTGCCGGTCAAGGTGGGTGGCGTGATTGACTTGCTGGCGAACGCTCTCAAATTCTAGCCCTTGGAGACAGCCATGCGCAAAGTAGCCTTGTCTCTCGTTGTATTCGGAATTCTGCTCTTGACGGTCCTCTTTTATCCGCGCTATGTGGAGAAACCCGTCAAGGACGGTGAAGGGCCGTTGGCGATTTACCTTGACCCCAGCCTGCCGGCGCCTGAATATCACAGCCCCTTAGACTGGTGGAAACGGAATCACAAGACGATCGTCAATCGCGGCGACCTGGACAGGCGCGATTGCCTGCAATGCCATGACCCGGCCACCTCTTGCAACAATTGTCACGCTTATGTGGGCGCGGCTGAGATTGTCGTTGCCCCCTAAATGGTGAGCGCTATGACGGATACTTCTGTTTCCTCTCCTAAACCTTCCATTTTCTCCCGCCGCCGCCAGTTTATTCAACTGGGCTTCTTGACGGTGGCAGCCGCCTGGCTGGGAACATGGCTGCAAGCGCGTCTCTTCCCGGCCGCCAGCGCCAGCCAGGAAGCTGCGCCGGTCTCTTTTCCATTGAGCGACTTGCCGGTTGGCGGAGCCAAAGCCATTACGTATGGCGGCATTCCTGTATTGGTATTGCGCACCCCGCAGAGTCTCCGCGCCTTCTCGTTGATTTGCACGCACCTGGGCTGTATTGTGGAATGGCAAGATAACAAGAAGGAATTTTATTGCCCTTGTCACGATGGCCGCTATGATGAATTTGGCGATGTGTTGGCCGGCCCCCCGCCCATTCCGTTGGAGCAATTTGCCGTGCGCATCGAGGGCGAACAAGTCATCGTCGGCGAGGCTTGAGGCAGGAGAATGAACATGAAACGTTTTCTAATTTTCTTCGGTTCACTGCTTGTGACTGTGGCGTTGCTGTTGGCCCTCTTGCCCGCTGCTACGGCCCAAGCCCTTCCCGAATATTCAGCGCAGACCGGGGAACCCTGCGCCTCTTGTCACATCAGCCCCTCGGGCGGCGGCCCCCGCGGCCCGCGCGGGCAGGCCTGGGTAGCCTCCGGCAAACCCGGCGCCGTGCCGGATACGCTCCAGGCGCTCGAATTGCTGGGCGTCGAATTGAGCGTGGATCCGGCCTATTTTACGGCAACAGGTTTCGAGGTCCAGGAACCGGAAGCGCTGCAGGTCGCTCCGGCCCAGAGCGTGCGCTTGTACCGTTGGTTGAGTCAATATGATGGCAATTAGTCGTCGTGCGTTGATCGGTAAAGGATAGCCTATGGAAAACTTCCCCTCTCAGACTCCTCCCTCAGAACTTTCCCGTCGTGATTTCATCAAATTTGGCGCCGCTGCCGCCATCGCCGGCGTTGGACTGAACGCTTTGCAGCCAGCGCAGCAGGCTACCTCGGTGCAAGCGGCGGTGGGTGAAGAGACGATTGTTAAAACGACATGCGCCTTGTGCCCCTCAGGCTGCGGCCTGGATGTGCGCGTGGTGAACGGCAAGGCGGTGAAAGTGGAAGGCAACCCGCTGCACCCGCTCAACCAGGGCGTATGCTGCCTGCGGGGACAGACCTCGTTGGAGGTGCTGTATAGCCCAGAGCGCATCCAACGCCCGCGCGTCCAGATGGGCGAGCGCGGTTCGGGCGATTGGAAAGAAATCTCGTGGGACGAGGCGCTTGAACTGGCGGCTGGCAAACTCGGTGAACTGCGCGCCGCTGGAAAGCCTCATAGCGTTGCGCTCATGCATGGCGAACTGCGCGGGCAAATGCGCCAGACGGTGCAGCGTTTCATGCGCGCCTATGGCTCGCCGAATGTCATTTCGCGCGAGAGTTTGGGCGAAGGCGCGGCCCGTATGGCTTTATGGCTTTCACAAGGCGTAAACGCGCTGCCGGTCTACGACATCAACAACGCCAATTATGTGTTGACCTTTGGGGGCAACCTGCTCGAATCCAGCCGCAACTTGATTGGCTATCTGGGCGCGACGGCTTTCATGCGGCGCGGACGCCCACAGCGCGGCAAACTGGTGGCCGTCCACCCGCGCCTTTCTCTGACCGGCATCAAGGCCGACGAGTGGGTGCCAATCCGCCCTGGCACGTATGGCGCGCTGGCTTTGGGCATGGCCAATGTCATCATCAACAGCAAACTATATGACGAAGCCTTCGTGCGCGACTTTACCTTTGGCTTCGAGGATTTCGAGGACGCCGAGGGGACGTTGCACAAAGGCTTCAAGTCGCTGGTGTTGGAAACCTATACCCTCGAGCGCGTCTCGGCTATTACGGGCGTCTCTACCGATAAGATTGCCCGCATTGCGGGCGAATTTGCCACCAACCGCCCGGCGGTCGCCATGCTGCCCACCGAGGCGGGCGAACTCTCTAGCGGCAATGCGCTGTACACGGCGCTGGCCGTCCATGCCTTGAATGCCCTGGTTGGCTCGATAGACGTCAAGGGCGGCGTCCTCTTGCAGCGCTTCCCTAAATTGGCCGACTGGCCTGACTACACCCTCGATGCGACAGCCCGCCTGGGAGAAAGCCGCGAGCGCATAGACGGGGCCGGCTCCCAATTCCCCTTGGCGCTATCGGCCTATCAGAATGTGCCAGAGCGCATCCTGGAGGGCAAGCCTTACCCCATCGAGGCCCTCTTCTTGCTGAACGCCAACCCGCTCTACGACCTGCCCAATGGCGGGCGTACCCTGGAAGCCTTGCAAAAAGTACCTTTTGTGGTCAGTTTTGCCTCCACCCTCGACGAAAGCGCGGCCTATGCCGACCTGATTTTGCCGGCCAGCACCTTCCTAGAAGTGTGGGGCGACGATTACCTGGAAGGCACGGGCTATGCGGGCATCTCCCTGCGCCAGCCGGCTGTTGCGCCGCTCCACGATACGCGCAATCCCGGCGACGTGCTGCTCGACCTGGCGCACCGCATCGGAGGTAATCTGGCAAAAGCCTTCCCCTGGGAAACCTACCAAGACCTGATCATGCAGCGCCTGTCTACCCTGGATTGGGAGAAATTGCAGGCCAACGGCAACTGGTCCGAACTGGTCTATTTCAACGCCCAACCCGGCAGCCCCGCCTGGAGCGAGGTGGTCGGACGTGACCGCTTGAACGCTCCCAAAGATGGACGCTTCGACTTCTTCTCGCGCGAACTCTTCGCCCTGCTCGCTTCGGACTCGGACTTGGCCTGCTTGCCCCACTTCGAGATTCCCCCCGCCCTGGCCGACACTGCCGAGGGCGCCCTCGACTATCCTTTCCTGCTGGTCGTACAGCCGCTCATCACCCAGTCGCAGCAATGGCAAGGCATCGTCCCCACCTTGCAGGAGAGTTACGGCTTGCAAGGGCATGTCAAGTGGGACAGTTGGGTAGAAATCAGCCAGAAGGCAGCCGAAGCCCTCCACCTCGAGGATGGGCAGCGCGTGTGGGTAGAATCGCCGCTCGACCGCGTGCAGGCCACCGTTAGGGTATATGCTGGCATCTGGCCGAATGCCGTCTTCCTGCCGCCTGGACAGGGCCATCACACCTTTGTGCGCTGGGGCCGCAAATCTGAGCAGAACATGGTCGTCGGCGCCAACCCGAATGTTCTGAGTTTGTTTACGAGCGAGCCGTTGAGCGGACTGGCCGTAGCCGGCCCCACCCGCGTCCGTATTTATCCGGTTTGATTGGAATTTTATATTTGGAGGTAGAACATGCCCCGCTGGGGAATGGTCATTGACCTGGACAAATGCTTTGCCTGCCAGAGCTGCACCGCAGCCTGCCGCATGGAAAACAACACGCCTGTGGCCGGAAAGAACCAGGCCGATATGGGGCGCGCCATCCTGTGGAACGAGGTCTTGCCGTTCATAGAAGGCGAGTATCCCAATATCCACACCACCATGTTGCCGCGCCCGTGTATGCACTGCGACAACCCACCCTGCGTTAAAGTCTGCCCGGTGCAGGCGACTTACAAAAACGAAGAAGGCATCGTGCTGGTGAACTACGATCGCTGTATTGGCTGCCGCATGTGCACTGTGGCTTGCCCTTATGCCGTGCGTTACTTCAACTGGTACCCCCCCGAATGGCCCGAGGAACTGAAAGCGCACTTGAATCCAGAACCGGAAGTGCAGCCTCGTCCTAAAGGCGTGGTCGAAAAATGTACCTTCTGCTTCCAGCGTTTGCGCAAAGCGCGTGAAGAAGCCGATGCAGAAGGTCGTCCTTTCAACGCCACTGACTACACCCCTGCCTGCGTGCAAACCTGCACCGGCCACGCCCGCTACTTTGGCGACCTGGATGACCCGAACAGCCTGGTCTCTAAACTGGCGCATAGCCCGCGCGCCTTCCGTATGTTCGAAGAACTTGGCACACAGCCCAAAGTCTATTACTTGAAGCAAGGGTGATGATATGGAACCCAAGAATCAAAACGTACAGCAAATCCTTGCTCCCGTGCGCCGCGTTTCGGCTGGCGATTACCTGCTGTGGGGCGTCTTGCTTGCCTTGTTGTTGACCGGCCTGGGCGCCTGGACGTGGCAATTCATCGAGGGCTTGGGCATCACCGGCATGAACCGCCCGGTCTATTGGGGCGTATACATTACCAACTTCGTTTTCTTCATCGGCCTGGCGCATTCCGGCACCTTCATCTCGGCCATCTTGCGCATCGCCGGGCAGAGTTGGCGCGCCCCGCTCACCCGCGCTGCCGAAGCCATCACGCTTTTCAGCCTGCCCTTCGGTGCTGGCTCCATCATTATTGATATGGGGCACCCCGAGCGCATCCTCAATGTCATTTTCTATGGACGTTACCAGTCGCCCATCCTGTGGGATGTGACAGCCGTCAGCCTGTATATGCTCTCCAGCATCATCTTCTTCTACTTCTCGCTCATCCCCGACATTGCGATTTGCCGCGACCGCCTCACCGACGCTCCGCGCTGGCAGCGCCGCATGTACCAAATCCTGGCTCTGGGTTGGAAGCACCATCCTGAGCAATATCGCCGTCTGGAAAAAGTGCTGGATGGTATGGCCGTTTTCATGACCATGTTGGTCGTCACCGTTCACACTGTGGTTTCCTGGCTGTTTGGCATGACCGTCCAACCTGGCTGGCATACCGCCTTGATCGGGCCGTTCTTCCTGTTGGGCGCCATCCTATCGGGAACGGCGGCGGTGGTGATCACCTTGGCCATCCTGCGCAAGGTCTATCATCTGGAAAATGTCTTGCATGTCGGCCTGTTCAACTCTTTGCGCAAACTGTTGATTACCTTTGTCCTGGGCTGGCTGTACATGATGATCGCCGAGCATCTCACCATTGGTTATAGCAGCATGACCGAAGAGATGGTCGTCCTCAACGACAAATTCAGCGGCACCTTCTCGTTGATTTTCTGGAGCATGGCTACCTTCGTGTTTGGTCTTCCTTTGCTCATCTTCCTCTTCAAAGGCAAGAACAATATCGGTTGGATGGTGTTTGCCTGTGTCCTCATCAATATTGGCATGTGGCTGGAGCGTTACATTGTCATCATCCCTACCGAGGTTAGCCCGCGCATGTTGCATGTCATGGGACAGGGACACTACCTCCCCCAACTGCCTGAAATCCTCATCACGATTGCCTGTTTCGCTGGCCTCATCCTGCTCTACGCGGTCTTTACTCGTTTCTTCCCCATTGTTCCCATCTGGGAGACGGCTCAGGAACTGCCCGGCCACGCGCATTCTCAGCCGGCTCCGGCAGCCGCAGCCAGCGATTAGCCCCTTCAGGAGGTTGACATGAACATTGGCGGTTTGGTTCACGCATATTTCGACAATGCCGGCCCGGGCGGAGTCTTTGTCTTGCTGGTTGTCGGCGTTGCCTGCACTACCTACTACCTCCTGGCCCGCTGGTTCGTAGCCGGCGGTAGAACAGAGAGCCAGGCAGTTCCTTCTACCGATGAACAACCTGTGAGCATGGACGAATGAAACGACGAATTCTGCTTCCCTCCCTGGTCTTCCTGGCGGTCCTGACGCTGGCCGTCGGCTCCGTCTCCGCTTCCTCCCTCGACTTCAGCCTGCCTGCCTCGGCCGAAGGAGAGACTCTCGTCTCCGGCAATTACTGCGCCTCCTGTCATCTGACCGATGACCCGCGCCTGGCGTCTGCCACGGCTTGGAAAGGCGGCATCCAAAGCAAAGTCAACTCGCCCTGCCCGGCAGCCATCAAAATACACGAAGAACTATATTACACCGAACGGTTGCTGCTCATGATCGAACGCGCCGAAAACGCAGTTGGCCCCTTGCCCGAAAAGAGCCAGGCTCGTTTGGAGGACTATACCCAGCGTTACAGCCGTATGCTCGATACGCCTGTCGGCAGCCTGGACGCTTTCGTCAGTGAAGCCCAGTCAACTCGTTATCAGTTGAACAAGGCCTATGCTGCGCTCAATCAAATGGCGCAAGACGCCAAACAGCGCACAATCTTGACGTATGCGGCGGCGATTACCTTGATTGTGCTTGGCTCATTGGCCTGGGGCGTGTACAACTCCCGCGCGCTGGCCTCTGGAAAGGTGAGCCGATCTTGGGGGCTATTCTGGCGTGTGCTGTTTATCGTGGCTGTTGTGGCGTTCTTTACCTTGCCTTTCTTCCGTGTGCCGGCCGAAGAGGTGGTGATGACCACTGCCGAACAGCAGGAAGCCCAGGCAACCCTCGATGCCGCTCAACGCGCAGCCGACGCTGCCGACCGTTCGCAGGCGCGCGCCTGGATGTTAGCCCGCGTTGCGGCTGCCTATGCCGAAATGGACGCCGCCCAAGCCCAGGCTATCCTGGATGAAGCGCTGACCTCGCTCGACGTAGCCCGCAAGAACGAAGAAGCCCTGTGGGGGCAAAGCCTGGTCGTGCAAGAAGTGACGGTTGGCACCAAAATCGAAATGGAATCGGCCGGCCTCATCACCGCCGACCTGAACGCTGCCCGCGCCCGCGCCTGGGCCTTGCCGCTGGTTGCCCGGCAGTGGAACGCCCTCGATCCAATCAAAGCCGCCGCCCTCTTACAGGCCGAACAGGACGCCCTGATTGGCCAAGAAGGCCTCTACCGTGATTTACAATTGCGCGCCCTATCGCTGGCCTGGGTCGAAGTGAATCCTTCCAAGGCCGCCCCTGCTGCCGCCCAAATACAGGACGCTTCCCTGCGCGCCTGGACCTTCCGTGAACTGGCGGACCTGACCCACAACCCCTCACTCTATGACAAAGCCCTCCAGGCTGCGCGTGAAATCACGGACCCTGTCCAGAAAGCGCGCGCCCTGCGAGAGATTGCCCACTCTTCTGGCAAGAGCGCCCTTTTCGAGGAAGCCCTGACCGCGCTAGATGGCGTGACCGACCCCGCTTTGGCCTATGCCCTCAGCGACCTGGCCGCTGCCTGGGGCAACGCTTCTCTGGTCGAAAGAATCGCCTACCCCGATGCCCGCGCCAGCGCCTTGCTGCGCATGGGAGAATACCCCTCCGCTTGGGAGGCGGCGGCAGGCATCGCTGATCCTTACGAACAGGCGCGCGCCCAAGCCGCCATTGCTTCTGCCTGGGGCAATGCCGATGCCGCCATGCAGATTGCTGTCCCCTTATACCGCGATTTGGCATTGCGCGATGTCATCCGAAAAACGGGAAATACGTCACTGGCAGAGGCAATTACCTCCAAGTACTATAAAGTCCAGGCTCTAACTGCTCTAGGCGAGACCGAATCTGCCCTCCAAGTAGCCGCCGACCTGGGCGAAACCTACCCCTTGGTTGATTTGGCTGTCCATTTGTCCGCCTCCAATCCGCAGGCGGCGTTGGCCTTGGTCGAGCAGATGAAGCGCGAAAGCGACAAAGCCATTGCCTTGCAGGCTATTGCTGTTGCCTCGCAGGACCCGTCGCTCATCGAACAGGCGCAGGGCATGGCACTGGCCGCCCGCGTGCGCGGCGACTCGCTGGCCCCGGCCCAGGCTTTGCTCGATCTTGCAAATGCCCTTCTGGAAGTAGATGTCAAATACGCAGAAGCAGCCTTTCGTCAGGCGTATGAAGCGGCGCAGCGCATTGCAACCAAATGAACGATTCTGCGAGGTCATGCGATGTTGAATGAATATACCGGTAAGCGCGTTCTTGTGATTGCCACCTTTGGTTCTGCTAACCCAGAGCGCGGCCCCGGTCCATTTGTCTTTGCCGGCGAAGCCGCCAGGGGCGGCGCTGAAGTCATGCTCATCTTTGTCTTGCAAGCGCCGCTGCTCCTCAAGCGGGGCGTTGCGGAGAAATTGTATGCCAAACAAGGCGGGCGTACCATCCGCGAATTCATTGATGATGCCCTGCGGCTTGGGGTAAAATGCTATGTGTGTGATACGGCGTTGCAACTTTGCGACATGACGCCCGAAGACTTGATTGAAGAAGTGGACGAACTGGTCGGCCCCAGTTTCTTGATCAAACAAGGATTACAGGCTGATCTGGTTCTCTCTTTCTAAAAAACCATTTGGAGGTAGTATGTTCATCGTAACCATTGATATCCAAAAATGTAAAGCCTGCGGTGATTGCGTGGAAAATTGCCCTCAACAGGCCATTGCCATCACCGAAGAAGGCGGCAAAAAGTATGCCATGTTTACCGGTAGTCCCGATGATTGTATTGGCTGCTTATCCTGCGAATCTTCTTGTGAAGAAGGCGCCATTACCGTTACCGAGTACTAATCGCGCTGTTTTCTCCTCTTACGCTAACGGCTGGATGTATTCCCCTGATGACTGCTCGAACCCGTCATGCGCCTCGTCTGGTCATTGCGGCGCCCCAGGGTCGAAGTGGAAAAACCACCCTGACCTTGGGATTGTGCGCCGCATTCAAAGCGCGCGCGCTGACCATCCAGCCCTACAAAAAAGGACCCGATTACATTGATCCCTCCTGGCTGAGTGAAGCCGCTGGAACCCTCTGCCGTTCCCTAGACCCTTTCTTTTACGAAAAGCCCGAAGAACTCTTACGGGCTTTTCTGCGCTCTGCTCCTCAAGATGGGGTGAGCCTGATCGAAGGCAATCACGGCTTGTTTGACTCCTTCGATGAAAGCGGACGAGGTAGCACGGCTGCGGTTGCGCGCACGTTGCAGGCTCCCCTCCTGTTGGTGATCAATGCCGCCCGCATGGGGCGCAGCGCCGCGGCCATCGTGCATGGCTGTCAAACCTTCGAGCCAGAAACGAACATCGCCGGCGTGGTTCTGAACAACGTAGCGCAAGGTCGCCACGAGGCCCGTATGCGCCAGGCCATTGAAAGTCGCTGCGGTGTGCCTGTATTGGGCGCCATTCCACGCGACGAAACCCTGACCATCCCCGACCGTCACCTGGGATTGGTGCCTCGCGCCGAACAAGACGCGCTTCTTCCCGCCATCACAGCCTGCCGGCAGACTATCGAGCGCTACCTCGACCTCGATGCTGTCCTGGCTATAGCCCGGGCTGCGCCTGCTTTACCCGCTCCCTCTCCGGCCTCCTCCGCGGCCCAGCCGGTCTCGCATCGGCCGCTCATCGGCGTCCTGCGCGACCGTGCCTTTACCTTCTACTACCCTGAAAATTTAGAAGCCCTGGAAGAAGCCGGTGCCGACCTGCTCTTCCTGGACGCTTTGCGTGACGCCGAATTGCCCCCTGTAGACGCCCTCTACATCGGCGGCGGCTTCCCCGAAATATTCATGGACGAGTTGTCTGCCAACGTTTCTCTGCGCCGCGCCATCCGCGAAGCCATCGAAAACGACTTGCCGGTCTACGCCGAATGCGGCGGCCTGATGTACCTCTCCCAGCGCATTGTGTGGGGCGAAAAATCGGCCGAGATGGTGGGCGCCTTGCCCTGCGAAATCGAAATGACCTCCAAACCCCAGGGACATGGCTACGTAACTGCCCAGGTGGAGGCCGAGAATCCTTTTTTCTCGCCGGGCCTGCTCTTGCGTGGACATGAGTTCCACAACTCGCGGCTTGTAATGCTCCCTGGCAACCGCCTTGCAACGGCTTATCGCCTCTTGCGCGGCAATGGAGTAGGCGATGGCCGCGATGGGCTTCTTTACCGTAACACATTGGCTTCTTACACTCATTTGCATTCTGGCGGAGCGCCTGACTGGGCCGTTGGCCTGGTTCATCGGGCGCAGGTTTATCGAGAAAACCGCCTACAAGCAGAAATGGATAACAGATGAGGCTGCCTCTCCTTTCCAATATTGGTAATTTTTTCCCAAAATTGCGCTCGAAACCGGATGTCCAGGCCTCCAAAAAACGGCCGTTTAACGTCGTGCAAATCGAAATCACCAGTCGCTGCAGCACCGGCTGTGTCTTCTGCCCGCATGATGCTTTGTCTGACAAATGGATAGACGGGGACCTGTCGCCGCTCATGTATGAAGAATATATCGTCCCGCATCTGGATTTGTTCGATTTGGTGTACCTGCAAGGCTGGGGCGAACCTATGCTGCACCCCAACCTGTGGGATATGCTGGCCTCGGCTCAAGACAAGGGTTGCCGCACCGGCTTCACCACCAACGGCGCCTGGCTGCAAAGCGAACAAAATCAGCGTCTGGTAGAGATGGGTGTGGATATGATTTCCGTCTCTTTTGCCGGGACGGCTGCTCCCATTCACGAATCGCTGCGTACCAATTCTCAGTTTGCCGAACTGTGTAGCAATTTCGAGAGCCTGGCCAACCTCAAGAAACAACGCGGCGTGACCAAACCCTGGCTCGAATTGCATTTCCTGATGACCCGCGCCAATTTGAAAGAATTCCCTGGCCTGGTCGAACTGGCTGCCTCCCTAGGCGCGGATGAAGTAGTCGCCACCAACCTCACCTATTCCCCGAGCCTGGCGCTAGACCGGATGCACATCTTTGGCGAACAGCCTCTGCCTGAAGATGTCGAACTGATTCAGCGCGCCCAAGCCAACGCTGAACGGCTGAACATTCCGCTGCGCGTTTACCCGCTCCAAACCGAACCCAATACCCTGGTCTGTGACGCTGACCCGCTCAATACCGTGTACGTCAACCATCGCGGCGAGGTCTCCCCTTGTGTCTATCTGGGGCTAACAGTGCAGGGAAGGGTTCCGCGCTTCTATCAGGGCGAAGCTCACCCATTTGACGCCCTTTCCTTTGGAAATATTCAGACAGGTTTCTTGAAGGCGCTTCATGGAAAAGAGCGCGAGACCTTCCTGTCTGCTTTCAAACAACGCAATATGACCAGCGGCCCTCTGGCGATGCTTACCTACATGTCCGAACCAGGCCAGGCTGAATTGCCGCCTCCGCCTGTCCCTTGTCAGCATTGCTACAAAATGTTGGGCGTGTGAACGATCATGATCGCTCAACTCCCTACTTTTCTTTTGAGAGGACCTAAAATTTTTGTTGAAGAGGTTTCCAATGCCAAACGATGCACAAAATAAGACAGCCAAGAACCAAGAGCAAGCCTGGCACGCGCTGCCTGTCGAGGAAGTGCTTCGCCACCTCGAAGTGCAGGAAAATGGATTGAGCGCCGAACAGGCTGCCCAACGTTTGAAACAATATGGACCGAACCAATTGCAGGAAGCGCCGCGCCCCACCTTTTGGCACATGCTGTGGGAGCAGTTGAACAACTTTGTGGTCATCCTGCTCATCGTGGCATCCATTATTTCTGCCCTCTTGGGCGATTACGTGGAAGCCGCTGCCATCATGGCCATCGTCGCGCTGAATGCCGTTCTCGGCATCATTCAGGAACAGCGCGCCGAAGAAGCCCTGGCGGCATTGAAAAAATTGGCCGCGCCCGATGCCCAGGTGCTGCGCGATGGCCGCCGGCAGACCATCCCGGCGCGCGACCTGGTGCCCGGCGACATCGTCTTCCTGGAAGCAGGCAATTTCGTCCCGGCGGATGTGCGCCTGCTCGAGGCGGTCAACCTGCGCATCGAAGAGGCCTCCCTCACCGGCGAGTCCCTGCCGGTGCAGAAGAGCGCCGTTTCCATCATTGACAAGGATGTGCCGATTGGCGACCGCAAGAACACCGCCTTCATGGGGACGACCGTTTCCTACGGGCGCGGACGCGGCGTGGTGGTCAGCACCGGGATGCGCACCCAGTTGGGCCTGATCGCCACCATGCTCCAGACCGTGGAAACAGAGGAAACCCCGCTCCAGCGTCGCCTCGATCAGTTGGGCAAGACCTTGAGCATCGCCTCGCTCATCCTGGTTGCCATCGTCTTCGTGGTGGCTTTGCTCGATTACACCAATATCAATTTGCTTTTCAGCGGGCCGCTGGATTACTTCAAATCCTATAGCCGCGAGATTACGGATGTGTTCATCATCGCGGTCAGTCTGGCGATTGCAGCCGTGCCAGAGGGCCTGCCGGCCGTTGTGACTATCAGCCTGGCGCTGGGTATGCGCGAGATGATCCGCCGTCACGCCCTCATCCGCAAACTGGCCTCTGTGGAGACGCTTGGCTCGGCCACCGTCATCTGTTCCGATAAGACCGGCACCCTGACTCAGAACGAGATGACCGTTACGCGCCTGTGGGCCGACGGCCAGTTCTTGCATGTCACCGGCACGGGCTACGTTCCGCAAGGAGAGTTTCAGGTGGATGGGAAGACAGTGGACATCAAGAACTATCCCGCCATCCTGACCTCCCTGTGGCTGGGCGTGCTGAACAACGACGCCGACATCGAGATTACCGGCGAGACTGAGGACGAAAAGACCTACCGCATCGTGGGCGATCCCACCGAGGGCGCGTTACTTGTGGCGGCGGCCAAAGCAGGCGCCTTCCACGTCGAGGTGAAGCAGGCCTACCCGCGTGAGAACGAAGTGCCGTTCGACTCGGAACGCAAGCGTATGATCACCATCCACGATGTAAGCCAACCGCGCCCGGAGGATATTTCCCCCTTTTATGACAACAAGATGAAGGATTGGGAGGTGATTGCCGTCAAAGGCGCGCCCGACATCGTGCTGGGATTGTGTTCCCATTACCAGACGATGGATGACAAATCGAAACCGCTGACCGAAGAACAGCGCCAGCGCATCTTAGCCGCCAACGACGAGATGACGAAAGATGCTCTGCGCGTGCTGGGCGTGGCTTACCGCATCGTAAAAGAAGTGCCACAGACGGCTGACGGCTTGAAACCCGAAGAACTGGAAAAAGACCTGGTCTTCGTCGGCCTCTTGGGCATGATTGACCCGGCGCGTTTAGAAGTCAAACCTGCGCTCGAACAGGCGCGCCAGGCCGGCATCCGCACCGTCATGATCACCGGCGACTATCCTAACACCGCGCGCGCCATCGCCGAATCCATCGGCCTGATGAAGCGCCGCACGCGCGTGCTGACCGGCGCCGAAGTAGACAAAATGTCTGACGATGGGTTGCGCGACGTCATCGAGGAGACGGCCGTCTTTGCGCGCGTCTCGCCGGAACACAAGATGCGCATCGTGGACGCGCTGCAAGCCAATGGCGAAGTGGTCGCCATGACCGGCGACGGCGTCAACGATGCCCCGGCCATCAAGCGCGCCGACATCGGCGTAGCCATGGGCATCACCGGCACCGACGTGGCCAAGGAAACCGCCGACATGGTGTTGACCGACGACAATTACGCCAGCATCGTCTCGGCGGTCGAGCAGGGACGCATCATTTACAGCAACATCCGTAAATTTGTATATTATCTGCTTTCCTGCAATGTGGCAGAAATCCTGGTCATCTTCCTGGGTACGCTCATCTCGAAGAGCTCTCCTCTCACGGCTATCCAATTGCTCTGGCTCAACTTGGTGACCGACGGCGCCCCTGCTTTGGCCCTGGCCACGGAAAAGGGAGATCCAGACATTATGTCTCGTTTACCCCGTCCAAAGAATGAACCCATTATCAATCGTTTCATGCAATTGGGCATTCTTGTCCAAACGCTTGCCATTACCAGCGTGACGCTGGGGGCCTACTTCTTGGGGTTGAAACTTCACCCCGAACAGCCCGAGTTTGCAGAAGCCATGGCGTTCGTTACCTTGTCACTCTCTGAACTGGCGCGCGCTTTTACGGCTCGCTCGGAATACTACCCCTTGTTCAAAATCGGGGTGTTCACGAACCGCAATATGAACCTGGCGATTCTACTTTCGGCCGCTTTGATCTTTGCGGTCATCTACATCCCATTCTTCAACCCCATTTTCAATACCGTTCCGCTAGGCTGGCAACAATGGGAAGTGTTGCTGCCTTTGCTCCTGGTGCCATCCCTGGCTGCTGAGATACTCAAGTATATCCATCAAAAAACTCGGAAACAGGATTGACTTAACGAACGTCCCGAAGGTTCCAAAACCTTCGGGACGTTTTATTTTGTTCGGGAAATCCCCGGCTATTCTACTCGCCCGTCAAACCGGCCAGCGTCCCATTCAGGTCTTCCTGGTAGGTGGTGTGACAGGTGCTGCAAAGCGCCAGTTGGGGCTTGTTTTGTTCGACGGCTTGCTGTTGGTGGCAGGTCAGGCAGCGGCCGTGCATGGCGTCTTTGTAACCGGGCGCCATGGCTTCAAATACAGTTTGGCCTTCGGCAGGCGTCATGGTCTCATGGCAATCCTGGCAGATCGCTGACGTTAACCGAATGTGTTCCTGTGCATGGCATTCCTGGCAACTTGCGTTCCCGCCCAGTTCCTGCTGGTGCAGGCTGTGATCGAAGATCGAAGCCGGGCGATAATAATCGGTGTGACAGGCCGAACATGCCGTCGCTTCATCGTTTGGGCGGTCCAGGTGATGGCAAACCTGGCAGTTGCTCTCGCCGGTGGCCTTATTCATCAAACGTTCCTGGTGCTCCAGATGGGGAAAATTGACTACATAGCCGCTGCGGTTGCCGTCTATTTGCAGCGGTTCCCAGCCTCTAGCCTCCATGACCGGCGTGGCAGGCGGCTGCGCTTTGACAATCAACACCGGCACCGCCAGCGCCATGACGAAGACGGCCAGACGGCTGCGATGCGCGACGATGGCCCTCAGCCACGAGCCTTGACCGGCCAACCAGGTCGCCCTGGCGGGCGCCGCCGCTTCTTCCTCCGCTTCGGCCTGCTTGCCGAACAATTGCAGATTCTCGGCGAAGAACAGGTACAGCAAGAACGCCGCCGACGGGATGGCGAAGGCGATGGCCGTTTCGCCCAGCGAAGGGGTATAGGCTGTACCCGCCGCCCGGTACATGGTGAACATGCTCAGCGACATGCGCTGGCTCATGATGCCCAGAATGCCCAGCACGGCGCCGGTCAGCAGGCCCTCGCGCCTCTCTCGTGTCTTTTTGATGCTGAACAGGACAATGGGAAGCACCCCGCACAACAGGATTTCGGCCAGGAATAAAATGCTTTGCCAGGAACCATCCAGCGCGCCGGGCAGCACCCCGCGCAGAACCTGGTCGCCCAGGCGCAGCAGCAAGTACAGTCCCAGCGGCAGGGGCGTCCACTTTCCCAAAGTGGTCAGGATGTCGAAGTGCATCCCGCGTTTGAACCAGCGCTCGACAAAGAAGCCTTCTACAATTAACGCCATCATGCCGGCTGCAATGGCGCTGGTGAAGAACAGGTAAGGCAGCCAGGGACTATACCACAGCGGGTGGACGCGATGCGGCATGATGAGGAACAGCGATCCCAGCGAGGACTGGTGCAAAGTAGATAGAACGATGCCGGCAATCACCAGCGGCAGGGTGAACTTGTGAAGCCAGTGCAGCAGGGTCTTGAAGAGCGGGTGGCGGAACCAGGGATGTTCCAGGATGACCGGAGAAAACTCCAGCACCAGCACCGAGAAATACAGCATCACACACCAGGCAATCTCGAACATGACCGAGTGATGCTGCCAACTGATGATGGGCATGTAAATGTGCCAGGGCAGGCCCAGGTCGAAAATCAGGGAGACGATGAATGAGCCGTAGCCCAGCAGAGCCACCAAAATCGCCCGCCGCAAGATGGGGCGGAAGAATTCCAGGTGGAAAATGTACACCAGTGCCGCCAGGGTGAAGCCGCCGCCGGCGATGGCGACGAACACCAGTTTGAAAGCGATCCACAGCCCCCAGGGGGCAGAGTCATTGAGTCCGGTAGCGGCCCCAAGTCCGGCAGCGAAGCGAATGATAGAGGCCACCAGGCCCGCCAGGGCGATGGCCCACAATCCATCTTTGATCCAAGTGCGCGTAGTCGTGTTCACGTTATTGCTCCTCGGTGGGTTGACTCTGGCGCGCTTTTTGCGCCGCCTGTGCCTGCATACGCCGTTCGATAATCCAGAACAGTCCGGTCATCAAACCCGCGGTGCCAATGGTAATGGCGGGTACCTTGCTTAGCCACTCCCAGGTCAGTTCTGGCATGGGCTTCTGGATAGGAGCGCCGTGATAGCCCAGGAAATCTAACGGAACGTGGGAAATGTACATTACGGCTGTGCCGCCGACTTCCTGCGCGCCATAGACGATGGGCAGATATTTGTGCGGGGCTTCCTGGATGCGCTGGTTGGCGATTTCGAGCAGTTCGCTCCTTTCGCCAAAGGTCAGCACCTTTTCAGGGCAGGTTTCTACACAGGCGGGCAGTTGTCCCTGTTGGATGCGGCCATAGCATAACGTACATTTCTGCACCAACGGCGCGGGGGAGTCCCATTCGTAGCGCGGAATGCCAAAGGGACAGGCCATCATGCAATAGCGGCAGCCCATACACTTTTGGCTATCGTAGATCACTGCCCCTTCGGGCGTGCGGTACATGGCGCCGACCGGGCAGGCCGAGACGCAGGCCGGTTCCAGACAGTGGCGACAGAATTTTCGCACGAAGCCGCCTTCGGGGCTTTCGACAATGGACGACCAGCGGCGCGCCGACAAGCCATCGGGAGATTGCTGCGGCAGGTATTCGAGCGCGCCCAGGTGGTTGACTTCGGCGCAGGCCTCCACGCATTGATTACAACCCGTACAGCGGGTGACATCCACTAAAATACCAACTTGTTTTATCGTGCCGCTCATATTTTCCTCCCTTCGGGGCCATGAAGCGCTTGCACGGCTTTGCTGCCGGCTTGTGGGACGAAGTGCCAGGCAATTTCTGTGCTGAGGCGGATGAGGGGGAAGAGGACACAGTGGGCGATTTTGGTGAATGGCGTGACGAGCAGAAGAGCCATTCCATTCAGCGTGTGGAACAGCATTAGGCCGTTGTAAGGGATGGGGTTCCAGGGCTGCCCGGCAATGTAGCCGGAGAGGAAGATGTTGAAAATGAGTAACAACAGCACATAGTCGGCTGTCTTGCTCAAACGCCGCGAGGCCGGAACATACAGCCTGAACAGCAGCAACAGGCTGACCCCGACGATGCTGATGAGGGTCAGCACGTCTAGCACCGGCTTCGAGATGGCAAACCAGGCAATCCCGATGTTGTCCTTCAGAATGTCCAGGTGATTACGCAGGAAGAGGGACACAACCAGGATGCCGACGTGTAAGCCAAAAGAGGCAAAACTATAAGCGGCGCGGTTACGGTGCAGGCGGTTGAAGGGGAACAGCCATGAGAATGTCTGCACGACGATCTGCCGCATAGGAAGGCGGCGATCGCCGGCGCGGCGGATGGCTGTAACCATATCCCAAACGGTCAAGGCAACCAGCCGCAGCAATGCCAGCGCGACCAGCGTCGCTACAAAGAAAAAGGCAGGGCCTTTGGCAAGCATCAACCAGGTTGGCATATCGAAAAGAGCCTCCTACTCATTAAAGTTGGATATCAGGAAAGGTCAATGGCGCGCAACACCAGGTCATGCACGCCGACGATTTGAACGGGCAGTTTGTGATAATCTACCAATTCTCGCAGTTGTTTCTTGCAGTTGGCGCAGGGCGAGGCCACGATCTGCGCCCCGCTGGCGCGGATTTGTTCGGCTTTGGTTTTTCCTGAGACTTGCATACGGAAGTCGAAAGTTTCATCCAGTGAGACCAGGCCGCCGCCTCCGCCGCAGCAATAGTTTTCGCGGCCACGAGGCGTCATTTCGACAAAGTCGGAAACGAAACTGCGCAACAATTGGCGCGGCTGTTCGATGATCCAGCCCGAGCGGGCAATGTTGCAGGGGTCATGATAAGTGACGCGCTCGGTAATCACATCCTTTTTCAGCCGCAATTTTCCTTCTTGCGCCGCCTGCGCAGTCAATTCCAGAATGCTGACTACCGGCAACGCGCGTTCCCCGGCAAAGGCAGGGACGAATTGACGCGCCGAACGGGCGGCGTGACCGCACTCCCCGATCAAAATTTTTTGCGCTTTCAAGCGATGCGCTTCTTCGACCAGTTTTTCGATGATGCGTTCCAGCACCCAATCGTTGTAGAACAAGCCGTAGTTGATGCCATCGAAGTATTTCGAGCCAATCGTCCAGGAGACGCCGGCTGCATAGAGTGCAGCGGCATTGCCCATGAGCGTGTCCGCTTCCATGAGGTAGTCGCTGACGGCCGGGAAGAAGATGTACTCGGCGCCTTCCTGGTCAACCGGGAATTTGATTTCTTTGCCGGTGGTGTCTTTCAATTCCTCTTCCAGGAACTCGATGTTGTCCATCAAGGCTGGTAGCGGAATGGCCGAGGTGTTGGCGGTTGCGCCTTCCAATTGTTCGCGTACTGAAACAACCAGGCCTTTGGGCGCGATGCCCGCTTCACTGAGAACATAGCGCCCCAGATGGGCAATCAGGCCGTGATCAATGCCCAGCGGGCAATCCAGCGTGCAGCGCCGGCAGGCGTTACAGCGATAGAAGAATTCGGCCATTTCGTCTATTTTTGCGTTGCTCAGACTATCTTTGGGAGTAGCCCAACCCAGCCAATTTCTATCGTCCGAAAAGTATTGCTTATATACGTCCAGCAGCAAATTGGTGCGATAGCAGGGTACATCATAAGGGTCATTTGTAGTCTGGTAGACCTGGCAACTAGACGCACAGCGCCCGCATTTGGCGCTGGTTTTGGCATACAGTTCGATTAGAAAACGGTAGTTGCTGTTACGCAAAATGGCTTCAAAAGCCGCCAGAAAGCGTTCTGCCCGCTTGTCTAGTTCAGGCAGCGTGCTGGATTCGAGATGGTAAAAATAAGGTTGGGATAAAGCGTCGGTCTTCTTTTCGGCGGGAGTCGTCATATCATCACCTCGTTAAAGATTTTGAGAATGGGATGGAGGAAGCATCAATACTGCGATGCCGGTCGAGTCGCCGGTGTTGCGCCAGCGGTGGTAAGCGTCGCTGTTGAAAGCCAGGCTGTCGCCGGGGTTCAGGGTATAGGTTTGTCCGTCCAGTTCCAGTTCAACCTGGCCACACAGGCATAAAATCGAGTGCCGGCGAGACGCCAGCGTTTCAGAGGGCGCAGCCGCTTTGGGCGCCGCAATCATACAGCCTGTGGTTTGAGGGGCGGTGGCCAGCAGTTGGAATGTCTGCCCGGCAATGTCGGCTTTGGCGGTGGCCTCATCTGCCCGCTGTAAGACCACAGCCGGCTTGCAAATTTCCAAAAATAGGGAACTGGGCGTTACGCCCAGGGCGTGCGCAATTTTGCACAGGGTTTCGATACTTGGGGACACCTCGCTTCGCTCTACCATGCTGATGGTATTTGCAGACAGGTCGCACCCCCGCGCCAGTTGTTTGAGCGTCAGGCCATTTGCCTTGCGCAAGTAGCGGATCTTGTTACCTACATTGAGCCAGGTTTCGTGCGTTTTCATCGTTAAGACCTGAAAGAACAAGAACAATTTTCTTCTGTATCTTCTCGAAAGAGGCAGAACAGCCCTCTCGCTATTGAGAGGATACTTCTTCGACCTTTTCGGGAGCAAATTCGACTAAAGGGAGGCCTCGAAAAGAGCGTATTGTGCAAAAAAACACTATCTTTAATCTACCAAATTGTTGACAGGTCGTCAAGTATTTTGTGTATTTTGGTTGAAATTAAGTGACAAACAACAAAAAAATTGGTTATTTTTATCCCCCCTCCTCGGCAAACTCTACAGCCGCCAGATCAGGCGCTGTTTGCAATGGTTTGTAACTATCTTGACAATGTCACATTAAACATTTGTTCTGGTAAATCGCCCTCACCCGGCCCTCTCCCGGCGGGAGAGGGGGCAAATCACTTGAATTTTCGCGTTATTGCCTCTCCCTTTGGTGGTCGAGCTTGTCGAGACCTAGGAGAGGGTTAGGGTGAGGGCCAAACTACCTACCCGTTGATGAAGGATTGCTAAGCAAAACGCCAAATTTATCCACAGATGATGCAGATTTCGCCGATTTTTTTCTTCAATTGTAACTGCCTACCTCTAACATCGGTTTGGTTTTTGGGTGAGAAAACCATCCACGAATAAACCACGAATGCTCGAATGACGGCGTGATTCGTGTATTCGTGCAGTATTCGTGGACGGTTTGCGCTCGAATATAGGCAGGGTACGACATCTGCGGATGGTTTCCGAAGCCAGGTAGGCAGTTACCCGCTTTTTGTGTTTCGGCGGTTGATTGCACAAAAGTCAGGCTAGCAGTCTGTCGGAGAATACTTGAAAATCGCCCCAGGGGAAGTGCAGGCGCCCGACAGTGTTACTATCGGACAACGAACCGCATGGGGGTTGCGGTGAGCAAGCAGGCGTTCTGGCGCCGTTAGTTTGCTAAATCGAATGTAAATTCCCAGGGGCCGCTCACCGTAAAGAATTCATCGCTGAACACGATTTGCTCGGCCTCTTCCTGACTCATTGTCTCTGGCTTAGATACGATTTGCATACTTTCAGCGCCATTCACTGTTTGACATTCCAGGGTAATGGCAATGCCGCGTTCGAGAAGCGCCTGTTGAATTTTGGGCATGTAAATCGAGCAATCTTCCTCTTCGCGTGGATAGGCGGCCAACGCCTGGATGCTGACGGCGACGACGTCGAGGTTGGCGTCTGGCGGGACGTAGAATTCCAGCATGTCACAGCGCAAACCGGGTTGCCCGTCTGCGCCTGGCTCTTGCAGGCTGATGAGTGTAGTGCCATATTCTTGCACCGTCTGATCGGCATATTTCAGGCTGGCTTTCCAAATCGTCCAATCGGAGGCGTCGGGCAGGGTGAAACACACCTCGGCATAGACTTGTTTACCTTCCTGCCAGGCGCGCGTGATGTTGACCTGAATGCCTCCTACCGCCTGCGGGGGCGAAATCTCGGCCGCCTCGGCAGTAGGATAGGAGGCTGCAATGAATGGGGTGGCCGAAGGTTGCATGACGATGGCCGGTAGGAGGGTCGGGGAGGGTACAGGGGCAGCCGTTTGGGATGCAGCAGTCAACGGCCCGCAGGCCAATGCGGTCAGCAGAATGCCTGCCGCAGCCAGGAAGAGTTTTTTTTCCATGTTCTACTCCTAAAAATATTTTCTCGAAAGGTGGGGGGAGAGGTAGATGAACGCGACGCGCCTCACCCTCGCCCCAATTTATTGAGGTGCGACCTTGAAAATATCTTGCAAGGCTTCTGGAAGGGTTGGGAAGCGGAAAGTATAGCCTAGTTCGAGCAGGCGGCGGGGATGGGCAAAACGCCCCTCCAGCACCAGGTTGCTCATCTCTCCCAGGGCCAGCCGCATCAAGAAGGCCGGCGCAGGCAGCCAGTAAGGACGGTGTAGGGTTTGCGCCAGTGTGCGCATGAATTCGGCGTTGGAGGTGGGCTGGGGCGCAATGAGATTGTAGGCGCCGCTGGCCTGGGGGTTGTCCATTAGGAAGCGAATAGCGCCAATCTGGTCTGCAATGTGAATCCAGGGCAGGGCTTGCTTTCCGCTGCCCAGCGGGCCGCCTGCAAACAGGCGTACCGGCAGGGCCATCAATCGCATCAGGCTGGCATCCTGGGCCAGCACTACCGCCGTGCGGCAGATGACGCGCCGTACCCCCCATTCTTCGACGCTGCGGGTGGAATCTTCCCAGGCAACGGTCAGTTGCGCCAGATAATCGTCCGCTGCGGGCGTCGTTTCGTCGGCCGGCTGGCCGCGCAGGCCGTAATGGTTGATACCGGAGATTTGCACGAACACGCCCGGGCGGCGGTCAGCGCTGGCGATAGCGGAAGCAAGCGCCCGTCCGGGAATGACGCGCGAGTCCAGGAAGCGTTGTTTGTTGGCCTTTGTCCAGGGCCAATGATTCAAACTGAAGCCGGTCAAATTGATTACGGCGTCCATTTCTCCTAGCAGGCGGCTCCAATCGCCCGTCGAGCGTCCATCCCAAGGGACTATTTGGGGACCCGCAGGCGTTTGTTGCGGCCGGCGCGATAGGATCCAAATTTGGTGATGATCGGTCAGTAAGGATTGGGTAAGGTGGCGGCCCAAAAAGCCGTTGCCGCCAGCAAGCAGTACTTTCATCGCAGAGTCTCCTGAATTCGAGTGTGCTATAATGAGCGCTATTGTGGAGTCGCCATGCAAGAGCCGGTGCTGGTCTTGAATGCCAATTTCGAGCCAATCAACGTGTGTTCCACGCGGCGGGCCATTGGCCTGATCCTTTCGGGGAAGGCCGATATGGTCGTCAATGGCCGCGGCTCTATTCGCACGGTGCGACAGGTTTTACCGCGCCCTTCGGTCATACGGCTGGAGCAGATGGTGCATCGTCCGCGCCCGCGCGTCAAGTTGACGCGCCGCGAGGTCTTTCGGCGCGATAATTATACCTGCCAGTATTGCGGACGCCGCGACCTTCCCTTGACGGTTGATCATGTGCTGCCCAAGCATTTGGGCGGGGAACATACCTGGACGAATGTCGTAACGGCTTGCCCGGCTTGCAATCACCGCAAAGGGGGGCGCAGGTTGGAAGAAGCGCACATGACACTATTGCGCGCGCCTGAAGAACCGCCCGCCAGCGCCGCTTATTTGTATGGGCGGCATTTGACCGAGAACCTCGAATGGGCGACTTATATTTCCGGCTGGTAATAGGCAGGCTAGATCACCGCCAGCCTCAAGCCTTTTTCAGCACGGCCGCCGCTGCATAGCCTACTACCGCGGCGTAATCGCCGGTGACGTCGCCAGAGGTAGCATGGCGTAGTATTTGCACTGTATCTGCGCCCAGTTCACGCGCCGCCCACAACACCGCCGCCATGGCGGCATGACCGCAAGCAAAGCCTTTGCCGCTGCGCTCGGCCTGGAAAATGCCTTCTGGAGAAAAGGCCTCCACCTCTGCCAACATGGTTCGATCGAGGTGCAGGGCTGCCTTCTGGTCGTAGAAGTGGGAAAGGTCAGTGCTGGCGACCAGCATGGCATTCTTGCCACGCAATATTGCGGCCAACGCCTTCCCCAATGCCTGCGAGACGTCCTGTTGTTGAGAACGCACCATCACCGGCAGTAAGCGGAAATTTCCGCTCAGCGCGCGCTGTAAGAACGGCAGTTCGATTTCCAGCGAATGCTCCGGGTCATTCGACACGGCGCTCAGGCCAAAGCCTACGCTGACTTGTAAGGTTTGATTCAATTGTTCCACCGCTTCTCTGTCCACCGGTACAAGGCCTAACGGCGTGGCGTAGGCGGCGTGAGCGGTGGTGAGCAACGGCTCTCGGTAGGGGTGGTGCATGGGCGCAATCACGGCAACCACGTCGAAGGAGCGGCCGCGCAGGGCGGCAAAGGCATAGCCCGCTACGGGGCCAGAATAGCGGTGACCGGCATGAGGCGCAATGACAGCCACCACTTCGCCGGGTAAATCTGGCAGGTGGGCTTCGTCCATGTAAGTATCCACGCTGTGCGCCAGGGACTGAGGGTCGCCCTCATACCAGGTCCCGGCAATGGGCGAGGGGCGCGCACTAGAAATAACTTGCATAGACATTTCTAAAGCCTCCATCTCTATTATACGACTGCGGGGCTTATTTTAGATTGGCAATTGACGAGGTTTTCGAGCCATGCTATCATGCAGGCATTATTCTCTCTCATTATATTCGGTTCTTTACCAAAGCGATCTTCTCAAAGAGAATGGGCGAAGCAGAATTTTTGGGTGTGCCAGGCGCGCCGAAAACATCTGCACCCCAATTGATTGAGAGGATCCCCAAAGGAGTTATTCTATGAGTATTGAATTTGTTTTACGTATTATCGGAATGATTGTCTTTGCAATCATGGGCGGCTACGGAGGAGACATCCTAGGGCGCGTTGATCCTCGCCAGAGATTATTCTACATTGTACTACTTGGGTTAGTAGGGGCGCTGGCCGGTCTCATCTTAACTCCCTATCTTACCACGCGCCCGGCGCGCGCCATGCGCGCTCGGCTGGGACGCCTGGCCGCAGAGACCTTGTTTGCCGGCTTGATTGGGTTGGTGGTCGGTTTGTTGATCGCGGCGCTGCTGGCCTTTCCGCTTTCGCTCCTGCCTGACCCTTTTGGCAGTATCCTGCCTTTTGTGGGGGTGGTTGTCTTTGGCTACCTGTCGGTGTCCCTGTTTATCATGCGCCAAGGCGACATCATGAGCCTGATCAGCGCCCTGGGGGGGCGCAACGAAGGCGGCGGCTCTTCTGCCTGGACAAACTTGAACCGCACCATCCTGCTCGATACCAGCGTTATCATTGATGGGCGCGTAGCCGATATTGTCAAATCGGGTTTCCTGCCTGGCACCTTGTTGATTCCCCGCTTTGTGCTGAACGAATTGCAATATATCGCCGACTCGCCCGACGGCCTGCGTCGTCAGCGTGGACGGCGCGGCATGGAAGTGTTGGCCGAATTGCAAAAACAGCCCAACATCCTGACGCGCGTCAGCGACATAGACGTGGAAGGGATGCGCGAGGTGGACGACAAACTGGTCGTTTTGGCGCGCCAGTTGAAATGTCCCATCCTGACCAATGACTACAACCTGAACCGTATTGCCGAATTGCAGGGCGTCACCATTTTGAACATCAACGAACTGGCCAATGCCGTCAAATCGGTGGTGCTGCCTGGCGAGATTTTGCGCATCAACGTCATCCAGGAAGGCAAAGAACGCGACCAGGGCGTTGGCTACATGGACGACGGCACAATGGTGGTGGTCGAGAATGGCCGCGATTGTATCGGCGAATACTGCGAAGTCAGCGTCACCAAGGTCTTGCAGACCGCCGCCGGCCGCATGATCTTTGCCAGGGTGGAGGAAGAAAAGAACAACAAGAAGAAATAATCCTATGATCCGTGTCTACAACACCCTCACCCGTCAAAAAGAAGACTTTGTGACTATTGAACCGGGCAAGGTCCGCATGTACGTATGCGGACCCACCGTCTACAGCGACGCGCACGTCGGCCATGCTATGTCGGCGTTGGTGTTCGACATCATTCGCCGCTACCTCGAATATCGCGGCTACCAGGTCAAGCACGTCATGAACTATACCGACGTGGACGATAAAATCATCAAACGCGCCAACGAAATGGGCGTTGACCCTTTCCAACTCTCCCAAAAATACATCCAAGATTTCGACCGCAGCCTCGAAGACCTCAACATCCTGCCTCCCAGCGCCAAGCCGCAGGTCAGCAAGACCATGCCGCAAATCATCGCCTTTGTGCAGGGCCTCATCGAAAAAGGCTATGCCTATGCGGCTCCCAATGGCGATGTGTACTTCCATGTCACGCGCGACGAAGACTATGGCAAATTGTCGGGCCGCAAATTAGACCAAATGCAGGCCGGCGCGCGTATCGAAATCGGCGAACAAAAAGAACACCCGATGGACTTTGCCCTGTGGAAAGCCGCCAAACCCGGCGAACCGGCCTGGGATTCACCCTGGGGTAAAGGCCGCCCCGGCTGGCACATCGAATGCTCCGCCATGAACCTGGCCGAACTGGGCGAACAAATTGACATTCACGGCGGCGGCAACGACCTCATCTTCCCACACCACGAAAACGAAATCGCCCAGACCGAATGCTACACCGGCAAACCCTTTGCCCGCTATTGGATACACAACGGCATGTTACAACTGGGCGGCGAGAAAATGTCCAAATCACTTGGCAACATCATCAGCATCCAAGAATTCCTCCGCCAGCGAGACGCAGATGTGATGCGGATGCTGGTGTTGAATGGCGCCTACCGCGCCCCGCTTCTGTTCACGGACGAGACGCTGGACGCTGCCGAAAACGGCCTCGCCCGCCTCAAAACCGGACTTCGACCCGCTCTGCCCAACTCAAAGGGAATCTCCGCCGCAAGCGCCGCTGAACTTGCCTCCCAGGCCGAATCTGCAAAAGCAGCCTTCATCGCCGCTATGGACGACGACTTCAACACTGCCGGCGCCCTGGCCCCGCTGTATGAACTGGTCAAAGCCATCAACACCGCCCGCGATGCCGGCGCCGCGCCTGAACAACTTGCCCCCGCCCAAACCATCTTGCGCGAACTCACTGCTGTACTCGGCCTGCGCCTCACCCAAAAGACCGCTGCCGGCGAGGCCGACAAATTCATCGAACTGTTGCTCGAAGTGCGCAGCGAAGCGCGCAAACAAAAACTATGGGCTTTGTCAGATATGATTCGCGATAGGCTCAAAGACCTGGGCGTGATCGTCGAGGACGGCAAAGAAGGAACGATATGGAGATGGGGATAACTGACTCCACCATGAAAAAACAACGAGAATTTCTCAAAGCCTATCGCTGGGACAGGTTTGCAAGCGAGCAAACCCCTCAGCGCCAGAACGTGCCTCCGCCTCCACTCCAAAAGCCCTACCCTAAGGATGCAGAACGCATTGATCTGGTGACACCGGACGATTTTCAGGTAGGAAAAGCGCCCCTGCTGGAGGTCATCCGCTCCCGCAAGAGCCACAGGGCCTACACAGACGATCCCCTCTCACTGGAAGAATTGTCGTTCTTGCTGTGGGCCACCCAAGGCATACGGGAGGTATCACAAGACGGCAAATATACCAGGCGGACGGTGCCATCGGGCGGAGCGCGCCATTCGTTCGAAACGTACCTGCTGGTGAGTCGCGTAGAACGCCTGGCGCCCGGCTTGTATCGCTACCTGCCTATCGAGCATAAGTTACTTTTTCTCCATCCTGTGAACAACCTGGCTGAACAAGTTAGCGCAGGCTGCCGCGACCAGAAGTTTGTTGGCAATGCAGCGGTGGTATTCGTGTGGACAACCCTCCCTTACCGGGCAGAGTGGCGCTATGGTCTGGTTGCGCACAAGATGATTGCCATGGATGCCGGCCATGTATGCCAAAACCTGTACCTGGCTTGCGGCGCAATTGGGGCTGGCGCCTGCGCCGTGGATGCCTATAACCAGGACAAAATGGACGCCCTGGTAGATGTGGATGGAGAAGATGAATTTGTAGTCTACGTTGCGCCGGTAGGGAAGGTCAGGTGAACGGCGATGAACGCTACGCACGGCACATACATCCTCTTGCTGCACAACCAGGCGCAAATCAAAGTTCAAGTGGGCCGTTTGCGAGAGATTGTGTTCGAACCAGGCTACTACCTTTATGTGGGCAGCGCATTCGGGCCGGGGGGCGTGCGTGCGCGGGTGCTGCGTCATTGCCGCCGTCATAAGCCCCTTCACTGGCACATAGATTACCTGAGCGCAGTGACTACTCCTTTGGGCGCATGGTACTGTCATGCAGCGACGCCGCTCGAACATGACTGGGCTGGCGCCTTACAGAAAATGGACGGTTTTTTGCCCATTTTGGGGTTTGGATGCAGCGATTGCAAGTGCGCTTCACATCTCTTTCATACACTTACCCCACCAGACCTGGCGCAATTTCCAGGCGTTGCAGGGCAAGAAGACCCTAAAGGTTTGCCTTACTATCGCAACCTCTATCTGCCCGCCTCTCCCTTTGGGAGAGTGTTGGTACCTTACAACTGAAATTCTTGTTTTTTGGTCACTGCCTACCCTCGCGCCTATTTTGATGTTGAGAAGAGGCAACGGTTGTAGGACGGTTGTAGGACAGACCTTTGGTCTGTCCAGGACAGGTCGGAGACCTGTCCTACGGTTGGTTGCGGCTGGAAGCCGCGCTATGGTGAGGCTAGGCAGTTATCATTAACCTGAATTTGCTATGCATAGGAGGGTGGGGCATCAGAGTATAATTTACATATCCTATTGCCTGGAGGATGAGATGAGCGATCTTGCCTTGTTTCCTTTGACCGATGAACACAAGATGATTCGCGACACAGCGCGCGATTTTGCCCAAAAAGAAATTGCTCCCATTGCAGCAGAATTCGATGAGAGCGGAGAGTTTCCCAATAAGACCATCCAAAAGATGGGCGCCATGGGCTTCATGGGCATCGAAGTCCCTGAAGCCTACGGCGGCGCGGGCATGGACACCTTGTCTTATGTGCTGGCGCTGGAGGAAATCTCCAAAGTGGATGCAGCGCATGGCGTCATCATGTCTGTCAATAATTCTCTCTACTGTCACGGCATTCTCAAATTTGGGACAGAAGAACAGAAGAAGAAATATCTACCGCCTGTCGCCTCTGGCCGCAGTATCGGCGCGTATTCGCTCACCGAGCCGATGTCGGGTTCGGATGCCGGCTCGATGCGTACCCGCGCTGTGCGGGATGGCGATTTTTACATCTTGAATGGACGCAAGTCCTGGGTCACGAGCGGACCGGTGGCCGACTATGTAGTTGTCTTTATGATGACCGATCCGGCCAAGAAACAAAAGGGCATTAGCGCCTTCATCGTCGAAGCCAATACGCCCGGCTTTGTGCGCGGCAAGAAAGAGCCTAAACTCGGCATCCGCGCCTCGGCTACCAGCGAATTGGTCTTCGAGGATTGCCGCGTGCCAGTCGAAAACCGCTTGGGCGAGGAAGGCGAAGGCTTCAAAATTGCGATGACGGTGTTGGATGTGGGGCGCATTGGCATTGCGGCGCAAGCGTTGGGCATTGCCGAGGCCGCGTATGAGGCTGCCCTGGCTTACGCCCGCGAGCGCGAGGCTTTTGGTCAGAAGATCGGCGAATTTCAGGGTATTTCTTTCAAATTAGCCGATATGAAGACGCGCATCGAGGCCTCCCGCCTGCTGATTTACAATGCCGCCATGGCTAAAGAGAGGTCCAAGACAAGCGGTGAACGCTTCACACTTCAATCCTCGACGGCAAAATTGTTTGCCTCCGAGACGGCCATGTTCTGCGCCCATGCCGCCGTCCAGATTCACGGCGGCATCGGCTACAGCAAGGAATACCCCGTCGAACGCTACTTCCGCGACGCTAAGATTACCGAAATCTACGAAGGCACCAGCGAGATTCAACGCCTGGTCATCAGCCGCAGCGAATTGGGATTGAAATAGAGAAAAGCCGCCACACTGAAACTGTATGACCAAACCGATGCGCACACAGCAGATGACCTGGCTCAAACACCGCTGGTTGGCCGGGGTGATTGGCCTGGTTTTGATGGTCAGCGGGCAGGCTTGGGTGAGTCTCGATACGCTGCCGCCTCGTCCCCCGCTCAAGTTGGGCATCTGGCTGACCGAAGAAATCCATCTTGCCATTCCCAGTATAGACAATGTCTTGTATGGCCTGCCGTTGTTGCTGATGGGGGGCGCGCTGTTGGCGTGGACGCTGCGCGGCATCCCTCTTCTGCCTGCCGAAAGAGCGTGGGATGAGCATCCTGCCATCGAACTGCGCAAATTGACCCCAAGTTGGCCCTGGCTGTTGAGCGGCTTGAGCCTGTTCATTGTTTTGCTTTTGCGCGTAAACGTGGAGACGCTGCAGTTCCTCCATGTGCCTTTGTGGATTGCCGCTTTGACCCTGATAGCGGTTGCCATGGCCCGCTGGGATGCGTTGCGGGCAGTTGATCTCTCGCCGCAGGTCAGCCGGCGTGACCTGTTGTGGATGCTGGGCTTGTTGTTCGCAGGCCTGGTCATCGGCGCGTTTCGTCTGCAAGGCCTCCCCGACGGTTTGATTGGCGATGAAGGCAATTTTTGGGGCATTGCCCGCGATATTGCGCTGGGAAATTTCAAGCCCTCGATGTTTGCTGTCGGCGTCTATACTTTCCCGGTGTTCAGTTCCATCCTGCCGGCCTGGTTCATGAGGCTGTTTGGCGTCAGTTTGTGGGGCTGGCGGCTGAGTTCTACCTTGATTGGGCTGTTGACCATCCCGCCGCTGTACTTGCTGACGCGCGAGATGTTCAACCGAACAACCGCTATTGCTGCCAGCCTGATCCTGATGACCAGCCCGTATTTCATTGCTTTCTCTCGACTGGGCTATAACAACATCCAGGCCTTGTTTGTCACTTCTCTAACGCTCTATTGGCTTCATCTGGGGCTTGACCGCAAGAGCAGCCTATATCTGTACCTGGCCGGCTGCGCCGCCGGTTTGGGCTTTTACGTGTATTTTGGCGCGCGGATGGCGCTGTTCATTGCGCTGGCGTTCATTGCTTGTTTGTGGATAGGCCGCCGGCTCAAGTTCCGCGAGGCCTTGCTCGCCGCTGTGTTGCTTTTGCTTGGCGTTGCACTGTTCGTTACGCCGCATATTGTATACGCGCTGCGCCATGACCCGCAGGCGCTGGGGTACAAGGTCTTCGAGAGCGTTTTCTTTAATACGTTCAATGGCTTGCAATTCTACAGCGAAGAGGAACTTTATTCTGTCGCGCCGCCTTTCGAGGTCAACGGCAATCAACTTTTCTACCATCCCCGCATCTATTTGGAATTGCTGGCACGTGGATTGATCCGCACGATGTTGGCCTTCCAGAAACCCTGGTTGATTTCGGAGCATTACATCGCTTATCCGCTGGCCGGGTCGGTAGGCGTCTTCTTTTATCTGTTTGGGTTGGTTTGGTCTATCTGGCGCTTCAAACAGCCGCGCAATCAACTGCTATTGTTGTGGTTCTTTGTCAATGCGTTGGGGTTGAGCGTCTTGAACACTGTGCCGCCGCGTCATACTCACATGGTGGCCTTGATTCCCGCATTGGCGTTGTTGACCGCCCTGGGCGTCCAAATCCTTGCGTTTGGCGTTGCTGCCATGCGCAGGAAACTGGAAAAAGGCAGGAACACCTTGCTGGCATTTGCGCTAGGGTTGGTGGCGCTAGGGGGGGTGTATGACTATTTCATCAAGATGCCGCCTGCCTACCGTCCGCAGCCCGATCAGGTTGTTCTCTGGACCGGCCTGGAATCGAAAGGCGAGACTCTCTATTACATCTACGCAGATGCCGCCGAAGCCGAGTACATGCCCTATATGGCGACCCCCTTCCGCGAAAACGTTATCTTTGAGCCTGTCGCAGCCGAAGAGATTTTGTCGGGCGCGCGCAGGTTGCCCGCAGACCGGCCTAGCGTGGCGCTCTTCCCGCCGCATCTTCGTGAGGACTTGTGGGCCGCTTTGCAAGATCAATGGGGCGCAAGTTTTGTCAAAAAGACCTTTTACAGCACCGCTTATACCCCTGTTCTGGCGGCTGGCATGAATACGCCTTTCACCTTCGAGAGGGACAAACGTCTCGAAAGAATCCTGGCAGATTCCTATCTGCATCCTTCCCTGCTGGTTTTATTTGCCGTCCTGTTGCTGTTGGGGTTATTGACTATTTTTTTGCCGGCCTCCTGGCGTTTCAAATTACCCTCGCCCTTCAGGCGTTTTGTTGAATGGTTCACTGCTCCGCCCCTGGTCGAGGCGCAGGTCGAAGCGCCAGATTACGATTGGGAGGAAATCCTCCGCGCCGGCGCCGCCGCAGTAGAAGAAGAAGCGCCGGTCGAACCGCCCGAATGGGCGCTGGAGGAAATGAAGGCGGCAGAGCAGCCGCAGGCCTCGGGCCGCTTCCGCTTTCAGTCTCGCCTTGTCCGAACAGAAGCGGGGCGGGAGGTCTACATCAAGATTGTTCTGCCTCGTATTGCCTTTGTACGTTCCCAGGTCGGGGATAAAACGATAACGCTTTCACTGCCTCCTTTGCAAATCCCGCAGCCAAATCTGCTTGCCGTGTCTGTCCTGGCAGCGGTCATCGGCCAATTGCTGGTTTACAATGAAATCTTCATCGGGGGCGCTTTTTTCTACGTAGGAAGTATGGCGGGCCTGGTTGCCTGGGGAACGCTCAACCGCAAATGGCGCAATGTCTTTTCGCGCCAATTGCAATTCAGCCAGAGAGCCGAAATCATTGCCATTACTTTGCTCTTCGTGGTCATGCTCCTCACTCGTTTCTATGATCTCTCTTATCGTGTCTATGGCCTGGAGGCCGATGAGACCAAATGGACTGTGCAAAGTTGGTATTCGGCTATTTTGCGCCTGGAATACGGTGAATTTCACACGAAACATTACACCCATCTACCGGTGGCGTTTTGGGTGCGCTCCTTTTTCTTGCGTGTGTTTGGCCTGAATTTCCTGTCTGCCCGCATCGAGAGCGCGCTTGGCAGCCTGATTTCGGTCATGTTGCTGTACTTCATTGTGCGCGCCATGACGGGTAGCCCGGCCGTCTCCCTCCTATCCGCTTTTTTGTATGGCTTCTCGTTCATTGAATTGAACCTCTCCCACCAGGCTTTGCATGATACCCCCACCGAGCCATGGATGATGGCCTCTCTTTTTGCTTTGTTCCTGGCGTTGCGTGGGCGAAAAGCCTGGCAGTTTCAACTGGTCGGCGTTTTGCTGGCATTGGGGATGCTCGTCTATGAGACGTTTTACCCCACGCCGTTGATTGTACTGGTATACCTGTTGGGCTTGGCTGTAGGTGAGATTGCGAAAAGGAAGGCTGTTGTCCGCGATTGGGCGCTCTATCTTGGCCTGGCTCTTTGGCCGGTGGTGGGGGTCTATATCGTCTACATCCATGATTATTTGCTGGGTGAACAGGCGCATCATTTCACAGAATTGTTGTATACCGGCGGTCAGACCGGGCTGAGAGGTATATTCGATTTTGTGCTGAAAAACGCCGGCATTCTTCTGCAAACGACATTTTTCAAAGTGTGGTGGACCGATTCGCTTGTCAACTGGGCTGGCCCGCTGGTCAACCCGCTGCTGCTCCCCTTTGTGGTCATTGGCTTGATCTATACTCTTTGGAACCTGCGACGACCACATTACGCTTTCCTTATACTCTGGTACCTGCTGGAAGTCCTGCCTGGCCCCATTCTGTTAGGGTCGGTTTGGCCGCGCGTGTTGTTCACCGCTACGGGTCCCTTGACGGTATGGGGAGCGTTGGGGTTATGGACCTGCCTGGCTGCTTTGCGCGCCTGGCTGCCTCGAAACGCCTCCCGCCTGGCTGTTCCTGTTTTCATGCTCCTGGTTATCGCTATCCTTGCCAACGACTATGTTATTTTTACCTCCAGGCTGACCGATCCGCTCGAACGCCAAAAACGCCGTGAACTGGCTGATCAAACTGCTCAGGCGGCTCGCCAGGTTGACGTGATTTTGCTGCCCTATGTCCCTTTGATGAACGACTCCGTACAAGTGGAAAGCCATGTCATCTTGTTTGCCGTGGCCGGTGTCAAACACAAGGGTCTGGATGCTGAAAAACACGTCGAGCCAATAGAGTTCGAGAATCTCATGCCTGCTTTATGGGAAGCCAGAAACAGGGCCGGCGCTGCCATCCTGTTCGACAAATCTGTTGAGGCTTCGCGGCAAGACCGTGAGCGCGTCTTGCGGGTCGTCTTGACCTGTTACCCGCTGGCCGTCTTGAGCGGGTCCGGGCGCTTCTTCGACGTTTACCTGTTTTCTCCTATAGCCCTTACGCAGCCGGCTTGCTTCCAGCCGCCTGTGCCACAGTCGCTCACGCCCGAAGAAGGGGCAACGCTTTCGGCAGACGCTTTCCCCGCCTTCGCATGGGATACGCATGGCATCTCCAGCACCAGTTTTGCTCTCACCGTAGAACGTAAACGGGAAGATGTTTTCTGGTTGGAGGCGGAAACGGATTTTGCAGGCGACGGTTGGCATAACGAAGCCGTTTATGCAGAAGGATACAATGGAATTGGTTTCCTGATAGACGATTGGCAATCCAGCCCGGCCGAGTATGAGTTCCATGCCCCTCAGGAAGGGACATACCATGTTTGGGTGCGATACTACAAGCGTGAAGACAATGACCAGCGCACCTTCCTCTCGATGGCCGGTCAGACGGTCGAGTTTGCGCAAAACGGCGGCCCACGTAACGAATGGATTTGGAAAGACCTGGGCGCCTTCTATTTGCCGGCCGGCCCAACGCCTCTTCTCCTCAGCCGCGCTTACGGGCAGGATCCTCAATATGCCATCTTCATTGATTCTGTCGTCGTGACCAGCAGCCCGGATTTCCAGCCTGAACGCGATCGGGCATGGCAGGTGGCGTTTAAGTTGGATGAAATGACTTCGAGCGCGGCCCAATACACGCTCCCCTCGGCGCTTGCTCCCGGCCAGTACCGTTGGTCGGTGCGCATCTTCGATGGCAATCGCCTGGTAGACTCCTCTGGCGCGCGAGGCGTAGAAAGTCCACCGGCTACGTTTACGGTAACGCCGGTCAGCCCTTAGTAAGAAGACCCTAAAGGTTTGCCTTGCTATCAAGGAGAAACCATGCGCCTAAACGGCCTTCACTTCTTGCTCACGTACCAATGCACCTTCGAGTGCGACCATTGCTTCGTTTGGGGCAGTCCCTGGCAAAGCGGCGTCTTCACGCTGGCGCAAATCGAGTCGGTTTTACAGCAGGCGCAAGAGGCCGGCATAGAATCCATCTACTTCGAGGGCGGTGAGCCATTCCTGTACTATGCTTTGCTGGTGCGCAGCGTCGAGCGCGCCTGTGAACTGGGCTTCAGCGTGGGCATCGTCACCAATGGCTATTGGGCGCACACTGTCGAAGATGCGCGGCTATGGCTGCAACCCCTGGCCGGCAAATTGGCAGACCTCTCGGTCAGTTGCGACTTGTTTCATTACAGTGAAGAGATGCTAGGCCAGGCGCAACATGCTGTTTTGGCGGCAGAGCAGTTGGGCATTCCGGTTGGAACAATCAGCGTGGCTCAGCCTGAAGAGACAGAAGCCGCCGCCAGTCACGGACAGATCGGCGTAGACGCCGCTGTCATGTTTCGCGGGCGGGCCGTTCAAAAACTGCTCTCCCGCGCTGCCCTGCATCCCTGGAACGAATTTACCCAATGCCCGCACGAGGACTTGCGCCAGCCCGGCCGCGTCCACCTTGACCCGCTGGGATACTTGCACATTTGCCAGGGGATTGTACTCGGCAACTTATTCGAGAAACCATTGCGGCAAATTTGTGAAGAATACGATGTGGCCTCTCATCCCATTTGCGGACCTCTGCTTTCCGGCGGCCCCGCCGCGCTGGTGACGACATACCGCCTCGAGCACGCTTCTGACTACGCCGACGCCTGTCACCTGTGCTACGAGGCGCGGACGTCGCTTCGGGCGCGTTTCCCCTCCATTCTTTGCCCTGACCAGATGTATGGGGTGGGATTGTAAGAAAATGTCTGAAAAGACAGGCCATCACTCGGACGAGCCAAAATCAAAGGGGGTTCAGGGAGCGACATATTGCAGGGCGCTGCGAGCGTCCACGTAAGAAGAGGGATTGATGGAGAGGGCCTTTTCCCAGGCGGCTTTGGCTTTTTGAGCGTCTCCTTGCCGGTAGAGCGCCCAGCCATACCACAGCCAGGCCTCTTCCGACATTTCCGTAACGCCGCGCGCATAGTCGGTGAGTGCCAGCAAGTCAGCGTTGCGGTTGGCGTGGAAATAAGCCAGGAAGGGGCCAAACTGGTAGCGGAACATACGCATCGGCAGGCCAAGTTGACGAGCCTGGTCATAGGCCAAAGCGGCCTGATCATATTGCTCAAAGTACACCAGGTTGCTGCCCAGGTTGAACCAGGCAAAGGCGTCTTTGGGGTTGTCTTGCGTGGCGGCCTGGGCCAGCTCGAGGGCGCGCTGACGATTGACATCGGGGTCCCAGTCTGCGCCCAGCAGCGATTGCATCTCGGCCTCATCTTGGGGAAAGTAGATGACCAGGTATAAATTGTTGAACGGCTGCCACTCGGCTTGAAGTTGCTCATAGGAAATGGTCAAATTGGCGCCGTGATAGGAATCCTGAATCGTGAAGGCCTGGGCCGCGTCATCGTAGCCGGTGAGCAGCAGATAGTGAGCGGCCCACAGGTCGTCATTCGGGCCGAGGGCGTCGTTGGGGTCGAGCGAGGTGACGCTTTCCACAATCACCGGATAGTTGGCGGCTAACAGCCGCTTGAGCGTTTCCAGATTACCGCCCACACGATATTGCGCGTTCAGCCAGCCGGCAAAGTTACGGACGTAGTAGACCAGTTCCTCGGGGTTGACGTTGCGATCTTGCAGCACCGGCTTGATTTGTTCGGCAACCTCGGCCTGGCTGCCCTGCCAGCCGTACAAGTGCAGGGCCATAGACAGGGTAGCGGGGCCGCAGTTATTGGGAGTTTGCTGCTCAAAGGGCGGGGAGGGGAGCAAAACCTGGTGCGGCAAAGGGACGAGCGTGGCCGTAACCGTGGCCATCGGTAAGGCGGTTGTCGGCGTGGCTGTTGACCAGAAGGAAGGCGTGGAAGTGAGCGGAGCCGGTGTGACCGGCAGGGGCGTTGGAGCCGGACCAGGCGGGTGGACGGCGTTCTTGAGGTAGAGCATGAACTTCTCATACCGCCAACCGAGCGCCATTTGGATAGAAGGGATTTGCAAGAGAAACAGCGACAGCAGGATCAGGCCTGCCAGCGCCATTAGAACTTTTTTGGCACGTTTGGACATGGCGCGAAGTGTACCACGCCAGGCCCAAAAGCCAAAGATAGGGCCTCGTCACAGATTGGGTAATTCGTACTTGCGCGCAGCGGCGGTTTGGTCAGGCGCGCCCCCAGGCAAAATAGGTGGGAACGTGCAACACGCGCTGCCTCCTTTCTCTGGCGCGGCGATCCAATTCCTCGAAGCGGCGGATTTCCGCCTCTGTGAGCAGAACAGCCAAATCGGACCTCAACACCGCCCATTCCAACTCCCATTCTTTGGACGTTTGCGCTTCGCTGCCGACGCTTTGGATGGCTCCCGTTTCGAGGATTTCGATTCCGGCCTGAAAGAAGGACTCTGCCAACCTGCCGCCCATGCAGGGATTTGCGCCTTGCCTGCGGAGCGATTCCGTTTGCCAGCGACCGAGGGGAATCAACTCGGCGGGCTGGTCCAGGCGGGCGGAATAGTCTGGCTCGGCCAGCGCCAGGATGTGCCCACCGCGGCGGGTAACGCGCTTCATTTCAGCCAGGGCTTGCAGAGGGTCGGCAACCCACAAGAGGAAGAAGTGACAGCAGGTAATATCGAAGGTTTGCGGCGGGTAGGGCAGGTGCAGCGCGTCGCCGCAGGTGAGAGAAGCGGCCGGGGCGTGCAGGCGGGCCTCCATAAGGGGAGCAGGTTGAAGGTCCAGGCCATGAAGCGCAGGGAGAGAGGAAAGGTCGCCCAAGATGGCGCCCGTCCCACAACCCACTTCCAGCACGCGCCGCGCTTGTTCGATTCCAGCGCGCGCAAACAGGTAGGCGCGCAGCTCGCGCGTCCATTTGGCTTGCTGGAGGTAGCGTTCATGCCAGTTCATGTCGGTTGGTTTTTTGTGGCGAGGCGGGGCTTCCACTGCAACACGAAATTTGCCTGGGCATAGGTTTCGGGTGAGGCCGCGAAATACGAACTCTGTTCGGCGGTTTGGAAGAGTTCGGCCAGGCGCGCCAGGGCCTGCTCTCCGCTCATGCCGCGCTCAACCAGGTAACAGCCGACGGTCGTGCCCGTGCGTCCCACGCCGGCCCAGCAGTGCAGGTAGATTTTTCGCCCGCTGCTCAGGGCGGATTCGATGGCTGCCAGGATGTCGCTCATTTGCGCATGGGTAGGCAGGCCAAAGTCGCCGATGGGGAAACGTTGATGAAGGATGGCAAGGTCGTAATAGCGGGCCTCTTCCAGCAAGGTGGGAAGATAGGGTTCACGCTCATCGGGACGAGTAAGGTCAATGTAGGTGTCAAAACCATGTTGCAGCAGCGCCACGATACGCTGTCGTAAGAGCAGGGGGTGAGGTCGGCCGGGATATTCCCCGGCTAAGAAGCGGCCTGGCTCGATCCAGTAGGTAGCAGGAAAGGGGCGCAAGAGGTCGTTCATCGCTGGTAGGCGCAAATGGTTGTCAGGATGTGCGTGCGCATTTGCACGAGCGCCGGGTATTCGTAGAAGAACAGCATCTTTTCTTCGGCGATCGTATCCCCGGCCGGGCGAGGGGAAAGGACAAAGAACGTAAAGGCTTCGGCTATATCTTCTTCGGGGTTGGTAGGGGCATAGTCGGTAACGAATTGGTCTTCGTACTTGTAATAGAACGCGTCCAGAGCCTCATAATAGGCATCTTCGTCTTTGATCAGGTTGACATCCTGCCATTCTTCATAGATGTCCCCCCAGAAGCGGTCGAAGAATGCGTTCAGGTAGGCATCGGGTTGGGCGCAGCCTTTCCCGGTAAAGTATTGTGGACAGGCGCTGGCTTCCTGGTAGTAGATGTCTTCGTCGTCGGGGTTGTTGAGGATCGCCAGGCTGGGCGTCACCTGGGAGGCGCCAAGCGTGAGCAAGTGGGCGTATTCGTGGATCAGGGTGTAGGTTAGGTCGGGTGAGTCACCGGCGTCAAGGATGTCCACTTCTAGCACCCAGCGGTTAGGATCGTTAACCGTCTGCGCAACGGCAGCCAGCAGGTTGTTTTGCCCGTCGGTGACGATGGAAAATTGCACCAGGGTTGCACGTTCTTCGAGGGGGATCAGGCTGGTGAAGAAGCCCCAGATTTCGCGGTGTGCGGCTTCGTCTTTTTGGTAAGCGGTGAATTCTGGAGGAATATCTTCGTAGTATGGCTGGCTGATTTCGTCGCCTGAGACGAGGTAGGTCACTAGGTATTGTTTTTCTGGTACTTCGGTTTCCTCCTCTCCCGAATCGCCCTCGTAGGGTTGAGTGGCGGCAGTGAGTATCGCGCTGGTCGTGGCCGGGCAGGTGACAGCGGCCTCTTGCGGCGGCTCTTCTGTGAGGACGAAAGGCTGGTCAGTCGGCGGGACATGAACCATTTGCTCTTCAGTATCCAGGAAATCGGTTACTGCCCGGCACGCCAGTCCCGGCAGCAACATGGCAAGGAGGAGGGCATGAATGCGGAATACAATCCTAAACGTCATTTTGTAAGCTCGAAGCGGTGGGCGGCAATTTGACTGAGAGCGGTCATGGTTTCACCGCGTAGATTTTCTCCCAGGGGTCGCGCAGCAAGTTGCCCAGCACTTTGTCGGGTTCGCCCTGAGCGGGGAGAACGTCGCCATCTGGCTCAACGTAGAGCCAGGCTTTGCCGGCGCCGTTGGGAACGGCATCGTCCACCACTTCCAACGTGGCCGGGTTTTGTGCTGAGTAGGGGACGGGCAAATCCCAGCGCAAGGTCAGGCCGAGTTCGGCGGCGCGGTCGCGTAACCTTTGCATAGCCTCTTGCAGCGCGATATCAGAAGCGCTCAAAGACAGGTTGTGTACGCCCAGGCTCGACAATCGTTCCAGCGTTTGCGGGGCGCCATCCACGTTTTGGGGCGTCAGGCTAAGATGGACGGTGGTGAACAGGTCTTCGGGCAGGATGGTTTCCAGCGCCTGCCAGGAGGCCGGATTTTCGCTTTGCAGCAAGAACAGCAGGTGATCGAGGCCGGTATTCAAAAGGCTGTGCAGATAACTTTTTTGGCCCAGTTTCAAGCCGTCGCTCAACAAGCCGCACACCTGTCCGTTCTTTTCGGCATAGGCCACCAGGTCGAGCAGATCGTCGCGCAGGGTGGGTTCACCGCCGGTAAAGGTGACATGCGGCACGCCGGCTTGCCAGGCGATATCCAGAATGCGCTGCCATTCTGGGGTGGTCAACTCACGCTCCACGCGCTTGACCGGCGCATATTCGGCGCTCGTGCCGGGCGGAAGACGATAGGTCAGGGCGCAGTCCAGGCGCAGCGGGGCAGTCAGGTCCGCCGAATGCGGGGCGACCCGCTCGAAGTCCAGGTAAGAGACGGGGTCGAGATCCGGCGTATCCAGCAGCGTTTGGATACGCTCCGCGAAGTCAGTATAATCCTCCAGCGCCATTCCCTTGCTCACACGATAGCGCTTGGACACCTCGCGCGCCACTTCGCTGGGTGAACTGCCTTTGATGAAATGCAAGGCGTATTCGGCGGCGGTCGGGTTGAGGTGCAGGATGGTAGAAGCGTTCACGATAAGCACGCCCGAACCGTCTTTGCGCAAGCGCAGGTGCAGGCGATAAGGCTTTTGATCCTCTCCGCCTGCTTGCATGTGATAGACGCCTTCTGGCAAAGACTTGACTTTCGTAAATTGTTCGGCTAGTCGGTTGAAAATTTTCATAGTTCCTCCGTATCTCTGGGCGCGCGGCGCGCCTACAACGCCCCGCTCCTTCCTCGCTGACGTAGAGGGCAGCGCTGGGCAAAATGGATAAGGTCATTTGACAAGACCTGCATCCATAAAGAACAAGACGAAATATCCTATCAACAAAATAATCCAGCCAATCAATTCTGCCTGCTCCATCAACCCAGACCAGGACAAAGAGAAATTCTCCTGGATGGTGGCGATGACGCTTTCCAGGTTATCCAGTTTGGCGCGCACGGCTTCTTTCCAATTGTCGAGGTACAGTTCCTCGCGGATGATTTCATATAGTTTCGCCGTATACCAGTCGCCAATCAGCAGCAGGTTCTGGTCGGTCTGTTCAAAGTCGAGCATCAACTCCAGGCGATGCTGGACGATGCGCTGGATGCGCTTGCGCGTAGGGATGGGGCGCAGGGCGCGGCGCGGATTGTGACGGAATTGCTCGGCCACCTCGCGCAGGCTTTGGCTCAATTTTTGGTCTAACGCCCGATAGCGCAGCAACTGGTAATTTCCAATTTTGAGCAACTCGATATCGGATTGAAAGTCAGCCTGCGGCGCAAAGATGATAGCGCCGTCCCAATCTACGATGGTCAGGTCGTCGCGGGAATAGCGCGCGCGTGAAATCAGGATGTCTTGCACTTCGGCGTCGTCGAGCGGCTCGCGCTGTGTGCGGATGAAATGCGCCAGCCGGCGGGCGTTGGCTTCCACAAACGCATCTGCCTCGCTGACCGAGGAAATCATCAACACGATGTATTCCTCGTACAAGCCGCTTTTCAGATAAGGCTCTGGCACCAGCAGCGAGAGCAGTTCTTCTTCGATGGACTCCCGCCTTTGAATGGCAGACGGGTCAAGGACATCGGTCAGCGGGAACTTGCACTCGATGACCTGAACCTGGTCATCATAACGCTGCTTCGATACCCACACGTTCACGCCTCTGACCTGGACTTCAGCCTGCTCCAGCGCCCGAACCGAAACCTCCACCGGTTGAAAGTATGGCGCGTCCTTCAGTCCGCGAATGTGTTCCGGCGGCTGGTTGGTCGGGTCCACCGCGTCGGGGAAGCACAGAATGTAGCAGATGTGGGCGTCGAGCGCGGTCATATTGCTCTCTCAAGAACGCATAGCAAATTGCAGCGGACATCCGCCGCCGCACTCAGCCAGCAAGTCGCAGCCTTCGCATTGGGCGGGTAGTCCCTGCCGCTCGCGCAGCCGCACGGCCAGGTCGTGATTCCAGATCGAGTCCCACGCGTCGGTCAGGATGTTGCCAAGCGGCGTGTAATATGACTGGCACGGCAGCACGTCGCCGTTGGATTCGATGCACATGCTATACAGCGCGGCGGTGCAGCCCTTCACGCCGAGGTTACTGGCAGTGGGATCGAACTGGCAATATTGCGTGGGCGTGTACCAGATGAGGCGTTGGCCGCGCGCAGCCGTCTTTTGTGCAGCCATGTCGAGCAGGGGCTGTAACTCACTTTCGCGCAAGCCTGTTCCAACCGTCAGGCCGTGACCTGAATAGATGAGCGCATTCAGTCCAACGGTCGGGACGCCCAGGTCGGCAAGGAAGTCCAGCGTATCGGGAATTTTGTGAGCGTTGGTGCGCAGCATGGTGGTGTTGGTCATCACGTATAACCGCGTAGACAGGACATTCCGCAAGCCTTGAATGGTCTGCCTGAACGCGCCCTTTTGTCGCATCATCTGGTCGTGTATTTGCTCATCGCAGGACTCTACGGTGATTTGCACATGATCGAGGCCGGCTTCTACCAATTGTTGCACATAGGCCATATCCGCCAGGCGGCGGGCGTTGGTGTTCAGGCCGGTAATTTGTCCATTGGCCTCGGCGTGCGCAATCAGGTCGGGCAGGTCGTTGCGCAGCGTTGCTTCGCCGCCGGTGAAAACAATGTGCGGTATACCCAGGCGCCACAGTTCATCGAGGATGCGTTTCCATTGTTCCGTATCCAGTTCGGGGAAGTTCCGCTCTCGGGCATTATAGCAATGCGCGCAATCGTTGTTACAGCGATAGGTGATCGCCAGGTCCATGCGATAAGGCGCAGACGGGCGCGCGCTGAACGGCATGATGGTCTCAAGTTCAAGTTCGTGGATGGGGCATGCTCCATCGGGGCGGAGCAATTCTTCGAATTGTGAGAGGAAAGAAGAAAGATCGGCCTCGGCCTGTCTCCTGCTCACCTGATATCGCGCTGTAAGCGCGCGCACGCTTTCTTCTTTTGTCTGGCCTTCCAGAAACAACCATGCCATCAATGCGGCTGTGGGGTTCAAGCGCATCACACGACTGGCATTGACAATGAGCGTGCCGCTTCCATCCGCATCCAGGCGCAAGTGCAGGCGAGATTTTTCGGAATCGGTCTCTCTCTGATAATGATACAGGCGCGTTTTGGGCTCCGAAGTCTCCAGACTTCGGCCCCCGTAACCTCGCAACTCCCCTTTTGGATGAAATACCATATTTTGAATACATCTAAAATTTAGGTACATTTTCAACCTATACTACTGCTT
The DNA here is from genome assembly GCA_037440925.1 of Chloroflexota bacterium. Classification (GTDB taxonomy): domain Bacteria; phylum Chloroflexota; class Anaerolineae; order Anaerolineales; family Villigracilaceae; genus JAABUE01. Next base: position 77,201 of record JBBITF010000006.1, read on the forward strand.
TATCGCCAACATCGAACCATTCCTGAGACAGAAAGTCTGCATAGTTACGATAAGGATATTCTGCAGGTTCTCTGACCAATCCATGTTTGACAGGATTCCAGAAAACATAGCGCAGCCGATTGAGGTAATCCTGCTCGGAAAGGATAGAGTTCAGCGGCGGTCATGAAAGCATTGGACCATTCTACCTTTCGGTCATTGGTTGGAAGAAAGGGCTGTTGCTTGTATCTTGAATCTGACTTCGGAATCGAGGTCTCCAGACTTCGGACTGTGTCGTTCCGACATCAGGAGATGTCGGAATCTAGGCCGGACTCCGATCTACCGCCCTCCTCCGGCGCACGCGCAGGCGCAGCCGGCGCAGGCGCACGCGCAAGCGCAGCCTCCTCCGCCGCTGCTGCCGCTGGACTTGGGGATTGGGTTGGTGGCATTGGTCACTTGGCTGGTAAAGTCGTTCACGTTGCCAATGACTTTAGACGAGAAAGTCTGCACGCCGTTTACCACCGAGGCCGCAAAATCGGCCCCAGGCAGGCCGCGAGAGTGAGAACCCGAAGCGGGCGCGCCGGTAGAGACCGGGCGCGCGCTGCCGGCGCTGAGCGGGCGTCCATACCCTGGATCATAACGCTCCCACCAGGAGGGGGCAAAAATGGGGCGGGTAAAAGTGCGCCGCGTGCGGTCGTCGTAATCCTTGTCCAGCATGGTCCATTCAAGGGCTTCTTCGAACATTTTGCTTTGCACTTCGGGGGTACCGGCGGCGGCAATTTGCTGCCAGGCGCGTTCCATGATGCCTTTGTAATAGTCGAGCGTCTCTTTGCGGCTAAAACCTTTCATCTTCTCTGAAACCGATTTCACCAATCGCACGCTCATATCCTGCAAATCTCCGCGGCGCTGCTTGAGATTGATTCCAGGCCGAAATGCGGTCAGGAAGTCCTTCTCGTATTGGTGTAACCCCTCTGGCAGCGGATCGGCAACTTTGAGTTCGAGCGGGTCGCGGGTCACGACTTCGGCAGCGTTTTTCTTGATAACCCCAAACAGAATCATCGTCATCACCTTGTCGAGCGGTTGTTCCATCAAGATGGCCGCCTCCACCGCTGTCAATCCGCGTTTGATACCGTGTCCTTCGATGGAGATCTTAGGCGGCAGGTATTTCATCTTGCGCCGCTGTGCCTGCACAATACTCACAACAGGTGAACCCAAAAAGAACAGCGCCCAAAAGAAGCAAAAAAAGGCCGTTACCCAATCGCCGTTGAAGATACTGGGCAACTCGAAAAGAGGTTTGGCGCGGATAGCAGACTCTGGCACATACTTTTTGGGAAATGAAGCGCCAAATTTGTATTGCGTGTAAGCGTTTGCATTGAAATTGCTCCACGTATAGGTTACGCGGCCTTTGCTATCCAATCCCGTCACCGGCTCGGAGGGAAAGCCAGATGGCGCCGCGTGCCAGCGCGGTTCCTGCGGCTGCACGCCCGGCGGCAGGTAAAAAGTGACCTTCATTTCGGTATTGCCGGTTACATATTTTCTGTCAAACCAGGTCGGCGAAAAGACTGCGCTGGCGTAGGTTTCATCTTCGCTGTCGGTATATAACACATTCTTGACCGTTCCCACGTTCACATGCACGCTGCCGCGCCGTCCCGGCTGAATGGCGTAAGCGCCCAAATCTACGGCTATGCCGGAGCCAGAACCTTGATAGTCCGATGAAATCGAGACCGCTTTCCCATCCACATCGGCAGAAATGCTGCTGAAGTCATAGTCGGCATTGGGCAGACCCACGTCTACGAAATCAATCTCATGCGCGCCGGGCTGATTCTCGAAAACAAAGGTATAAAACAGGGAGAGCGTGCCATCTTCGTTCCAATATACAGAGACAGTCTCCTGCGGCACTGCGAAATAATACTCTTGCGCCAGTACGTTGGCAGGCAGGGATAAAATGACCAGCAAGGCAAGCAACGAAATCATCGCTCGTCTCATAAAAGCCTCCTTAACACATCACGCTTACGCCTTACGAATCACGTATTACGAATGACGCCTTACGAATCACGTATTACGAATGACGCCTTACGAATTACGTATTACGAATGACGCCTTACGAATTACGTATTACGAATGACGCCTTACGAATTACGTATTACCATTTCGGCTCTTCGGTCAATTGATACACGGTATTGCAATAGGGGCAATTGACCATCGGCGCGCCGTTGACGAGAGTAATGTCTTTGGCGGTCAATGTCCCGCCGCAAGAACGGCATTTTACCTGTTCGATTTTGGTCTCGCCGGGCAGGTCTACCTGCATTGTCACTTGTTGAACCACCTCGCTTTTTTGCCCGCGCATGATTAGATAGACCAGGCCGGCCCCGCCGACCAGGAAGAACGCGCCTGCAAGGCCAAATCCCAGGCCATAAGTCAACCACTCTGCGCTGCCCTGCGCAGAGGTCGAGCCAATTACGCTCAACACGCCGTATCCTACCAGGCACAAACCGATGATAAAAAAAATCCCTGCGCCTATGGCCAACAAAGTCTTCGACATACGACCTCCATTCATGAACCGTTTGCATGCTGCATCGCCATTCAAAAGATTGCTTGGCGCCTCCATTGCTTCAATGATGTCTACATCTATCTACGATTTACTCTTCATAATGTAACATTTTGCTCCCTCTTTTGGCAATAGATTTTCATCTTCCTTTTGTACTACTTTGTACTCCAGGCTATGTTTCCGGCGTCTTTCGTTCCAGGCCAAATGCCTGGCTGACCGGCAGCACCACCATCATCCCCGTATTGGGCAGGTTCAAATCTCCAATCACGGTCTCGGTAGCCTCAACGACCTTTTTGACCATTTTATCGCCTTTGACTACCGTAAAGAGCGTGCGATGGAACTCCTCGGTGCGATTGTAGAAGTCGCCCAGGCTGGGCATTAACGGAAGGTCATCGCGATAGCCTGCGCCGCGGCGAATACGCCCTAAGCCGGTGCTGGGGAACACCGTAATCCCGTTGACGCCCGCTTCCTCCCAGGCGTTCAGCACCTCGTCCAATTTATCGGGATCATCCAAAACGAATAGGATTAGGTACATATCACGCCTCCTTCTTGGAACGTGTAAGGGCCGAGACCTTCTTTTTGATAGGACGTGCCGCCTCTTTTGCCGGAACCTCAGCCTGCTGGCCGTTTTTCGGCCTGGTCTCGTCCTTGGGCCGGCTGCCGGCAAACAGCGCCCGCAGCATGGGTGGTGTGACCAACGTGCTGGCCAACACCATACCAACAATGGCCGAAAACTCGCCGGGATTGATCAAGCCTGCTCCCATACCGACATTGGCTACAATCAAGCCCACTTCACCGCGCGAGACCATCCCGGCCCCCAATTGCCAGGCTTCACGCCATTCAAAGCCGCCCCAGCGCGCCCCTAGCCCTGCTCCCAGGAATTTGCCGGCAATGGCTACCAGAATGATGCTTCCCGTCAACACCAGGGCGCTGCTTTCCAAAGCGCGGATATTGACAGCCAGTCCAATACTGACAAAAAAAATTGGCACGAACAATCCATAGGCCAACGCAGAGATTCCGCGTTCCAGGCGTTCTTTTTCTTCGCAGCGTGCAAACATCAACCCAGCCAGGAAGGAGCCGGTGATAGCGGCCATCCCGCCCACTACCTCTGCCGCAATGCCATAAAACAACAGGATGACGATGGCCAGCGAGAGTACTCCCTGGCTGATGGACAGTTGTGAAGTGGCGTGTACCAGTTTGGGCAGTGCGTACAACCCAAATATCACCGAAGTTGCCAGGAAGATAACCATCTTTCCCAAGATCAGCAGAAGGCTGGCTACGCTCGTCCCGCCCGAGGTGATTGCCAGAAAAGTGGACAGGAGCAAGATGACCAGTACATCGTCGAACACAGCCGCGCCCAGCAGTCCCAAGCCCACGCGCGTGCGCAGCGCCTTCAGTTCCATCAACGTCTGGGCAGAAATGCTGACGGAGGTGGCGCCCAGCGTTAGTCCAAGAAAGAGCGCGGTTTCCCACCCAAATTGGAACAACAACCCGGTCAAGGTCCCCAACATCACGGGCGCCAGCACGCCTAGAATTCCGGCCAAGGCAGAGATTTTGGTATTGCGGGTCAGTTCTTCGAAGTGCAGTTCGAAGCCTGCAATGAACATCAATAACAATACGCCCATTTCCCCCCATTCCTGGATAATTTCGCCCAGTCTCTCTCCCTCGATAAAAGGCAAATGCAGCAAGTTCAGCAGGGAGGGACCCAGTAAGATGCCTACCAGCAGTTCTCCCAGAACAGACGGTTGACCCGCTCGGATACTTATATAGCCTGCCGCTTTTGCCGCCAGCAAAATGATGGCTATAAGGAAGGCCAGTTGCAAAAATGAGCTCATCGTTCTCCTTCAAGCAGGATTGTAGCCGATTTTCTTGTCGGAGTCTATCGTTATAGCGCAGGTGTATGTGTCCGTTTCCCCTTGGGAGAGGTGAGCATGATGGTAGGTAATTACGATTTTTCGGTTCTTCAGAAATCTCAGAAAATAAGCCCAGCTATCTTCAAAACGGCCAAAATCAACCAAGATTTTGAATTTCCCTGTCATTGGTGATTGCCCACAAGGGAGGCATGTGCGGATTTGGCAATCCGCACGAGCAAA